>NZ_DASQYZ010000246.1:0-6760 GCF_035638955.1 Oligoflexus sp. | reverse complement strand
TCCGCGCCGTCACAGTGGGATCGATGGAGATGCCGCTCACGATATCATCGGTCTGCGAGTTGAAGAGCTTCGAGTTCGCTTTAGATCGCTGGCAGGCGCCGAGCGCCAGTATCGACAAGCAAAACAGAGCGACGGTGATTCGATTCATTGTGAATTTCATGTTGAGCCTCTTGTTCATTGCACAACCTCCCAACCTGCGAGTTCGGGGAGCATATCATTGATATTTATCTTGCGCGGCACACCGGAGACGCCATCGGTCAAATCATTAAAGAAGCGGCTGCCCCAGCAAATGGTGGTCTGAGCGTTGGTGCCGAGTACGCAGGAGTGATCGAAACCGGACATGATGTCCTGGATCTGCAGGTCGCCGAAAAACTCCGGCTTAGTGAAGATCTGGCCATAGGTGTCGGAACTTCCCCAGCATTGCACGGTGTTTTCGCGGCTCAGGCTACAGGCGAAATCATTGCCGTTGGAAACCTTTTTGTAGAAGCCTGTGGTTGGCTTGTTCACGCCCACGGCGTCGTTGGCATCGCGGGTGAGGCAGCTGAGCGATCCGGAGTTCATCACACCACAAACCTGCGATCCGCCGGCTCCGTATGATTGACCAGCAGCGCCCAAAGGCATCGACAGAGCTGGGAAGCGACACTGAACGGTGCCAGTGCTATCATGCTCGCCGCAGAAGATTCCAGCACCGTACATGAAGCTGGTGTAGGTATCGGGCGCCGTGTCGCTTGGCAAATCATAATTCGCAACCCGCTCGCCGTAGCAGCGAACCAGATTGTCGGTGGTTTGCACGCAAGCTGGTTCCGCACCAGCCTGGAGCGCTTTGATTGGCAAGGGCAAGAGAGCAACGCGAGTGGCGTCGGTCGCCCCGTTTTTCAGAATCAAGAGTTCATTGCCCTTGGTGAAATAGATGCCCGCGTAACGGGGATTGAAGGTTTTGTTCGCGGCGATAAGATCAGCATTCACCAGCAAGGCCATTTCTTTGACATTGGCACCCGCTACGCTATCCGCAGGTCCCCAGCAAGCAACCTTGCCGTTGTTGGTCTTGATGCAGTTGCGGCGGAAACCAGCCGTCATGCTGGTGATTTTCACAGGCTCGATATTCACGGTCAGGGTTAAGTCCTGGTCCGAGAATTCCCCTCCCCCAAAGGCCCCTACCGTCACGTTGCAGCTGTAAGGAACGGTTGAAGGGTAGCTGGTTCCACTGATTTCCAGGCCTTCCGGATCCAATTTCAGCCAAGGGCAGTTCTTGGATTTCAAAAAGACCTGGATGGGGTCGGATTCAGGATCAGTCACTTGGAATTTGTAGCTGATGGCGCTGCCGGCTATCGCCGCCTGGGTTACGGTGTTTTGATTGAACTTAGGCGCCTGCGGATTCAAGATGAGAGTACCTGAAGCGCACTGCAGCTTGCTCTTGAGGGTCGCCTGGTCAAAGATCCTTTGGGTCGTGCCGTAGGGTTTTTTATCGAGCAGGTTGTATTCGACATTGTCCAAGAGGCCATTGCAACCAATTTCAAAAAACTGTTTGGCGATCGGGTTATGGACGTAAAACAGATCCTTGAATTTCACCAGCCGGTAGGAGTTGTCGAAGCTCAAGGCACCGTCAGCGGGAGGCGGAGTCGCAGGGGTATTGCCGTTTCCGACCAGCGCGCCGGTGAAGCTGGCAAAGCCTTTGCAAAAGAGGCCGTCGGCTGTCAGGTTGGTGGTAATAGTATTGTATTCGGCATGACTTGTTGTGACCGCGGTGAATTTCTTCCGAGGATTGAATCCAAGGCCTATCACCATCTGTTCAAGGCGATTGGAATCATCGCAGTACAACTTGAAATAGTTGGTGCCGGATTTGAAGACCAGACTCGGACCGCTGGCGGGCCGGTAGTCATAAATGGCGACATCCGGCTCATCGGCGCCCGCATAGGTCGAGAAACAGAAACCAGCGAATATTAAGGGTAAAAGGCGTTTCATTGGACTTCCTCCGCTTATGGTTTTTTGCAAATTCTGTCAGTGAGTGTCTCGACATTGGCGCAGATCGCGCTGCCAACCCGAAGATCGCTCTTGATCGTCAGACCGTTGACGATCGATAGGCTATCGTCGGTGAAGTAAACATCTGCAAACAGATTGCTGAATTCAGCTTTCTCGGCGACCAGAGCATAGGATGCTTTGTTTTGGTAGAGAAACCCGATCGAAGATCCGCTGCCAGTGCCCTTGACTTTGATGACCTGACCGTAGAGGACCGAACCATAGTGCAGCGACACGGAGTAGTCAGCGGAAAGATCGGCGCCTTCGATCGCTGCCAAGGAGTGCACCAAATCGATGCCTGTCGTTTCCGAACTTCTATAGATATTCACGTGGTTGTCGCGACCGCGCAGGATCACTCGGCTTGCCGAACTCAAGATACCGTTGTTGGCGGCATCGATCGAAAGGTTGCTGGCCGTGAGCCGGGTATTCGACAGATAGATTCCCGAAGTGAAAGAGGTGAAGGGATTCAAGGACCGGATCTGCAGGCCGTCCAGGTAAGCTGAACCCACGCCGTAGAGCGACAGGGCTGTTTGATCCATGGAAGCGATGTTGCTGCTGAGGACGATCCCTTCCATGTACAGGCGATTGATTCCAGCCAACTTGATCATGCTTTGGTTGTCAGGGTTCGCATAATTCTTGATGATTTTAGGTGGCCTAGTGTTGTCGCCCTCTTTGACCGGAATACCGTGCCATTGAATTTCTTTGATACTGGCGAATTTCTCGGCGATGGCTCGTTCGGCTTGAGTGCCGCTACCATCCAAAGTCAACTTGATCGGAGCAGACAATTTAATGTCACTGGTGACGGCCAAGTTGAGCATGACGGCATTGGGCTGGCAGGAAGTGCCGGACAGTGCTGCCCGTAGACTGGCTTCATCCTGGACTTCGATATTGCAAACTAGGCTTGCCGGGTAGTCGCAGCCGATGGTTTTTTCCGCAGCGATGGTCCGGAAGCTGGTTGTATAGCCCACGGATTCCCGCTTCAGATCATCCAAACTCGTGGAATCCACAATGGGGCCGTTTTTCTGGGTGGAACCAAACATCGAACTCAAGCTGTACGAACCGCAAGTCTCAAAACCAAAGCGGCGAGGCTCGACAACCCCGGGTTGATTGATGCTGACCACATCAGCTAAACGCTTGTTGATTAGGGTCTTTTCGGTCGTCTTGAGAGGAGCGGGCACCAAGGAATAGAGCGGACGCAAGTCGAGCTCTCCATCTTCAAACGGTGGTCGTTGCACAGAGGTTGCCCAGTAGGCTTTGTTGGAACAAGCCGCAGGGGCACCTTCCAAGCAAATATCGTAGAAAGCTGTGGTCGGGATGGCCGCGAGGAAGGCTTCCGCATCTTTGGTGGAAATCGTCGTTCGGGCGATCGTGAGGATCGGCGGAATGATCGGTGTGACTTTCTCAATGAAAGCATCCAGATTGGCTTTCAAGCTGTCCGTCATGATCCTCACTGAATTTTTCGGCAAACGCTCGCCATTGATGCTCAAGATGGGGAAGTAGCTCACGACGCCCTGGGGCGAGCGGTAGGTCACCAGGAGCACGGAGTTATTGAATTCAGATTCCGCAGCGCCGAATTTGAAATTGAAGTTGGCGGTGCGGAGGTAGTTAACGCTCACGCCCCAAAGCGGGCTTTCTAGAATGACGTTGGAAGCGGCACAAGCCAGATCCTGCACATGATCCCCGACAGCATCGGGAATGGAAAAGCTGATCTCTTGATAGGAAGGATCGAAGGCTTCCTTGAACTTGTCCAAGAGCGGCTGGCAAGCTGGAGTGATCCTATAGTAGAAGTCGGGATTTTCGGTTTTATTGGGGAAGTAGAAGGTATCGGTGCCGTCGAAGTTTTGGTACCAGTACCAGGTTGTCTTCTGTTGCACCGCTGGTTTGCAAGCGATCGATTGCTTGCCGTAACCAAAGAAGTTGGTGAAGATTTCCGGATCACCATCGACCGAATCCCACACATTCAAAGAATATTGCGTCTTCTCTTCCGATGTGAACAATTTGTTCTCATCCTTGACTTTATCTATGCCCAGGACTTTGTAAGCTTCCTGCTCACTCTCACAGCCTTCCATGGTGATAGCTTTCAGAGTTTTTCCGGAAGGTCCCGCATAGGGGCCCATCAGAGCGACAATTTTCGAATCCCCACCGGAGCTTTGAGTCACTCGGTACACCTGCGTATGAATTTCGCCTTCAGAACTGGCGATATCAGCAAGTTTGGATTTTGAACCCGGAGCACATGCATAGACAAGCATGCCGACGGGAAGGAAATACTTCAGAAACTTCGATGAAGTAGACATGGTTTGGCTCCAAGCTAGCTAAAATGACATAAAGCAAAGGTTGCAAAAACTGCAAGACCTGAATGATTTTTCATTGTTCGAGCTTTTTTCAGACGGATGCAGGACTTCTCACGTGACGTAAGACGAAACCGCTCGGACGAATGTTGCCGCTTCTCTCAGGAAATTTTTAGATGGCAGGTTTTTGTTCATCGTTCTGGTTAATTTTTCGAAGGCGATGGCCCGAGGCGGTTTATTTTGTTGTCGTAAATGATTTTTTTTAATAGGCACGTCTTTCAAGGCGATACGCGCAATAGTGGCTGGTTTGGCAGCTGGAGGAAAATCCCGCCCGCGGGTGTCGGCACCAACTGGTGAACGCCCATACGGTCGATTTTAAGACGCGACAGAACTTCGTCATCCTCCAGGACTGATTCCCAGGTTCGATCGGATTTCAAGCGGTACAGGTGAGCGCTGTAATCAAGAGCCCACAGTTGATCATCGATATCTTTGATGAAGTCCTTTATGAAACGACTTTCGGGCACTAGCGAAGCGCCCGCACAAGCCCTGAGATTGCTCCGGCCTGGGCCCCAGCTGTAAATCCGTTATATTTCAGCGAGCACTGGGGTACCGTGATCGAGCCCGATACAGGGATGAACGTGAAGGCGGCGCAGTAAAGGTCTTCGGCACACAGACGCGCGCAGGCCTTTTGATCGGCATCAGCTGCAAGAGCCGTCACACGATAGTCGCGGCCCTGGAGAGCAGTGCCCTCAAGCCATTGAACCTCGCGCTCGGGGGTCGTGCCGTTCCATTCGCCTGCTTTATTGAAATAGCTTTTGACTTGACGAATTTGTGTGATGTGTGCGGAGGTGACCCCGGGGACGCTCCACGCGTGTCCACTGAGAGCGAGCATGATCAGGCCGATGAACCAGGAAGAACGTTTCATGATTATTCACCTTTGTGGAAGGACACTAGTATCATACTGGTTCCGTTGCCTTCACGATAACGGGCTACCATTTGGGCTCCAAACGAATCGCGGGTGCAGATCACACCCTCCAAATCCAAGCGCGTGTTGCCCCAGGTCACAAGATTCACATAACCCGAGCCACGCGGTTCCAGGGTGATTTTCACCGTGTCCGGCGCTGCGACGTTAAAGGCCTGAGTGCCGTTTTTGCGGTCGCTGTAGTACTTGAGATAGGTCCCAGCGAGGTTGCTGCCTTCCATGACCATCTGGCCTTCGCCAAAGCTGGCAAAGCCGAAATTCGGAACGTTAGCGTCCGCTGTTCTGAGCTTGTTACTCACCAGTTTGATATCGATTCGCTTTGAAGCGCTCGACTGCTTCCACTGGGCCAGCTCCTGGAAGATCGAGGAGCAGGAGGGACTGTATATAGAATAGCGGTCGAATTGTGCCAGATTCTGTTTCAGCTTGTGCAACTCGCCCTGCTGGATGGCCAGCACGTGATCGGTGACATCAGCCGCAAAAGCGGCGGGACTCAGTGCTGCAAGCAATGAGAAATATTTGATGAATTTCATAGGAAACAGACCTTTCCTGGAATTGTGAATCACGACTTCGATTAAGACGGTCGTTTCCAGAAAATGCTGCAAGGGTTTGAAGGAGCAGGAATTCAGGCAATTTTGGCAGGTTCAGACGAACGTTGCGTTGAGCAAAACTGCTGCGATAGTTGAGCAGCGAAGCCCTGGGAGTGGGTTCTGGTTCTGGAGCGGGTTCCGGGTCGCGTGATGGTTCAGGAGTATTCGTCGGGGTTGGTGTTGGCTCTGGTTTTGGGTCGGGCTTGCCGGTACTCTCAAAATTCTCTGTGGAGCAGGTCTTTCCACGATCTTCTTCATGGGACAGAGATAATAGGGCTTTATTTTGCGTTTGCAAACTCTGAGCGAGGAAATATCTGGATTCGCGAGCAATCTTGCAGCCACGGAATAGAAGATCTCAGCAGCGGTGTATCCCTCTGCTTCGAGCTGTCGTTTTCGAATGATCCTCATCGACTCAAAGCCACCGATTGTGATCTTTGCCGTTCGAAACCTCCCAAAGCCCAGCGTGGCTCTGCATAACTATTTGATGGGCCTATAGTCCTGCTCGATAACGTTGTTCAAATATTTGTTCTGACGAATTTCGATATCGGCGCCTTCGTCGTCGTTATAGGCCTGAATGCCAGCGGCGTTGGCTCCGCTTTTGTCGATGGTGACTTTTATGGGTTCGTTATTTAACCTGACAGCCCTGGAGAGAAAGCGTTGTGCGGCTTTCCCGTCGCGCTTTGCCGTCAGCAAATAGTCGACGGTATTGCCTTCCTTATCCGCTGCCCGGTAAAGGTATTTCCACAGGCCTTTGACCTTGATATAAGGGTGAGTAGACCCTGGCGTTTCATCCAGAGCCCCTCTTAAAACCGGACGGGAACCTCTCGGCTCATCCGGCTTCCACCGATCCAACCTTTTACTGATACCCGCGCCACATTCCTTGTTGC
>NZ_DASQYZ010000245.1:0-54609 GCF_035638955.1 Oligoflexus sp. | reverse complement strand
GCGGCCTTCGCACCGTCCGCTGAGACAGAGAAGATCCTTGCCCGGGAGAACGGATTGATCCGCACGAATGAAATCGACACGGCACTCCAGTCGGTCCGAAAGTTCGCGATCATCGAGCTGTGCATGCAAGGCGTTCAACGTAAGGCTGACCGTCGCATGCGGCAGCTGCATATGAGTGAGGGTGCGATTCCAATCTGGATTTTTCCAGTTCACGACCAGCTTCGGTTTGCTGTCGCTGACAACGATGGTCCGACAGCGTGGGCCTGAGCGGATGCCCGCCTTATTTTTCACAATTAAAAAATAGTCGAAAACACCGGCTGCGTCCGCCACCACTTTTGTCACGGCTTCAAAATTATGAGGATCCTTGCACAGATCCTGAGCGGGACATTGGTCATCATCAAGGCGAGGGCTGCTGATCATATCCTGATCCGCGCCTCTCTTTTCCCGGCAGACGAGCAGTTGACTCTCGGGACCTGAGCTATGCCAGGGAAGGATCGAGTTTTTCGCATACACAGGTAAAGCTTGCGTCAGTGAGAGAGAGTCCCAACCTCCGACCAAAGGCGCATGATGCAGAACTGTCAAAGGGCAACTGGCTTTTTTTGCAGGCGCGAGACGCGGCTGATCCCACCCCTCTGTGCTGCTGCTGAAATTAAGCTTCACAAGATATCGGCCCTCGGCCAGCACCCGCGTATCAAGGATGACGGGCGAAGCCGGCAGGTTTTCTCCATAGGGTTTCTCGAAGAGCCTTACGCTCGTGCCCACAGCCTCGTCTTCCGCGATCAGCTCCAAATGAAAGGGCTGAAGCGATCCCGTACTGCTCCAGCGCAGGGGCGAGTCCAGGCTGTCGTTGGCGAAAAAACCTTCTTCCGGACATTGGAGTTCGGCCTCGGCTTGAGGCGAAGGGATCAGACGCTTCTGCAGGAGGCGGTCGCCGTTGGTGGGCTGCAAAGGTTCAGCCAGACTCCAGCCAAACGTCCCCGAGACTACCTGAAGGACTCCGTTGCGCAAGGGGACATGGGCACATCCCCCTGGACTCAGGGTTATTTCGCTCGCATTGCGCTCGGCCTCTAAAAAACGACTGCGGATCGTCAGCAGATGCTCCGGCTCCAGGCTTTGGCCATCCGGGGTTTGCAGCTGCACCAGGACCTCGTCCTTCGTGATGCTTTCAGGAGCAAGGCCGCAGACTCGCGCAGCCTGCTGCCATTCGCCTCGAAACTGGTCATGACAACCAGAAAGGCCAACGCCCAGTACCAGCATGGAAAGGCATCGAATGAAATTGAGCAGCATGGGTTTGGATTAACCTCGTTAAGGGATACGAACGGGGGCACTATAATCGAACCGATCCTGTTTAGGAAGCTCGCTGCCAGTCCACGATGAAGACGGCATTTCGAGGTTTTTGCTGCATCCATCCCTCATGTTTTCTCGATATTTATACCCACTTGCCGGCATGACATCCGGTTGCGAGAAAGTGACCCAAAGGCCCGGCAGCGATCCATTCTACGTCATATATGCCCGGGGATTTGTTCCCCCTAGCGCGGGTGATGTTAAGATGGTCCCCGGCCGAGCTGCATGAATCCGCGAAAAGAAAAGACGATCCGTGTGACCGGGACCGAGCCAGCGCTCGATCCCTGGTGGCCATCAGCAGTAAGGACTGGCAGGCACGGTGGGGCGCTCGCCGTCAGGTGCAAAAAGTTTCCAGCTGTTCGTAACAGGAAAATAGACCCACATTCTCGTTGCAATGTGGCCGCTGGCACCTGTGGCTTGGAATGCGATATAAGATCCACAGACATCCTTGCCACCAATTGGGTCTCCCGAACCTGAGTTGAGAGAATTCGGTTCATAATCGACCACGACATACGGTTGTTTTTCGCCTGTCCCGCATTTGCCGCCGTAGAGGTGAACCGTCGCGTAGGGCGTGCTTCCATAGTTGCCGTAGATAATTTTATACAGGCATGAACCATCAATAAATTGTCGGCTCAATTGATTCGCCGGATGTCGGAATGAAGTGTATTCGGCAGCAGTGGCAGTCGTGGCGCCGCTCAGGATGGCGATCAGGGGCAGAAGGCGAGCAAAGGTCTTCATTGGAGTTTCCTTTCAGTGATATCAACGGGCTGTTTAACTCCTTCTGAATACGATAGGCCATCACGTGGACCAACGGTGAAGACGCTGTTTTGCATAATTTTGTTTCCATATTGGAAACATGGGTAATTTATGGGCTTAAGCGCGTGCTAAAAATCAGGCCGGGCCCACTGTCACTTGACAAGCCGTTGAATTCGGATGACAGAGAATCACAGCCGTCTCGTCGAGTCAGGCCAAACACACATGGAGATAATTATGCTCACAAGACTTTCCACAGGGATGATGTTCTGTCTCGTATCCCTGAGTTTCACCGATGGTTCTGAGGCTCTGGCTGCTGACGAGGTGCGTTTGGCTTGGGCCCAGAGCATTCAGTGCCCACCCGTAAGTGGTTGCTATAGGCGTGAGGGTCTTTCAGGGGTTGTCGAGGTCGAAAATATCGCATTCCGAAAAGTGGTCGAAGTCGTTTATAAGTCCCCATGGAGCCAAACCTGGCAAACGGTGCCAGCGACTTACCTGGCGCCAGCCAGAGACGGATTTGAAGCATGGACCTTTGCCGTGATCGGTCCCGTTGAAGCTTTTGCTTTTTCCTATCAGGTTGAAGATCAACAATTCTGGGATAATAACGAGGGCAAGGACTATCGTCCGATCCGTTACCAAAACGATGCGTTCCTGGGGACAGGACTCAGTTTCGCAGGTCTGAGCGGATTTCTGAATGCAGAATCAAGAGTGCTCAAAGCGTTTCTTATCGTGGATCCGAATCACGGCAGGGACATCAGCGTGCTTGTGCAAGATGGAAGTATCAAGCAAGGTTTTTCAGCGCGCCGCGCCTTAGTCTTTGGATCGGGACTGGAACTCTGGGAGAGCCAAGGCCTACTGGAATCTGAGACGAAATGGAACGATCTGCGCCTTTCCGTCACAAGTGATCAGGAGGCCGACAATAATTATGGAGTATTTTACCGATTGAACGATGGCCTTATAGGAGTCCAGCCGATCCGTTGACTGAAACGAGAACTTAATATTCCTTCTCAGTCCATAATCGACTAAGGTCCAAGTGAACATTACCGTTCAGAGGAGGACGATCCATGGCTAACAAAAATATCTCAGTTTATGGAATTTTTCGCGAACATGGAACTTTGGAGAGGACCGTTGACGCTCTGAGTGCCGCAGGCTTCCGGAACGAAGACATCTCAGTTCTCTTCCCTGACAACCAGGGAACCAAGGATTTTGCCGTCGAAAAGGAAACCAAAGCCCCAGAAGGAGCAACCACTGGTGCTGCGACGGGAGCCGTGCTCGGAGGTACGCTGGGATGGTTGGTAGGAATAGGCAGCCTGGCTATTCCTGGAGTTGGACCTTTTATCGCAGCCGGACCCATACTCGCTGCCCTGGCGGGGGCAGGTGCTGGAGGTGCTTTGGGTGGCATTACCGGCGCCTTGATTGGAATGGGAATTCCTGAATACGAGGCCAAGCGCTATGAAGGCCTGGTTAAGGACGGTGGCATGCTGATGTCAGTCCATTCCGATAACCGTGAATGGGCCAAACGTGCGAAAGACATACTTGAAGCGAGTGGGGCTCAGGACATTTCCATGACGGGCGAAGAGTCCAGCAATGTCATAGAAGGCACAGACACCCGCAAACCCAGAGAAAGGGACGCTTTCATGGGTGGAGGCCTCGATGATGCCAATCGCACTCCCATCGTTTAAATAGGCCCATTCTTTAAGTCTATGAAAGGGCCATCTTGCGGTTGCTTCTCGCAAGCAACCGTCCTCTGGATGTGCGCTCTTGAGAATCAAGCACCTAAACTCAGATTGAAGAGATCATTCACATGAATCTCATCGCCGGCCTGGACAAGTTCAGCTTGCAGGCCCACGGTGCGATTGATTGAAGGTGACGGTGCGCTCAGAGTATAAACGAGCGGAAAAATATCCTGCAGAATCCGGCGGCCCTTGGCGACGTTTTCCATCAGATTCAGTACATCCGACTGCATGCCCTGGCTCAGGCGCAAACTCAGGGATCGATATTCCTCTTCCACTAAAAGACTTAGATGACTTTGGCTGTTGCGCATCACCCAGCGGTGCAGTGCCACGAGGGTCATGCAGCGGGCATCGATATACATTTTGCTGATCATTTCCATGACGGTACTGGCCTGGCGCAGACGCACCTCAAATGGTACCGAACTGTCATAAAGGCTATCAATCATTTCCCAGGCACGAACCGCGACCTTGGTTTTTTGATCCAGCACCAGCCTTTTGAAGAAGCTGCGATGCTTGCGCAATTTTTTAATCGTATCAAGATGCGCGGTAGGATTGGACTGGGCATAAAGCCACAGGGCCAGTCGTACGGCCAGAGACGGGCGCATGTTGTCCTCGTCCTGGGCCAGAATCCAGGCGTCCAGATCCTCGGGCATGTCATGCATCATATTTTCCCAAAGCGCATGTTCCTTGACGCGTTCGTTCAGTTCCAGTGTATTCAGTTCTTTCAGCAGGACTGGAATCGTGGCTCGATGTCCTGCCAATCGTAAGGATTTAATCTCACCGACCAGAGCCGCCTGATACCAGAATTTACTTTGGGTCCCTTCCTTGATCTGGCGGAAGAGCGAACAGGAGAGCATGGCCGAACCATTATTTAACGCCAGATGCGCGTAAGTGAACTGACTGATTTCGCCTGGCTTTTGACTGCTGCCTTGAGCCAGGGTATGACCGATCGAGACTTCCCACATGGCGGCATCAAGGTCACCCTTCTGACAATAGTAGTAGCCGAGAACTTCGGCCACCTGACGATAAACATGACCGAGCTGACTCTTGCGTGGCTTAACCTTGTTGCGCAGCAAAAGGCTTTTGATAATGCGCTCCAACTTGGGCACGATCGTTTGCGACGACGCGGATGAATCAGCCAGCATCGCGATACATGCGATGCCGTAATATATACGATAGGCATCATGCACAGGATCCTCTTCACGAGGTTCATCCATGACCTTTTGCAGAAACTCCTCCAGGACGAGTTTGGGATCCTGTTCAGCCAAGGCACGGGATTTTTCTTCTTCAACCGCTGTGCAGGCCTTGTTTAAGAGATCCAAAGACCATTTGCTAGCCATACGTTGAACTCCCTCGTGTGTGCTTGATTGCTTGCGTACTTGAGATATTGCAAGCGCGAGGCCGCCGCTGGTTTTGCACGATCTTCGTCACTTAGCCCCCAGATCAACGTGTGAAAATGTGGTCAGCTTAACCAGAGAACTTTTGTGGAGTTTATGTAAGTCATTAATATTATTATATAATAGAGAGGCCCAAAAATTAACAGAGAGGCATTCATGGTCAGGAATCATCGCCCTTGCCTGCGATCAACTGATATAAAAGGTGTTTTATGGGGTGTTTGTTTAGCGAAGCCTTGTACCATGCGGATTTACGTTAACTTTATCGGGATCGAGAGGAATCAGAGCTGAGCTCTGATCCTTACTCTGCAGAATTCATGCCGCGGCCCGTATGGCCTGTACGATCGAAAGCCTCAAAACTTGCAGCGTTGAAAGAAAGGTTGCCGCCGTCGACGTCAGCACACCCAGCAGCAGAGCCATGGCGATCGAACTGCTTTCCAGATGCAGGCGTACAGGAAGGAGGCGATTGGTGCCAGGCGTAGGCGGCATCGGGATCCCGTGACCTGATAGGATATGAACCACCAACGTCATGATAATACCCAAAGTGGCTCCGGCCAAAGCCAGATAGAGTCCCTCCAAAACCAGCAGCTGAATTAAATCCTGTGGTGATTCACCATTGGCCCTTAGCATGCCGAGTTCGCGCTTGCGTTCAAGGACTGTGTTCGAAGCGCTGTTATAAATGGCCAGCATGATCATGCCGAGAAACACGAGACGAAAGATATTCAAAAGGGCCGTGAGAAAAAGCTGACCGTTCTCCGCCCACACCTGGTCCAGGACATAAATGGATAACGCCTCATAATCAGGAAACGTCGATCCGAGGCCCTGGCTCAGAGATTCCCAATGGGCTTCATCGTCCAGGCCTATGGTGATGGACTCGACACTCTGGGTGTTGAGCAGGATCTGCGCTTCACTCAGCTGCACCTGAAAGAGGGTGTCATCAGCCTCCTTCATACCCACCTGAAAAATTCCGGTGACGCGGGCATCGATGGCATTGATGGTGCCATCAATCGTTTGACCCATGACGGTGAGGTTATCGCCCACCTTCACGCCCAAGGCGCGGGCCAGACCAACACCCAGAACCATTCCATCGCGCTGGCCGCCAATGGCGCCGCCTTCAATGAAATTCATCTTGTTAAAAAAATTCTTCTCCTCGGCCCCTACCACACCTTGCCCACGACCCGCCACGTTCATGCGCCCATTGCTCAGCAATGCAAAAAACTGCACGCGAGGAAACACAGCTTGAACGTGGGGCTGCTGCCGCAGATACTGCATGATAGCTTCGGGGTCCTTCAGCCAATGCTCCCATGGCTTTTCAAAGGCCTGCCCCCAATAACCCTTGGTCATGATCTGGCCGTGACCGAAGCGCGAATGGATCGAGTTTTCCTTATGCAGAGCAATCAGCCCGGAAAAAAATCCTTGAAGGAAGAGCAAACCAAAAACTCCAACGGCGATCGTGCCGAGGGCCACCAGGGATCGTCTTTGATTCCGACGGATATTGCGCAGGGCAAACTTAGCCAACATAACGAGTCCCCTTGTTCGGTGGGTTGAGACGACCATCGCGCAAGCGGATCTCCCGCAGCCCGAATTCCAGCACCATAGGATCATGGGAGGCGAGAATGAGCGTTACACCGCGCTGTTCCTGAATCGCTTTTAAATTTTCCATCAGCTGACGGCCTGTTTTACTATCAAGACTGGCCGTGGGTTCATCGGCGACGACCACCAAGGGATGTTTGGCAAGAGCCCGGGCTACGGCCACCCGTTGCTTTTGACCGCCACTGAGCTCATGGGGCCGTTTGAAGCGATGCTCCCATAGACCAAGGTCCTGAAGAGCCTGTTCCACACGTTCCTTGCGCAATGTTTTGGGAATCTGCTGACGGGTCAGAAAGAATTCCACGTTTTCCTCGACCGAAAGGACATCAATCAACTGAAAGTCCTGAAAGACGAATCCGATATGAAAACGCCTCAGGTCGTTCAGCTCGTCCTCTTTCATAAGATGAACCGGCTTGCCCAGAAACAAGAGCTGACCATCCTGGGGTGCTTCAATGAGACCCAGAAGATGGAGCAGGGTGGATTTGCCTGAACCCGAGGGCCCGGTTAAACAAATGCCTTCACCACGCGTGATTTCAACGTCGACACTATTTAACACCTGATCCTTGTGGTCCCGTCCATAGGCAAACGAGAGCTGCTGTCCTACATAAAGCATATGTTCCTCGCGACTCAATTTCGTATGGTCCAGTCCTTGCGTGCAAAGATTGATCCCAAAGTTGGATCCGTGAAAAAGCCGAATGCCTTCCACCGCAAAGCCTTCCGTCCTTCAAAAAATCCTCGACAATCAATTTCCACTTTTTCCGAATCCGGCAATGGATGCCTCAGGATACTGATGTCTAACACGACCCAAATCATGATCTGCCGTCTTGCACGTCTGTTAACGCCCACAATGATTGGAAAACTATCGCCTTTGCACATATTCCTTGGCAGTCACCTCAAACCCATGGAGGCAAGTATTTTCCTGAGGTTGGAGCGCTGGCTCACGTCTTGCTCTCTTTACCTCAAAGCAGTCGCTAGAAAGCACACAAGGAGCGATCGATATGAAGAAGCAAGCGCAAGGCGAGGGTATAGCCATCATAGGAATGTCGTGCTGGTATCCCGGCGCCCAGACTCTTGTGGAATTCTGGGAGAATATCCTGTCCAAGCGTCAACAGTTCCGCCGCATGCCGGACGAGCGTTTGCCTCTGGACCAGTATCATAGTCTTGATCGCGCCATGCCCGATAAAACTTACGGGACCGAAGCCGCTGTCATGGATGGCTTTGAATTTGATTGGAAAGGCCGCCGCATTCCCAAGCAGACGTTTGAGAGTACGGATATCGTGCATTGGCTGGCTTTGGATGTGGCGCTCAAGGCTTTGGATGATGCCGGCCTCGATCTCGCTACTTTGCAAAAGCTGCAAACCGGTGTGGTCCTCGGTAATACTCTGACCGGCGAATGGACCCGAACCAATGCCATGCGCATGCGCTGGCCGTACGTGGAACGCGTGCTGCGTGAAACAGCAGCGACCAGAGGCATGGAAGGGGCTGACCTGGATGCTTATCTCCAAACGGTCGAGGAAGCCTTCAAATCTGTTTTTCCAACCGTGAATGAAGACACTCTCGCCGGTGCGCTGTCCAATACCATCGCCGGTCGTATCTGTAATTTTCTTGATCTTCATGGTGGTGGTTATACGGTGGATGGAGCGTGCTCATCGTCGCTCCTGGCTGTCATCAACGCCGCACGCAGCCTTGTCAGTGGTGATCTGGATGTGGCTATTGCCGGCGGCATCGATATCAGCCTTGATACCTTTGAGCTGATAGGTTTTGCCAAGACCGGAGCTTTGACGCCCGATGAAATGCGGGTTTATGATAAACGCGCCAACGGCTTCATCCCGGGTGAAGGCTGCGGATTCGTGGTGCTGAAACGTTTGGAAGATGCTGAACGCGACGGCGATCGGATTTATGCGGTGCTGAAAGGCTGGGGTATTTCGTCTGATGGCAAGGGCGGCATGACCGCTCCATCGATCCAAGGTCAGGCGTCAGCCATCAGCAAAGCCTATGAAATGGCTGGTTTTGGCCTTGAAAGCTGTGACTTCATTGAAGGTCACGGCACGGGGACCACGGTTGGGGACAGGGTGGAAATCTCCGCCCTGGTTGAAGTTCTGGGTGACAAGACTCCGGAAAAAAAGATTGGTCTGACCTCATTGAAATCGATCGTGGGTCATACCAAAGCCGCAGCCGGTATCGGTGCCTTTATCAAGACCACTATCGCTGTCAATCAGCGGGTGCAGCCGCCCATGGCTGGAGTTGAAGAGCCCAATGACCTCTTCCAGGAAAAAGCTAAAGCCTTCCGTCCTTTGATCGAAGGTCAACAATTCCCTGAAGAGCATGTGATGCGGGCCGGTGTTTCCGCCATGGGTTTTGGTGGAATCAATACGCATACGGCACTGGAAAGTTATGGCGTTCCTGCCGCGCATCTGCGTCCGCGCCTCGACGAACGCCTCATGCTGAGCTCGCATGACAAGGCGGAAGTCCTTGTCTACTCCGCCGCATCGCAGCCGCTCCTGCAAAAGAAATTGCAGCAGGTGCTGTCTTATGTCCGTCGCATCAGCCGCGCTGAACTTGGTGATCTGGCTCAGGACGCCGCGCGCTTTGTGCAGAATCATGAACCGTATCGGGCCACACTTGTTGTGACAAAGCCTGAAGAAGCTTTCCTGGCTTTGAACAAACTCCTGGGTTGGATGGATCAGCCCATGGAGCTGCAAAGCAGTCGTCAGCAGAGTGAAGGCCCCATTTCCATCAGTCTGGGCCATAGCACGAAAGCTCCCAGGATCGGCTTTCTTTTCCCGGGCCAAGGCGCGCAAAAGATCAATATGGGTCGTAAGCTCATGCAGCGCCATAGCTGGGCACAATCCCGCTTGGAGAAAGCTGAAACCGTAACGCAGGCGACGAGTGATATCAAACTCGCATCCGCTTTGTTCGGCGAATTCAGCGCTTCTGTGGACGAAGCCAACCGCCTGCTGTCCCGCACTGAGCTGGCTCAACCTGCCATCTCGTTGACCAACGTCATCTGGTTCGAGTGGTTGCAAAAGCTTGGCCTCAATCCGACCGCTGTGGGTGGACATAGCCTGGGCGAGCTGAGCGCACTTTATGCTGGCAAGGCCTTTGATTTTGAAACCCTGATGAAACTCGCGGCGATTCGTGGTCAGCTGATGGCTCATCGTGCCGATCGACCCGGGTCCATGATTCATTTAAATTGTGATGCCACGGCAGCCATTGCATTGATGGAAGCTGCTGCAGGCAATACGTGCATTGCCAACCGCAATGCGCCGGATCAAACCGTTTTATCGGGAGATCCTGAAGCTCTGCAAACCCTTCTGGACCTGGCCAAAACTCAAGGCATCCAGGGTGGATTTCTGCCGGTTTCCAACGCCTTTCACTCCAACTTTATGGAAGACGCGGCCGCCTCGTTTGCCCTGGCGTTGGACACGGTGTCATTCAAACAACCAAGCCTCAAATTTTTCCGTGGTACAGACGGAACAGCCTGGACAGCAGGTGCTGATCTTAAGGACTATCTGAGCGAGCAGATTCTGCAGCAGGTTGACTTCATCGCACTCGCAGCCTCGATGCGGGCCGAATGCGACCTGATCATCGAAGTGGGTCCCTCACAGATTCTCTCGGGCCTGGTGAAACGTATGCCAGGGTCTACGCTCTGTTTGCCAACCGAATCACGCCCAGGTTATGACGCCGACCTTAAGATGGCTCTGGCTGTGGCCTTTACCAAAGGCGCGGCCATTCGTTGGGACGAGCTTTATCAGGCACGCTATCTTCGCCCCTTCACACGACCGGAAGAAAAACATTTTATTCAAAGTCCAACAGAGAAGCCCTTGGTGTTTGCTCGAGACCGCAGCGCGCCAATGACGATCAAAGCATCAGCGCCTGTGACCCCAACCCTCCAGGCGCCAGCTCCGATCGCAACCCCGACTGTCGCTGCTCCCGCGAACGCGTCTGTGGAAGACGTTATCTTTGGTACCATCACGGCCTTGACCGGTTTCGAACGCAGTACGCTGAAAGTTGAATTGCGCCTGCTGGATGACCTGAATATGGACTCCATCAAGGCTAGCGAATTGTTGGCCAACGTTTCCATGCATTACGGAATCGCCGGTGAATTGGATTCGATTCCTCTTGCCAACGCCAGCATTCAGGAAATTGCAGACGCCATCCGCAGCAAAATCGGATCGGGCGAGAAGCGCGTCGCCTCAACGTCTGCGTCTGCGATCGAAGCACCCAAAAAAGCCAGTTCCATTGCCGAAACCAGCCTGGGGAAAAATAAGGAACCCTGGGTCAGAAACTATACGGAAGTCTTTGAAAAAACGTCGCAACTGCCATCGGGCAGCTGGGATCAGGCACAAGTCGCCTGCATGGCATCAAGTATCAACGACTCCTTGATCGAGATCTGGAAAGATGAACTCAAGAACCAGGGAGCCGAACTTTCGGAACAGGCTGACGTTCACATTATCCTTCTGCCGACGTCAACCGAAAGCACAGATCAAGCTTTGAATGAATCCATCGCTTTGCTGGCCCACGTCGGCCGCCAGAGTTGGAAAAAAGGTCAAACCTTGATCTTTGTGCAAGGCGACGACGGTATCTTCGCACGCAGCCCCGGCAGTGAGCAGGTCATCAGCAGCAAGGCCTTCGCGCAAAGTCTTGCCCATGAAAGACCTGACCTCAATATCCGCTGTCTTTCCGTGCCACAGGCTTGGCTCCAGAATGCCACTTCTTTGATGACCATCATGGCGTCTGAAAAAGATGCAGAAGGTTCGCTGGTTGTGGCCGGCTATGATGTCGAGGGTGAACGACGCCTTCCCGGCTTCAACATCGATCAACCCCATCACTATCAGACTCGCTCGGAAACTCTGAAGGCAGGCGATGTGGTCCTGGTCACAGGCGGTGCCAAAGGTATCACGGCAGCCTGCGCCCTGGCCTTGGCCAAGGACTTTGGTGTTCGCATGGCCCTGATTGGATCCTCGCCCCTGGTCCAGGACTCCGAAGATCCGATTCAAAAAACCTTGCAGTCCTATCGAGACGCTGGCCTGGACGCTGCGTATTATGCCTGCAATATAACCAAAGCCGATGACGTCAGCGATCTGATGACGCGCATTCGCAGCGAACTCGGCGAACCGGCAGCTTTGATTCACGGTGCTGGCAGCAACCAGCCGCGTCCGGTTTCAACAGTCAAGGCTCAGGATGCAGAAAAGGAAATGGCACCCAAAATTCTTGGCCTGCGCAACCTGCTGGACGCGTTAGACGGAACATCCCTGAAGATGCTGGTTGGTTTCACCTCAGTGATCGGTGTCACGGGCATGCCTGGCAACGCCTGGTATGGTTTCGCCAATGAAACATTGGATCTTATGATTCGTCGTTATCAGCAGCAGAGCCCTACGACCCAAACCCAAACCCTGGCCTACAGCGTCTGGTCAGAGGTCGGCATGGGCGCTCGTATGGGCAGCGACAAAAACCTGGAAACCAAAGGCATCAGTTCCATTAACCCAGAACAAGGCGTCCAGCGCTTTATGCAGCTGATCCGTGGGGAAAGTCATGATCAACAGACCGTGATTGCCTCGCGCCTTGGAGCGATAGGGTCCCGTATCGAAGCCAACGCTTCCAACCAGAATCTCGCTCTGAACTTTGCCAAGGACGTTTTGCATCATCAGCCCGGTGTTGAATCCATAGCTCGAGTTCACTTGAATTATGCTGAGCATGCCTACCTGCTCGATCATAATTATAAGGGCGCTTATCTGCTGCCAACGGTTCATGGGCTGGAAGCGATGGCTCAAATCGTCTCGCTGCAAAAGGACCTGGGTGACAGCCTTGTTTTGGAAAACATCCAGTTGACCCGCCCCATCACGGTGGGCCAACAAGGTTGTACCATCGAGATTTATGCTGAAGTCCTGGAACAGACAGATGAGGAGGATACCATTCGCGTTCGAGCCGGTATCCGCACGGCACTCAGCGGTTACAAAGTGGATCATTTCGCGGCTGAATTTGTCCTGCAGGCCGCGACACCGGCCATGATTGAAGGCATTCCCGTCACGGAAACGCGCCTCGCTGTCGATCCGATGAAACAGCTTTATGGCAGTATCCTTTTCCAGGGCCCAAAATTTCAACGCATCCAGAGCCTGCATCATCTGGAATCCGACAATGAAAACGAAGGTCGGACGTTGTTCCTGGCTCAGACCAACGCCAATGATTTGAGCGCGCATAAACTCGGCGACCCTTACTTCCGTGATGCGCTGCTGCAATCCGCGCAGATTATCATCCCACAGAATCAGTGTCTGCCGATCGAAATTGCCCGATTGGAACTGCATCGTGGCTACAACAGTGAAGTGGAGCGCCTGTGTTGGACGGATGTGCATCGTGTGGATGAAAAATCCTATAGCGCAACCATTACGGTTTTCAATGCCGAAGGTCGGGTTTTGGAAAGGATGGTGAACTATCGCCTCCAGTTCCTGGAGAAGAAAGCCCATCTGCCCAAGGCCATGGATCTGATTCAATCCGAAGTCGCTCTTGTTGAAAACAGCCCTCTCTTGGTTCCTTACCGCGGCCTCGCCCAGCGCCTTGTGATCGGTGCCGAGCCCAATGGTCCCCAGGATCAGGCCGTGTTTGTCCATCGCTTTGTGCCGGACTTCAAAACATTTGCCAACCTGAACCGTTCGATTTACTTCGCGCACTTCTTTAACTGGATGGGTCAATCGCGAGAGATGTCATCGCTGCCAGTGCTCGATACCATCCGTGCCCTCACGGAAACCGGACGCTGGGGACAGGTCACCAACTGGGCCTCGATCGAGGTCCTGGGTGAATGCCGAAACCGTGACCGCGTGGTGGAAGCTCGCATGTGGTGTGGCCAGGTCGGTGGAACCTGTCAATCATCCGCCACGCTGAACTTCGATTGGGTTTCGCTTGGCGAAAATGGAATCGAAGAACGCATTGCCACGGGACAGATGGGTTTCACCTGGGTGGAAATTCTGGATCACGGCATTGTACGTCCTGCGGAGTTTCCGCCCGAGTATCGTGACTTTATCGCGAGCATGATCGCTCGTAATGATAGGCCTAACAGCTATATTCCGGCGCCGGAGCCCTATCGAAGCCTTGAAAAAGGACAGACTTTGTTCCAAGCTCAAGAAGGACCGAATACAGCGATCCGTGTTTCTCAGAAGGTTTTTGAAACGGGCCTCTTTGATGCCAATCTTGTGGGCAACCTTTACTTTGGCAACTATTCGATTTGGATGGGCAAGCTGCGTGATAGTTATTTCCATAGGCTGGCCCCGCAGCTTTATCGCGGGATCGGCGAGGCGGGTGAACTCACCTGTGTGCGCAGTCGCATTCAGCATCTGCGGGAAGCGATGCCGTTCGATGATGTCCTGGTGACCATGGCTATCAAGGCTGTTTATCAAAATGGAGTGGACCTGCAGTTTGACTTTCATAAGGTGACGCCCGGTGGCCACACGGAGAAACTGGCCAGCGCCGATCATCAGACGATCTGGACGCGCACGGGAAACCAGGGTGAAAAAGTGGCGAGCGAATTGCCGGCTGAGATCATGGAAGCGCTGATTGAGCATGTGGAAATTTCAACTTTAAAAACTGTTATCTGAAAGGAGTTTGCCATGCGCGTCCTACACGTTCTCGCTCTAATGATCTGGTCAAGCTCCCTGATGGGTCAATCGGCTGATGAGATTTTAAAGAAAGCGGATGAAATTCGAGCCCCATCAGAATCATATCGTATGGAAGTTTCTGTGGAATCGTCGGATGAGAGTCGCTTTCGCTATGAAATTAAGGTGGGTGGCAAGGAAAGCTCATTGATTCGAACCCTGGATCCGCCAAGGGAAGTGGGTAAGAATTTTCTGATGCTGCATGAGGATATGTGGGCCTTCGTGCCGAATATCAAGCGCTCCCTGCGCGTGACCTTGAACCAAAAGTTAACAGGACAGGCCGCCAACGGTGATATCAGCCGCATGACCTGGGTGGGGGATTATAAGCCTTCCTTGGAATCCCAAACCGACAAGGAATGGGTGCTTCTTTTGAAAGCGGAACGTCGCGGCCTGACCTATGATGGCATCCGGGTGTGGATTGACAAAAGCAACTCACGGCCTCTTCGTGGCGAATACCTTTCGCTGCAGGGCAAGGTGCTGAAGCGGGTTGAATTCACTGATTACAAGAGCATGGCAGGCAATGTCCGTCCGACCCGCATCATCATAGAGAATGCCGATCGCAAGGAGGACTATTCCGTACTGCGTATTCTCGAGATGCAGCAGGCGGATTTTTCATCCACGCAATTTTCGCAGAACAATCTGCAGTAAGAGGACGCCATGAGCTGCCTCATCCGAGGATGGATCCTCGCTTTGCTCCTTGCGGCACCGGCCTTCGCCTTGCCCGGCGTCCATGAGCGCAACGGTCGCGATTTGGGGGTGGAGTATGCTCATGATATGGCCGATGGCAGCACCCAGCATGGGCAGATTTTCTTCCACGAAAAGCATGTCTGGAGTCTGACGCGTGATGCCAGGGCCACACGGTTTCACCTTCAGTATCGGCTCATCGTCGATAGTGAAGAGGCCGAAACCTGGGATCAGCCGGATCATGACAATGTGGAAAAGCTGATCGCATTTGTGGAAAAGCCCTGGGGGGACTTTAAGCTCAACGTGGGTTGGCAGGAAATCAGTTGGGGTGAAAATCTTTTGCTGCCGATTCTGGATGTCGTCAATCCGCGTGATGTCGGGTATCTGCGTGGATTTTACGATGCGGGCGCGAAACAAAGCAGTCCCATGCTGCTCGGCGAGTGGCGATCCGGACCCCTTGATGTCCAGCTGATCGCGGTGCCGTGGGCTGTGAAAAGTCGACAGCCGGACCGTGTCGGTGATTACAAAATTGCTGATGATCGGCAGTATGAAGTGGGGCGTGATAGTGAATACGGCGGACGACTTGGGATGTTTTTAGGCGGAGTGGATAGCCGTCTCTATTATTTTCGCCATCATCCCCGTGAACCTGCTTATCGCTTTCAGGCCTTCTCAGGGGAAACCGACATCATGATTGAGGAGGAAATGGTGGAGACGAGCGGCTTGAGTCTGTCTTATGCGGAAGCAAGCTGGCTGGTGCGTGCGGATCTTGCCTGGCACCGGAACTTTCCGGCCACCAGCATCGCGGCTGAAGTCGAACGGACCAATCTAGGGCAAAGCATTATGGGTTTGACCTATACATCCGACGATGGCCTCCAGACGCTGGGCGTCGAACTGCACAATGATTGGTGGGAAACATTACCCGAAGCCTATTCGAAAGGCGCCTGGACGGAGACAGATACGGAGCGGGACCAGACTTTTCTCACGTGGTTGGCTGTGAGCGCGAACCTGAGCCTTTTGAAGTCCCTCTTGGAGCCGCAGATCTTTTTTCTGCAGGGCCTTGATAACAAGGATCGCATGCTGCGCCTGATCGTTTCCAGCCCCGTGAGTGATAGAATCAGTATTGGGTCTGAGTACCAGAAGACAGAAGCGGCGACCACCAGTCCCAAGCTTCTACTCAATAACAAGGAAACGCTGGCTTTACGCTGCACGTTTTCCTGGTAACCAAGTGGAGCAAGCACACATGAGCGAGAAACTGGTTCAGAGGCCTGATTTGGAGAAGGCGCAGCACCTGGGGTTGGTGATAGGACTCTCCTGTCGCAACCTGCGAGGCTTTGCCTTTATGTGGCTCAATGTCTTCAGTTTTATTGGAGCCACTCGGAATGCGCCGGGCCGCACTCTGATTCTGCCAGGCGTCAGCAGTCCCTTTTCGATTCTGCTTGTGAGCTACTGGGAAAGCGAAAAAGCCATGATGCAGTTTGTTCGTTCGCCAGCTCATCTGCGTTGGATGCGTTTTATCTACAAGCATCCCCGGAGCCTGAATCTATTCAACGAAACCTATGGCCGACCACAGAGCGCTAACTACATCAATGAACCTCGTGGTTATGCCGGTAGCTTACTGACCCCAAACCAACCAGGGAGACCATCATGAAGACCTTTGTCCAGGCCCTTGCGTTCATGTTCACCATGGGACCCAGCACCATGATCGCTCAGGGTGTTCAGCTGGGAACTCTGCATGTAATCGTGGAGGGTATCAAGAATCCACAGGGTCAGGTGAAATTGGCTTTGGAAAAATCTGCCGAAGAATTTGATAAAGGACCTTTGCATCAAGCCCGTTATCGCGGCGAAAGCATTGCGATCAAAGGTGACAAGGTTGATATTTATTTTCGCGATGTACCGTTTGGAACCTATGCAATCAAAGCCTTTCACGATGCGGATGGAAATGGTTCCTTGAATACCAATATCATGGGCATTCCTTCCGAAGACTACGGCTTCTCCAATAACGTACGCGGTACCATGGGACCGGCTTCATTTCAGGACGCCCGTTTTGAGATTAAGAATGCCGAGACGACCCTAACGATACGGTTGAAATAACGAAAAGCCCCCCCGCTTTTCGCTACGCTTGTGTGCAGGGTTCCCAGAGTTTTTCTCTGGGAATCTTTTCCTCTGCGTTCTTCTCCTCAATTTAGCCGCCCAGTTTTCTGTAAGCCTTCATAATCATAAAAGAAAAGCAAGACCAGGCAAATCGATTGCCAGATTTCTGTCCTCAGTCTTCCGATCGGGTCTCAAAAACACAAGTAAAAACAATTATTTACACGCGAAAAATTCGATGAATTTTGGTCGGTCTTTTGCAATGTACCCCATAAGGCTATTAACTGGGAGATTCATCATGCAACGCTGGGCGTCACATGTTCGTTGGAGTGTTTTGTTGGCACTCGGAATCAGTGTCAGCTGGACGAGCTGCACTAAGAAAAAGAATCAGGCCAGCCAGACCACGACATCGGAACCCAAATCGGCCCTCGACATCGAAGCTTTGAATAAGCTGGATCAGTATGTCGATCCTCTCACCCAGGAAGAGGTGGCCGGCACCAGCACCACGCGTACGGTGGACCTGGGAGAGGATACCGAGGATCTGAACATAGTCCTTCCGCAATGCGGAATACCGGACTTCGCAGATTCCAATGCCAAGACTTTTACCACGAGTATGAATGAGACCTATACGCGGGTGATCAATGCTGGATTCGCGGTAGCCAACGTCGATATTACGTCGGTTCTCGATCTGCATGGAACGCTGCTGGAAACCACCCTCGATGTGGCAGTATCCCATCAAAATTCAAATGGCACCTCCGTTTATGGGACTCTCACGGATATCGAGCCTATCAATCAGCGGGCTCTGGATCTCACCAAAAAATTCAAAGGCGCTGTGACCAATTATACCGTGCCTAACAACTCCAACTTTGCCAAGGACTGGAAGGGCATTGTTTGTACCATTCGTGCCTCGGATCATCTGGTGAACGATCGGGATGGCTTTCATACCGAGGTGAAATTCAATCCACCGGTCGCCCCCGCGATTTCGCCTATCGCCGATGCCGCCCGTTACACCAAGGAACTGGGTGAGTACCGCTTCTTCAAAAATATCCAAGCCACCGTTACAGCCACGGATAATCCGGTTCTGACGGTCGGCAAAGTCTATACAGGCAGCATTCTGGTGGAAAAGGTTCCAACCGAGCGGCTGACGCACATAGGCCTGTTTAAAGGTGATGTGGCCTATCGCGTGACCAATCGCTTCGGTTCAGATGCTGAAACGCTGGCGCTGGGCTTTCATCTTTGGACGGAATATTACATTGATAACGGTCAGCGGGCCTTTTCCGGCATCATCACCAATGTGGGTGATGAGGAGCTTCGCTACTTTGCAGGCGTTTATAAAGGCCCGGCTGGAGTCCCCGTCAACAACGTGACTTACACCAAGGATATTAAGCCGCTGATTGCAGAACATTGCAGCAGCTGCCATAGGGCCAATAACAATCCAAGGCTGGATCTCAGCACCTATGCTCAAGTGAAGTCCGCGTCTGAACTTAAGGGCCTTATCGGTCGGGTTCTGAGCGGTGCGATGCCACCCTCGGGCGCGCTGGCCAACGAACCCAAAAAACTTTTCTCAGCCTGGTCGCAGGCTGGCTTTCCGGAATGAGGGACTCCATGCGGCATCTTATCATTCTCGTCATGTTTCTCATCAGCGGGCAGGCATCAGCCAAACCCTGGGCCACAGACCTATTTTGCAAGGCATTTCCAAACAGTCCCTCGTGTTCCGGTTCGACAATCAGCTGCAGCTACTGCCACATGGCTCAGCCTCCAGCACTGAATCCCTTCGGCGGGTGCGTGAAGCAGGGCATGGCCAAGACGAGCTCCGAATTTCCCAGCACGTTTGCGGATATGCGCGGTGCGATTGAAGCAGTTGGTCAGGAGGATTGTGATCAGGATGGTTTTACCAACCTCAAGGAAATCGAAGCGGGGCATCTGCCCGGTAATGATCAGAGTCGTCCCACCGTGAGTGGATGCCAAAATCAGTCCTTTGCGAGTTTGATTAACGGCTCCTGGAACCTCTGCCAACGTGATCCGGCCTATGTCTATAAAAAAATCTGGCTGGATGTCTGCGGAGAAAATCCGGACTATGACGACTACAAGAGTTTCCGCGCACTCTCTCGTGAACGCCAGGATAAAGCTCTGGATGATCTGCTTGATGATTGTTTGGAAAGCGTTCACTGGCGCGGCAAGGATGGTATCGTCTGGCAGATTGGACAATACAAAATACGTCCTGTGGGTTCGGTGAAATCGGGCGAGGATGCCGGGGTTATTCCGATCGTCGATTATTATGCGGACTTTAATCTGTTCGTTTATTCGCAGATTGATGGTCACGATGCTCGTGATCAACTGTTGGCAAATTATACGGTGACACGCACCGAAAACGGATCCACGGTTACCTATACCAAGATCACGCCCCAGCGTCTGTTGGATGGCCAGGTAATGCAGCCGGACAAGCGTGTGGGGCTCTTGACTTCGTTTTGGAACTTGAGCTTCTATCTGAATTATACCGGCATCGCCCGCGTTCTGGTCGCACAGGCCTTCAACGCCTATCTGGGTCTTTCTCTGGTGAACATGCAGGGGCTGACGACGCCTGATCCTTTTATGAGCCAATTTGCAGACTATGATTCCAAAGGCGTCACCCGTCCGGAATGCGCCCAATGTCATGCCGCGATCGATCCCTTGGCCTATCCTTTCCGCAACTACAATGGCTTGACCGGAACCGCCGCGGTACTCCAAGGACAGAATGCCACCGCCTTGCAAAACCTCGCCAACCTGGGGGATGAGAAAAACCTCACGCCCTTATCCTATTCCCTTCCACGCATGGACTATCTCGATCAGCAATTTCCTGGCATCAAAAACATGCCGGAGGCTGGCTACATTTTTGGTCGGCGGGTGGAAAATCTTCGGGAATGGGCCCAGGCCGTGGTGGACAATGATCTCTTCGCCGCCAATACCGTGCGCGACTACTGGCGCTTTTTGATCGGGCACGAGCCGCGCTCGGAAGAAAATCACGAGTTCGTCAAACTCTGGACCGACTTTAAAACAGTTCATAACTATAACGTCAAAGCCATGCTGCATGACCTGATTAAAACGGAGGCGTACAGTGTTCCCTAACACCCAGGCCCTTCTGATGGTCCTTGTGATCATCACTTCGGGTTGCCAAAAATCAAAGTCGTTAACAGGCGGATCGGAAGCGGCAAAAATAGAACAATCCTTGCCACTGACGGCGTCACCCAAAGCTCAGGTCAAACGCATGCGCGCCGATCTTTTGCGCAACAATCTTGCCAAGATCCTGGTTCTCGACCCGCAGGGCATGTGTCTGGAATTGGGGCGATTGCCTTGCGCCGACCTTGTTCATAAGGTCAGCCTTGGCAGCATGAATGCTTATGGCAACGCCCAGTATCGTCACCCGGAGCAGGTCAGTGCGACTTCGGCCATGTCGCTGGATCGTCTGGTGCTGTCGGCTTGCATGCAACGCGCCCAACTCGATCTCGTCAATCCAGGGCGAGCGGTTATTTTCAAAGATGTGGAATTGAGCACCGATGGTCGGCTGGTCAAATCCGAGGCTGTCGTGACGGCCATCCATACGCTTTATCAAAGAGCTTTCCTGCGTGATGCCAGCGCCACGGAATTGGAAAATCTGCTGCAATTTTATGAAGCCATCTACGCTCAGCAATCGATCGGGGCGGCTCGGAATTGGATGACCTTGAGCTGCTACGCGGTGTTAACCAGCGTGGAAGCCACATTTTATTGAACAGGGGGGAGACGCATGAAAACCGCAATGAACCGTCGCAAGGTGCTGCAAATGCTCATGGGCTCACCTCTTTTGAACGGCTGTTTAAAAGCCCAGTCTGTCCCAACCAGTGGACTGGCATCCGGAGCTTCGGCCGGTCCTCGCAAATTCCTATTCGTCTTCACTGCGATGGGCGGTGCCTCGATCAATGATTGTTTCCTGGCCCGACGCGCGTCCGAGGTCAAGGATGCCAGCACGCTCAACGTGTTTCCCGACCTTTTGGTGAAGTCAATTGATGGCACGGAACTGCGTGCCGTGGACATGGCCTCTGACGCAATTGGAGCGCTGCCGTTTCCCGTGAAAGCCGTGCAGTCCCGCTTTTTAAGCAAATATAAAAACGATATCATGGTGGCGACCTGCACCGGCACTGCGGTCGCCCATCCTGAGGCCCAGCGTCGCAGTGTTACCGGACATGATGCCTGGAACGGCCGCACGCTGCAGGAAGCTGTCGCTGCCCAGTACGGCCAAGGGCTTTTGCTGCCGAACATCAACATGGCCACCGTTGGTTATGCCGAGCATGGCCGCGATCGTAGCTTGCCAGGTTTTGCCATGGCGGAGCCCGTCCCGGACCCGGCCTTTTTCCCATTTTCTCTCCATGGTTACAAAGGCATTCAGGGTGTTCCGGATGATGCGCTCATGGCCATGGCCCGTCAGCTCAGGGATCAAAAGCTGGAGCCCCAGTCAGCCTTTTACCAAACGTTTGGTGCGAATCCTTTGATCCAGGACTGGATGAAGTTTCGCGCGCAGCAGGGACGTTTCGAGCAGGCTGATGCCATCAATCGACTCAATCCCTTTGAAGACAGCAAGGACCTGCCCTTTAAAAACTTCGGCCTGAATCCCAACCGCGATGGTGAAATTCTGCGCGAAGTTTTTCCTGACATCGGTCCTGATCCTTTGCAGACCCAGGCTCTGCTGGCCTATCTGAGCGTCACGCAAGGCCTGACCTGCACGGCCACGTTTGGTCTCGGCATGAATGTGACCATCGATGGCAAGGATGAAGACAATCCTTTGCTCACCAACACGCCGACTGCGTTCGACTATTCGCACAATGCCCATCGCTCCACGCAAGCCGTGCTTTGGCATCGGATCCTGGATACGATGGACCGCCTCATTACGCTTTTAAAAGTGACCGAATATCAAAACGGCGAAAGTTACTGGGACCACTCCATGATTTATATCGCCACCGATTTTGGCCGCGATAAAACCCGCAAGGAAAATCTGCGGGAATTTCCCAGCGGTCATGATGTGAACAATGGAGTCGTCATCATCTCACCCATGGTCAACGGCGGCCGCGTCCTCGGAGGGGTGGATCTTAAAACCTTGAAAACCTATGGTTTCAACCCCGAAACCGGGGACCCTGAATCTGGGCGTGAAATGACAGAGAAGGAAATCTACGCGGGCATTCTGCATGCTCTGGACGTCGATACCAGCGGCAGCGGTTTGCCCTCGATGCGAGCCATGCGCCGCAAAGTTTAATGGCCCCTACTCAAGGCGGCACAGTTCTGGCAATACAGAACTGTGCCGCCGATTCTTTTGTTTCCAAAGCTTGAAATCATGGCTTAAAAATCAATTCTGGCCAGAATCGCAATCCCTACATGTCATGCTTCTAATTATCCTTAAAAATCATAACTTTAGACTAAAAACACGAAATCGACTGACCAGACTGGACCCGGCCCAACTGCATGGAATATCAACTGGGTCAGGCGGCATGGGAGTTGCTCCTTAAGACTATCAACTTTAATGCAGGGGTTAAACATGAGCACGCGTTGGGTTCGGTTGCTGTTCTGGGCTTTGCCGGCCACGGTTCTGGCCCAGAGTGGGAGTGTGCATAGCATCCTTCCCCCGAAAAATGTCCTGGCTCTGACGCCCGAGAATTTTTGTCTCGGCTTTAAAAATGTCTTTGCCATCACCAAACAGAGTTTCAAGGATGAGGCCAACCTGATTTGCCCCAACCTGACTCCGGCTCCGCTCCTGACGACGCTGCTTGCCTCTGCGTATACAGGCGTGGGCGAGCCCGTGATACAAAACATACTGATCGCCGAAGATACAGTTAACCTGACCAGTCAGATCACTGTGGCCTATGCCTTGAAAATTCCCAAGCCTCCGGCCCAAAACCTTCTGGGTGAGGAACAGTACGTGCCCACGTCCTATTCCGTGGAACCGTTGACCATCACACCGAAGTTCGCCGCACCTGTGCTCAACAGCGGTGATGCAGAGACAGCATTCACGGTGGAGCAGCGGACCGTTGTCGACGCCGGCGAAGAATTCGATGATATTTCCGTGCACGATTTGAAGCTCTATCGCATGCATCCCAATAACTTTGATTTCTTTGCCGCCGTGCGGACCCTCCGGGCACCGAGCGAGCAGTTTAAAAAGGCAGTTGTCGTCCGTGGCGTCATGCGCGATCCGGCTAACCCCACGGGTTCCATCACTGTGACGGTGATGAGCTTCGTGATGAACAGCCGCGACAACCATGAAAACTCGGTGGAGGCTTTCTCAGCTTTTATCGCAGCTGACGCAAAATCTCTGCATGCAGCCCAGAGCAAGTAATCGGCAACACCAGGAGCAGTTATGACAATCAAGACGGCAACATTCTTTCTCTCAGGCGGCCTCCTCGTGATCGGAGCCTGTGCACCGGAAGCTGGCAAATTCAAAGGTGCTGCTATCGATACCTCAGCATCAGTGGTCACTCCCGTAGAGACCCGGACAGCCGTGGTCGTGGAAGCACCGGATACTCGCGGCGCCGAGCAGGTGCTTTGCGAGGAAGGACCCAAGGTCACATCCGCGTCCAAGAAAGCTGATTTCAGCGAGGAGTTTAAATTAATCTGCAACGGTTCGGCGACGACCCCAGCTTTCAAGGAAGCCCTTGCCAAAGCTTACGTCGGTACCGGCACGCCTGAGGTCAAGGTCCTCAAATTCTCGACCAGCGATAACTTCGTCACGGAACTGGCCTTGATTTATGCCATCAAAGCGCCTTTGGCAAGCCCCACACTCTTTGCGGGTCTTAAGCCTCATGACGTTTTTGCGCCCGGCATCAAGGAAGGCAGCTCGGAACTTTACGTCAAGGTGGATTCACGCAAGCCATTCCCTGGCAAGGGCAGCGTGGAAGAGATCGTTCTGAACTATGACCTGAGGTTTGCCAACGGAGCAAGTATCCACGATATTCGGCGCACGGAATTCAATACTTATTTGCCGGTTGAAACGAATAAGGACATTGCCGTCTCAGCTGAGCATCTTTTGGACGTCGAGACCAATGAGTACTATCACAAGGCTCACGGGCTGACGATAGGCATCAAGGCTGAAGACGGCCAATCGTACATTCTGTTCCTTAACAATTTTGTGATCAAGAACCGTATTGACCTCGAACGCATGAAAGTCACGTTAACAGGATTGAACGGTGCTGTTGCTAAAATGCTCCAGGAGCATCTTGTCAGCAAATCCGTTCCTTGATTTCAACTCATCGCACACAAGGTGAACGAACATGAAAACATCGCAGGCTCTGGTAGTTCTGATCGCAGTCGGTGTCAGTCACTGTGGTAAAACGGCAAGCGCCCCATCGCCGTCGGAGGCTTTGGCAGCAAACAGCTCGGATGGATCAGCTGCCGCTAATCCCGCCAATGCGGATTATCCCAAACTTTATTGCGATAACGTCGGCAATCTGAAGCTTCGTTCCGACGTCAAGCAGGAGTTGGATTTTTTCTGTCGAGGTGGCAAACCCACGAAGGACTTTATCGATTTCCGTGCCGAAGCCCTGGCTCAGGCTCCGGGCACCTATCAGTTGAAGCTTCTTCAGGCTCAGCACGAGACCGAAGGCGACCGTTCGGAATTTTTAGTCGCTTGGAGTTTCCGTGTGCCCCTTCGACCTTTTGATGTGAAATCACGGCCGCTCTATGAATATATCGCAAAAAATTATTCCAGCGACGTCATTGATTTAACAGCGGGGTCCGCTCGCCGCGCCGATACTCTGGATTCGGAGCTGCATCTTTGGTCGGCTGATTTGAATTATGACCTTGTCATCAAAGGGGCGCAGGGGTTGACGCTGAATAGTCAGCGGAAAACCCAGTATAACCTGTATCAGGTCCAGCTGGGCAATGAAGAAATGGGCTTCGGAGTGGAGCATCTGAATGATCCAGGTAACCAGAGCTACAGTCGTTCGGTCATGCTGAATGTGTCTTTTAACGATGGCAAAGGTGGAGCCGTGATTGTCACCGTTCTGCACTTTGTGCTTAGCAATCAGGGTTTCCCAGCGACGGCTACGAAATCCATTCAGGAGATTGCTCAGCACGCTGCCGATAGCATGTATAACGGCTTGAAGCAGTAAGTTTCTCAATCATGACCCGCGAGGCGTTTTCCGGTCCCTAGCCGGAAAACGCTCTGACATGAATCGGCCTAACGCCTGCTCCCGAACCCACCAGGATACCAGACATCGTCCACGATCTTGGACTTTTCCCCATCTTCAAAATTCAACGGCAACCTGAAGTTACCGATGCCATACTGGGCGATTTGTCCTTAAACCCCGTACTGAGGCACATTTATGTTTCATTGGCACAAGGCTCTCGTGACTGCATCCATATTACTACCTATAGGCTGTGGAAAATCGAGTGGAGGAGGATCGTCGGCTGCCAGCACGCAGACCTCGAAACAGACGATTACGGCCGATGATCTGGCGGAAACCGTGACAGTTGCCATCACAGAAGGGGCGATGAAAGGAACGCAGGCGGCTTTTCCTGCAGGTACCCTTGCGATTGGAACGGCTGTCGAGGTGAAAGCGATCACCGAACAGCCGACAGAGTTGGCGACCGTATTCTCGTCGGGTGTGGTCATGGCTTCTCCTGCAGGTGTCGAGCTGAGCGTCACAGACGCGACAGGCAACCCCGTGCAGCTCGCCTCGCCGGGTACTTTGACGATCGCCATCAATGCCGTGGCAGGCCTCGCGGTTGATCCCACGAAGGACAATATTGGTGTCATCAGCAAACTGAAGAACGAAAGCCTTATCGCCTATCTTTCCAGCCAGCTGACCTGGTCGACCGATGACACCTTGCCTGCCATCCCGGTCGTAAGCTCGGGAGCTTATACGGCAGCCTTTATTGGTAACGAGGTTCCATCAGGATTCAAAGCCTATGATGCTGAAGCCCCCTATACGGAGTCCAAGGTTTATACCCTGGCAGCCGGGTCGATCACCGCGACTTCGCTGGTCCTTTCCTGGGAAAAAGCTGTGGATGATGCCACCTCGCAGACCAAAATCAAATACAAAGTTGTGCAATCAGCCACCGATAATATCTCAACTCTTGAGACGGCCCTTGCCAACGGAACCACCATCTTGGACTGGACGGCCGATGTCAATTCGTTTGCAGTCACCGGACTCACCGCTGAGACGACTTACTATTTCAATGTTCTGATCGAGGACGAGTCGAAAAAGGCCAGAGCCTATACCAAACTCGCAACTGCGACAGCCAATCGCGATCGCCGTATGTTTCTGACCAGCATGGATAGCTTTGCGGGCAACCTGCAAGGAATTTCCGGTGCTGATTCGTTTTGCACGTCAGATGCGTCCAAGCCGGATGGGACATCGACTTGGAAGGCGTTCCTGGTGCAATCGGGCGTGAGAGTTGCCTGTACAACAGCCAACTGCGGCGCCGGCACATCGGAACATACGGATTGGGTCTTGAAACCGAATACGACTTACACACTGGTGGAAGGCGGGACCATCGGCACGACGAACGCCGCTGGCATTTTCGCGTTTCCATTGCAGAGCATGCTGGCTCAGACAACCAACTATTTTTGGACTGGATTCGCTGCGGCAGGAGACTGGACGGCTGGAAGCAACAACTGCCTCAATTGGACCAGCGCAAATTCCGGAGACAACGGCGAGCGCGGTCGGCAGGATTCGACATCAAACAAAATTCTTGCCAATGCCCCGACAGCTTGCAATGTCGACTCTCGTCTTCTTTGTGTCGAGCAGTAATTTCTTTGAAGCCATCCGCAAGGTGCTGCGGATGGTTACTATTCCTTGGAGATTTTACGGGCGCACACAGAGCACCGTGTGATTCGCTGCACTCGTGATGGTCGATGTCTTTAGGGCAATGCCCGTGGTCCCATCGGCCATATGCCGCTAGGCTGAAATTGAAGAGGTTGAAGCCGTAGTCGATGACCAAAAATAGTGATCATCCACATTGGTGATGAAGTAACTGTTATTCGAGCTAATCCCTATCCCCCCACCCTTAAAACCAAGATCGCGCAATCCATGCAGCATACCTTGAGTCAGATCATGCTGGGTTGGCAAACGCCAGTCGTTAAAACTGCCAAAGGTGAGGTTCTCACAGCGGGTCACAGCTGCTGACCAGGTTGAGCCTGTTATCGCCGGTGCTGCCGAGAGAGCTGGATAGGATTCGGACCAATAAACCTGGGTGATTCGGTCATAGAAAACGCAGTCGTCGACAGTGGAATCACAGGTGCCATCACCTGTCACGTCAGTCCAGGTTCCTGCTGATGCGCTACAGAAACTATCTGGTCCAAACATATTGATGAACGCAGTTGGCAGCATATCCATATTCCCGTTCAGATCATCAATGGTATCCCAACGGTCAAGGCTCGATCCCGAGGTAACGGCGGCATTGACCGCAGCTCCATCCATGTTAAACAAGGTCGAATTGATACGATTCTGGCAGCTGGCCGGCAGTTGACCAGCGAGCCCTCCCGCGTATTTTCCCGCACGGATATCCCAAGGCGAGAGCGCGGCGATATTCACCGAACGATAGGTGGATGTTGTCATGCAACCGGTCTGGCCATCAGCGGTACAGTTACCGATGGAACCGGTGGTCCCATAAATATCAACGCCGCCCATGATATAAGCCCCATTGATATCGGGATCACCTGTAGCCGAGTAAGTCGCGCCGGTGGAGTCGAACCATTCAAACGCGGCTGGACTCTTCAATTGTGCATGAAGCGTCGCATATGTCAGATCATTGATCCCGGTGCTACCGTTTAAAGGATAAGCACCAGAAGGATATTGCCCTGTGACACCCGCAACCGTGGCTCCAGACTTGATATTCCCTGCGATGATGGTGCTCCAGTCAGCAGATCGCCAGCTGCTGGTTGTGATACAGCCCATGGTATTGTTGCTGCTGCAGTCGGCCAACGTGGGGGTCGAGCCCGTCCCACCGATACCATAGGCACCGAAAGAAGCAGCAACGAGAGAAGGAGAAGGAAGGATCAATTGACCTATTAAAGCGTTTCCACCCACTCCATAGGCGACGCCCGAATAAACATGAGTCTTGGCAGGCAAGGCCACATTTCCTGCGATTCCAGCCACTGTTGCCCCGGCTCTGACTTTGCTCGGGAGACCTGTTGCGGCCGCGGCGGGATAAGCCGGTGTGGTCAAGCAACCCAAGGCGCCGTCAGCCACGCAGTTGGTGTGGGATTCGGCTGCGGCGGTGCCGGTGATTCCAGCCACGGTTTGACCACTGACAACTTTTGCTGCGAGCCCCGATAAAAGAGCTGCAGGATAGGATGCGGACGTGGCGCAATTGATTTGCCCGTCACCTGTACAGACAGGAATCCCCGAAACTCCCGAACAATTTTTAGTGCCTTCGAGAAGGTCACCATTGGCATCATAGAATCTCTGACCCGCGCAGACATCGCTCACCGCTGCTGTCATCAATGGAAAGTCGGAGCTTGTGCCCGCATAGGCGAGATTCAAGGAGCGCTCGACACCATCCTGAGTCAAAGCCAGTTTGCCCACGCCCCGACGCGGAGCATCATCCATAACGACTGTCAGGAGCGTATCCGACTTGATGGTGACTTTGGTCATTTCGCGACCGATATAGGCGAGCTTGATTCCGGTGCGAAAATTTGTACCGGTGATACTCACGATATCACCCTGCCTCGCAATTATTGGATTCAGACTGGCGACTGCCCACGTGGGCAGTTCGAGGGCTGGAATAGCGATGGCTGGCGACCAGGAAGACACGGTGCTGCGGCCCTGGACATCCAGACAGCGAAACCGGCCAAGGAGCTTGTGAGCTTCCTTTTTGGTAATCAGATGCGTGGCGCTGGCCGTGGCGCCGGCCTCAACCGTCCAACCCGAAAATGCACTGGTGCTGGTAAAAAAATCGGCTTTGCAGGCTTTGATTACGGCATTGTTCAATGGGTTTGATTTCAAAGTGACTTTGCGGCTGATGGCGTCCAGACTGATGGCGGGTACCTGCCAGCTCACTTCTGGAATCACCATGGTCACGAGAATGGATGTTTCCGACACAACGCCTTTGACATCGACAACGGACACGTTCTGAGCATTGATGATCGGTTCTTCCGTCTTCACTGTTTTTGCTGTGACAATCGGAACCGAGACGAGAGCGACCCAATACACACCAAAATAACCTTCAAATGAGCATGTTCCATCGGCGTTCACGGTGATGTTCTGACCCGGAATCACCCCGGATATGAGGCTGTCACCCACGAATTGCTTGTAAAATACCGTGAGATTTTGATTCGACTGCAATTGGAGCGAGGCTGCTACGGGAATGGGCATATTGATGACCATGGGCATAGTCAGAGATGCCGATTCTGTGGGACGAATGATCAGACCGGAGCCGACCGATGTGACATTCACGTCCTGATCCAGGTCCAATTCCTGGAAAAGGGTGGTTTGCGAGAAGTCCGAAGCTTTTTCAATAATCATATCTGTGCTGATGCCAAGGGCACCGGGAGGGAATGTCACACTCGAGCCCGAGAGATCGCCTGAGGTCGGGGCCGCGATCATTTGCGCAGTTTTCGCGGCCGGGTCGATCGTAGCCATGGATTTAACGTCAGAGACCTGCGTCGCCTCCAGGGGGCGAGCCGACCCGTCGAGGACGGAAACACTGCCTTTGGATTGAATGGGCATCTTGAAACAAGCGCCGACACTCATACTCAAAGAAAGGATCGACAGGTACATTGACAAAGTTTGCATGGATTTCTCTGACTCAAAGTTTTCCGTCACTAAGTGAGTTCGGTCCTAGGGGTCAGAGATTAAGCTATTTTTTGAAATTTCTTCGATAATCCCTAAATGGGTTCAAACCCACCTTAAATATGGTGAATTTCAATGATTGCTTTCCTGTAATATTTGGACCAGTGGCCAGCCACCGTGCAAAAGGCGTTGCAGTCCCACGCGTCATCAGAACTATGATAAAATCAAGGTACTTCTCAGGATTGCCTTGGATGACAGCACATGCTTTTCGACTCCTTGCGCCGAAATTTTAAACTGTTCCGTCCGCGACTCAAGCATGGAGCCAGCTATATCGAAGAGCTGGAAGCCCAATGCGCGAGCATGATGCCTCTGGCCGTCCTGCTTTGCTCATTTATCTTCCTGCCCTATATCGTGACCGATTCCAAACTGTTTCCTGAACTTCGCGCTCTACCTTATCTCAGGGCTGGCTTAACCGTCACGTCCCTGATGGTCGGCCTTGCCTATCGGTTTATGAGTCATCGCTATCGTGCTTTGATCTGTGGCGCCCTCATAATTGCCTACGTGCAAATCTCCACCGCCGTCATCACAGGATTGACGCGGATCAGTCCGGAATACATGGGCGGCTATTTTATGGTTCTCATGATGCTGCCTATCCTTCCCTTACCCGTTTGGCTGCATGGCACCATTGTTGCGACTTCGGTCGTAAGCCTCTTTGCATCCTGGCTCTTCGTGGGCCTCGGTGACCACAGCGCATCGCTGCAATACAGTTTGAATGATCTGGTCTCCGCCCTGGTCATCGTATCGAGCCTCATCTACATCATGAACAAGATCAGGTACCGAAGCTGGGACAAGTCACGGACTATCGAAAAGCTCCTCCTCAATATCCTACCCTCATCCATCGCGGATGAATTGGAGCAGACCGGCTACGTTCTGCCCAGAAAATACGAGTCGGTGACCATCGTCTTCACAGACTTCGCTGGCTTCACCAGGATCTCGGAAAGCTTGGCCCCGGAGCAGCTCATCGAGGAGCTGCATCAGATCTTCCAGATTTTCGATGGCATCATGGAACGCCACGGCCTGGAAAAGCTCAAGACCATCGGCGATTCCTACATGTACGCTGGGGGCATCCCGGAGCTGAATCAGTCCCATGCCGTGGATTCGGTGCTGGCGGCGTTGGAGATGCAGGGCGTGATTCACAGCCGAATCCAGCACAATCGGGCCAATGGCCAGGGCTTTCACTGGAAAATGCGGCTCGGCATGAACTCCGGTTCGGTGATGGCGGGCGTCGTGGGCGCGAAAAAGTATGTGTATGATGTTTTTGGCAATTCGGTGAATTTGGCCAGTCGTATGGAATCCTCGGGCGAGGTCGACGAAATCAACATCTCCGAGTCCACCGCTGAACGCGTCAGGGATTTTTTCCGATTGGAGCCGCGGGGCGAGATCAATGCCAGGAATGTTGGCCTTGTGAAGATGTTTTTTGTGAAAGGGATACGGGCGGAACTGTCGCTGGATCGCCAGGGACTTCAGCCGAATGCCGCGTTCTTTGACCTTTACGGCAAGACTTTTGGTACCGACATACGGGACCGTTTTTCGGAGTCCGCCGCCGAAATCGCGATGGCTCAATAAATTGGATTAAATTTTGCAAACATACCCTCTATCTACGAAGGCACGTCATATAAGCCAAGAGGGTATGTATGGAAACGAACAGCAGAACGGTAGTCGGCACTTTTCCCACGTTTACGGATGCGCAGAAGGCAGCTGATCACCTCTACCAGTCTGGTTTTTCCAGGATCCGAATCACCAGACATGATTTGGAGGACGCCTCTGCCCACGACCCCAAGCCCAAAGCCTCAACGGAAAACCAATCCAAAGCCCATGCTGATCCCAAACGGTCAGAAATTGACGGTTTTTTCAGTCGTCTTTTTGGCACGGATGAGACTCCACAGGATGAGAATAACAGGCGACAACACCTTGTCGTTGTTGAGAATTGTGATAACCCGATCCGCTGTCGGGACATTATGAGTCGCATGGGTGGATCGGTGGACGATCCAAGCATTCGCCTGTATGAACGCGAGTATGTTCCCCAAGCATCTGGAACGCACAATGTTTCGGCATCGGACCAGGTCATGAATCTGCACGAAGAAATTCTGGACGTGCACGTCGAACGTGTGCAATCAGAGGTGAGTGTTCGCAAGGAGATCGTGACAGAAATGAAAACGGTTCAGGTCCCCGTCAGCCGCGAAGAAATTGTGGTGGAGCGTCTGCCGCCTGAGGGGGTGGATCGGGATGGTCGGGTCGAAGGCGCACGTCGTCATGCTGAACACAATCAGGAAATCCGAATTCCTGTGAGTGAAGAGCAGATTCATATTGAAAAAAAGGTTGTGCCGAGTGAAGAGGTGCGTGTTTCCAAACAGAGTGTCACGGAAAATGATAAGTTCTCGGTTGATGTGAGTCATGAGGAGTCACGTTTGGAATCGCAAGGACGAGTTAAAATTAAAACGGACAAGCTGGAAATACCTCGCAAATCTGGTGCCCATCCTAACGAGAATCACCCCGCAGTCTAAGCCATAAAAAATAGGTAAAAGGAGCTGGGAAGCAGCTCTTTTTCCCTGAGCGTGTTTATATCGGAGTCTCTCATGCAAGAAGTCATGCGCTGGTTTATTTTCTGGGGCGTCGTTCTCCTCGTCGCTGCGTTCAGCACCTCATTTATGAAAAGAGTGCCGCTGACGGCGGGTATCGTCTATTTTCTTATCGGCATCGGTGCAGGACCTTACGGTCTCGAACTGTTGAATTTGGATGCGTTTGAGCACGCAAAATGGTTGGAACATCTGACCGAGATTGCCGTTGTTAGCTCCCTTTTCACGGCGGGGCTCAAGCTGCACTGGCGGTCCACATCGCGTCTCTGGAAAGGGCCGCTGAGTTTGGCCGTCATAGGGATGATAGTCAGTGTTGGGCTCATCAGCCTGACGGGCAATTTTTTTCTCTCCTTATCCTGGGGGGCTGCCATCCTTCTTGGGGGTATCCTTTCGCCCACCGATCCTGTCCTGGCTTCGGATGTCCAGGTTGAAAAAGCCCATGATAGCGATCGGCTCCGCTTTACACTGACCGGAGAAGGGTGTTTGAATGATGGGACGGCGTTTCCGTTTGTCATGCTTGGTCTCGGGCTCCTGGCCCTGCATAATTTGGGCGACTTCGGCACGCGCTGGGTTCTGGTCGACGTTCTGTGGGCCAGTGTCGGCGGATTGGCCATTGGTTTTATCCTCGGGCGGATCGTCGGGCAGATCGTGCTCTATCTGCGAAGTCACCATAAGGAGCAGATCGATGCCGACGAATTTTTAGCTCTTGGATTGATTGCCATGTCCTATGGAACAGCTGTCGCGTTTCAAGCCTATGGATTCCTGGCCGTATTTGCAGCTGGATTCGCCCTGAGAAGTCTGGAAAAAAAGAAAATCTCTCAACGTGAACTGACCCGTAATGTTGAGAAGGCTGCCACGGATGAGACGACGGCTTCTGCCTATATCCCCCATGCCGTGCTTGGCTTTAATAAGCAGCTCGAACGTATTTTCGAGATCCTCGTCGTTATCCTGCTCGGCTCGCTCTTTCGATTTTCCTATTTTAACTGGCAATCCATAGTCTTTGCCCTGGCCCTTCTCTTCATCATTCGGCCGATTTCTGCCTGGCTATCCGTAGGGCGCATGAAACTCCTGAATTCTGTGCAAACGACTTATATACTGTGGTTTGGTGTGCGTGGAGTCGGTTCACTTTACTACTACTTTTATGCGGTCAACAAAGGGCTGGATAAGGGTGTAGCCCTGAATATTTTTTCCATCCTATTCTGTTCCATTGTATTCTCACTGTTTGCCCATGGAGTATCTGTTACGCCCCTCATGAATCTTTATGAAAAACGCCGAAAGGGTACGACAAAGGGAATAGCGCCGGCGGAAGCGTAAGTGCGCTGCGAGATGGAGGGGGTTGAAAGGAAGATATGGACCGAGAGAATACCCAAATTTCAACTGTGCTTGATGGACTCATGCTGGAAATGCCTCGTGGGGAAATAGAACTGCGTGACGACAGAAAGAAAACGAAATGGCTCGTCGAGATGAATCCTTTTCTTATTTCCAAGTTTCCTGTGACTCAGGAGGTGTATCTGTTCGTTCTCCAGAACAATCCTTCCAGCTTCAAAGGCGCCAAAAGACCTGTGGAGACCGTCTCGTGGTTTGATGCTGTTGAGTTCTGTAACCAGTTGTCTGTAAAATTGGGGCTGCGACCCTGTTACCTCTTGAACGGCGAGGGCGCGGATCGAGATGAAACTGCAAATGGATTTTGTCTCCCAACTGAAGCCCAGTGGGAGTATGCGTGCCGCGCCGATACTGGCAAGGTCAGATACGGAGACATTGATGAAATCGCCTGGTATGCAGCGAATTCTGCAGGCAGCACCCAGGACGTTGGTCTCAAGAAACCGAATAGCTGGGGCACCTACGATATGCTCGGGAATGTCTGGGAGTGGTGCGAAGACCTCTATGATAAAGAGGTTTACGGATCCTATCGGGTCTTTCGCGGCGGTGGCTGGAATGATCAAGAAAGAGGGTGTCTGGCTTCCAATCGTCGCCGAAGCCACCCGACCTATAAGATTGACGACCTTGGCTTTCGCATTACCAAGGCAGTGAGCAGGACTTCGCCTGCTACTTGCGACCCTGATAGGCGCTCGTGACGATCTGCGAGGCTTTGGCAATCACGGCTGCTCGTTCTTGATCGTTACGCATGGAATCAGAAACAAAGACGGCAATCGCGACCGTGCCTCCGTCAGGCGCGGTCAGAATTCCAACATCATTCGTCGTCGCTGTGCGACCCTTGTAGCTGGCGCTTGTGCCGGTTTTATGCCCGATCCGCCATGATTTGGGGAGTCCGCCTCGCAGCCGATCCTTGCCGGTCGCCGTCTTTTCCAGAATGGACATCAATTTTTTCGTCGATGTCTCTGAGAGGATTTGACCGGATGCCAATCCTTTCAAAAATTTTACCATCGCGACCGGCGTTGATGTGTCACGCGGATCTTTCAGATACGCTTCCAGAGCCTTCTGGCGTTTGTCGGCAGCCACGGCTTCCACCGCAGCCTTAAAGAGACCCGGATCGGCATAAGAAGGCTGCCACGACAAGCCCGAGAATTCAGCCTGAAGATCCCTTTCCATGCGATCCACACGGATGCCTGTGATCTGCTTTTTCTTCAAAAACGCCTGGACGGAAACGACCCCACCCAGGCGCTTGATGAGAACATCGACCGAGGTGCTGTCGCTGTCCACGATGGATCGCCTGATCAGTTCCTCGACGGTGGCGGGATACTGACCCTGTTTGCGCACAAGATCGGCAAAGTCTCTGGGACCCGGGCTGGCGTCCTCTGGTTTGACGAGGATGGTTTCATCCCACTTGATGGTGCCGGCGTCCACGGCGTCGAGCACGGCAGCCGATACGATAAGTTTGACGACGCTTTGCAAGGCAAAGGGTTCCGTGCCGTGAACGCAGACTGGGTCGACGTCCAAGGCGTCCAGGGCGCAGACTCCGACTTTCCCTTCAGATGCCGTGGACAGGTTTTTGAGCTCTTTATGCAGACCGTCCCGCGAGGCGAAAGTTCCACTGCTTGCCACAGCTGCGAGAACGAGAAAATTCGTGATCATGAGCACTCCTTGTCTGTTAAAAATTACGGTGAGGCTGAAATGCGCTCATTGTAAAGGAAGGGGGCTGGATTCTCAAGCCGGGACCCGACCATCGGGAGAACTTTGGCTAAAGTTTTTCGTAAAATATCCGATACGTAGAGCGCTTTTCTTGAATAATGATTGGAAAGGCTCTGGATGCGCACTTGGATTTTTCTCCTGCAAGTCCTTTGTCTTACCCTGGGGTGCGGAACGCGCCCGAGCGCGCGTGCCACGATTCAAGGGCGAAGCGAACCCTTGGTCCAGCCGAAAGCCGAGTCATCGGATTCCGTCAAGCCTGAAGTTAAACCGGAAGTCAAACCGAATCGAGAGACAGCTCGCGTGGCGCCGACGTCCTTGGAAATTTCTGAGGCCAGGACTGCTTATACGAACACGTGCTCGATATGCCATGGTGCGCTCGCTCAGTCGTCCAAGCGAGGTGTGACTCTGCAGCGACTTACAGCCGCTTCTGTGCCTATGGCCGTTCCCCTCCATACAGAGACTCTGAGAGACAGCAAGTGGCCTTTTGATGTCGCGGATGCAACGGCGGATGGCATCGATACCGCTGTGCTTGCGGCTTCCGCCATGGTCGAAGCCTTAAAATAATCCCCTCAGAAACGATACCCGCAATCCAAGAGACAAAGGCCTATTGGCAAGAACAAGGATGCCGTTCCCCGGCATCTATGAAATAATGGAGGCTACCAATGCCATAAAAAAATCCTGGGAGCCGTGATGAAATTCAGTCACAAACTCTGGCTTCTATGCCTGAGCCTCTTGTGTTTGCCAATATCACTGAAGGCTGCAGAAGAAGCGCTCACGGTTTCGCTGGACGCCAACGGCGATCATCTTGGCCCCTACCTTTATACCCTGAAACGTCTCGACCCCAAGGAAACGTTGCAGGATCTTCTCAGAGCGGATGCCTTCGCCCAGGCCGTTCGGCAAACCAAATCCGTGCCGAACTTTGGCTATTTCGATCGCTCCATCTATTGGGCCCGAATCAGTTTGCATAACCCGTCCCCTGAAACCCAGGAATTTTACATACTCAACAAGTATGCGGCTATCGACGCCTTGACGCTCTATCAGCCGAATGAGGATGGGACCTTTCTGGAGGAGACGCTGGGCGATAAGGTGCCTTTCGTGCAGCGCAAGATTCCCTATCGTTATCCCATTTATATCGTCAGGCTGCCGCCCGGGACCAGCGAGCTTTATTTCAAACTCCATACCACGAGTTCCTTGCAGTTCAACCTTTCCATCTGGAGCCCCAAAAGATTCGTCACGCTGCAGGCCGAGGACGATACCATGCTGGGTTCCATCATCGGCATCGGCGCCGTGATGTTCTTCTATAACTTGTTTGTCTATTTGAATTTCCGGTCAAAAGCCTACCTCTACTATGTGCTCTACATCTTTTGCTTTACGGTTTTCACCAGCAATTTCCAGGGTATTTTGCAACAGGTTTTCTTCCCGAAAGAATTTGACCATTTCCTGGCTGGCTCGGGCCTCTATCTGACGATTGATTGCTGTGTTATGAGTGCCATCAGCTTCGCGCGTTCCTTCCTCGAAATGAAGGAACGGATGCCTCGATTCAACCGCTTTCTCATCGGCTGGCAGATTATAACCGCAATGAACGCATTAAACGGCTTGACCTTTAATGTGATGTCGCACCCTTTCACCCTCTTTAACAATATCGTCTGCTCCTTCTTCCTGCTGTCGGCTGGCGTCTATCTCATCCGGGAATTCAAACCAGCCAAAGTCTATGTTGCGGCCTGGTCCTTCCTGCTGGTCGGCACGTCCATCAATGTTCTGGCTAACGGCGGCATCATGTTCGTCAATTTTTATTCGAACTGGGCCCAGCCGATCGGTGCCACGTGTGAATTCATTCTGCTTTCGTTTGCCTTGACCCAGCGCGTGGCGCTGATCAACCAGGAAAAGCATCAGCTGCAGCGGGAAGTCCTGGTGGCCGAGAAAAAACGTGTGGAATTGCAGGAAACCATGATTATCGAGCGGGAAACCCATATTCGCGAGCTGGATCTACTGGTCGCAGACCGTACCCGGGACATTCAATCCATCCTGCATACCATCAATCAAGGAATCTTCGTGATTGAAGCGGTTGATCAGAAACCGGCGATCCAGCCGGAATACTCGAACCATCTGCATCAGATGATGAACGAGACCGACCTGCGCGGCAAGGACCCGCTAGCCCATATCTTCGCCAAATTCGATATCTCTGGCGACCGTTTGAATCAGGTCAAAGGGTTTTTGGATATGACCCTGGGTTCGTCGAGCCTGTCGTTTGAATTGAATTCCGAGAGTCTTCCGCGCGAGGCCAGCCTCCGGACACCCAAGGGAGAACTCTTGAGTTTTGAGTTCGATTGGTCGCCGATGCTGGATGAAGGCGATATTGTCGAAAAGATCCTGGTGACCCTGCGCGATGTCACGCATATCCAGCGCCTCCGTGAGCTATCCGATCGGCAGGACCTCGAGAAAAACATTATCAGTGAGCTGGTATCAAGCCAGGGCCGTTTTTTCCCGGACTTGCAAAAGCGTGGTCGTGCCCTGCTGGCCACGGTCCAAAATAAGGACTGGGAGCAGAGTCTGGATTTGCAGCGACGCACTCTCGCCGCCCTGCATACCCTCAAGGGAGAAACCCGCGTTTGTGGACTCATGACCCTGGCCCAGGCGATTCATGAGGTGGAATCTGATCTGCACAGGGCGGGAGCGAAGAGCAGTGCTTTTCAGTCCTTACAGAGGCTCCTGGACCTTTACGGCGAGATTTATTTCAACAAGCTCGGCCGTGAGAATACCGATGCGGATGAGGTGCGTGCTCCTGTCAAACCTCTGGAAGAGGTCATCCTTCACTTGGAAAAGATCGTCAAGAATCTGCTGCCCGACCAGATCCAGCCCCAATTCCGGCATATCTACCAGCGCCTGAACTATCTCTTCGGCACTGAACTTCAATCGATTCTGAGTCATCATCTGCAAAATTTAAGTCAGCTGGCTATCGATCTCGGCAAGTCGTCGCCGAATGTGATCTTCAAGGGAGAGCGAACGCTCATACCTAAGGCTTATCACAGCACGCTGCAGGAAATTTTTGGACACCTTCTGAGCAATACCATGTCGCATGGAATCGAAACCAAGGATGAGCGCCGAAAACTGGGTAAAGCCTTGGCAGGGACGATTTCCATTGTGCAGCACAAAGTTTACAATGACCTTATCATCCACTATAGAGACGATGGGCGGGGATTGAATCTGGCGAAGATTCGCGAGCTCGCTTTAGCCCGTGGCTTGATTGATGATGATTCTGCCCTTAACCCCGAGGCGCTGGCGGAGCTGATTTTTTTGCCCGGTTTTTCCACCTATGAGAACGTCACGCTGATGTCCGGCCGAGGCGTTGGCATGGATGCAGTGCGCATTCAGCTTGAAGACATGGATTCAGAATTCAAGGTGGTTCTTGATAAACCTTCGCTGCAGCATCCAGGCTGCCATGATTTTCACTTTATGATTCGGGTGAAGTTCAAGGTCTTGACCCAATTTGTTTGGCGGGAAATAGCCTGATCATAAGCGATTCCAAGGATCGCATCCCCTTTTGCACTTGAGGTGAATTTTGAAGTCCAGATCTGGTCTTGCGCTCCTATGCGGCCTGTACGTGTCTCTTGCCGGCTGTGGTGACAAGGATGCCGATGAGGAGGCCCCCGAAACTGAAATTGAAACCGAGACCGGGTCGCCTCTTGCTCTGCAACCAGCAGCTGTCTGGCACGCGGGCGAGGCTCCTTTGAGCTGGTTCGTCACGGCCGGTACCTTTGAAACGGCTTGCCTGAAATCCGATTCGACCACCACCAGCACCCACTTCAAGAGTCGAATTAAGTTCGATGGTTTGAAGGTTTCCCGCGTGACAAGTTTTTACGAGGATCGGGCTTGCAAAAGCGCCCGTATGGTCCTCGGGAGCGAGGCTTTCCTCAGCAAGGCCTATCGCGAAGAACCCGATGCGAAGACGGGTCTTGCCTATCTCGTGTACTTCGCCGAAGAAGAGGCTCAGTTGATCCGTAATGAGGTTTATCTGGATAGTTTCAAAGCTTCGCAATTGAACCGCTACAGGATTTGCAAGCGCTATTGGTTTTCCAATGTGCTGAACAACGTGCTTAAGCTATCGGAAGCGGAATGCCGAGCTGCCATCACAAGCCTTCCAGCGAAAGATAGGGAGGATGCCGCTTTTCTTATGGAGGGCATTATCCCTCATGAACAAGTCACGCCTCTCCATCTGGTGTTTCATCCCCTGAGGAATGCCTTGAGTGTTAAACAGGGTATCAGCTTGCGGGCAGGGTCGGATCCTGAACTGCAGCTCCAGGCTGTTGAGTGACGGATTTATCCTATTACTTCTTCAGTTCGTCGATCGGGCTTTCATCGCTGTGGCCCACGAGTTCACTTCTGCTGGCGCCGAGTGGCAGCTCCATGCGTATGAGAATGCGATGTCCTTCTGCTTCGATCCGCCGTTTTCGAACTATTCTCATCGACTCCAAACCGCCATTTTCGATCCTTGTTGCATGAATCGGAAATCGCCGATGATTGAGTTGCTTTTTTGGAAAACATCGGGAAGAAATACATCGGTTGCAATTTATCTAGGATGAGGAGTTTGCACCATGCAGCATTTCAAACTCCAGCTCGGTTCCACACTCATTTCGCTTGTTGTCGGTAAAAGTGTCTACGCAGAAGAACCCCTGAGCAAGATTCCCAAGGACATCGCGGCCTTTGAGCTCATCGACGTGATTTTGGGCTGTCTCGAAAAAGAAACCGTCAGCTTCAGCTATGATACGGGCGCCTATGGGTTAAACTCTGAGCACAAAGCGAAGCTCGATTCCGTCGTTCCCCTCGTGAAATCGGATAAATTTATCTATCGTGTGGTGGTCCTCGCTTGGCCGGATCAATTTTATCCATTAGGTCACGACAAAAAGCTATCAGACGGCGAACGCAAATTGGCTGATAAACGAGCCGATGAAATTCTGCGCTACCTGAACAGCAAAAGTGTTTTTAATGTCGAGATTTATAAGGTGACGGATGGGCAAGACTGGTTCACAAAATTTCTGACAACGGAAAATCCTCGACTTCAAGGTGAATACGCCCGGGTAGCTAATCAAGCCAGGGAAAGAATATTTCGTGTCATCGAAACCAAGGGCGGTCCGTCCAAGGCCATAGTCTATTTCATAAGAGACGCAAAAAACCTGAGCATGCCTGCCTGTACGGCTCGCTAGGGGATCAATTTTCGAAGTAGAAAGAGTCGCCGCGCAAGTTTTGGTTTTGATCAGCCGAAACCCTCGCCTGGGGACCTTTTGTCTGGATTTTCGGACAGCACAATTATTTTTTGGACATGCAAAAAATTTTTCAACGCGTACGTCTCCTCAATTGAAAAGCTCGCACGTTTGAACTTTAGTTTCACTCAACCAGCTGCAAGAGAAGGCTTGGAATGATCCAAGACGTACTTTTGCCCTACAAGACTCGAGGCTCGTATGTCAAAATTTCTGAAGAACACTTTGGTTTTGGCCATCTCCTTGTGCTCGTCCTGGATGTCTCTCGCTCAAGATTCCGTGGACGCTGGGGACTTGCCCACGGTGATTCGACCATCCGAAGTGCCCTATGGAACTATAGAAAGAGACCGTCGTCTCTGCGCTTATCCCATGTGTGGCGGCTACTTTCTCCGTCCTTTGAATGCTGACCCCGCGACGCGACCCATCTACGTCAGCAACCTCGACGTTGCGGATTTTGGTCCGGAAATTGAGAAACTCATTGAGAGCCACTTGAACGGCGGTACGATCGTCAAAGGTTGGATCAGGCGTCCGACGGCCCCCGGTATTGCAACCACCCTGAAAATTTCGGAAGTTTATGCTCATCGCAAAGGTTCGCTGTGGGCTGATCCCAAAAAGGTCACCTTCATCAAAGCTTCCAAACACACTCCGCCCATCGACTGCGTAACCGCTCCATGTCCTAACCTGTTGGGTTCGGTGCTCAATACCAGGAAGGTCGTGAGCTTTGACCAATTCGACACCAGCGCCCTACCCCTGCAAGTGCCTGAAAAACTTCTGCACTCGCCGCAGATGATTCTGGGCGGCGCCTTTGCGGATGGTACAGTCGAATTCCCAGGCGGCTATGAACTGCTGTTCTCGGTGAGCTCGCTTTACAGCCAGGTGACGAAAAAAGTGGAACTCCCCACACCTGCTCTTGAAGTCGAATAAATCAATCGCAGGAGCCATGCCGTTCAAGGGGAATCATACCCCCTTGGACGCCAGTCCTTTGCCAGAGTTCAGAGTGTTTTCAGATATTCAATAACAGCCGACCGCTCGTCATGGGTGAGGTGATCGCCGAAGGTATGCCCTTGATTGCCGTATCCTGGCAAGGTCGTGTCATAGATATATCGACGTGTGAAAGGAAAACCCTGATAATAGCCATAATTCAAAAGCTCGAATTTCACACCGACTTGAGCCACGTCGTAATCCTGACTTTGATGGGTATTGCTTTTCCACCAATACGTCGGACGTGAGCTTGAATTGAGCACCGCTTCCAGGTTCGGCACCGACCCATTGTGGAAGAAAGGGGCGGTTGACCAGATGCCATCGAGAGGTGGCGCACTATAACCGCGCAAAGCATGAAATCCGAATTTCTCCCCATAGAGCGCCTGCGAAGCTTCCTCACCCGATTCCCAGAACCGTTGGGTCTCGATGCCTGTCTGATGTTCCATCAACCAGGGGTCGGTTCCCACGACCTCGATGGGCACGATCCGGTCCGGATAGGAACCGTTTTCACCATAGGTACCATGACAGCTGCTGCAATTCTGATTGAAGACGAGCCGTCCGCGCTCGGCAGTTTCCCTGACTATGGGTGCCGGGTATCGCGGCGCTCTCAGACTCTTGCCGAAAGCTTCCACGTCGTAAAAAGGCTTTTCCAGAGCCCGCATTTCCTTTTGATTCTCGACACAGAGAGTCGAGGCCAGCATCATGATGCGATGATGGCTATGACGAAATTCGCCACTATAGAACATGGACGACTTTCTTCCCATGCGCCACCAGGGAGGAACATCGACGGGCGGGAAGATGGTCGCCGGCGGCTCAAGAGTCGGCGTTTCGCTCCAGGTGTAATCTTCGGCATGGCGCTGTGAAAAGAGTGCATATGTGAGGTTGATGGCGGGATTTACGCCAACGGTGTTCGTTTGAATGTAAGGGCTGATCGTTTCGGTAGCTCGTTGAAAGGCTCTGACTTCTTCCCGTTCCTCCGCAGTCCAAGCCAGGAGGGGAAGGACTTTGGCGAATCGACTGATCTCCTGCGTAAAGTCGCGTGTTCGGTTGCCAAGCCCGACTATGAAATTCCCGTCGATGGATTCGCCGTGACAGGAGAGGCAATTGAAATTGATGACCTTGTTGCCGCGTTTGGTTTCGAAAATATTCATGGACGGTATCAGCAAGGCATTGTCGCTGTTTCGCTCGGGTAGCTGCGTGCCACTGTTGAAAATATCCTCACCGGCCATGGGAATGAATGTGGCAATGACTGAAGCCGGCACGAGGCTTTTCGACAACACGGCTCGCTTCATGACCGTGACAGGGACACCGCAGCCGACGTATCCACCATTAACCAGGTAGGAGTAACCACGTGCCGCGTCCGGTTTTTCCTGCGCCAGAGTGGGTAACGCTTCCCACCACACGTTCGATCTCTCTTTTCACGGAATCAGCATCCGAACCCCAGGTGGATGTTACATCAAACGAGATCTTATCAAGGCTAGCACTCATTTCGACCGTTTGAATCTCTGCGCGATGGCTTTTGATGGCTTGTAGGCTAGATACGAGGGTGTCTCCATACGCGCGGCGACTCATGGACGCTATTTTTATGTGCGACAAAACAAGGTCGCTGTCCTCGCTCTCATTTTTCAGATACACTTCCTGGCCTTCCGCTGACAGGCGACCTGTTAAAGCCCATCGAGAGTCAAAAGATGAACGTGCAGGTTCAAATTGAGTGAGGCCCTGGCTCGACCCGGCAATTTGGATGCTTTGCAGAAGCTTCCTGGGGAGCCGCATACGTCTGGCCAGGGCCCTGATCTGGCTCCAGCGTAGGGTTTGTGGCGCTCGCGTAACACTCGTACGCCGCGATCAGCTCCTTCCATGGTCTCAGCCCATCCTTGTACCTTAAGCGCGTATACATAACAGCGCCAAGGGTTGTAACATCCTGAATACGAAAAACAAAAAAAATAAATTTCTCATTATTGAATTTTTAACTGGCTGCCCAGCCAGTGATCGGCTACAGTTTTTTCACTAGCAGAAAAGGAGCTTCGATGCTGAAAATCTGGAAACACAGAGCCGCTCACGTATTCGCTTCCACCCTGTTGTTCAGTCTTTTTGCCTGCGGTCAAAATGATGAAATGCAGGAATCCAGTGAAACCAAAGTTACCAACGGTCTGCAAGCGTCGCGCGAGTTTCCGTCTGTGATTCTGCTCCAGTTCAGCGTCGGTGCCAGTCATTCGATTTGTACGGGAACCTTTGTGAACGATGCGCAGGTGGTGACAGCCGCCCACTGTGTTTACGATATTCTTAAGGCCGGTCACACGGCATCGTCGATGACGTTTAAGAAAAAATTGGCCGATGGCACGACAGAAAAAGTTGTGGCTATCGATCTGGAGCATCATCAGGGTTATACCGTAGTTCCCGGACGACTCAGCAATCATGATCTTGCAGTCGTGACGTTTCCTCGGTATTCAGCACCCGCGACGACCAAACTCTATCCCAATACACCCAATGTGGGGCAGAAGTTTACCATCGTGGGTTATGGCGTGAATGATTATCGTTATGATTCCTCTGGTCAGCAGACAGGGACAGCAGGCTCCGGTATCAAGCGCAAGGGTGTCAACGAGATTTCTGCCGTGAGTAACGGTATGATTCGCTTCGAAGGCGTGCCGACCGCAAGCGACGCCGAAAAACCTCAAGGTCAGGACGCTGCCAGCGGATCAGGTGATTCCGGTGGACCCATGCTGATCAACGGTGCTTTGGCGGCTGTGACCGCGGGTGGAGCACTAGGTCGGGCTCTTGAAAACGGTGAGTCCGTGACTGTGAAAATTTCCAATTACGTGGACCTCAATGAAGAGTCCAACAAACAATTTCTCATGACGACTTTGACCAACGTTCAAGTGCAATAATACCAGCTCATCCATACCTCGAAGTCAGGCCCGCTTGCTTCAAGCGGGCCTGTTTTTTTATGCAGATGCCTCCTGGATGTTTCATCCCACGCCAACGCAACAAGCTTCCCCATTTGCACAAAATCGCACGCATAATAAGTGGCATTTGGGTCTGCTCACTTTCTGTTCTGTGAGCCTTCGTTCTGTTGCTGTTTAGGAACAGTTTCTGCAAATCTGCGTGTGCTGTTATTTTGCAGCTGATGCTGTCAAGGAGATCTCATATGAATCGATGGATGCCCCATGGATTGAATTTATGTTTGGGAATCACGTTAGGCGTCGGCGGTCTGACTTCCTGTGGACCCAGTTCCCAGCCGAAGATTGCGACGTCGTCCCCGCTTGTCACCGATATCTCGCATACGATTGCCAAGAGGCAATCGATTGGAAACTGTTGGCTGTATGCGGCCTCCACTTGGATGGAATCAATGGCTCTAAGTTATCAGAACGAAACGCTCGATGTTTCGGAATCCTACTGGACCTGGTGGTACTTCCATGATCAGCTCATCAGAAACTCTGTTCTGGACGAGATTACCATCGGCGGCAGCTGGGCGGCGGCACGCTCCATCATACTGAAGCGCGGTTTCGTCAGTGAAGGTGATTTTATCGGCGAGGAAACCGCTGTGGAAATGTCTTTGCGACAGAAACAGGCGATGACTTACATCAATGAACAGCTGACAGCGGGTGCTCTGCAGGATCCTGCGACGCGCACACCCGAGTTGATCCGTCAGGTGCTGGACGAAGCCTTTGGTTCCAATATGGCTGAAGCGGAGACGAGGGCTCTGCCTGCCAATCAGAAGATTATAACTTATCTCCCCAGTGGTCAGCCTTTGACGTTGCGGGACCTTTTGGATCAGCGATCACGGTTTGCGTGGACAGAAGTTTCGTTCCCACGGGTTTTTGGAGAAGGTGCGGTCATCGGCGCCAATGTCCATGACGCGCGTCGGATGCTTTGGACGCGCGTATTCCGTGCACTGAATGATCGGCAGCCGGTGGTGATGCGGCTGATGATCGATTTCAATGGGCTGGATAATCATGATGGGACCTTTAAAGGCGATCTTTTACGCGAAAAGGGAGTCGGGAAACAGGGAGGACACCTGACTGTGCTCGAGGATTACACGGTGAAGGATGTGCCCGGACTAGGATTCATTGGCCGCGGTGATGTGAGCGAGGAACTGCAGGAGCAGGCCCTCCTGGGAACGCTGGATCACATCATCGTTAAAAACTCGTGGGGAGTGAATCGCCCCGATCGCGGGATCAAGGATGGCATTACCCTTTTCGATCGCAGCTATCTGGAAGATCAGTTTGCCTGGAAAGAGGATGATGAAGACCCCGAAAGTCCCGTGAATTGGTATACGACGTTGGGTGGTTTCGTGCTGCCGGCCGGTTATTAGTTGGAAAAGGAAAAGGTCACCCCCTGGTCGAGGATGACCTTTGATCCGCAGGAGATTAAATTAGCGTGTTTGAATTGTGCGACAGAGAATGACACTCCATGGCCATGGATAAGGACAGGGTTCTGGAGTAGGATTCGGCGTCGGCGTCGGCGTCGGCGTCGGCGTCGGAGTTGGTGTCGGAGTTGGTGTCGGAGTTGGTGTCGGCGTAGGAGTTGGTGTTGGCGTCGGAGTCGGTGTTGGTGTCGGTGTTGGATTTTCCGCAGTCAAATAAGGCTTGAACCAGCACAGGGGACGGTACCCATAGGTTAAACCTTCTGACTGATTACATGTGTAGCTTACGGCATCCTGCTCAGCATCCTTGCTGTTGCGTTGACTGCCAAGATCCCGACCTGGAATCACCTTAACGTCCCAATCCTTGGTACAGATGGCGCCTGCTGTATAGGTATCCAGTCGGCACTGCCCAGCGGGATGGGAGTTATTGGTCTTCTTCACCACACTTTTATCAGGCGTCGAGAAATCAGCCCGGGTTCCGCCGAGAGCGGCCAACAGGTTCGCCAGCGAATGACCACCGGCGGTCATGCGATAGCAAAGGTTCTGATCATCTTCACTGGCCCAGGCCTTATCACAAAGAGCCTTGGGAATCGCTTCCACCGTATCGCGGTAAGTGGCGTTCAGCTCCAGATCGTCCTTCCATAGATTGCGTCCGCAGGAGAGCGTGGCAAAGTAATCCGAAGCGCCTTCGTTGGCCGCCCATGATGAGGCATAAGGATAGCCGCCGAGGTGATGGCCAATTTCATGACAGAGCACAAGCGCAAAGCCATCGCGTGTGATTTCGGGACGGCGGGCCAAGCCACCGTACATGTTCACCTGCCAACTGGAACCCGACTGCATGGCGCTTGCATTCACCGTGCTATCGGACCACAAACGGTTCACTTTCAAAGTTCCGCCAAAGCTGGCCACGATGGGTTTGTAATAAGCTTCGGCGGCATCAATAGCCTCGTTGAAATCGTCTTGAGTGATGCCTGCTGCGCGTAGAAGACCATCTTCTTTCCACAGGTCATTCGGTGGCAAAAAATCCGCCTTGGCCTGGAACGAGGTCACTATGAGACCCGCTAAAGCTGCTGATGTTAAGCGTGCACGCATCATCAATTCCCTTCACTCTTCTTAGGTATTGTTAATATTCCCTAAGATAACTGGTTGGCCGGCCAGTTCAATTTCTAAAATCTTAATTCTTTTGACTTATTTATATTTATTACTGAGTTTTTAAAAGATGGTGAGGGTGCCGGCCCAGCCTGCGGTGAATGTGATTTGAAATATTTAAAAAATACGCTAGGTTATAAGTATTCAAATCAAGAGGATGGCACCATGCGAACCTTGCCCCAGCTTGTCGCCTTAGGTTTTATGGCTTGTGTCGGCATGATCAGTCCCGGGTGCCAGGACTCGGGGGGCGAGGATACCAAACGGACGTCTGGATCGGACGGTATCAGCGCTCCGGCTAACATCAATCCCAATTCCCTTGCGATTGAAATCGTCAATGAGTTGAACGAAAACCTTGTTCATCGCACGCCCTTGACCGAGGAGCAGGCTCGCATGGTTGCAACTCGTGCCGCAGGGGCCCTGGAAATTGCCAAAATCGAGCTTCGTCTTGCCGGTGTGACCAATGCGGAAACCTACGAAGATCGTATTGAAGAATTTGCCGATGAACTGGTCGAAGGTGCATTGGGTGCTCTGGATGAATTGGAGAATGTCCATCAGCGGCAGGTGAACAAGGTGCTGGAAGAGATCGTGGCCAGCATCATGGAATCGCTGGAAAATCGCACCGACCATCTGGATAGTGTCGGTCTTGGAACCATGCTCTACCTGCTGGCCGAGGGTGCCATGCAGCATCTCGATGAAGCGGGTTATAGTATTCAATCGATGGCCGAGGGGGCAAGGACGATCGCGTCTGCGGCGATTGGTGGACTTGATGATGCAGGGGTCCTGACCCCAAGCAATGGCCGTGACATCCTGGTGGCGATTGTGAGTGGAACGATCCAAGGTCTTGCGGAGAGTCCTTTGGCACGGTCCACCAATAAGGCCACGGAATATAGCCTTGTGATCGATGACCTGCTTTATGGTGCAGTTGGGTCTTTGGATGATGCCGGATTTTCCCTGGAGGAAATCGACGATAGCATAGCCCACGTTATCTTTGCCGCTCTGAGTCGATTTGATGAACTTGGCTTCAAGGTCGAGGCATTGAGTCTACCGATTGGCGCCGCTTTGCATGGAACAATTGACGCTTTGAAACGAGAGGCCGGCGTGAGCGATCCCGCCGACATTGAAAAAGCCCTCGGATTTTGCGTGCGAGGTGCGGTTGAAAGCCTCGCCCATAGCAGCCTCACTCTGGAGCAAATGGATGAAGTCATCGGGATTATCGTGAAAAAAACCGTTCAGCATGTGGACAATCTGGGGGTCAGTCACGAGGAAACAGAAACTGTCATGGAAGAGATCGTTCTATCGGCAATCGAGTCCATGGATGGGGCAGGCTTCAACACGGAGCACGTCGAAGCCTATGGTGACGTCATGGCTGATATTACCGTTGCGACCATGGAAGGTTTATCGGAGGTTGGATTTAATAATGCTGAAATCACTGATTTCCTGGACGATATGATTGCTTCGGCCTTCAAGCCCCTGGTGGGGCATCAATTTTCTCGGCAACAAAGTGAGGTGGTCGGCACTCATTTTATGAATGGACTGCAGACGGGCCTTGCGGCCAGCACGGAAATCGTCTTTACCTATGATAGCGCGTCTGTCACGGCACACGTCCAGGCGGCTCTTGACGCCGCTTATCAATAACCCCCACATAGTGTCCATACATCTCTGTAAAGTTTTGTCAGGATTGCCATCATATCACCTGTGTTCCTTAATTTATCCTAATCAGATCCGATGGATCAGCAAGGCTACCCGACTCAAGGTTGGGTCAGCCGACCCCGCCCAGAGATGTCTGGGGACATGGTGAGAAACAGTGTGCTGAACCTGCTCAGACCCAAAAAGCAAACTGGATTGGTTGCGATCGCGGCCTGGCCCCGCATGTGTTTTTGCCTTCTGATTCTTATCCTTGGTTTAACGCCGTCTTTCGTTTTGGGGCAAGTGACGGCCGCAGAACCATTGGATGCCGGGATGGAACTCTATCGCGATCTTACTGTGAGAGCAGGTGACGATCCGAGCCTGGCCAAGGCGGAGGCTTTGTCTCAGCTTCAATCGCTCGGTGGAAATCATGCCGATTCCCGTTGGCTCCAGCTCTATCTCTTCCTAAAAACCGATGATGCCTCGCACCTGCCGCCTGAGATGCAGACGGAGGACTTTATCAATAAGTTGATCGACGTGGCCCGTTCCCAAGGGAATGAAAAGATACGGATGCAACTCGAATTCTCCAAGCATCATATGGCCCTGCAAAAGCGAAAAGCGGACCCCGACGCCTATAATAAGCTGTTTGATGAATACATTGATCGGGCCGAAAAAAAGGGCCTCATCCGTTTTGCCGTTGCCATGGCCATAAGCAGGGCCTTTAACGCCTATAATGCCGGATCCATGACCGAAGCGCTGACCTTGACCCAAAAAGGGCTGCACTGGCTTGATCAGAAGGTGCCGCGCGATGATATGCAGTACCTCCAGGTGAAAACTCACGTGGCCATGTTTCTGGAATATGTCGAGGATAGGGAAAAGAGTCAGCAGGTTTATGAGGAGGCTCTTCAGGTTTTTCGTGCGAAGAAGTTACGCTGGTCCATTGCCGATGCCAGCTTTAACTATGGCGTCCTCCTGATGAATATGAAGAAGTATCGGGACGCTCAAAAAGCTTTTCGCGAAGTTGCTGAGGCGGGTCAAGCTTTGAAATCTGATTTGCTCCAGGGACGCGCGCTCAAAGGTCTGGGTTTCGCACAGTACCGTCTGGATCAGCAAACCCAGGCTATTGATTCCTATACCAGGAGCCTTGTGCTGATGAAAGCAGCCAAGGAAGATCCGGTGGCCATTGCTGATACATACAAGTTGCTGGCAGCGAGTTACAACAAGGCCAGGTTATGGCAGAAGGCTCTCAAGGCTGTGGAGATAGCTGAATCCGAACCCCTTGCCATGCAGGATATAGCCTGGGAAAAAGGACTGCAGTCGCATCGGGTGGATGCCTATGCTGGCCTTGGCAACATCACGCAAGCGCTGCACTATTCCAGGCGCGTAACGGCCCTGGCCGATGAAATCAGAAGCGCTGAGAAGGCCGAGGAACTGAGCAAACTGAAAATATCCATGGGACTCGAGCTCGAGGAGCAAAAGAATAGTCTTCTGACGGAACAAAATAAAGCCCAACAGGAGAAACTGCGCACCGGCGAGATCATGAAGCGAATTTTTTACGCGATGATGGTTCTGGCCGGTCTGGTTATTCTGCTCCTGGGGGTCGCCCTCAAGCAGACTTTGAAAGCTAAAAAGAGCCGCGAACGCGTGCATCGGATCCTGGAGCATATCGAAGAGGGGATTCTCTCGATCGGCACGGGCATGCGGGTGGAAGCTGATCTATCACCCTATCTGGCCCGCCTCCTGGGTGTGGATGATACCCAAAAAGAACCCGTGGATATGTTCGCTCACCTCCTGGAAGTCGCAGACCTCAGCGGCGACGACAGAGCCATCATCCGAGCGGCTTTAGGCGCTTGCCTGGGAGAGGACGCTTTGAACTGGGAACTGAACCTGTCCCAGCTGCCGCAGGAACTGTCCATTCAAAGCGGCGCCAAGCAATTATCTTTGGAATGGCAGGCCCTTTATGATGACCACAATCGCATTCAAAATGTTTTGATCACAGTGCGTGACATCAGTGCCAAGCTCAAGCTGCAGAATGAGGTTCTGCAGGCACGGGAACATGCGTCGCGCCTGGAACAAAGGCTGGCTGATATTCTCCAGATCGACGCTCGGGCAGCAGAGTCCTTTGTCAATGAGGCTCGTGGCATTCTGCCCAGTTTGAGGCCGAAAATTGAGGGCAATCGGGAGCTGGCCATGGCGTATCGGCAGCTGCATACTCTGAAAGGTATGGCGCGATCGCTGGGCTTTAAGGAAATGAGTTCCTTGGTGCATGCCATGGAAGATCAGGTCGACCTCGATGCCAGAAGCATCAAACAAAAGACCAAAGCTCTCGAGATATTGAGCGAGATCGAGCACACGGTTCAGGAATACAGTGAGATCATAGAAAAAGTCTATTTCAGGCAGAGCGAAGCCGCGGGTGCGCGTGCCTTATCGCTGGTGGACCTGGTTGCCACCAGTATCGTTCCCATCCGGAGCATGCTGGAACGTGCCGGCATGGAATTGGCCCAGGTGAATGTTCAGGATCATGTCAGCAACTGGCCTCGCGAGTGGTTGGACGCTGTGCAGATCCTGCTTCTGCATGGGATGACCAACTGTGCGGATCACGGGTATATCCTGCCTCGACGTCGAGGAAGGGATGTCAAACGCCAGGCTGCTCTTTCTATCAAAGCCTTTCAAACTGCAGACGCGTTGCATATTGAGCTGAGTGATGATGGAGTTGGGGTGGATTTGGAAAAACTCAGCGAGCTGGCGCAACGGTTGGCGTTTGTCCCGGAACCTCATGAGACCGTGGCGGATGTTGTTTTTATGGACGGTGCATCAACCGCTGATCAGGTTTCGACCAGCAGCGGACGGGGCATGGGCATGTCCGCTCTGAAGCACACAATTCTCGATATGCATGGCACCGTCAATTTCCGCCCCAATCCTATGGGTCAGGGAAGCAGCCTTGTGGTTCGGTTGCCTCTGAATGTTTCCCGAGCTGCCTAATCGCCGAACCGATGGACAGGAACCAAACCTGAACATCACCAGGATTAACCCGGATCCGTCACTAGATATTCCAGACCCAGATTCAAATTTTCAGCAAGCTTGAGCCACTTTATGGCCAGGTTTTCTGCAGCTGCGGGCTCATCAGCATATCGGGTTAAGATCCGCAGCTGTCGATCCTAAAAGCTCCGTGGCACTACTGAATAGTTCCTTGCCCAGCTCCTCATAAGCTCTGGCAAGTAAAGGATCAGTTTGCTCCAGTTCCCGCATGGCCTCAACATAATCAGATAGGGCCAGCATCAGCAGCGCCCTGGCTTTTTTAATTTCATCCCGATGAGAAACAGTGAACAATAACAAATGTCTCATTTCCAAAATCGCAAAATAAAGGCTGCGACGTGCCCATTCAATTCGTATGAATTCCACGTAAATTTCTCTTAAGTTCGCTAGATTGTATTTGGTTGTATACCCAGGAAATGTTTCTGTCACCAAATTTTGGATCGCACTCTTTTGCGATATCTGCGAACAAAGTTTTCACCAGTTGTCAAAGAAATAAAAGGATGGGAGATAGGAGAAGCGAGCGAGCCGTTTTGTGGAAAAACTGCGATAAAATCACTTAGCTCGGCTTTTGCCCTTTTTCATAGGCGAAAGCCTAGCTTCATGTTGTGAAACCTCGTCAACTTATCGTTCAATTGCAACCGAATAAACCTTGGCTCGTTCGCCTGAGTCGGATCCTCCGACCAGCAGCTTGTCATTCAAAAGGGCGAGTGAACTGCCATTCATTGGAAATGAAAGACTCGCTCCCGGAATTACATTATCCCAGCCAAGCATATGAAATGAATATAAACTGCCCTCCCAGGTTAAGCCAAAAAGGAGATCACCGCTTCGAGCCATGCCGGTAACAACCTCGGCGTTCGGCACACTTATAACGGTCCTAAGATTTATCGCGGGTAAGGAACTGACGTCATATACATATATTCCGAAATCAGTACTAACAAACAGGTCCCCTTCAAAGAGTGAAGCGCGATAGGGATACCCCTTGTATTCAAGGCTGGTTTTTAAGGACATCGTCGCATCGAAAAGTTCGATACCATTGAACGCGCCAGATTCCAGGACCATTGTATAGCCGTCCTTTGTCAGAACCTTTTCGCCGTATCCCGCAGTGGGGACAGCTTTCTCGATCGTGAGGGTTTTTTTATTGAGACGTTGAAGTTCCTGACCTGGGACCTCATATTCGAACTTTGCTGCATAAATGAATTCCTCTGCGACGCCTACTTGACTGTTTTCGGGTCCTACTTCGGAGTTTGCGCCAATTTCCACAATCGCGTCGGGGTTTGTCGAGTTGAATTTTTTTATTCCACCGCTGACGAGTGAGTCCATGCTGATGTAAAGCGAGTCCTCGGACTGCACAATATCCCTAACAGAATCTCCCGCGGCGCCATAGCCTCGATGTGAAAGTTTCCCTGCCTTTGAGACTTCCAGCGAATGTATTCCTCCTCTTCCGAAGAGTATACCAACCAGAGCTCTATTTCCTGTTGTGACAATATCATAGGCTACACCGTCCGGATCCAAATCCAGTTCATCAACTTGCAAGAGTTCGACTTGATGGCGAGGTGCATCGAGCCCTGATCTCGAAAACGCATATGCGCCCGTTCCTCTGAAAATAAAGTCACCCATTTGCCATAAAAATAGACACGAAACGCCGACTCCGTATTTTACACGCAGACGCTGCAAAGACCTCTTCAGGTAAGACTCCTCCTCTTTATTTGTTGGAATGCCAACTCCTTATCATCTTGTCGAAGGGGAGAATTACAATCTATATTTTTGAAAGCTTCCCGTGAGTCAGTCCATGCTCTCTTCTTAAGCATGGTTATTTTTGTTTTGCATCGAGTAAATCATAAAGGTCAGAGAGTAAATGCTGGCTGATATCGCCCAACCTTATTCCAATAACAATCTCGCGGTCGTGTGCTACTTAATCTTATCCAAGATTCGCCATCGACTTTGCTATCAATGTATATCTTTCAACTTTCCTGATCGATCCAAAAAACCATGTTTGAACGTACGTAAAAGGCCAGGGACGCATCTTTGCTTCCCTGGCCAAAAGTTTGAGATACGCGACGTTAGAACGCGTCAGACAGAGATGTAATCACTTCATTGGTGCGAAGTCGAACTCTCGTCAGTTCTGTCTCCAGTGGACAGCGCTTTGGCCGACCTTGACGGAACGTCTGTGCCCTCAACTGATGATGACGACTTGGTAGTGGTTTCCAGCGACCACCGTGTAGTCGAGCACCGGCGCAGCTACCTTCATCTGCCAGGCGTCTGATCGATCGCTGGCGAGGCGCCATCGGGTGAACTCCTCGCGCGCGACCAGCATGCCGTAGTCTCGAGACGACATGAACAGGTTCTGAGGGTAATACGCGGCCAAGGGACCAGGGCCCCGGAAAGAATGCCTAGGAATTAATCCAGGCCTTGTGCGGGTCTGCTTCACTGGATTGCGATAGCTTTAAAATTCATGCAGGAAGGCTGACCAGAGTTGAACCTTCTCCGCTTTTTGGCAAAAAGTTCATTTT
>NZ_DASQYZ010000244.1:0-58456 GCF_035638955.1 Oligoflexus sp. | reverse complement strand
GTGTTCCGCTGTAGAACGCAGCGGAACACGAGCTGCAGGCGTCCACCATCGTGACCTCATCACCGCGTCGCGTAGCACCACCACCGAAAAAAGCGCAGGCGTTGGAACCTTCCAAGGCGCCCGCGATGCCACCACCCGCTGTGAGGCCAACGTCTATGGCAAGCGCCGGTAAAGGGTCCACCGCGGGTAATACCGTGATGCTCGGCCTTATCTTTACCACGATAGGTTTTCTTTTGAACAGTGCCTGGCAGCAGACCCAGCCGGTGGCCCGCAAGGGCTCCTCGGGCGGACGCAGCAAGGTCGCGGCGGATGCCAGCTGCGGCAGTGATAAAGGTGTTCCCGTTAAAAAGGTGGCTGTCGCCACGAAACATACTCCCGTTGTGCCCGTGTCCCCGCCTGTGGAAGCCGCAGCGGTTGCTGTCGTGCCCCCGCCAGCGCCTGTTCATGAAGGCACTTCGGAGCCGATGCTGAAAGGGCTATCCTTGCGTGCGGTGGAATTGCGGAAGGGTCCCGGTTCTGGTTTTGAAATTGTGGATTCCTTGCCTCCGGGTTTTGCATTGGAAGGTGCGTTGACCACCGATCGGCAGTGGTTGCGAGTCAGGCCAGGCGCCTTTGTCAGTGTGGATGCGATTCAGTTTCAAGATCCTGCTGCGGCTGGCTATCAACCTTACTGGGTGGGACAGAATATTGCGAATATTCGGGAGTTCCCGCTGATTTCGTCACGCGTCTTGCGCAAGGCGGAGCCAGGTTCTGAATTGAAACTGCAGATATTCAATGGGGAATGGGCCCAGGTGTCGGGCGGTGGATTTGTCTTCCGTAAGCTCGTCACGAATGAAGCCCCGCGGACGCTGCAGCTGCCGGCTGTGATGCGGGTGACGGTGGAAAAAGCCGAAATTCACGGTGGGCCGGGTACGCAGTTTCCCGTCCTGGGGATTTATTTCCGCAATCACAAAGTTGAAGTTCAGGATATGCAGAGTGGTTGGTTACGTATTGGGCCGGACCAGTATATTCGGGCCCAGGAGATGGAGCTATCGGTGAAACCTCAAAATGATAAGACGATGTAGGAGACAACTCATGGCTAAAACCATCGCAGCCTACAAGGGCATATGGAAGCAAACCGTGCCTGCAGCGGCAACCGCGGTTTCGGTGGAAGCACCGGCCTCGCGTTCTCCCATCGTGCCGGCTTCGCATGATAGCATGCATCTTCGGTCCGCATTTGCAGACGATGAGCCCACAAGTCCGAGCCTCGCTGTGCAAGCGTTGCTGTTAGCGGAAACCAACGCAGCAGCCCAGGCGGTGGCCGATGCGATTGCGTCCGTCCTGGCGACAGAACAAAAACCTGTGACACCGGTGAACCATTCTGCATCATCGACCAAGGCCGAATCATTCAACAAGCCTTCACCTTCTGAAGAGACCCCAGCATTTCTAGAGCATCGCTACCGCATGCTGGTCCTCAAGGAGCACCAGCACAAACTCGGCCGCGATCTTCTGGAAGCCGGGCACCGTGATCCCTGGCAACTGGCATGGGCGATCGTCACCAGTTTGGGCCAAAGCTTTCGTCCGTGGGCTCACGCCCGTATTTTTGCATTAGGTTGTTACCTTGGAGTGGAAATGTCCCCAGAAATCCTGCGTCAGCTCCGGCATCCGCTTTGGTTCCGTCGCTACCGCCGATCCATGTTCGGACTCTGGCGACTGCTCGAGATCCTGGTGCAGAAAACAGGGCAAAAACCGTTATCCCGGTTGATGTTCCGGCTGTTTTATCTCTGTCCGCCTTTAGCGATCTTGATCTACGAAAAGCAGCTGCAGGCCGTACTGCAAAAGGCTCAGGGCACGAGCCCCAGCCCAGCGGCAGCCTTTGCCAACGCGACTCAAGGCAAGTAGCGTTTGAGTTGCTGTTTCATGCGTTGGGCCCAAAGTTCCCGACGATCCTGCGGCTCGATCGGACCTGGATTGATCTTTACTCTTTGTTCGAGCTTTTGCAGTTGACGCCAAAGCCAAAGATACCGCTCCCGAAGGGCCAGGAGGCTGCCCCGTGATTCGCGTGGTGGCATATTCCATCCTTTCAAATGATTCTCTTCATTGTAAGTCAATCGCAAGGAAGGCGTACATATGATCGAAGAACGAAGAAGTCTGGAAAAAGATTGCGAGGAGCTGAATGAAGCTGTCCGCAAGGCTGTGCTGTTAAACCTGGATGTTTTTCTTCACGAGCAGAAAAAAAGAGAGGCCGCTGCATGGCAGGCGGCCTGGATTCATTGGAATGTTAATCTTGAGGATACTCATCCTCACGCGTCCACATCAGACCACGGCGCATCATCAAAGATGGGCCCGTCGGTCGCGTGAACTACTCTCTATCATTCCGAACCTAAAACTCCTCGTGGTTGTGAATCGGGATGCCTCACGATCGAAGCTGCCTGAAGCAGCTTGCCTTTAAGGTGGGCCACCGCTCGGGACTTGGCGCCAGGAATGATGACTCATAATGGGGTTGCCTCCTTCTGGTTGCCGGAGAGTTCCGATAACTCTCGCCCGACTTATAATACTCTTCGACCAGTCGGCCAGGTAAGCAAAGTGGACGGCAAAATCACCAATACGTTCCAACCCTTATCCTGCTTATTAAGGAAAATTACCAACTGAGCCGTCAGCTGCAGACGGGTTAGGCTCGACTCACCGACCGTCAGCTGCCAGGCGTGGCCCCTTCATAGTGCGCGCGCAGCCAGGCCTTCAGATCAGCAAACACCCGATCTTTCTCGGGTTCGTTAAACACCTCGTGATACAGCCCAGGATAACGGATGATCTTCTTTTCAGGCGCCTGCAGGGCCCGATAGAGTTCCTCGGTGCCTTCCGGATTGATGACCTGATCCGCCATCGGCAGGAGGACCAGGAGCGGCACGCGGAATTCCTTGGCGCGACGGAGGGTGTCGTTCTTGGCCGCTAGATAGGAAAAATAGAAACCAGGCGACGCCAGGCCGTGATTCAAGGAATCTGACTTATAATGCTCGACCACGGCCGGGTCGCGGGAAATCAGGTCCCCCAAAGGCTCGGACGGCAAAGGCAGGTAAGGCACCAGTTTGTTCAACAAACCGGCGGCGAATTCCTTGACTCGTCCCACCGGAAAACCCAGTTCAATCATCGGTGCGCTGACAGTCAGCGAACGGATCGGCATGTTATAGAGCAGCGCCGCGCGCAAAGCGATCAGACCGCCCATGCTGTGGCCGACGACGTGAATCTCGGCCTTGCCATATTTTTCCATCAGATAATTATGATAACGCCGCACAGCCGCGGCGGCGTCGTCTGCATAGCAATCAAATTTATCCACGTGACCGCGGATACCCGTGGACTGGCCATGACCGCGATGATCGATCAGATAAATCGAACCCACTTCATTTTTGAGATAATGCGCCCAGTGAATATAGCGACCGCTGTGTTCGCCCTGTCCGTGCAAAATCACAACGGCACGATGCGCCAGCTGTGGATCGACTTTCTCGGGGCGGAACAGGTGACCAAAAATCTGTACCTTGCGATCGGCGCTATCAAAACTTTCAAACTCCACGATCCAGTCGTCTTCCTTGTTAGGAAAGCCGCGTGGTCCTTGAGGAACCTGAGGTCTCTTGCGTTTCAGCTCGGGGCGATAGGGAAAAACGGGAGCAAAATGACAGGTTAAAGTCGTTGCGTCCATAGCGTGATCCTCGTTGTTGACAGCTGAGGAAATTGTATAGGGGAAAGACGAAAGGCTGTCATCACATATCCGAGGGAGGTGAACCGCCCGAGTGGGCGCTGGCAGGACGGGGCCAGGCAGGCCCCATCGAGATCAACTGGCTTTGGTCAACGATTTGGGATCGATCTTTTTAATATCCTCACTCCGTTCGATGAGGATGTCGCGCATTTCCGTATAGCATTCCTCGCAAATGGCCTGGCCGACCAGCGCGCGTTCCATGTCACCCCAGGTCACCAGGGCGGCAAGGGCCTGATCGCTGAATGGGCGCTTCTCAAGCCTCGCGGCGTTGCCACAACGTGGGCAATCCTGGATCTTTCCGCGCATAAGCAGCATCCTTTCCGTATGGTACTGGGGTGGTATGACTATCATTATGGAAAGGCGTTCACCCCGATGTCAACCCCAGCTTAGCTGTCTACCACATGATTCCCAAGTTCAAAAAAATTTTGCTCACTCTTCGGCGGTCCGGAGCGGTTTCTTGAAGGGTTCCGGATCCTGCGCGCAAAGCCGAATAGTCTCGCTCAGTTGACGCCACCTCTCGGAACCAATTATGCTGAATCGTACGACTTACCGGTAAGCCTTGTCCCAGGAGCAAACAATGTTCCCTCGAACACTTGTGCGTGGCTTTATGCTGTGGCTACTCAGTTCTGCTTGTGCTCACGCTGGCGTTTGGCTGCAGGCCGGTGAAAGTGTGATGGAGCAGGGAGATTTCTTGCTCCATCCTGGCATTCAACTCGGTCTGGGCCTTGATGATGGCACCCGATACCGTGTGGATTTTACCGGAAGGCGCTTTGGTTCCTTTCTGGAAATGACCACGATGCTCAGCCGCGATGAAATTCTCAAAATTTTTCCCTGGCCCGAGCTCACGGCCCGTTACGGTGTGACCGTGATGGACGCTTATACATCCTATGACCCACCAGGAGAACCGAAAACATCGGTGCATGATGTCAACATCGGGCTTTGTCTGGGCCTGGCCTACACGCTTTGGAGCGAAGATCGTTGGCGGGTCAACGCTGAATGGAATTCGCAGATCTATGCGGCGGGTTTTGCCTTTCTCTTCCTGACGACCGCCCGCAAGTCGATTTTCACCCTGGGTGCTGAGGTTGCCCTATGAAACACTGTATGCTGCTGCTCCTCGCTCTCATGCCGTCCGCTTTGCACGCGAAACAGCTCCATCTTCTCATTGGACCGCCCTCGCTCGGGCAGGGTGGATCCAATCCCGTTTCCATTCCACCCGGCAATCCCGTCGATTGGCAGTTCACCATAGTCACGGATTCGCAGCGCGAGTGGGTGATCAGCCTCGTGCCGGGCCTTCTGTGGGGGCAGCGCTTTTATAAGGATGGTTTCTATGCAGCGCTGGGCGGCGGCCTGCTCGTCACCAGCTCCGGAGTCGGCGTCGGGGTGGATCACGCCTATGGTTATGAATCGGCCCCGTTCTGGCGCCGTTTTCGCTATCAGGTTGAATATCGGCAGGTGGTTGGCATTGGCAATTACGGCTGGCAGTTTCCTTACACATTTCGGATGGGAATGAGCTATGCGTTGTGAATTGATTTTGATTCTCTTGTTCAGCAGCACGCCGGCTTTGAGTTTTGTTCATATCAGTCAGCTCAAACCGCGGTTACCCGTGAGTCCGGACCATCCTACCGTGACCTTCCTTTGGAATGGCGATGCGCCGAACCTCACCGAAAAAGAGGACGTGCTTGATGGCAGTTTTGCTGATTCCAGCGATCAGGATCTTATGGCCGCGCTCCTGACAACCGCGATGAACACCTGGAATAACGTGCCAACCGCTTACGTGGTTCTGAATTCGCAGCAGGACCACGCCGCGCATATCGACGAGAACGATGAAATTTTCGCTATAGTCGTTGAGGAGCAGGATTCTCAGGCCGTGGCGGCAGCCGCTCTGCCGAGTTTTATGACATCCGATCCGGAAGCGACGGATAGCGAAAAGAATCCGCATATCATTCACGACTGTGACATCAGCGTCTCAAGCAGCAGCGTCTCAGCCAAAGGCCTGCTGCGCACCCTCGTGCATGAACTGGGGCACTGTCTCGGGCTCGGCCATCCCCATAGCAGCTATCGTTCGCTTATGTCCTATTCCTCATTGGATGAGTCGGCGAACCTGGCTTTGGATGACAAGGCTGGCGTGAGTTTCCTCTATCCCGAGCCCGGCGAGTCCGAAGATGTCCAGTATCTCACCACGTGCGGTGCGGTCGGTGGTCAGGGGAAGGGGACCGCGCTTTGGTTCGTGTTGCCCTTACTCCTCATAGGCTGGCGACGCTTCGCTGGAAAATAAGCCGAACGCTTTGTCTTTCGCGGGGGATCAACTATCCTTAAGACATCACCACGATCTTGAAGGGGGCAGTCATGTCCGCGACACTTGTTTATTTAAGTGCTCACGCCAACCGTCGTCGAAGCCTCCCCCTTCGATTGAAATTGCAGGACATTAAAGCATGGCCTGCCGGCAATGTGCTGGACGCGATCCAGCTTGTCAGGCAACATGCGCCCGACCTGATGCTGATCGATCTTGATGCTCCTGAGAACGAAGAGCGAGCGATTCTTCAGCAGCTGATGCTGCACGTGGATGTTCGTTCTGTACCGCTGGTGGGGCTGGCCCCTGCGGGCCAGCAACCGCTGCTGGAACCCTATGTCGAACTTGGTCTGAAGTATGTTGTGGCGGATGACGGCAATGATAGTCATCTGGCGCAAAACCTCGTCGACATCGGCCGGGAACGAAGTCTGAACCGCCCTCACGTGTTTTTGATGGAAGATGATCCTGTTCTGGCCGAAGTCCTCGTGATGGCTCTGCAGGAATCTGGTTTTCGCGTCACGACCACCGCTCAAGGCAGTGAAGCCCTTCGCCTGCTGCGTACCGCGACTTTTGATGCCATCGTTACGGATATTCACGTCAAGGAATTCAGCGGTTTTCAGCTCATTGAGTTTCTGGCCCAGCAAGGGGTTCGTACGCCCGTTATGGTGATCACCGGCGCCTTTCCCCAGGGCTTTCACCAGCTGGCGCGCAAACTGAATGTGGCCGAATATTTTGAAAAGCCGCTGGACGTAGCGGCCTTTATCAACCGCCTGCGGGCGCTGATTCAGGAACGCCGACGGTCGGCGTCCTAATGTTTATTTGTGCATGAACGTAAACACGCCATCCCAATCCGCAGCCGGTGGGTTCAGTCGATACGCCGAACAGCGATCCCTATAAAGTGCAGAAACCGTGTCCTCTGGCTTTTGCAGAAGGCAGCTGTGAAACGCGCTCATCGCGTCATCCCAGCGTTTGTCCTTATAGGCCTGCCGACCGATATGAAAGGTCTCGATAAATTTCCCTAGATCCTGCATGGAGCGGAATGTTTCGGGACGGACGAGTTCATAAACATGGACGGGTTCCAGCTTGCCTTTGACACGAATATAATCGAGATCCCGCGTGATAAAGCGGCCCGGCGTCAGCTGCTTTTGCGTATATTCGCTGATAATAATAGGAATGCCATAATCCTTGGTCAGTCCTTCCAAACGTGAACCGAGATTCACAGCATCGCCCATGACGGTATAGGTGAAGCGTTCCAGGGAACCCATGTTGCCCACCGACATGGGTCCCGTATTGAGCCCAATGCCGATATCGATGGAGGGGAACTGCTTTCTTTTAAAGTCCTGCCTCACATGATCCAAAGCGCGCAGCATATCAAGGGCCACCTGAGCGGCAATATCCGCATGATTCGGCAGGGCTACAGGCGCGCCCCAGAAGGCCATGATCGCATCCCCGATGTATTTATCCAAAACGCCGCCGCTTCGTAAAATCAGCGACGTCATGGGCGTAAAATAATCGTTCATCAGTTCGCAGAGTTTTTCCGGTGACAGGGATTCCGAAATCGTTGTGAAGCCACGCACGTCCGAGAACAGCACCGTCAATTCCTGGCGAACACCACCGAGCTGCATTTCCTCAGGATGCTCCAGCATCTGGTTGATGACTTCTGGACTGAGATAATGCTGGAAGGCACCTTTCAGTTTTTTGCGCTCCAGTTCCTCGGTCATGTATTTATAGATCGTGGTCAGAAAACCCATCGCAATAATTTCCAGGCAGGGAACGGCGATAAAGGTCCACACACCACGGCCAAACCACAGATATTTATCCAGATAGTAGTATCCGACCACAAACAGCAAGACCATGATGCCTGACATCAGGGCATGGGCATAGATCATCAGAGGCGCAAAGACGAGCCCCACGCCCAGGATGATGAGCAGCTCTGTTTTATAGATGGAAACCGGCCGACGCAGAAAGTTGCGACTGACGATGTTGTCGATCGCCGCAGCATGGTTTTCCACGCCATCGATTCCGGGATCAAAGGCATTGGGCCGGACATCGTTGGTCCCCGCGGCAGTCCCGCCCAGCAGCAGAACCGCGCCCTTGAGCAGTTTTTTATCCTTGTCACTGAACGTATTGTGATACGCATCAGCCAGGCTGAAATGTTTGAACGAACCCCCAGGTCCTAAAGGATTGAGCAGCATACGTCCGGCGCCGCGGGTATCGATGGGGATGTCCTGCACATCTTCCGGATTCTCACGGCTGACCAGAGCGACGGTCTCGATACCAAATTCATCGAAGACGACGAAAATTTCGCGATTCAGGTACTCGGCTGCGGTTTTTAGAGCCAGCGACGGCATCAGCTGTCCATCAACATTCGCCACCAGGGTCACCCAGCGATTGATGGCATCACTGTCATTATCGTTACTGAAAAACGCAAAATGCTGTCCGACTGCCGTGAGTTCTGCGGTATTCGATACCAGACCGTAGGCACGACTGAGTTCCGTGTAATCATGAAGGCTGCGCCCGTTCGGCAAATCCGCGACAATTTGCGACGCATCGGCCATCGGTTTGAGCTGCGGAAAGGCCGCCTCCCGATCCTTGCGATTCAGTTCCGCTTCACGAGGGTTGCTAAAGTAAAGGTAGCCAAGGGTGATGTCGTTAAAGGCGGCAATGGCTTTTTGAAAGGATTGATCCGCCGGACTGTGACTTTGCATGGCCTGGTACTGACGCAGGTTCTTTTGCACATTCGCGGGCCGGCCATCCTTTTGAAGCGATTGGAAGATCGGCTGGAAATCTTCATTGGCCGTGCGCTCGGGCTCGGAAAAAATAGCATCAAAGCCTATCCAATGAACCCCCAATTTCTTAAGGTTGTCAAAAGCTTGCGCATAGTAACGCCGAGAGAAGGGCCAACGCCCGAACTCAGCGATGGAGCGCTCATCGATCGCCAGGATTCCCAGCTGTCCGGAGCCTTTGATAGGCCCGCGCATCTTCAGGCGGTAATCGAGTAATTTGCTTTCAATGCGATAGATCAGATCCGTTTCCGTTTTGGCGAAACGAAATGATCGATAATGTTGAAACATTGCATAATAGCTGCCGGCGATAACGAGAAGGCAGATCGCGATCAAACCCAGTTTATGACGGAATGATGATTTTTCCAGCATGGTGGTTAGCGCTTGAAGTATTTGTCATAGATGCCGCCTTCCAGCTCATCGAGCTCCTGGCTACTGGGCTTTCGAGGCGGAGCTGCAGGCTTTTTCAAAACGCCGGCTTTTTCCAGAGCTTCAATTTTTTCCGCACTGGGCTCAGGGGCACGGACCAGGGCTTTTTCCAGAGTCACGGCCTGCAGCACTTCCAGGTTGTCGATCGCCTTGCCCGCAGCTTCCGCGGCTTCAATGCGCTTATAGAGATCGGGGTCGCCAGTCTGAATATCTTTTTTGGTGGAAGCGACGGCCGTGGCTTCGAGCAGGGCAATCGTCTTTTGAGTTTCAGGATCGGGTGCCGCTTCGTTGGGCTGATTTTTTTGGAAGTTGACGCTGTCTTGAATAGCCCGCAAATCCAATTTATCGGTGGCTGCGACCTTCATGGGAACCGTGTTTTGCGGCGGCACCGATGCACTGAAGCCGGTTTTGACTTCAATCGTTTGGGGCTGTTCGCCGGATTTCGCGACCTGTGGCGTGACCGCAACCGCGCCACGCAGAACAGAAACCACCGATCCGCCTTGATCCGAAAAGGCCGCGACGTGAAAGTCTGTACCACGAATGCCCATGACCATGGTCCGGGTTCGAACCTCAGACTTGCTACGGGGACCGTCCTTGGAAATCACAGCACGGAATTTGCCATAGATAAGTTCAGAAATCGGCTTGTCCTTGCCATCCTTGGTTTCCAAACTGACTTTATAGGATGACGAAGGCGAGACCATTATCTGATCCCCGTTGGGATAGACCAGCCGGACCATGGTTTTATCCGACGTTTGAATGATGCTGCCGAGCTGAATTTCGGAACCGAGACGGGCCGGCTCCACATGATAGTATTTCCCTTCAAACAGCGCATGAGGGGGCTGTCCTGCTTTTTTATCGGAAGGCTGCGACAGAATTTGTGCTTTGCCAAAAAATCGCGTGATCTTTGCCGTATGATCGCCAGCCGCGCCCCAGGCCGGAAGGCTAAAAAAAATGGTCAGGATCCCGAGTTTTTGACGAGACTTCATGCGTGCTCCGGTAAAAGAACATTTGATCTTGGTCTTTGGACAACCTAATCTAGTAACAAGTAGAAATGCTACTTCTTTAGCAAGCGAAACAGCAAGGGGAGCCTGCATGAAAAATTCAAAAGCTGGAATTTTTTCTCTGGCATTCCTCGTTGCAAGTTCCGGTGCCGCGCTGCAGGCCGAGTCGGCACCAGCTTCGAAGGATGGTTATCAGTATCCTGAACTGCTGGTGGTACCCAAAGCCAGTCAAAGACTGGCGACGCTGGCCAATCAGGAAAGCAAATCGCGCTTCAGCACACACGTGGTTCTGCAGGCCCCGGCTTTCTTCACGCTGCTGGCCGGTTTAAGTGCCACGGGCATGAAAGAACCACAGAGTCGGGAAGCGGGCGCGATTGCGTCAGGGATTGGTCTGGGTTGGTTGATCGGAACGGTGGGCCTGAGTGCCATGTACACGCCCTATCGCAACGGTCAGCAGGACATTGCAGGCATGGGCGACAAGTCTACCGAACAGACTCTGATCAAGGAACGACGCGCCGAAGAAGCCCTTTATTTTCCAGCCTATCTGATGCGTCGCGTGCAATATATATCCGCGTTCACCAATTTCGCCGGTGCCATTGCCGTCACGTCTCTGCCTGAAGAAAACGATAAGGTCAAAGCCCTGGCCGGTGTAGCCGCAGTCATGGCTTTCCTGCCTTTGGTGTTTGATCATCCTTGGATCATCAATCACGATCAGCAGCAGGAATACAAAAAGAAAATTTATGGCCCTGTCACCCAGTTGATCCTGATGCCACAGGAAGCAGGGGACGAGGACGATGAACTGCAGTGGGCCCAAGCCCGTCCGACCAGGCCGGCTTTAACCCCTGGCATCGAGCTTTCACTTCGCTTCTGAAGGTGGGGCAGGGGATCGGGTGAGACCTGCCAGTTGCCGGGCGAAGTGCACGGCCTTGGATCGGTCCAAACCCAGTTGGTTTTTATCGCGCGCAAATTGATAGCCCGGAATGAAATTGCGTCCAGCATCCGGGCTGATGGCCATCATCTCCTGGGTCACCGCCAGTGCATCGGATGTTGTGAGCTGGGGCCCGTCCTTGTTGCTGCGCAGAAATTCAAGTAATTCCACGAAACGCTCGGCAACGGACCGACTCTGTTCAGGCTCGCCCATCAGGGTCAGGTCGCGGGCAAGATTCGCACACGCGGGTTTCGGGAGGGCCAGACCTTTTTTGGCGAGGCAGAAGTCGACCAGTTTCACATAATCCTGGCGAATCCACGGACCCTCACCACTTAACGAGCGGGCCAGGTCCAGCGCCTGCTGCAGGGACAAGTCCAGGTATTTTTCCAGATAAGCGGCCTTAAAGACTTCGACAAAATTTTCCGCGCTGTCATCCCCGGTCTGGGCCGTCTCCAGGGCGATCGTGGTCGATTCCTGCAGGGTGAGGCGGGCATTGATCAGGAGGTCAAACACGCGAATGAAGCGACCCGCGGCGCCGTCACAGCCTTTGGCGACCGCGAAGGCCGTGCGCGAGGCCTGATCCTTGGTGAAGGCAATGGCCTTTTTATCCAAAAGGTAGTTATACGCGGTAACATATTCCTTATAGGCGTCGCAGGCCGCGAGAGCTCCCGGTGCCGCCAACAGAAAACTGCAAAAAAAGCCAAGAATGATGTGCATGCTGAACCTCCTCGCTGCCTTACCGCATTATATCATTGTCCTGAGCACTGGGAACTTTTAACCCCTATCTGTTTAAGGAACGGTCACGGAAAATAGAGATATGCATGAGGACCCCATTCGATGTCAGAAGCGAAAATACTCAATGTTCCCCGTCTGAGCGACTCGCATATGCCGAGTCTCGACCAGCTGCTGAAGCTGCTGGATGTCTGTCGCTTTATGGGCCTCGAAAAGAACCTTGATAACCTGCTGATCTATATTGCCGATCAGGGTCGTAAAGCTCTGAATGCGGATCGCTGCAGTATCTTCCTCCTGGATGAAGAGCGCGACGAGATCTGGTCCAAGGTGCAGCTGGGGGAAAGTCAGATCATCCGTTTCCCAAGGGGCGCGGGTGTTGCCGGCCGCACCATCGAGCTGGGCGAAACCATTCTGATTCCCGATGCCTATAACAGCCCTCTCTTCAATCCCGACGTCGATCGCTCCACGGGCTATCGCACGCGCAATATTTTGTGTGTGCCCATGGCCAACCTCGACGGGAAAACGATAGGCTGCCTTCAGCTCCTCAATAAACACGAGGGCGACTTCGAACCCGCGGATGAGACGTTTAGCATCGCCTTCGCCTCTCAGGCGGCGGTTGCGATTGAATCGGCTTATCTTTATCAGGAAAAAGCCCGCATTATCCGTGATCTTTCCAATACCCAGGTCCGCTTGAAGCAAAAGCTCGACCAGCTGGAAGTGATCCGTGAACTTGAAAAAGCCGTTAACGAATCCTCAAACCTCTATGACTTTATCAGTTCCGTTATTCGCAAAGCGGTGGCCGCAGTCGGTGCCCGCGTCGGCTGCCTGATGATCCAGACCGAAAATAAAACCTGGGATGCTTACGCCGCTCAGGTGGAGGAAGGTCGGAAGGTCAGCCACTGGACCCGAGCTGAACTCGATAGCATTTATTTGAAGAACCTGCTCAAGGAAGGCAAGGCGGTTATCGTCAATAGCCTGCAGCGGGGCGACACGTATTTGGATCAGATCTCTGAGCAGGTGGATACGCCCCTCACCAATCTCCTGGCTATTCCCATCCATCAATCCATGGATCCGCATAAAACGAATGTCAGCCAGGGCATCCTGGAGGTTTTCAACAAGCCCAGCGGTTTTCTGTATGAAGACTTGGCTTTTATGCAGATCATTGGCGCCCAGATCTTCTCGCTGATCATGCGCAAACAATTGATCGAAGAAAAGAAGCGATCCGAAAACCTGGCCGCGATCGGACAGGTGGCCAGTACCATCATCCACGATTTGAAAAATCCCATCTCGGCGATCATAGGCTGCGCCGAACTCCTGGGCAGCCGGGATCAGATGGCGGAACATCAGGTGGAGCGGGTCTGTACGATCATCCGTAACCAGGCCAATCGCTGCATTACGATGGTTGAAGAGCTGCTGAGCGTCGCTCGAGGCGAGAGAAAATTCCGCTTCGAGATTTTACCGCTCAACGAAGTGCTGCATGAAGTCGAATTCATGCTGCAGGCGGAAACTGAACGTCATAAGGTAACGCTCAAGACCAGCTTCAATTATGCGGGCAAGGTTCGCGTGGATAAAGCCAAGCTCATGCGCGTGATCTTCAATCTGACCAACAATGCGTTGGAGATTTTGAAGGCCGATGGCCATATTAGTATTGAATCGCACCCTGTGGATCAGGATTGGTTGGAAATCTCGATTGCCGATAGTGGTCCTGGGATTCCACCTGAGCTGGCCAAGACCTTATTTCAGCCCTTCGCCACCTTTGGCAAGTCCAAAGGCACCGGCCTGGGCCTCTATATCGCTCGTGAAATCATTCACGATCACGGGGGTTCCATTACCCTGGATAAAGAGTATAAGGGTGGGGCTCGATTTGTGATCCGTCTCAAGCAGGAAGCTTAAACCTGCTCACGGGCGGCAGACTCTTATGCAGGACCAGCCGCCACTTCCTTTCCAATTCCGGAGTGAATTTCTCATCGAATTCGCGCACGGTTGCCATCAAACCATCAATCCAAAATTTGTAAAGCTGGGGCGGAACGCTCATGTGGACAGCCCCGGCGCGGGCTTCGGGCTGATGGGCCGCGGCGAGCATCACGAGGCGGACCAGGTCTTCCTTGGCCCATTTATATTTTTGTCCCATCATCGTGGGGGCCGGGACGCCGGCCGCTTTGAAATTGGATCCCAGTTTGTCAAAGAAGGCTCCGTGCTGTCCGCAACGGTCCAAACTCTGATGCACCTCATGCAATATGTCGTCTTCTATGGTCATGTTGTGTTCCCCTCATAACGATGCAGTCCTTACCATTTCTTCGGTCGTGCTGGTAAGCCCCTTGATCAAGAGCTTCATCCCTGGGATTCCACTGCTCATTTCGCGCGTAATGATGCCGCATGTTTGGGTCTATTTTTTACTTTCCCAAAAGTAAGAATAATGCCCCTCAGGTTATCCCGGGCTACGCCGATGCTAGCGCGAACGTTAGAGGAAGGGGACCATCGTGAGTCAACTCATGTTTGCCGCGCTGCGTGCGCGGGCAGTAGGCCTGTGCCTGCTGAGCGCTATGTGCGGATCGTGTGGAACGGATCGTGTGAATCCCGCTATACCTGATGAATTTACGCCCGAGGACGAGCCGCGCGACAACGGTGTGCGCAGCGAAGACATCAGCGTGCTGGGATCGATCAATGTCGAACGCAATCGGCCGGTCGATGCCAGCTCCGATACTATTATCTATACGCCAGCTGAAGAGCCCAAAAAGGTTCCGTTGCTCACCGATTGCACGACACCCTATCAGATCACGGCCACCACCAATCCATTCCTGGCCGGAATGCCAGGCAATTCCTCGATCGCCTATCCGAACAGCACGGATCGTGCGCCGCGGAATGCACCCATTCAGATGCTGCCCAACGACCCCGCATGTTTGGAGTCGGGCAAGGTCCTTTATTTCAAGGTTGAAGGTCGCATTGCTTTCGGTGATATGCCTGGCCAGGACTCCAATGCTGATGGGCAGGGCACCAAGGTGGTGCAGCACACCCTGGGCAACATGAACAGGATTGCGATGACGTCCGCCCCTATCAATAGTTTGATAGGGATCTTTCTGGATGCGACGCCGACCAACCAGAGGACAGCCACCGCTCCGAATCTCGATTTTGCAGCCCCCGATAAGCGTAATTTCAAGATGCTGGCGCCGGCTATCGGCCAGATCTTCTTCATTGGTGACGGCAAGGACAGCGCTGGAACCATGCAGGCTTTCATGATCCCGAATGGTGCCACGCGGCTCTTTGTGGCGATCATGGATGAATATGAGTGGAACAACAACATCGGTCAGCTCCGGGTGACGGCGAGCTGGTTGAAGCCGTAAGGCCGAAGCCGTTGCACTGCTGGCCGAATCCGTAAAGCCAAGGTTGTTGGTTCGCTGGCCGAATCCGTAAAGCCAAAGTTGTTGGTTCGCTGGCCGAAGCGTTTGGACCACAGACGCCTCGCCGCAGCCACCATTTGAAATGTTGAATTTGTCTTTCTGCGGCCGCCCGTAGCCAACGGCGGCTCGCCAACCCCGCGTCTTTGCAAATTCTTTCCCAGCCTCTTTTTCAAGCCATCACAGCACTCTTTTTTTGTATCCTTTTCCTAAAAAAAAAGTTACGAAGGGCCCGTTCACCATGCCTTCTGAACCGGGTTGCTTCTCGCTCCATCTCCTGCTGCTCCTGCTTCACTTTTCAAACCAATTTTAGTCGCTCTACTTAACCAGGAGATCGCTTTCCCCATGCAAGACCAGGAATTTCCAAAAGTTTTATCCAGTTCTGAAACCCCTTCTTTGCGTTTCCGTGATCGTGCTCCCGATGCCCATGAGCAACGACTGATCGTGTTCACCCTGTATCTGCTCGGTTTTGTCATTGCCCTTGTGGGTCTGGTCGGTGGCTTCATTTACGGCGATTACTACGGCCGTAAGCATGCTCAGTTCGATAATCCGACTCTCCGCGAATATTACAGCGGTCAGTGCTATGCCTACTGGGAAAATCAATTCAAGAAAACCGTGCGGACCTCCCTGGAGAAGCCGGCTGACGCGCAGATCCAAAGTGTGCGCCTGGAAGAAATTCGCAGCATGATCCAGGACCTTCAGCATGATGTTGCCGACATGGCCACGCAGAAGGCACCTGTCCGTAAGAAGATGGCGAGCGCAAGCCTGATGCATTGAGCAAGTCGGGCAAGAATCTTTGGGAAAAGAGTGAGTGGACCATGAGATATATAAGAACAGCCCTGTTTTGTCTGTGGCTGCCCTGGTCAGCGGAGGCGCGAACCCAAGCGGTGTTCCCGTCGTCGCCGATCATCGAGCAACGGGTGCAGTTCTGGGAAAAAATCTTTTCCCGTCATCCCAGCCATCACATCGTGATTCACGATAAGGATGATTTGGCCACGATTCTGGGTGTCATTCAACTCCGGTCCCAAGGTTTTGACAACAGCGACAGCCCCGGGGCCGAGCGCTTCATTCAGGCGACCATGCGCCGTTACGCTGAAACCCTTGAAGGTTTTGCCGAACGCGGGCCGGCCGTGCGGCATGAACATGCTTTGGCAGCTGCCATTTGGAATGCCTGCAGCACACCCCAAGCTCGCGATCGCCTTTTGAAAGGTCAGATAGCCCTGCGTGGCCAGGGTGGTTTGTCGGACACGTTCCGGGAAGCTTTTCGAACCTCGGAACTGTACCTGCCACGCATGGAACGCATCTTCCGTAATCATGGCTTACCTCCTGAACTCACCCGCATCGTCTTTGTCGAATCCATGTTCAACCTGCGTGCCCGCTCCAAGGTGGGCGCGTCCGGACTTTGGCAGTTGATGCCCAAAACGGCCCGGGCCTACATCCGCGTGAATCGGTACGTTGATGAGCGAAATTCGCCACTCAAAGCCACAGAAGCCGCGGCCCGCATCTTACGCGGCAATCACGCGGAACTGGGCAACTGGCCCCTGGCCATTACAGCCTACAATCACGGTTTGGGTGGTATGAAGCGAGCCGTGGCCCGGACGGGGAGCACCCGACTGAGTGATATTATTCAGCGCTACCGTTCGCCCAGTTTTGGCTTTGCCAGCAGTAATTTCTATGCTGAATTCCTGGCCGCACTACGCGTTCATGGGGTGCATCATAATCGATCCAATCGACGCACATTCGCTGAGCAGACCGACCCTGCCGATCCGTCTCTTTAACGGCAAGGCCTCCAGCCTTGTCTGAAATCCCGCAGCGATATGTCCCATTTCCCGCCTCTTGAAACTTCACCAAGTCATATTTCGCCACCCATTCTGCCTTGTTGAGTTTGGGTCAAATCTTGCTTCGCTCGGGATGTGGCCCGGACCTGTTGGCCGCCACGATTTAGGTTCACTCCTTTTGATATGAGGGAAATTATGAACTTCCATTACTACTTCCGCCATATGACCAGTTCAGAAGCCATGAAATACGATACCGAACGAAAGATGGCGGGAATGGAAAGCCTCATTCAGACATCCATGCCGATTCACGTAACGTATTCTGTCGATGCGGATTTACACAAAGTGCACGTGGGTCTGCATGCGCGCAACCGTACCTTGATTGAAGTCGAGGAAGTGAGTGGCGACATGCATAAGTCTTTGGACATGGTGATGGATAACCTGCACCGCCAGTTGTCGCGTGAAAAGGACAGATTGCTGCGACACAATTCTAAAGCGGATCCTTTTGTGGAAGTCGCGGCTCCCATGCCTCGCGACCCGGCCGATGACTTTGTGGAAGAGGAATTTGCACCAGCTCGTTGAAAAAATTTAGCCGTTAAAAAAATAAACAGAGGGGGCCCAAAGGCCCCCTTTTCGCTGTCTGCCGAGTCAAGCGCCTTATTGCAGACCCCGGCGAATAACCCCACCAAATGGTTCGGCTTATCCTTCTGAATTGACAGAATTCCAGACCCTCCTTAGAGTGCGGGAAGGATCAATACAAATTTTTTCCAAATTCGAAGGGGACATTTATGCTGAACAAGCCCATGTACGCATTCGTCTTCGCTCTTGCACTCGGAGCCCATTCTGAAGCCAAAGCCGTCGACTTCTCCGAAGCTGATGCGTTATTCGCTCAGCGCGCGGAAAGCCGGGAGAAGATTCAAGCCGCACGAGCAGCGTACCAAACTCTCGCCTCCCAGAGCGCCAAAGGCTCGACCGACCTGATTCGTGCCACCGAGTACATCGCGCGTTCGTATCTTTACGAACTGAATGCGTATCTCGACATCAAGGTGGACGCCCAGAAAAAAGAGCGTAAAGCTCTGGCCGGTGAATGCTGGCGCAAGGCCTTGGAAGTCATCAATCCAGCCAACCTGGGCTTTCAATCGCCGGTCTACTGGTATTTCCGAGCCAACTGCCTCACCCGTGAAGCCGAAGTTTCCAATGCGATTGAACGCCTGGCCAATCTTGCCAAGTTGAACGAATCGTTTGATAAGGGCCTCGCGGCTCCTGGCGGCGATATCTACGAAGGCGGCGGTGTGAAACGAGTCAAGGCTGCCGTTAAATCCAATCCGGAAGCCAAAGGCATTCCCGGTGGTCTTTATAATCCTGAGGAAGCGTTGAAATTGATCGATTCTGCGATCGAATCGGAAGCGTATCCCGACAACGCTCCTGGTAATCTCTTCTGCGAAAATTATCGCCGCAAGGTGTCCGTGCTCATCGAGCTGAAGCGTAATGCTGACGCCAAGGCTCTGGCCGAGCAGACCATAACCGATTTCACATCGTACCTGGCGGATGACCTGGTGCCCGTGTTCGTCAAAGATGAAACGACACTCTGTATCAAGGAAACGCAATCGATCCTCGATACGCTCTAAGATTTTTGATAGAAATCCAGGACGAGGTGAACTCGTCCTGGATTTTTTTTGTCAAAAGAGCGGGGAAAGGGACACGGATTTGGTGGAATGGCGTTGGCAGACTATGGACGAACTGTCGAAAACGGAATTGTATGCGATTCTCAGGGCCAGACAGGAAGTGTTCGTGGTCGATCAAAAAATTCGTTACGTGGATGCGGATGGCAAGGATTTTTCCTGTTTTCATTTAAGCGGGTGGGTGCATGATGAACTCGTGGCTTATTTACGGGTGATACCGGTGCCCGAGACCGGCGTCTATAAAATTGGCCGCGTCCTGACCCGTCTGGCTTATCGCGGCCAAGGGCTGGGGCAGGGGCTCATGCAGGAACTCCTGCGTCGCGCCACCCATGAACTGGCGCCCTGTCACCTGACTATGGCGGCTCAGCTGTACCTGGAAAATTTTTATCAGAAGTTTGGTTTTGTCAGTGAAGGTGCGGTCTTTTGGGAAGAAGGCATCGAGCACATCACTATGTCCCGGACGGTGTGAATGGTGCCAGGCCCCTTAGATAAAGCTGAGAAACTTCGTTCTTGCGTACCCTGAATTGATATTGAGTTGGATCGGTTCTGTTTCAAAAAATCGGTAGTCGACAATTTTAAAGTGATCTTCGTGATTTGCAGTCGACTCCGGAAATCCAAGGACACCTCGACGCTCTGGCATTTTCTCATGCCAGCGTTTCTTCCGTTATATTAATGCCTTACAAAAATCGCGAGAACTTATGGGTAAGGCTCTGTCAAGAGCCTGCGATTTCTGATTGGGTATTGGCTGCGGACATCATTAAGATTTTTGTCTGGCCTAAGGCTTGTAATAAGGAGTTTGTGTTTACCACTTACTTTCCAAGAGGTTATCGAATGCTCTCCTTGAACAAAGTACTATCAGCTTCGGCCATTTTGCTTCTCCTGAATGCCTGTGGAACGAAATCGTCGAAAAAGGATCGTGACGCAGCTCCGAACCCTGAGACCACTGCGGGCGTTGCCTGTACCTATAGCGTCAACGGCAAGACGCTTGAAGGCAAGACTCAGGAAGAATGCGATCAATTGAAAGAGGAATTCGAGAAGGCGACGGATTCAGCCGCTTCAGTTCTTCCAACCGCTCCGTCAGCGAAGGAGAGCCCTACTGCTCCAGGTGAGAGTCAAGTGACCTGCGCGTTCAGTATCGACGGCAAACTGTATGAAGGCAAGTCCCAGGTTGAGTGCGACCAATTGAAAAAGGATTTGGGCATCACGGTGAACGTGCCTTCAGTTGCGTCCCCAGAGCCTGCCGCTTCCTCCTCACAAAGCCCAACTTCGGTATCGAATGTGACCTGCGCGTTCGATATCAACGGCCAATTGCATGAAGGCAAGTCCCAGGCTGAATGTGATAAGTTGAAAAAGGATCTTGGTTTTCAGTTTTGATGGTATGTGGCATAATGTACCGATCAAACGGAAAGAGTGTGCCCATGAGCAAAGCATCAGGCAGAATTTGGAAGCGGGACATGATTGAGCAGATCAAGGCCCGTATCCGTTTGGAGCTGGCTCCTTTCCAGTCGTCACTGGATCGCATCCCTTACCTGTTGAATCAGATCGCCCAAACTGAGGAACAGGAGCCAGACCGTCTGATTTATATCATGACCCTGCTCAATACCCACGTGCGTGAGGGGGGACTGACAGACCATCAGGTCAAGGAACTCTTTCAACTGGCTGATGCTTTGCTCACTCTTCAGAATATAAAGCCCAAGTCTTCCTCCATGGCTTTTCTCTTGGGTGAACTTCATATGCTGAAAGCCCAGCTGCATATGAACGACGGCGAGCCTCTCCTGGCCTGTATAGAGCAGCAACTGGTCGAGCATGTGTCCGGCTCTGAACCATCTGGGGGCAACTCCTTCCAATCGCTTTCACTGGCCCGTATGAGCCTGAGGCTCGGCGAAGCGAATCTTGCCGTCACTTACCTTGATCGTGCCTTGGAAAGTGGCGTGGATCCTGGCTTTATGAATTACGCCCAGTTGATGAAACTGCGTTCGCTGCGACTGTCGCATAGACTTGACGAGGCCGATCAGATGTCGGCCGATCTTCTGCAGAAGGATCAATCCAATGTGCGATTGAAAAGGGAAATTCAGTGGGAAGCGCTGTGCCGCGAGGTCTGTCGCAGCGGTAGTATCGAGAGGCTGATGGAAGGCATGAACCCACGGCGAGACTACTATCAAGCCAGTTATATTCTGGAGAGTTTTTTCTGGATTCGCGCCGTCTCCGTGCTCCAGTGGATGGATCATTTGCCGAAACTAAAATCCCTGGGCCAGAAGAAAACTCTGAATTTCAACACCAGCAGCGCTTATCATCGATGTGCCGTCCATATGGAACGGGCCTATGATAAGGATATTCCTTTAGCGCATCGGCTGATGCTGGTTAAGAAAATCTTGCAAGCGGTCCATACGCTGCCGGACATTGATAAGGTCTTGCTTGTGCATCTGGCGCTTTTGCGCTGGTTGATTCGCTGTCAGTGCCGTGAGATGGCCCGCTTTGTTTATTCGGAATATGCCATCCTCAGTCTAAGACTGAGCGGTACTACGGATGCTTTGGGCATCGCCTCTGACCTTGGGCAAAAGAGCTGGAACAAATAAGTTTGGGCTATAGGGGAGAATTTCCATGTTACGACTGTCCTGGCTGATGATAGGCATTTTAGGACTTGCCACACCCATGGCTTGTAAGAGGAAGGCATCGCCCGCGCCAGCTGATTCGCTGGATTCTGGGCTGCAAGGCAAGCCAGACAAGATCTCTGAGGAGCCTACAGGACTGCCGGGCTATCCTTTGCAGTGTCGCTGGGTGCAGGGCCCGGCAAGTGATACTTTGGAAGCCTCTTTGAATTGTTTTGTGGGGGACGATCGTGGCAGCCCCGCGCAGCTGAGCGAGAAACTTAACTGGACTGCATCTGTCAGCGAAAATAGCAGCGTTGTCCAAGAGATCCGCGCAGATCAATCGGTAGCGCTGACGGTGAAAAGCGCCAGTCGCGATGAACTGACTCTTGCAATTCAAAACATGCAGCTCAAAGCCACTTACAAAAGCCAGGAGAAAGTGACGACCGGCCGGGATGTCTTGAAGGCCGAGCCAAAAAAACTGCGCCTGGCTTCCAGCTGTAAAGATCTCTTCACTCTGCTCTATGTCGATGATCTGGCATCTTTTTCTTTTTTCGAGGTGACTCGATTCACGGGTTGCGAACAGCTGGCGACGACCTTGCAAAACGCGGTCGTTCCAAACGGCGCATCCCGTCAGCTGCCGGATAGGCACAAAACAGTACAAGCCAGTTGCAAGGACGGTCTGTTTACGTTGAGTATTATTCAGCCCACGTTCCAAGGTGGTGGTGATCTAGGACCGATCGATCCGGAAGCATGCGAGGATTTACGAGGTCTGGTCAATAATCAAGGGCTCTAAACGGAATGGCTCGTATGCGCATCACGTCCATGGCCTGAAGACCCTGCGGTGAAAGGGTTTCCGATCTTGTTTCCGCTGATGCCACCGAGCTTCATTCTGGGCCTATCTCAAGGGTTGGCCTTTCCCGGCGGGAAGGCTCTCCCATATCCACCACGCGTTTTGGTGAAATCTCGCCAAAACTGCTTTTTTTCCTGCCTGACACACAAGGTGTACAAAGAAATCCCGATCCATTGGGGCAGCCAAGCCTGGACCACTGCCTTAGCTCGCGGATGGACGACTCGCTCCACGGCATTCCCGTCAATGGCATGCCGCGCTCAGGTGCGTGTTGGCCTTTCATCTCATGACGGCGTTTCTGCAGTCGATCGATCAGAAGAGAATCCTCGCAATTGGGTCCACTCTCCAGAGCCGGCCGGCTTCGTTCGTCGACTGCATGAGGACTCAGAAAAAAAATGTGTGGGGCCGATCCAAAGATTTTTGCGACCTCGGTCGTGCTATGAAGTGGATTACCATGGCAGTGCACACAGCCAGACTCTGTGAAGTTGCCGAGGATTCGCTGATACAGTTTATCTCCCGAGGCCAGGGACAGGTTGAGAATGTTAGGTTCCTCATTCACGACACGTGGGCTTAGGGAAATATAAGCATAAAGATCCTGCACAGCTTCGGATGAGAGTTGGGGAAAGGCCGGCATTCGGCCTTGGCCTTGGCTTAGAATCTTTTTAAAATAGGACGCGTTGAGAAAAGGGTAGCCCAGCTGCAGAATCGGGCCGGGTCCCATCTTCGTGTGGCATGAGGCGCAGCGCTCTTGAGCAAAAAGTTTTTGGCCAGCTTCGATGCGCGACGGATCGGGTGGAGGATCATTAGGGTTGCGATTTAAGAAATCACGCACAGTTTTCAACTGCGCGTCCGTCAAGGCAAACATCGCCCCTTGGCCGTGCCATCGGTCCTGCGGAGCTTGAAGATATCGAACCAATCCCTGCCTCGTGTATCGAGGCTTAAGTTCCCGTGCTTTGCCATAGAGGATGCTGCGGTCCTCACGCAGCCCAGGCGTGTGACAGCGAACGCAGCTGCTTTCAGCGGTGTTCGGCCCATGGCAGGCAAGGCAGGACGCGAGAGCCAAACCGTTGGCTCGGGCCGTCCAGGCGAGGAAGAACAAGACCAGGGCCGCACCCCATCGGCTTACGGTACGCGGCCGCCACCTCCGGCAGACAGCCGTTGAGGACCCCAATACGTGCCACCCCCAGCGGGTGGCCGATGAAAGGCTCATAGCGTGAGGGCCCCAGTGGATTGATAGCGAGGCACAAACTCCGCTGTAATCGTCTGGCGCAATTCAATCTTAAGCATGCGTTCCCATTGCCGATCCATATCCGCGAATTTTCCGCGTTCGGTCACCGATCCTACCGTCACCAGCAGTGGGCGCTTCGTGTCAAAACCACCAGGATATTCCAGGGTCGGATGCATGCAATATTCAGATTCCAAATCCTCGACACGAACTTCAACCGGCCCCTTGGTTTCGACTCTATCCTGACAAGCGCGAGTGTCGGCCACGAGAACTTGAGCTTCCCGCATCTCCCCCTGGCTATCCTTCTGCATGAGGGTTAAGAGCCGCGGCTCGCGGGTCATCATCCGCGCTTCCGTTTCCTGCACGTACTCGGGAATTTTTTCGATCTTTTCCCGAATCAAGGTTTCCAGGAGCATTTCAACCGCCACCTGTCGCGTCAGATCCTCGGCAATATCGCGGTCATCCGTGAGCATGCCCACGGGCCGGTCCACCTTAAAACGCTTGTTGGCAGCTTCCTTCAAGAGACGCTGGGTTTCTTCTTCAGGGGAAAGACCATTCGACTCGGCCGTGCCCTTGGACTTTTTCAACTGTTTGACGTCGGCAGCCACCTTGTCGACCAAGGGCTCGATCTTGTTTTTTTCACCTTCAGAACTGGATTGAAAATAGAAGCTGGCGCCGATCATCAAAGCCAGAGCCACGGATCCCACCCCTACCTTTTTCATAGTGTTACCCCTTTTCCAGGCAAGCCCAGACGGTCGCTGCCTGTTCAGCTTCCATCTGCTGCAGGGCCTGGGCATTGCTTTTAATAAAAAGTGTGGTGCTGTCCAAATCGGTGAGCTTCAGGGATTCGTTCAATTGAAGGCGCTGTAAAACCTGAGAACACTCCGTTTCAGGGTTGACCACAGGTCCAGGTCCACCCGACGAAGACTTATCCTGACAACCCATGCTCAATCCCAGCAGCAGACACCACGCATAATGTTTCACACATCCACCCTTTCAAAGAAAAAGATCACCCGACAGAATACGATCCTGCAATCCGCGCGACAGGTCCTGCGACAATCGCTGCTTGACCTTCGGCGATTTCAAATGGTTATTCAAAGCCTTGATAATAAAGGGCTGTCCCGTCACATCAGGCGTGGAAACGTCGGTGAGTTCAATGCTATCGATCGTCACCCTCGCATCCAGGAGATCAATCGATCCGGATATTGCATAACGAACATCCAAAGCCACCGCCGTCTGCAGTTCACGGATATAAAGTTGAATGCGCCCCTTGGCGTTTTCCCCCTGATGCAGCATCAGAACCTTTTGGTCCTGTTTGGTAAAATCCGTTCGGCTCGTATCCAGTTTCATTTGAACCATGGATTGCTCAAAGTTCACGGCGAGCGCACCCAGGGAATACCGTCCGTCCAGACTGCCTACCAGATGCAACTCGTAGTTGGCAAACAGGTCCACAATCCATTCCAGCCCATAGCGGCCTTGGTTTGGACGCGGCCTTAAACTCTCGTCATCAAACACACCGACCAGCGACGCCGACGTTTGGTTGGGACCGTCCGAGGTTTCGTAGGTATAGGCTACGGAACCCGTTAACACGATGCCTGCTCCGCTGTGCGCAAGCTTCTGAACGGTGGCAAATTGTGCCGCATTCATGCGGATTTTAAAGTAAAGATAGGGCGACTGGTTCTGCATGGGATTGGGCACTTGCTCGATCCCGACCTCGCCGATGAAGTCATGGATGAAGAGCTGCGCCTCTTCCAGAACACTCGGCAGGGGTAAAAAGATCTTGGAGCTGCCCTGGGATTTCTGCTGCGTAACATAGGGCAGGGCGGAGGCATACGATGGTTTGAAAACCGTATACAGCAGCGTCTCTGATGCCGATTCCTGCACAAAGGTCTTATCCCTGACCAGTTCCCAGGCCTCGGGCCTCATGTATTCGACCATCGGATCATTGGTTTCAAAGCCAATGGTTTTGCCTTGCCAGCCGATCGGCAAGGTCGCCTGCAGGGGAGCCGCCAGAGCCTGCGCCGAGAGCAGCAGGCCTGGGATGAGATGTTTAAGGGTTAAAAACATCAGTTTTCCCCGCTTGAATGACGATCATTTCCGAGGCGGTATCGTCGACCAAAGCGAAGGTTCCTCCCGCCCCTTGTTGTTTAAACAGAGCCGACGCGATGTCCCGGATCATGGCCTTCGCGGTACTGAGCGAGGCGCTGGTGAGGACGCCGCTGCTGTCATTTTTCGCCAGAGCGTAACCGGCGTAAAAATAGGCTTCGCGTTCTTCCACGGCCGTCAGCCGGTTTTTTAGGGGGATGAGGACGCGATGCATGCGACTCACATTAAGGTTCAGATTATGATTCTGTTTGAGAATAATGGGATCGATACCGTAGTCGATGATGCTGCCATTGGCAATGCCGGCTTCGATGGCCTGATCGGCTTCCTCGGTACGCGAAGCGATGGTCAGCAGACAGACATCGCTTGAAACCTCGGCAGGGTCATCGGTGACTCCGGATTGCACCAGAATATCCTGGGAAGTGATAGCGAGGTGGCAGTGCTTGCGCGTCACGGAATGGGCTTGAAAAATAAACTGGTTCCACTCCGGAAAGGCCTTTTTTGCATCCGCAATGGCCGCATCGATACGGGCGCCTTCTTCAGCCCCATCGATCAGTGCAGCCTTGATCTGCCAAACCCTGATGGGACGTCCGGAGGTCGTGGTGCTGTCCACTTTGGTCAAAAGCTTCGTGCGGACCTTGCGCAGATAAAAACCGACGCCCGGTGTCATGATGGTAGTGGGTTCATAGAAGGCGAAGTCGCCCTTCACATAATGCCGTTTGGTTGAAATTTCCGCAGCTGAAGCGGTGTTATGAAAAATGGCAGCGCCTACGATCAAGGCCCAAAGGAGCGAATGCATAGTGAATCTCCTGTCCTGGAAAAAGTGGGGCAACTCCCTGTCACCCCACTGCTTCAAGCTTCCTCAGTCCCAAGCAATCGGAGTTCCGGAAATGGGATTATCCGGATTATTCGACGGCTGGTTCAGAGTATCGACCACCGGCAGTGTTGCCGCGGCCGGTATCGTTTGGCCATAATAAGCCGGGCAGTTGCCCAGCATCGACGAACTCACGGCACCGGTCGTGCCATCAACCTTGATGCACACGGTGTAACCCGTGATGGTCTTCCTTTTGGGTCCCACGCTTTGCAGCATGTCGCGTTCAAAGTGATAGGTGCCACTGGCCTCGCTCTTGGAACGATCGGCGCGGAAGGCAAAGCCTCGCGTCGGTGTTTTGTCGACCTCAGCCTTGCGGGCCACAATCGGTTCGAGAAAACGTGTTTCAAAATCCTTGCGCAAGCCATCGATAGCGTTCCAGAGCGTCTGCACGCGCTGATTGTGCTGCGTGAACCAGGCCTTGGTATCGGCGTCGTCATCCACGGACGGCAGCGTATCAAAGAGGTTGTTCATCGTGTTGCCATGGGTATCTGTGTAGGTCACCTTTATGGAGCATGCGTTGTTGTTCAAGTCTTTTCCATTCGAGGAACAGGCCACGGATTTTTCGAAGAAATCCGAAATGGAGATGTCGGTGCAAACCCCATCGTGGAATCCAGCGTACCAGGCATAGCTTTCATAAAGCTTTTTGTAGTCAGCGTCTATCACAGCTTTAAACCCAGGAAGTGCAGCCCTGTAGAGACCCTCGAGATTCATCAGCATCCCGGCCCCACCGGCCAGCAACTTCGGAAGAATATCCACGCCTGATGGACCAAGGACCAGCGAGACCCCCAGCTGTTCCCCAAGCGTTGGGCCTTTATCCGCCATCTTTTGATTGAAGACAAATTCCAGACATTGTTTCACGGGTTGATTGGTGATGAAGTCGGTGCCCGTGAAACAGGCACCGCCAGCGCCGAAGCCGGCAATGGCGAGATCAGGCGTCGTTTGGGCGAAGGTCAGGGGTTTCAGTTTGCCCTGAGCATCGCTTTCCTTGATTTTGTTTTTGATGCCATCAAAATCCTTGGCTGGAATGGTGAATTCGAAAACGGCATTCACAATTCCATACTTCACGCCATCGCGAACGGCTTCGGCATAACTCAAAGCCGGCATGCCGCTGTTCACGACGAGTCGTCCGCTTTTCGGCATCAGGTAATAGATGTGAGGATCCTGGGAATCCACCAGCAGGTCATATCCAGCATATTCTCCACCGATATCAACCTTGGCTGGAGTGAACGTATTATCCAACGGGACAGCTTGAGCCGACACACCAGCCAGCGACGCTGCAAGGCCAAGAGCACAGGTATAGAGTTTCTGAGTATTCATAATTCGTCCTTGAATTAGAAAACCTTATTCATTGTCCATGATGTTGTGATGCAACAGGTCCGTGTCGTGAGCTGGAACTCCTTTCGTTTCTTCGCATGAGGCCAGCATGGGAAGAGAACTGTGTTTGGAATATGACGATGCATTGTGGATCCGTTCGAGAGACGGGTCATTTTCGAAAATGTTGCAGAAAAATTTTATGGGTAAATCTCTATAGAAGGCTTCGGGACGTCTGAGGTCAAAACCTGGGAAAACTAAAATGTACAATAAAATAAATGTGTTACAAACATAAGTCACGCCATGTCCCCCTATGTCCCGAGCCAGCGACCGCAAAATTTGAGATACAAGTCCTGTCTGACCAAGATCCAACTGTCAGTAGGAGATGTGAGTATGATCCAAGTGGAGAAGCCGGAGCCAGCCGCTCGATCCTTTGAAGACATTTATGCGGCCTACATAGGCCTTGTGCAATTTGCCATGAGTAAATTTCGTTTTTCCGTGCAGGTTCAAGAGGATTTGATCCAGGAAGTTTTCCTGCGTTATCTGGAAAATAAAATGCGTTTAGGGACCGAGAATCCCAAATGCTTTCTCGTGACGATTGCCCGCAACCTTGCCATTGACTTCTACCGCAAGCAGAAGCGTCGGCACATGGATCGGCATTATCCGGTCGAAGACGTGATGCAGGAGCTGTTTCAAGTCAACGAGGACGAGCATCACCTCCAGCTCCAGGCCGTTAGCAGGTTCCTGGACTCGCTGCGCGATGATCCGCAGGCCAGCACACTCGTGCAGTATTATGATGAAAACCTGAGTATCAAGGAAATCGCGGCACGCAGTCAGGAGTCGATGGCTACAATCTCATCAAGGCTCAGCCGCCAGCGTCGACGCTACCGCGCGCAGCTTGAGCACGAGGTGGAATCTGTGGGCTATGCTTCGGGCTGCCTCTAGGAGGCGGGAATGACCAGAAAGATACAAGGAAGAGGCGCTGAAGCTGTGGCTCTGATCTCAAAAATTATATGGCCTTAGGGTCTTCAGATGGACTGTTTGTTCCGGATTTGAAGGGTTTGCGTGGAGTAAAGACTGGTTTCACGTGGTATGGTGATCCGCAGGGTTAGGCCTCGACCGGGGTTCCGGTGAAACGTGGCGGTCCCTTTCAGTTCTTCGCAGGCCGCGCGCACGGCGGCCGTTCCCACGCCACGCCCGCTGGTCAAAGATACGGTCGTCGTACTGCTGACTCCCGATTCGAAGAGAAGATCGAGTGGATTTTTGTAGGCTCCCAGGTCTTTGCCATATTTTTTTGCTAGACCCTGCAGCGTCTGATCATCAATGCCATTGCCGTTATCCTTGAGCTCAATGACCGTTGTCAGGTCTTCGTGCCAGGCTTTTAGGTGCAATTCGACTTTGGAAGCCGTAATCTGATTGCGCAAGCGGGGGAAGACAAAGCCATGGGCGATGGCGTTGGTGATGGCGTGTTGCACGGCCTCATGAATCACTTCAAGGGCACTGGAATGCCATCCGAGGACGCCGTCCTCCACGGTGAAGGCCTCGAGCTCTATTTGATGTTTTTCCAGAAGCGAATAGAGATTCAGCCGGGCATGGCTCGCCACATCATAAAGATTTTGAAAGGCGATGGAATAGGATGAGCCATGAGAACCTGCGATGTCCTGCACCAACTGCAGGTTGCTTTCGATAAATTTCCTGAAGGCTTGCAGCTTGGTCTCGAGCTCGGCGTGATTAATCTCTCCAAGCGAGGACTCAAGTATATGGATACGGTTGGCAATTTCCTGAAGGCCGAGCGAGCGTGCGACCCCTTTTAGGGTATGGAGTTCAAAGAAGACGGCCTTGGTGTCGTGGCTGTGCAAACAGCTCAACTTCTGGATGGACTTCAGAAAGAAACCTTCAACGACCTGCCGGCTGCTTTTCATTATGGCACTGACAATCCCAATCAAGGCTTGGGTACGCTCCTGCTGCTCGTTCTTGATGCGATCATGGAGACGGTTCAGAGTAATATCGCGAGCCATGAGAAGAAGGTGGGTGATGGTTCCGTCGCGAATGATCGGCTGCCAATTGAGAACAAGGACCTTGCGTTGGCCACCAAAGGTGAATTCCAACTCGCGCAGCACCTTATCCTGATTCACATACCATTGCAGCTCGGGCGCTCCGAGGGACATTTCGAGAGCCGAGCGACACTGATCGATCTCGTCGCGATCATGATGAGCCGATGAAACCAGGAGGTCAAATGCGTTCTGGCCAGTGATGTCTTTCTCGGGACGTTGGATGACCGACCTTGTGAATTTCGAGAAACCATCCTGAATCTTGCCACCGTCCCCGACGATTAGGATGACCTCTTCGACGATATCGAAGACAGTCTGCAGGCGTTCTTTTTGTTCCGAGATGACCTGAGCGGCTTCGATATACTTCTGCTCCGCCCGATAGCTTTCATCAAAGAAGCCTTTTACGATTAGGACAGACAGGAGCAGGGCCATGCTGGTGGCGATCGCCGTGAAGCCGGGTTTCACAGAGCCGTTGAAAAAAACGAAGAAAGGTTCGATATATCCCGCAATCAGATTGCCGCCGACTAGAGTAATCACACTGATTATAATCAGCGTGTACATCACCTTTGCCTCTTTCCGCCCGAATGCGAGAAAGAGCGCGATGGTCAAAGGAAAGCCATAGACGATGATTTGAACTCTTTCATCGAAGCCGATGCAGGCTGCCACCACTGCAAGGAGAATAGGCAGATAAAGCACGGTCTTCGCCATGGTAAAACGGCCTTTGTTTTCCAGATACAAGCAGGCCACCAGACCCACGAGCTCCAAGGCCACGAAGGGTAGAAACGAGTAAATACCGAAAGCCGGAAGTATGATGGTCAGAGTTATGAGGTTCAGCGACTGTACCCAGCAGGCTAGGTTCGTCATCCGTATCTTTTTGATATCCTCCGGGGTCAGGCCTGGATGGTCTGTTGCAAAGTCCAGGGTCTCGGACAGAATATCCTTGAATGACGCCACGCTTCGTCTCCTGAAAAGCAGATCCTCGACTCCTCTCTGATCGGTGGGAAATCGCATCCCTGCAGTCTTTATCCTGTTTTGCTTGCTTTATTCCGGAAAAGTCATTTTTGACGAAAAATGCGTAAGCAACATGAGGGGTTTGTCCGTGGATTCTCGTTCAGTCTCCGAAAAGATCAAGAACCATGCAGGGAATATCTTTGCTTCCTGCCAAGTCCGGAGCGAGCAATCAGGCCCTCCTGATTCAGTTCCCTGAGCAGGCGACCGGCCTTTTGTTCGGAAATGCCGAGGCCTACTTCGAGGGTTGATCGTTCAAAGAGGTCGTTTGGAAGGATGTCGCATAAAGTCCTGTGAATGGCTTGGTTACGGCTCACTGTATGAAGACGTGGGCTTGGGAGATGCAGCAAGGGAAGCCTGGGCCTTAAGAGAAAACCTTGGCTGCGAACACTTTCCACCTTCCAATCGATCGCTCTCTCTCGCAACCTTTGGCGTAGCCGTAGCAGGGACATATGCACCCTTGCGTCATCGCGCTCAGGCAGGTAAAAAGCTGCCTGACTCGTGCTGCAGGCAAGCTGAGCATGCGACAAGGGACGATAGCTATCTGACGCCAGCTGGCTCAAGAGCGTGTACTGATCCCAGGTGAAATGCCCCTTAAGGGCTTCGCTCACAAGGCAGAGATTCGGGACGGATTCTTCAGGACGGCTGATGTAGCAGCTGTCTTGACCTTGGCAAGTGCCCCAGTAAACGTCCCTTTCCTCCAGGAGAGCAAAAAGGCGCTCATCCCCCTTGAAGGCTCGGCACACCCTATGAAAGTAATGACTGATGGTGGCGAATGGGGAGCCCCAAAGAAAACATCGGGCCAGCTCGAGATCGCAAAACACCACAGCTTCCCAAAGCACCATTTCACGATGCAGCTCCCACAGCTCATGGCTCAGCGCCTCATGTCGCAAGTTTCGGATCTCCTTGCGGAGCGATGCATGCTGGCCTTCGCGACGAAATCGCTGGCCCCATCGACACAGGCCAAAGAGCAGACGATCATAAGGCGCCAGGACCTGCTCAGGCCAGTTAGTGCCCGCATCCATTTCGTAGTCGCTGGCCATCAGAAGGTGAGCTTTGGCCAGACAGGCCTGAAAATTGGCGCTGAGGATGGGAAAAGGCGCCAGGCGACGTTGATGCTCATCCTGTTCTTCAATCAGCGTGCGCCCACCGTCGATGTAAAGCAGACACCAGAGGCTATTGAGGTAACACACCCAATGCAGATAAGCATCCTCGCCCCAGTGGCGACCGGCCTCTTCAAGATCTTCTCGCGCTGCTGCGTGCTGCCACGATAAAGTGTATGCCGCGGCTCGAGCCATGGATAAGACGGGATGGTAGACAGTATAGGCTTTGTTGCATTGCTGAAATTGCCATTCAAGCAGATTCAAGGCTGCTTCGGGCGCACCTGTTTGAGCAAGACTAAGCGCATATTCTTCGAGAGCCAGGGGTTCGGGCTGCAAGCGGCCCTGTTTGAACACCAGTGTATAAAGACCTTTCAAAGCCTGTTTGAACTTTCCTTGCCGGCGTAGATTGCGGGCGACTTCGATGGCGTCGAAGTTGGGGCTCATGGTGTGCACACTCTTCCTGTTTGCTTCTCATCAAATTTGTTAGTGGAATTCACAGTTAGGGTCAAGCACGATCGGCCTGCGGTCAGCTGATTGCTCTCACGCAGAGTCCAAAATCATGTAAACCTTCGTCGTGGAGATTGTTTATGCAAATCAATCGCTTTTTTCTGACTCTTGCAATCTGTGTGAACCAGGGGGCTGCGTTTGCCTCCAATGGTTTCTTCAACGGCCCTGTAGATTCCGGCGAGGTGATTTCGACAGAACTCGCACGTGAAGCTCTACTGAGCGATTTTGTGGACAGCTATAAGACCTGCGCAGCGGAGTCCTTCAAGGAGGTCTACCGGCAGGTCTATCCTCAGTTCAAAGGCGAACTGGCGGTAGTACTGGGTGGGGGTAAAACCTCACCTATTCGCTTCGATCCCGAGGACACTTATTACTACAGCAAAAACGACGTGCGTTACGTGTATGGACTGCAGTTCATCGGTCCACGTGACATCAACGGCGATTACGAAAATGTACCGCCGCAGCTGGTCTTTGCTTTTAATGGCGATTTCTATGGCCGGGGTTTGACTGGCAAGTACGAGCCTGCCCCCGATCGGTTGCAAAGCGTCACCGTCAAACGCTTTGAAACGAATAGCGATGTCAATCTCAAGGCCAGTTTTCCGGCCTTCCGTTTCAACACGGAAAAACGCAATGATGGCTATGACGAACTGGGCAACGCCATCAACGAACGCTACGTTGTGACGGGAATCAGAGTGATTCGGCCCGTGGATTTTGGTGCCAAGGTACCCTTCATAAATTTTGAAACCGGTGCCGACACCCGCGTTCGTTGGAACCAGGAAGCCTATGTAGACTGTTTGGTATCCGACTTAGCCCGCTTGAGGTAAGATCCGGCTCCATGAACGATGGCGCAGGATCCAGACATGACGCGGATTAGGCAAGGGAGATTGCACTATGGATGCCATCAAAGTGTGTTTGAGTCTAGTTTTGATTCTGTTGGCAACAGCGACCTTGTCCCTTTCTCTCCACGCCGCGTGCGCGCCTGCTCTGCAGCAAAGTTTGTCGGAATGGATACGAGCCGAAACCGAGACTGTGAAAACCCGGGATGAACGCCGAACTTTGCAGGAGAGCGCCGCCGAGGGCCGGAAGCGATTGGCGGCTCAAATTTGGCAAGCCTATCGTCAAGGCGATGAAGTCCAGAGCTTTTTGGATAGCAGCTGCCTTGCGGAACAGAAGACTCCGACCTGGCTGCAGGAGGGTTTTGTACGACGCTTTGAGGCTGCACTCAGTTCGGCGTTTTTCCGTGGTTCGCTCGAAAGCTTAAGCGTTGTGAACGCCAGCGAGACCAGGCAATTCTTGAGGGACATCGACAGGCTATTTGGTCCTGATTATCTCGCAGGTTTCCGGGTCTTTGCGGAGCTTTCACCCAATACAGGGGCACTCGATGGACCTGCTGGTGTTTCGCCCGGGACCGGCAGTGTCGTCACCGTTCTCTCGAAGCTCCAGCCTGAGGAATGGCTGCTGATCTTCGTCCATGAAATGGCCCACGCCCTGGATACCCAGCTGATCGAAGCCGAGCGTCGACTGAGCAGCGACAAGCGGCTTTGGATCGAGCTGGCAGCGGTGGTCAACAGCGGAAAAACACTGGCCCAACTGAATGAATCGGAACAAAAGGATCTGCGCGAATGGTCGCGTCTGGCACTCGATCGCGGACTCTTTGCCGAGGTGCGAGCCTGGACAAGAACGCTGAAAATCTGGGCCGAGCTGCGTGCATCAGAGCTGAACACCACGCTCCCCGAAGGGTCGCGTCGGCTATTTGAACCACTCCTGGCCTCGCCCACGAACATCGATGAGAACGCGGTTTTGCTCATACTGCGACCCCGGTTTCGTCTGCCCTCGACATCGTCCCCACAACAGCTGGCATACCTGCAGAGCGAAATCGTTCTTGTCGCGCTCAATGAGGCCATCGATGAGAAGCTGAATTCTTGGACCCAATTCAATATCCTTTTTAAGCCCTCCTTTTCCAAAAGACCCTGAAAGGCAAATTCAGCCCGCTGCTTAGGATGAGCGGATAGTGGGCTGTCAAGTCTTTGTCGCGACCTTTTAATCAGCATGACCTAGAATAATTCCAGAGTGAACATTTATGACTTTAAATTCCGGAAGAAATCGATGGGCATTCTCTTCTGGATCAGATATCCAAGAACGACAGTAGGCAGTAAATTAAAATCAATTGCTCATGAATACGAAGACTCTATCTACTTCGCAAGATATTTTTTTATTCGGACTTCGCTGGCAGGATGCAAGGCTTTAAACTTTGCTCAGCCTCTCAAGTCGGCTCTTCATCTTTCTGACTTAAAGCTTACACTCGACCAAGCCAAGGTCAATTCGAATGAGGCTATCCGCGCGCCCGCCTTGGAACTGAAGACGGATTCCATGCTCACGCATGAACGCCGCCGTTTCTTTCTCACCGGAATCAAAGAAATACTGGAAAGCCAGGGCTTCACCTTCGCGGCCTCTGTGGACGATCCGGCCTTCGAAGACGCTTGGTTTCAGGCGTGGGTTAATTTACGCAAGCAGGCCATGGGTCAGCTCAGTTATCGCCTGTTGATCAACAGCAATGAGCTCGCTCAGGCGCTCCAGGAATATCAGCTGGCACAACCGGCTTGGCATGTGGAAGTGCCTATCCTGGCTGGACTCGAGGCGGACTTACTGCCGGATTCCGATCTGTTTGTGGAAACTTCTGTAAGACTAGGGGCTGGGGGGCAGGAAGCGGAACTTCTGGTCGACGTCACCGAAGACGGCCTTGAAGCTCTATCGAAACCGGTCGGCCCCATCCTTCTCCCCATGAGAGTCAAGGCCAGGTTGCTCTTCACTCGCTTAGGTTTAATTTTGCATGAGGCACTTCCCGTGGCTCTATGCATGGAAGTAGAGGATGAGGTGCTTCAATCCTGTCGGTAACACGAACAGCCTGCTTGGAAGCCCCCTTCTGGAAAATGCCTGAGTGTCCATGACCAGGCAATTAGGTTTTGTCATCCTCAGAGGTCTCATCGGGAATGGCATCGCCTCGATGCGCATCGATGAAATCCTGGTACTTCTTGGAGTTCATGCCATCAATGTCGATAATCTTGATGGCAAAGGATGTGTCACTGGCTTTGCGGACGTATTTGGCAAAGAAGAAAATCTGTTCATCGGCGTCATTGCTGACCCAGACTTCCAGAATCGAGTGTTTATTGAAAGCATGTCGTGAACCTGGCTCGTGGTTGACCAGCAGGCCGGATTCGGAAATGTTTTCCGTCACAAAAGGAAATTTGCTCGAGCTGCCGATCAGCTGCGCCTTGATGCGGGCATGAACCTGAATTTTGAAGCGAGGTTTAACCCGTTTGTCGCGTGTTTTTGAAATACTGTCTGACATGGGACTGACTCCGTTTACAATTGCATACCGATGCCACCAGCCACCTGGAATTCATTGACCTTGCTGGATAAGGGCCCGTTGAGATAAATAGACGCTACATAGGCCATCAACCGTATCGAACGACTGAACTGATAGCTGCTTCCAAACTGCAGGCCAAGTCCCGCGTAGTTGGACTGAATGCTTTGGTACTGACGCTGGTGAAAGGACAGGCTTACATAAGGCTGAAAAATTTCATAAGTCTGCCAGCTCGCCGAGGGACTTTGGTAGCTCATGGCACTGTTGCGGGTAAAGGGCAGGTAGCTGAATTCTATATCCGTACCGTACCCCAATTCAAACCCATCCGAGCCGGAGATCGTGTAAAGCGAATACGAAGGCTTGAACGAAAAATGCTGCGCGACATCGATATCGTAGATGAAGCGATAGACGCCAAAGTTCTGCAGCGTCTGCGTCCCTGCGGAGGTCTTGGCACTGATGCTGTAATATCCCGCCGTGGAATTGAAGCTATTGGCCGCCGCTGTGGAGCTGAGGACAAGGCTCAGGAGCCAGCCGAATTTAAGCAGCTGTCGCATTGTTATTGCCTCCACCCTGCTCAGGCTTGACGGCTTTGGGAGCCGCAGCCTTGGTGTTCTGCTTCATTTGCAGGTTTTTGGCATAAATGCGGGCTATCTTCTCGCGCATTTGACCCACTTCGTTCATCGTGATGCCGCCCTGATCGCACTGCTTGAGCGTCTCGATCATCTGATAGTTTTTGCTATCATTGAAATACTGCGTGATCTTACTGCGCAAACTCCGATCCACATTGAACAGAGCCCGTCCCCAATCGGGACCGGTGACCAGATCTGCGAGGGCTTTGAGGTCCTCTTCCGCGCCTTCGAAAATAGGATAGAAGGGAGGACGCAGAAGGTGGATGCCAGCGTCGCCTTTGGAGGCTCGATAGATATCCCGCTCTTCTTCCAAGGTGCAGATTCGCAAAAAGTCCAGAAGACCGCGTTCATGGCGATAGCGGTTGACCATATCCATAGCGTTGAAAGGTTTGCGGCTCGTCACCTTTTCCATAAGGTCCAGGACCATTTTTTCTGGCAAGGGCGAGGGTTTAAAATCCGATTTCAAAAGGATGCCCCAGCCACCGGGGAAGGCTTCGCGAGCCGTGGGAATCGAAATGCGGGTAGGCATCCAGGCCAGGATACCTAGGGCATCACGCTGCTCAATCGTTTTCATGAAATTGGTCAGATCCTCACCGAGGCGCCACATCGAAATCAGCAGCTCCTGCCAGATTTTGCCGGCAGGGTCGCGCTTACGATAACTGAGCTGCAAAACAAATTGATACTTGTCAATATCCAGCGTGCTGTTGAGGAAAAATGCGTCGAGCCATTTCGGGCTTGAACCGCGACGGAAAATTTCCTCCTGCATTTTGCGAGGCATCTCCTGCATGATGGTGCCGACGAAGGCCGGATCTTCGATAACCTTGTCTTCAAAGTCAATCATATCCTCAAGGGTCGGGAACGCCGGGTCCTCATTCAGTTTAAGCAGAAGTTCATCAATTTTGTCGGCGAGGCGAAGTGAATCGTTGACCTGCAGATTGCCTGCGCCACCCACATTTTTGTCACGTGGGGGAGGCGGTTGGGCCGCCATCGCCATCGCCATGGCCGCAGCATTGGAGTTGCCGCCTTTGTTCTGGGTCGGTCCTTCCGCCAAAGCTTTACGCAGACTGGTCGCGAGCCCCCGCATGATAAAGAATAAACCCACGAGCAGAATCGTAACGGCCAAGGCCACCAGACTGACCAGTTCATAAGGGAACTTGGCATCTTTGTGCCAGTTCTTGCGCTCAAAATCAATCTTATCCCGGCCGCCGATCAGGCCCAGGTTGGAATAGAGCACATCACGCATTTCAAACAGTTCTTCGTTCGTGACCACATCAGGAACGGTAATTTTGATCTGCACGGCACGAATGCGAGGCAAAAGATCGTGAACGGTCTTATTCGGATCATCCCATTCATCGATATTGTCAACTTTGGCTTCGGCAAAATAGGGGAGGATGTCCTTGGCTATGTTTTCCGAGAGCGTGGAGTTGGATCGCCGCAGCGGTTCCACCTGCAGGAAGACCAGAACGGGCATATTGGGAAAGCGGCTGTTCACATACGTGATCACCTTTTGGTTCAGGTAGGCTTCGACTTCCGCCACCTTCGCATTCTTACCCTCCTGCGCCAGGCCCAGAGGCGACAGCAGCATCCAGGCCAGAAGGAAAATGAGCCGTTTCCAGTGCCGCATATTACTGAACCTCCGGTTCGATAACGAGCATGATCTTGCGAGTCAATGCCCAACGTTCCACAGTCGTGGCGGCTGCTTCACCCTCAACCAGGGAGGTGTTGATGCCATGCCCCATCAGCCTCGTGCGGCCCAAGGGGATGCCTACACTTTCGGCGACACGTTGCGCACTCACCGCGCGCAGGACCGATAATTCGAGGTTGTCGCGAAACCGATAAACTGCTTTGACAGGCCGTTCATCGGAAAAACCTACAATATTGAGCAGAGCCTTGCCTGCGAAAGGCATATAAACCTTGGCGAATTTTTCCAGCGCCTGACGGCCTTCCGGCGTGATCTCAGTACTGGCACTGGCGAAAAAGGAAACTTTCGGAAACATGATATACACGCGATCACCGATGCGGCTTGCTTCCGCATCAAGCGCCTTGATCTCGGTCACGTCCGGACGATATCCAGCCGCTTTGGGCAGGCTGGTGGAGGAACCGGTCGGCGCTCCTTCCTTGCTGACATCCTGGGTTTGCGCGTGCATGGCAGGCGCTAACGGCTCGGGCGACTGACTGGCCACGCTTTTTGCGCTCATGGTGTTTTTGTTGATTTTTTCGATCCAATCCTTGGGCAGAACCATTTGCATAATGGTTTGCATAGCCGTTTGCGTGTCGTCCTGCACGGCCATCTTTTTATCGGTTCCGCGCTTTTCACTGGTCTGTTTGGTTGCCGTAATTCTTTCGACGACCGCATTGCCAGCTTCGCTGTCCCGCGCTTCGGGTTTTTCAGGTTGGGAGATGGATGGTGCCTTTTCCTCGGTTGTTTCTGAAGATTGACGTTTCTTCTGATCGATGGATACGCCCTCATCCATTTTTTCCAAGGCTGCAATCAGGGATGTCGTTAAAGTTGTATTGCCTTTTTTAGGCGGATCAATCGAGAAGTACATGATGTAGAAGCCGAGCAGCAGTGTGATCATATCCCCATAACTGACCGCCCAGGTCGCTTCCTGAGGAGCCCGGGCTAAGAATTTTCTGTTTCGGGATAGACGTTTCATATCAGGCGGCGTCCTTGACCAGTTTACCGATAATATTCACGCGCTGCTGCTTGCTCACATAGGAATTCAGCATCTCCTGACTCTTCAGAAGCGACACGTGATCTGCAGCCAGCAGTACAGCCTGCAGGGCGATTTCTGCGTGGAAATGTTCGAGAGCGACGCGTTTGGTCATCGCTTCCCCGATGGGTGCGACAACGAAGTTGGCGACGATCAGACCGTAAAGGGTGGCAACCAGAGCCAGGGCCATCTTCACACCCGTTTGCCGAGGATCCATGCCTTCGGTGATCGCGCGCATCAGGTTTACCAGACCCAGAACCGTTCCGACCAGACCAAATGCTGGCGGGTATTTGGAGAGAGAAAGAAAGAAATCGGCGACCTGACGCTGCTTCTCAATCGCTTGATGCAGGCGTTCCTGCAGAATATTTTCCACTTCCTGCGTGGTGAAATTGAGGGACAAAAGTTCCTGGCCGTCCCGCAGAATTTCACCGGCGACGGTGGATGAAGCCATGGTACCGCGGGGAATATCGCGACTTTGAATGAAACGAAGACCGGCTTCGATAATGCTGGCGTGTTTGGCGTTGCGACCGAAGACGATACCCACAAGTCCGCGGCGCAATTCACGCACGTGATGCCAGGGAGCGCCAATGACGGCAACTGCGATGGTTCCACCCAGGACCATGGTCAGGGCCACATCGTCGAAGTACATCGACACGCTCTGATCCAGAAAGTACAAGGAAACCCGTAAAGCCAGGAGCCCTACCACAAGACCGAATATGTATGCCATGGTCTGACTCCTATTGGCTTCGACCCAGCTGGGTGCGCAGGCGTTTCACGATAAAGGCGGTTTCCATGTTTTCAGGTTCCAGCTCCAACGACTTTTCATAAGCTGCCACCGCGTCCGCATAATTTTTTTGCAGATAATAAATATTGCCCTGTAAATCATGAAGTACGCTTATGTAGGGAAAATCCGCGATTAGACTGGCGACACGCACGCGGGCCACTTCGAAGTCGCGCTTGAGGATCAGGGATTGAGCCACGGCCACGCCCTTGCTGAGGCGGGTCATGTTTTCCTTGGACAGTTGGGAGCACTTGTCCATTTCCACCGCAACCGGCGTAACGGGCAAGGGTGGGATGGGTTCTGGTGCTTTAACGATAGGCTTTTGTTCCAGCGAGACGCTGATTTCATGGGTCGAAGGTAATGTCGTGCGGGGAATGACAAAACTCTGACTGATATAACCGTCTTTTTCTACGCGAACGTAGGCAAAGTCAGAGTCATTCAAAAAGAGACCCTGCATATCCATGGTAAGGGGCGTCTTGCCCAGCGATTTGATATCACCGCGCTTGCTCATCAATTGAACCGTGCTGTCCTCGGGAATGGAAGACAGCTGCAGTCTGCCTGTCGCACAGGACGGGACCAGCCAGCAAGCGAACAAAAGCTGGAAGGGACGGATGTATCGCAGCATATCGCATCCAGACATTTGGAGAATACCGAAAGCCTTTGAGGATTTCACGGATTCTCAGTTCTCTCAAGTCATCGCAATAAAATGAGAAAACTTTACCCATTGTCTTAAATGGATACGCCTCCGCAGGTTAAACTGCGGAGATGATTGAACCATTGGCTTCATGATTTAAAAGTCAGGCTTCCAAAGTGGTTGCGGGGGAAGCATCAGGAGCCCCAATCGCGTCGGTAAAATCCGTAGCTTCCGTGGTGACTCCTTTCCATTGGATGTGCCGAAGGTCGGCTTTGCAGAGGCGTGCCCGAGTAAGGTTGGCGCCGGCAAGATTAGCCCGACGCAGGCGAGCCCGTTCCAGACATGCGCCTTCCAGGTTGGCTCCGGCGAGATTGGCTCCCGCGAGATTCGCTCCCATCAAGGATACGCCACTGAGGTTGCAATGCTCCAGACGCGCCGCCCTGAGATCGGCCCCGTCGAGATTGAAGGCTCGCAGATCGGACCCTTTAAGATTGGCACGACCGGGCCCTAGATCGAGTCCGGGTTCAAGGACCTGTTTGATCCAATGCCGATGCATTTCCAAAAGGTCGTCCAGCTCCTCCTGACTCGTTACGACGGCGGGTTGGGAAACGGTAATCTCAGGATGCGCCTTCTCTGGTTTTTTATCGCCCGGTTTGGCAGGTGAAGCCGCAGCAGCATCAGCGCCGGCCGGGGTTTCCAGCAAAATATTTTCACCGGCCTGCAGGCGAGGCACCATAACTGACAGCCAGGCATGATCGCCGCGGCATTGGTCGCGTAGGGCTCGTTCCACCAACATGATTCTTTGATTTTCCTGCAAATCCCGTGTTTGGGGATTCTCACGAAGGGCCCCGAGCATCGCCGCGGCGACGACGGGATTTTTCTCCCAGAGCTCGCTGGGATGTTCTGGCAAGTTATCCTGCATACTAGGCGTCTCCTCGTCCGTCGGGTCCAGCAAAGCTGCATGATGACATGCCTCACCTGTTTCTGCAAGGGCCGCGCACTTTGGTTTTTTTTTTCGGAAAACATCGTTACACTGATCGGTCAGTAGCGATGTTTCGACCTCGTCCCAAGGGAGGGGCGGGCGATACACCTTAGTTGAGACGGGACCGATGCATGGGTGACGGAAAAAATCGAGGTTTTCTTGGCAGGCTGTTTCGTAGCCTCTTTGTCATAATCACGTCGTATTTGGCCCTGGTGGGTCTTATGGTGACAGTCCTCGGGATCCTGATCGGGGTCTATATCTTTTCCGCGATCCGCGATGACTCGGACACGAAGTCGATCAAAGGCACCACCGCGGCGAATACCGAGATCGATCAGTCGATCCTTCATCTGAAATTGGATCGACCGATCGTGCCGCAATCGCTGGATGACAGTGATCGCTTCTTCGGCTCGCTCTTTAATGAAACCGTACCCGTATCGCTTCTGGATCTGCAAACGGCGCTGCGTCGCGCGGCTGAAGATGCTCGTGTGCAGGCCGTGCTCCTGGATATCACCAACACCGGCGGCAGCTTTAGCACCATGACGGCCCTGCGCCGTTCCCTGGATACCTATCGGGCGAGCCAGAAACCTTTGTATGTGAGTCTTAACGATGGTGATACATCCATCTATTACCTGGCGTCAGCCGGCAGTCAGATCAGTCTCAGCCCTCTGGGTGGCTTGACGGTCACAGGTCCTGCGTTTCAGCTGGCCTATTTTGGATCAGCTTTGGATAAACTCGGTGTTCAGTTCGAAGTGGTCAAGGCTGGTAAATTCAAATCGGCGATGGAAGCCTTCGTCCAGGATACCCCTTCACCTGAAACTTTGGAAATGTACGGCGCTCTGGAAGCTTCGTTGCGCGGGACAGTGGCCACGGCGATTGCCAATAATCGCAAGCGTTCGGTCGCCGAAGTCAATGGCTGGTTGAAGCGCTCCATCTTCACCAGCCAGGAAGCCTTGAAAGAAGGCCTCGTGGATCGCGTCGGTTATTTGCCAGCATGGCTCGAGGATCTGAAAACAGCGACCAAGGCCCAACGTTTTGTGGAACTGCGGCCTTATTTGAACGGGTCGGCTCAGCTCGATGAAGCTCGTATTTACAAAGGCTCTGAAGCGATCGCCTTGATTCGCGCCGAAGGCGAAATCGTGAACAGCACCCGCAGCAACAGCGATCAGATTACTCCTGATCACTTGATCGAGGAATTGCAATGGGCTGCTGCTGATGACGATGTGAAAGCCGTGGTCATGCGCATCGATAGTCCGGGCGGTTCGGCCCTGGCGTCGGATCTGATCTGGGATGAGGTGCGCAAACTCGCCGAGAAAAAACCCCTGGTTGTTTCGATGGGAGCCGTGGCGGCATCAGGCGGTTATTATATTGCGGCGCCAGCCACCATGATCGTAGCCGAAGCCACGACCATTACCGGATCGATCGGCGTCATCGGCGGCATGCCCAAAGGCCTGAAAGTGGCTGAAAAGTGGGGCGTGAATTTTCACATGGTCACGGCGTCCGATCGCAAGGATTATCTGAACTTTGCCACCAAAAGCAGTGAAGCTGACAAGGAACTGATCCGCGGTTCGATCAAAGACACCTACGATACCTTCGTGCAGAAAGTGGCAGCCGGTCGCAAACAGGCTCCTGAGCGGATCTATCAGGTTGCGGAAGGCCGGGTTTATACCGGAGCCGACGCGGTTACGATCGGCCTTGTGGATCGTCTCGGTGGTTTTCATGAAGCGGTCCGCGCCGCCAAGGAATTGGCCAAACTGGATCCTGAAAAATTTTATTCTTTGGAAGAATATCAGCCTCAACCCAAAAATCTGCTCGACTGTATCCGCAGCGGCAACATCGGGGAGTGCATGACCACACTGCAGGACAGCGAATCGTTCCTGCCTTGGAAGAGTCGTACCCGATTGCCTTTGGGTTTGGACCAGCTGCAGCATGCCACCGAACTTTTGCAGTCGGGTCAGGCTCTGGCTTACTGGCCCGGCGCTTTGCGTTGGGACGCTCGTCCCGGTCTGGCTCGCGGTACGGAGGACTAACGGAGTGCTGGCACCCGAGCTGCTGAGTCGCATTCGTCGTTTGGAATTGAAGGCCGGGCATCTGGCCAGTGATATACTCCTCGGCGAATATAAAAGTGCTTTCAAAGGTCGCGGTTGGGAATTTGACGAAGTGCGCGAATATCAGGTTGGGGATGAGATCCGCAGCATTGATTGGAATGTCACCGCGCGCATGGGCCAGCCTTTCGTCAAGCTGTTTCGCGAAGAACGCGAGATGACGCTGATGCTGATGGTTGATGTCAGCTCATCGCTGTTCTTTGGCAGCTCGGCCCGAGCCAAACATGAGATGGTGGCGGAACTCGCCGCAGTTCTCGCCTTTCTGGCCATTCGCCGCCAGGATAAGGTGGGGCTTTTGGTTTTTTCTGATCACACCGAACTTTATATACCGCCTGGCAAAGGGCGGGTCCATGTCTGGTCGATCATTCGCAGTATTTTGACTCACAAGGCCCAAGGCCAAAGAACCGATTTGGATGGTGCTTTGAAATCCTTTATGCAGCTGCGTAAACGCCGATGTCTGGCGTTTGTCCTCTCAGACTTTCAAGCGCAGGGTTATGAAAAAACTTTGAAACAGGTTGCCAGGCGGCATGAACTGGTTTGCGTCCAGATCGAGGATCCCGCGGAACGGGCTTTGCCTTCGGCCGGTCTCGTCTGGTATCAGGATCGCGAGAGCGGTGAACGTGTGCTGGTCGACAGCAGTGATCCCTGGATTCAAAGGGAATGGCCACGGCAGAGAGCGCAGGAGCAGAAACTCTGGCAGAAGGAGATGGAGCGTTCGGGCGCTTCGGTTCTGGCCATGACCACCCAGGATAATACCGCGGATGCGCTGCACCGATTTCTGAGCGTGGGATCACGGAGACGTTCATGAGATTTGCTTACCCTTGGGTGCTGCTGGCCCTGCTTGGACTCATTCCCTTTGCCTGGCTGCTCCTTTCACGCCCGCAGCGGCGCCTCGGCTTTGGATATGGTGCCGTGGGCCTCTTGCGTTCCGCTCTTGCCGCGCAGAATTTCTGGTTGAATCTGCCGAACTTTTTGCGTTTGGGCCTTCTCGCCTGTCTTATTTTCGCCGCGGCACGGCCTCAAATCATGGATGTCAATACCAAGCGCAATGTGGAAGGCCTGGATATCGTACTCGCCCTCGATACATCGAATAGTATGCTAGCCATGGATTTTGAGCTGGAAGGCAAACGCCAGAATCGTTTGGAAGTGGTCAAGCACGTGGTCGAGCAGTTTATTCAAAAACGCATTGATGATCGCATCGGCCTTGTGATTTTCGGGAGTCAGGCCTTTACCCAGGCACCCTTAACGTTGGACCACCGCGTTCTGCTCGACTTCTTGAAACCCGTCAAGATCGGAGTGGCAGGACCTGAGACGGCGATCGGTGATGCGTTGGCCACTGCGGTGAAGCGTTTAAAAGATGTGGAAGCCAAGTCCAAAATTATTATTCTCCTGACCGATGGCGCGAACACGGCGGGAACCGTGGAGCCACGCTCCGCTGTGGAAGCGGCAAGGACGTTGGGTATCAAGGTTTATGCCATCGGCGTGGGCAGCAATGGGCCCGTGCCGTTTCCAACGCAGGGATTTTTTGGAGTGGAATACCAGCAGCGTATTTTTAAGATGGATACGGAACTGATGCAATTTATCGGTGATGCCACCGGCGGCAAATTTTTTCTGGCCAGTGATACGGCCACCTTGGAAAAAGTCTATGCCACCATCGATCAGCTGGAGAAGACCAAAAAGGAAGTGGATGACCCGAGGCCTCGCGATGAGTTTGCTTGGGCCTTTCTGCTGGCGGCTCTGGCGCTGTTCATGTTGGAGCAAGGACTGGCGGCCTCACGCTGGAGGGTCATTCCATGAGCTTCGGCACACCTCATTACCTCTGGCTGCTGCTCCTCCTCATTCCGATGCTGTGGGGATTGCTTGCCATTCAAAAACGCTATGAAAGGCGCCTGCAACTTCTCGCCCGTCGCGATTTTCAACCGCTGCTGCTGCCCAGCTGGGCCCTGCAGAGACCGTGGCTTTCGTGGGTGCTCCTGCTCCTGGCTGCGGCCTGCCTGCTCCTGGCCTTGGCGCGCCCGCGTCTTGGTTTTGAATGGAAGGACGTAAAAAAGCACGGTGCTGATGTTATCATCGTGCTCGATGTTTCGCGCAGCATGAACGCGGCCGATATCAATCCCAGTCGACTCGTGCGGGCCAAGCGGGAGATTCTCGATCTGCTGAAAGTCGTGCAGGGTGATCGCCTGGGGTTGGTGCTGTTTGCCGGTGTGGGCTTTATTCAATGTCCATTAACTCAGGATATGCAGGCGCTCGAACTGTTTTTGGAGCAGGTCGATAGTGATTCCATTCCCGTCCAGGGCACATCGATGGGACAGGCCATCCGCCTCGGGATGCAGGCTCTTCAGGCAGGAACGGAAGCGGGCAGTGTCGGCAAAGCCATGATTCTGATCAGTGATGGTGAGGATCAGGAAACCGATCCTTTGGTGGCCGCACAGACAGCGGCGGACCAGGGCGTTGTCATCCACACCATCAGCGTGGGCGGGCAGGGGGCGCCCATTCCTTTGCCGGATGGGGGCTTCTTAAAGGATGAAAGCGGCGGACTTGTCGTATCGAAGCCAGACGAAACCATATTACGTCAAATTGCAGAGGCCACCAGTGGCCATTTTCTGCGATCGGTCACGGGTGACTTTGGACTGGATCGACTCTATCGGGAATCTATCCGTCCGCCTTTGAAAGAAACCGAGCAGAGTCAGCGGGAACGAGTCTGGAATGAGGTCCATCACTGGTTGACCGGTCTTGCGGCCTTTTTTCTGCTGAGCGAGTCCTTATATCGTCGCTGCCGCACCCGCAGCCGCAAGGCGTCCGTGGCTCAGCCCCGGGCAACTTTGGATCCCATGGTCCGTCTTTGAACTGACGTAAGCGCCTCTGCCGCCGTGTCCCGTGCAGCTTTGGATCCCTCGGGATGCCAATGACTTAGGTGTTGCCTCGCCGATTTTCCGCCAGTATGATCCCCTCATTCCAGAGTATGCGGGGGCAATCCGTGGCAGGTAAGAGTTCGAAAAATCAGTCTGATTTTGTGCGGTCTTCGTTGATCCTGGTTCTGCTTTTGGCTGTGGCGATCGGCATCTTGTTTTTTATGCGCAGCAAAGGTCGGCAGGACTCGCTGCTTGAAAAGCCAGCGGAGAGCGCAGCCACCGAGACTGAAGTCAAGAAACGCAACCGTGTTGATGTTCTACCGAACATTCCCATACAAAATTCCGGCGCTGACGCCAACGCCTCGGCCACATCCCAGGCTACGGGCAAGGACAGCCTGGAATTGCAAAAAGCCATGCAGCTGATCGACGGTGGGCAGTGGCGCGAAGCGGAGAGTATTCTGCTCGCTATCCTGCAAAAGGATCCGCGTGATGAAGGTGCCCTGATTGAGATGGCCATGCTGCTTCTGATTGATAAGCAGGACAGTCGTGCCGCGCAGCCTTATTTGGAACGCGCCCTGGAAGTGAATCCGGATAACGAGGCGGCGGTTCAGGAGCTGCTGGGCGTTTACGAAGAAACCCGCAACTGGGACCAGGGTTTGGCCTTCTTGCGTTCGATGCAGGATGATCCGCGCAAGACGGGCTATGTTGATTATGGGATCGGTTCCGCTCTGGTGAGCATGGGACGTCCTGCGGAAGCCATACCAGCGTTACAGAAATCAGTTTATGAATACGGTTACAAGGAATATAGCGCGCGCCAGGGCCTGGCCGAAGCTCTGGTGGATTCCGGTCGCATCGATGAAGGCATTCGCGAGTATCAGCAGATCATCGAAGGCCCGTATAAACCCAATCAGATTCGAGTTGCGAAAATTCGGACGGCCTCGGCCCTGATCGAAAAGCAGCAGTTTGCGGAAGCCCGTAGAATCCTGCAGCCCTTGCAGGACACAGATCCCAAGGATGAATGGGTCGCGGCTTTGCTGCGTGACATCGACAATAAACAGAAGTTTTAAGGGAAAAGAAAAACCTCCGCCCCGTTTTTGGGGAGGAGGCTTGAGGGGACCAAGGACTGAGTATTCAGCCTAGGCTACTGCAAGCAGCAGCCTCGCGAAAAGATTCGGAACTCGGCGTTGGTCCCTTAACAAAATTTTATAAGTCATGGATATTCCTGCCTAAGAAAGTTCCGTCCCCAGGAAAATGCTCCCGGAAACTTGAGCCCCCTCAAGCTCTTTGTGCCTAACTCTGTTGGCGCATGGAATTTCTATGTTATCCTGGAAGTAAACAAGCCTTCGCCCGAGGTCGCTTCATGGGAAACTCGTCTTCTGCTCAAAAGTTGCCCTCTTTGATTGCCAAAGAGGAACTGGACGTCATCTTCCTTCGGATTTTCGAATCCCTTTCGATGTCGGCTCTGGCCGGTGCCGCGGCCTGCACGGGCGCTATTTTCGAACTGTCCGCCAATTACATGGACAAGCCCGCGTTCGAATCCTTGCGCCGCTTTTATGATTTGTATTTTTCAGTCGACATCGATAAGAAAAAAGACGAAGTGAATGACAACGTCGACGATATCGTCAGCACCCTGCAGGCTCGCCTGGCTGCCGGTGAAACCCTCGATGCCGTGGACGACGTCGACAATAACGAAGAATTGAAAAAACAGCGCCTCAGCCTTTCTGCAGTGCAAAAACAGCTGGAAGGCTTGATTGTTTTGGATAGCGGGATTAAAGAGCAGGTCCTCCCGGCTCTGGCCTCCATGCAATTCGAAGATGCGATTCGCCAACGCCTCGCCCATGTGGTGCAGGCCTGGTGGAAAGTCGGTGATGTTCTGCATAAGGATCTGAATCCGAACCAGCTGGAAGAAGTGGCGCGTGAATTGGCCAAGATGCTGTCATCGGTGGATGAGACCAAGACGTTCTACGAATTGGTTCTGAATGAACCCGCGCCTGAAGGTCAGGACCAGCGCTCCATCTTTATCGAGTTTTAAACCTCTGGAGATTTCCATGTCGCTTACGATCGATCAGCTGGTGGAACGCATGCACATCTTCAGCCAAAAAACTCTGGAGTGGTGCGCGCAGGAATCCGAAGTTTCCACGGCCCGTGTGACGGAAGCCATCGACCTGCTCCTGCAGAATACCGCGCGCGTGTCGCAGATTTCCGCGGAAAGCCTGGCGGCGATTCAAGGTCTGCAGAAAGCCATCAGTATTCGTCACGGTGATCGCAATCGCGAAAACTTCGTGAAGCTGATCCAAAATCTCGAGGAACTGGCCGGCGAGCATGAGGAAGTGCAGAGTGTGATCGAGCCGATCATCCAGGCTCTGCAATTTCAGGATAAACTGCGGCAGAACCTCGAAAATGCGGTCCGCATGCTTCCAGCCTGGATTGAGTTCCGCAAAAACCTGCCCATGCAGATCACGGCGGATAAGTTGAGAGACTTCGGCAAAGTCCTGGCGACCAAAACCACCATGATCTCGGAACGCGATGTGATCCGCGCGCATATCGACGGTATGGATCCCGAGGCCGAAATCGCCTCCGTGGTCATGTTCTAATCCTGGATAGTGGCGGCTGAATCCTCCTGAGCCGCCTTATAAACCAGACCATAACTCACGTCCAGTTGCTGAGCAATCGCCCGAAAGCTCTGGCCCTCCTTGCGCAGGGTTTGGACGCGCTCGCGTAGCTCGGGCGAAATTTTGCTCGGCGCGCCGAGTTTAACGCCGCGTTGCCGTGCTGCTTCCAGGCCGGCCTTTACGCGGGTCACGATGGTCTGTCGTTCGATTTCAGCAATTTCAGCAAACGCAGCCAGCATCGTGCGACGGAATGGATTTTCGTGGCCGAGATTCAGCACGGGTTGCGTCACGGAAATAAAACCCACCCCGACCTCATCAAGCGCCAGCAGGGTTCGGATGGCTTCGGTCGCATTACGGCTGAAGCGATCGAGTCGGTACACCACAATTGTGTCTATTTTTTGAGCTTGAGCCGCGGCCAGGAGCGCCAGGTAACCCGGGCGTGTGCTGTCCGTTCCGCTCAGTCCCTCATCTTCAAAAACATGAACGCGTTTAGGCTGGCGGCTGGGATCGAGCCGGGCCAGCCACTCTTCCACCGTGTGCTTCTGACTTTCAAGGTCCTGCTTATCCGTGGAAACACGGTAGTAAATGCCGATTGATTTCATTTCGACCAGGTTCCTTCCTTGGCTGCCGATCGTCCCGCTGATCTTAGCCTGGATCCGGTCAGGCGACAAGTGCCTCAACTCTTTAGCAAATGTTCCGATGCTGAGCCTGAAGTTATCAATGAGGTTATGAACCTATGAACCGCCTTTCCCAGATCCTTATTCTTGTGCTGGGATACTGTGCCGCGACGCCCCTGCGAGCCGAGGTGTTTCCGTTTGATATTGGTGCCCTCGGATATCCGTCGGGGACCATGGACATTGCGCGTGATGAAGGCTTCCAGGATAAGCTGGTCTCGATTGCGTTGGGCGGCAAGCGGGAATATCTGATCAATTTTCCGGAATCGGCTCTTTATTTTGTGCGGGTGCGTCGGCAACAGACGGTGGTTTGGCAGGAAGCGGTCGTGGTCCTGCTGGAGCAACCCCATACAAGCCCACGACTGAGCTGGTCTATCGTTCCCGGCGCCGTGCGCACGCGTCTTTGGTTGAGTCGCGGAACGCTTCGCACACGCTGGCTCGAAACCAAAGAACAGTCAGCCCAGCTTCATAAAATAGGAACGCCCTGGCTGGTGCGCTTGCGAGGCATTACGGCCAAGGGTGAATCGTTACCGGTCACACGTCTGACCCTGCAGTGGGATACGCCCGCGTCCAAACCAGAGCCGCCGATCGCAGCCACAGCTCCGGATATTCATCTTGATCCCAATGCCACGGATGACGACCAGGTGGTTTATGAGCCCGAAGACAAGGACCTGCTGAGCGGCGCCGACGAAAGTCCCATGAATGCCTTCGTGAGTCGTTCGACACCGATCGACCTGCCACCGATCCAGCGCAAACATGAAGTCTATGTCTGGCTCCGGTACCTGCGGGAGCAATTCAGTATTGATAAAAAGGATCGGTTCGAAGCCGAGCCTAGCATCGGTTTGGGAACAGGCGCCGGGGGACAGTATTTTTTAGCTCCGAACGCGGTGCTCTCCGGAGCGATCGACACGCATGCGACCCAGACTGATTATGAAGAAGCCGGGACTCAAACACCCAGTACGGTGCAGAAGCGGATTCGTCTGCATGTGGCTTTAGGCCTGGATCTCTTGAATACGCATACCCGGACGACCGACTGGTCACTCAACCTTGGGCCGGTCGTTGGACTGGTCCAAATGCCTTTACAGCAGGACGACCAAAAATTCACCGACTATGGCATCAGCCTCGGCGGTCACCATTATCCGACCCGCAGTGCGCTGACCGTTCTGTTTCTGAAAAGCGGCAGTCGTGAAATTCATGCCCGCTGGATCATGCCTTGGACCGTCTGGTCGATGAGCCCGTTTTTAGGAACCTATCTTTATAATACTCGCCAATCTGCAGGCGCCGTGACTGGACGCTTCCACGAAAGTGGGCTGCGCTTCGGTTTGGAGCGCGACTTCTAAGGGTCTTATGTTACAATAAGGGGAAAGCTTGCAGGGTAGGTGAGAACTATGAGTCGTTACGCCCCTTCCGGTGAAATAACGGATCCCGCGGTCATTCGAAAAATTATCACTGATCTCGCCGATGCGCACGCTGAAGGCATCATCCGCCCCGTCCAGGAGCGTAAGCTGGGCGTGCGCTTTGCCTTTGGTGATACCTTTTTTAATTCCCGTCCGCCTTGTTTTCTGCTCGGCAGCATTTCCGATCACGGACTGGCCCGTTTGCAGCCGCATGCGGATTTGATCGTTGAAGTCTTCGGCACCGACAAGCGCATTGCCTTTACCTGTTCGGTGCTGCAGCATACACCCGCCGGTGTTTACGTGACCCTGCCCGTGACCCTCTCCAAAGCCGAAAGGCGCATTGCCCAACGTTTCAAAACCGCGGATGAACGCATGCCTTTCGTGGATCCTAAAGCCTGGGTCATTGATCCCAACGACATCGCCGCGCCTCCTGTGTTCGGCCTTTATCAGCCGCTCGCCAGCTGGGCTGCGGTCAGCGATATCAGTTTTGGTGGCGTTTGCGTGGAAACCCGGTTTCCCTCGCTCTTGAATTGGGTGGAAGCGAATCCGACCTGCACGCGGGCCCAGCTGATTTTTCCCATGATGAAGCCCATTCCGATTGGTTTGGAACTGCGTTGGACCAAACGCATTCGGGAACGTTCCACCAGCACCGAAGTCGGCTATTCGATTCAAAAGTATAAGATGGGGATGGCCTTTCTGAATCCACCCCGTGAGTTCATGCTGGAAGTGGGACGCTATATTAAAGAGCTGCAAATGAGCAACGCAGTCTAGGGGAGCCAACTGTGGGCATTCGCATTAAAAAACAGGCGGAAACCTGGGATAACCGTTGGGCCGTCGCTTATAGCAATAGCCAGCGAGCCATAGGCATCGAGCTGAAAGATATCCTCTCGAAACGCGAGTGGAAGATCATCGAGACGACCAATTCTGAGGAAGCTGCCTTTGCCAACACGGCTATTGGCAAGGCGAGTATGCTGATCCTCGATGATACCGAGCAGGATCCCGCCGCCATCGTGCAGCGCGAACAACTGTTCCATCAGGTGGCCTGTATCACACCCACTCTGATCATTTGTTCGCAGCATAACGAAACCGACTTCAAATGTATGGCCAGCATGGGTGATCCCGTGATGGTGTCCAAACCCATTTCACCGAAGACCTTGCTTGAAGGCATGGATCAATTGTGTGAGAAATGGTCCCAGGGGTACCTGGTCGAAGTTCGCAAGGCGGCCGCAAAGATGGCGGAAGGCCAAACTCAGACGGGATTCCGCATCCTGACTGAAATCGTCCAAAGCGGACAGAAGGCACCCGTGGCCACCTCGGCTCTGGCGCTTTACTATCGGCGCCAGGATGATATCAAAATGACCGAAAAGCTGCTGGTTTCGGCCATTAAGCAGGGTATTTTCGAAATGTCCATCATCCTGCCCCTGATCGATCTTTACCTTTACTCAGGCGCGCCCAAGCTGGCCTTGCGTCTGATTGAAATTGCTTTTGAGCGTTTCAATAAGCCCAACTACCTTTGTCTCGATGCCGTGCAGGCCCTCCTGATGCTCAATCGCATCAAGGAATGCATCCCGTACCTGCAGCAGCTGATCGACAATTCCTACTTCCCGGAAGTGGCGCGGCAGTACCTGCCCCGGCTGTACTATTCCAGTGGCGAACTCGACCTTTTCGACAAAGCCATTAAATATCGTCCGGAAAAATTTGACGAATATCAGCGCGCCTGGCATCTTTTAGCCGATGAGGACGCTGAGCGGCGGAAGCAGCAGTATGAAGTCCAGTCGCAGCTGCGCAAACAAGCCGCGCGTGATAAAAAGGAAAAGGAACCGGTCGAGGAAGAGATACCGGTGAAACGGGACAAGAAGAGCAATCAGCCTCTAGGCTTCGGTCCTGTCGGCAAGCCTCTGTTTCAGAGCGATGGCAAAACTCCAGTGGATGGATAATTCGTGAGCGAAAATGGGTCGGCAGACGATATTCCCCCCGAGACAACACCGTTTGTGATCTCGGGACATACGATCAAGCGCGGCGAACGTAAAAAGATCCATTTGAAGATCGGTAAACTTTACGACAACACCGATATCAATATTCCGGTTGAAGTCATCCGGGGCAAGCTCGACGGTCCGACATTGTTTGTGTCGGCTGCGGTACACGGGGATGAGCTGAACGGCGTCGAAATCTGCAAACGTCTTTTGGATCTGCGGCAGCTCAAGGAGATTTCCGGCACGTTGCTGGTCATCCCTATCGTCAATGTGTTTGGATTCAATAATCTTTCCCGGTATTTACCTGATCGACGTGACTTGAATCGCTCGTTCCCGGGCTCGCCGAATGGATCGCTCGCCTCGCGTCTTGCGCACGTGTTTATGACCGAAATCGTCTCCAAAGCCACGCATGGCATCGATCTGCATACGGGTGCGGTGCATCGCCGCAACCTGGCCCAGATTCGTGCCGATATCGATCACGAGGAAACACTGGAACTGGCCGAGGCCTTTGGTATCCCCGTCATCATCAAATCCAACGTACGCGATGGTTCCCTGCGGCAGGCGGTTTTGGAGCGTGATCTTCCGATGCTCCTGTTTGAAGGCGGCGAAGCGCTTCGCTTTGATGATCGGGTTATCAAGGTGGCCCTCGATGGTATTATTTCGGTCATGTACAGAATTGCCATGCTCGATCCCCAGAAAATGCCGCCGCGTTTGGCCCAAGGACAAAAGAAGCCTTTTATCGCGAAAAGCAGTTACTGGATCAGGGCCACCCGCAGTGGCATCATTCGACTGCTCGCCCGCATCGGCAAGCACGTGCACAAGGACGAGGTCATCGGCATCATCTCGGATCCCTATGGCGACGAGATTGAAACCGTGCGGACCCGCGTTGAAGGTATCGTTATCTGTGCTTCCATGCTGCCGGTGGTGCATGAAGGGGATGCTCTCTTTCACATCGCGACGTTCCACGAACCCGAAAAGGTCGAGGAATCACTCGCTGATCTTGATGAGCTGGCTCTTTAATCCTGACGGTTGTATAATAGGCATATTCTTCACCAATGAGGGGTTTATGCTGCGCGCTAAGCTATTAGCTGGCTGTTTGCTTCTGGGGTTGAGTGCCTGCAAGCACCCGAGTGCTACCAATTCTCACAGCGAAAACCTCTATGGAACCGATGACCCCACAGGTCTGGTCCCCTTGAATACCAATGCCGAAGTGAATCTTGATATGCCCGATCTTCCGGTCCGTCAGGCCTGGGGTCAGGGTGGGCAGAGTCTTGAGGTCCACCGTTCCGCAACCTGTCCGACAGAGAGTGTGGAAGATAACGGCTGCGGCAACGAAACGATCTACACCTTTACGCGGGTCAGCCGCGAACTCAAGCTCAGCGTGTGCCGCTGTGGTCCTGCCACGACCAGGAATGTTACGCTGACCACCACACAGCTCCAGGACATCGATAAACTGATGGGCTCGCTGGAAATGGTGTCCGGTCCGCAGGTTGGTTGCACGGCCGATACCTCCGCGACGCTTTGGGAACTGAATGTGAAAGATGCCCAATCGGTGGAGCAAAGTTATCCAGTAGCCCTGTGCGGAAGCAACGTCAGGCAAGCCGGCAAAATCAATGTGCAGTCCTTCCAGGCGCTCTACGAATACCTGAAGAAAACCCTGCCCGAATAAAAAAAAGGACCGGCCCCACGGGTCGGTCCTGCACAAACTTTGAATTACTTGCCTTTTGGTGTCAGCAAAATTTCCACACGACGGTTCTGCGAGCGACCTTCTTCGGTGGCATTGTCAGCGATGGGCTGGCTTTGGCCATAGCCGACCGTCGAGATACGTGTGCTGGCAACGCCCTTCTGACGAAGGAACTGAGCCACAGCATCCGCGCGCTGCTTGGAAAGCACCTGGTTGGCTTCCATTTTGCCGCGACTATCGGTGTGACCGGACACTTCGATCGCGGTGTCTTTGTACTCTTTCAGCACTTCAGCAACGCCGTCGAGTACGTTTTCAAAGCCAGGATTGATCTGAGCTTTGGCGGTTTCGAAGGTGATGTTGCCTGGCATGTTCAGAACAATCTGATCACCCTTACGCGTGACGCTCACGCCGCTGGAGCGCAGCTTCTGGCGCAGTTTTTCTTCCTGCTTGTCCATGTAGTTACCAATGCCACCGCCGATGGCTGCACCCGCGGCAGCGCCCGCGATACGAGCGTTCTGACGAGTGTTCTTGTCGCCCTTCACCTGGTTGCCCAAGACGGCTCCAGCGACGGCACCGGCAACAGCGCCAACGGTGGCGCCTGAGACTTCCTTCTCGTCGGTCGTGGCGTCTTGCGTCTGGCAAGCGCTGGTGCTGAGGGCGAGAATGAGGGCGAGGCAGGTGAGCTGTCTTTTCATCTTAAAGTTCTCCATGTAAGTGCGAAACCATTGGTTGCAGAGGGACTCTACGAACAAGTTCCTCGAAGACAACTTTCATCAAATACGAGAGCGGGAAATAAAAAGCAAAATTTATTTCGAAGCCTCAGCTGTGACCTTTAAGTGACAACCCTCTCGTAGGTATTGGAAACTATACATTAAATGAAGGGGCTTGAGAAATACTAATAAACATCCGATAGCGGCAGTGATGGGCGGAATGTTGGTCCGAAACGGGGTGTTCATGCGCCGGGTGCTGCTGATTTCGGGTTTGATGACTCTCTGCTGGGCTGCGGTCGTTTGGTCCCTCCAGCAGAATCGCCATTCCATTCAAAAATTGACCGCCCGCCTGCAGGCCGGAGCCACTGACAATCCCGAGTACTGGCGCGGTGAATGGCAAAGGCTTGGAATTCAGGCCCGGGAAAAAGCTTTTCTCTACGAACAATGGTTGGAACAGGACTTTCTGGATCAGGGTATGGTCGTGAACCGCCACCGCGATGGGCGGCCGTCGGGCGAGTGCGACAGTCTCCTCTTTTCCAGTCTCCGTTATGCAGCGCTCGTGAAACTTGGTTGGCAGGATAAGGCCTATCAAGCCTGGCGCGGTATCGAGAACGCCTTTCAAATCGGACGCTGGGTCCGGCATCCCAAGTGCCGCCGTAAAAGCACATCACGCGATATGATCGTTGGGCTTTTGGTCGCGATGACGCAAAACCCTCCCTCGGAAGTTCGCCGTTTGCAGCAGCTGATGAACATCGTCGATACCACCGGTGGATCGGTGGATGACGGTCCCTTCTATGTCAGCCGCCTGAGCCCCGGAATGGGCGAAATCATGCGACTGATGAGCCAGCAGTATGGTGTGCCTCTCCGCGATGTTCCCGAGGAGGTACGCATGGGTTTTTCCACTCTGGAATTCGATGCCTGGATGGCACAACCCGGTTATACGGCCCATCTGAATGCTCTGACTCTCTGGATTGAACTCGAACTGATGGATCATCAGCCCAAAAGTGCACTGCGCAGTCTCTCCGAATTGGTCGATACGGCGCTGGGACCTTTGGGCTCCCCGCGACTCAAGGATCAACGCTGGATCTGGGCTGGGCATCATCTGGCGACTTTGGATCGTCCGAATTTATTTTTTCAATGGATGGAACTTCGTACAGCCGGGGCTTTGACCTGGAAAACCCAGGCACTCCTCCTGCGAACCCTGCTTGAGATGCCGCAATTTCCGAACGACCGCCTGCCGCGCAACTGCGATCGGCGTGCCGATTACCTTTGGCAACGCCACTCTGTGGAATATGCTCCCCGCCCCAAGGCCGCCTGCACCGAGACCTTTCATGGCGTCGACTTTCTGTGGATGGTCGCACTTTTAACCGAAAATTTGTAGGATGAAGGAAACGGTTCGGAAAGGGAGAGGGCATGAAGCATCTTGGCGTTTATTATCGCGTATCCACGGATCGCCAAGACCTGGCCAGCCAGAAATCGGCTTTTCAAGCCTGGCTCGCCACGCTGCCCGAAGCCAAAAAACCGCTCACGATCCAGGAATTCAAGGATCACGGGATTTCCGGTAAAACCACACAGCGTAAAGCGTATCAGGCTTTGCTGAAGGCCGCCTTCGAACAAAAGATTGATACCATCGTGGTCTATCGCCTGGATCGTTTGAGTCGTAACGCCACCGAAGCCATTCAAACACTTTTGATCATGGATCAGGCGGGGGTGGGCTTTATTTCCATGACGCAGCCCGTTTTGAATTTAGGCTTGGATAATCCGTTCCGTCGCACGATGCTGGCGGCTTTTTCCGAAATTGCCGAAATTGAGCGGGAAACTATCGTATCGAGGGTGCGGTCGGGTCTGGCTGCAGCCAAAAAAAGGGGAGTGAAGCTGGGCCGCCCCAAGGCTTACACCGAGGAGCAGCAGCAGTTGGTTCGTGCCAAACGCGCCCAGGGACTGAGTTACGAGCAGATTGCTCAGGAACTGGGCATGAGTCGCGGGACGGCTCATAGTTTGGGTCGCGAACCGGCTATGGAATCCAACGAGGAAACGTAACGCTTCCTCGGCAAAGAAGTTGTGACTTCAGGTCGTCGCGTCCTCGGCGTCGTGCTCATCCGCTTCGCGGCACAGTTCATCGACCAGCTCCAGAAATGCCTGACGATCGTCGTGCGACCAGACTTCCAAAGCGCGGCTCAGGTTGAACGGACTTTCTTCATCCTGCAGGTGAAGAAGGAGTTCCACAACATGATCCTGTTCCTCGAGCAGATTTTCATCCTGATAGGCTTCGAACACCAGATCAAAGATTTCCTCTGCATTTTTTTCTTTCGGAACGCTTTCGAAACAGGGGAAACGCACCAGTCCTTCGGCAAACATTTCCGTGTCGACTTCAATCTCTTCGGAGTCCTCCTCCTCACTGTCCTCTTCGAGAATCTCCTCCTCGATACTGGCGGTTTTGAGTTTGTCCTGTTCAAAATTACTCATCGGTTACTCCTCAGGCTTGGGCTAAGTGCCCCCATCCTACCAGGGGGTTCGGGACTCTTTGCATGAGCAGGCACATGGTACTTGAGTGTTTCAGGCGAGGATAGAGAGTTGAATCGACTTACGTCAGGTTGCGTGATGCAAACGGCGAAATTCGCCCGGCGTATGTCCCGTCAGACGACGAAACACGGTTGAAAAATGCTGGCTGCTGGAAAAGCCAAGATCATAGGCAATGCTGGTCACGCTGGATGGACTATGGCGCAACTGATCGCAGGCATGCCGACACCGAGCGCGCAGGATATAATTCCAGGGACTCATGCCCGTCGCCTTCTTAAACAGCCTTTGAAAATACGAAGGTTCCATTGCGAAAAATTCGGCAACGGCCGCGACGTGGGGCCATTCCAGAAGCCGGGCTTCCACCTCACCGAAGATGCGCTCGGTTTCAGGTGATGGCCGAACGCTGGGTTCGGTCAAGGCCTCGACGCTGGCTAAAAAAATTTGCGCCACCACACTCCGCAGCCAC
>NZ_DASQYZ010000243.1:0-1603 GCF_035638955.1 Oligoflexus sp. | reverse complement strand
TTGGGGATAATTCCCCGACACGACGATACCTAGCAGAAATTTACGGCAGATGGGAAGTGGGCCCGCCCCCACTTCCCAAGGCTTGAAAATCGATATATGGTGAAAAAAGTCGCGGAGGATTTTTTGAGTCTAGCTCTCTCTTTTATTGAACAGTCGCAGTGGGCCATCACGGAAGAAGGTTTAAACACCCTGATATCCGTGGCGTCCCGAACCAACGACCTGCAAGCTCTCGAAAATAGCCTGGGACGAAAACCATCCTATGCCCATAACTCAACCGTGCGGCAAGGCATTGGCATTATCCCGGTGCAAGGTCCCACCTTCAAACGGGCCAACCTTCTTACGGAAGTTTCTGGCGCTACCAGCTATGAAATTGTCCTCCGCGACCTTCATGCGATGATTGAATCATCGGAAGTAAAAGCCATCCTTCTAAATATTGACAGCCCAGGTGGCGAGGCAAACGGTTGTGCAGAGTTGGGTGATCACATTTTTAGCGCTCGGCAGTCGAAACCCATCTATGCCTATGTCGGTGGGCTCGGTGCTTCCGCTGCGTACTGGATAGCCTCCTCGTGCTGCAAAATCTTTGCATCCGAAACAGCATTGCTTGGCAGCATTGGTGTTCAGACCGTCGTCCGATCCAAGGAAAAGTCTGGGGAAATTTCCTTTGTCAGCTCCATATCTCCAAATAAAAACCGTGATCCAGGTACGGAGCTGGGTTCAAAGGAAGTTCAGCGAACTGTTGATGATCTTGGAGCCATTTTTGTTCACAAAGTTGCGCGAAATCGCGGCATATCGCCTGAAACCGTTCTCGAAAAGTACGGCCAGGGGTCAATATTTATAGGCGAAAAATCGCTCGAAAAGGGAATGATCGATGAAATATCGAGTTTTGAAGGTGCAATTATGTCAATAGCCAAGGAGGTCGTGGAAGAAAAAGCGGAAAGCATGGAATCGAGTTCTTCAATCGAAATCAAGCAAACCACTGCCGAAATTGAAGACGCCCAGATAGGACGAATTCTTAAAATCCAGGAAATTGCCAAAGGACGCGTCTCCTCCGAGCTTACGAATCAGCTGATCAAAGAAAAGCTGACAGTCGGTGAAGCCGCACTTCGGATTTTGACGCACGAGCAGGACAACAAGGGCAAGAAGATCGAACAGCTGAAAAAGGCGGATAGTGCGCTGGCCAATCTTGACGGAAAGTCTGCGCCCTCAACTGACGATGACCTGGATGCCGACCTGCGATTCGCAGCCAGCATCGGTCTAGTGACACTGGCATAGGAGAAGATATGGGATACGAACCAAGTTTCAGTCAAATTGGTGAATACCAGCCCCTTGATCTCATCGCCGGGGATTTTCCGCTACAGTCGGAAACCATCCTGCTTGAAAAGGGTCATAAGCTTGGACGAGGGTCTCTTCTTGGAAAGAAGACAGCGACCGGCAAATATATTCTGTCTGCAAAACTGGCAGCAGATGATAAGGCAATCACGGATGGCAGTGAAATCCCGTACCGAATTCTCGCGGAAGACATTGATGCCACTTCCGCCGACAAGTTAACGATAGCGTACCACACCGGAAGCTTCTTTCGAGGAGGCATCAAGCTTGGAAAAGG
>NZ_DASQYZ010000242.1:0-6895 GCF_035638955.1 Oligoflexus sp. | reverse complement strand
GAGATAGATCCGGCTATCCGCATTCTCATCAATCGCTTGCGTAATGGAACTATAGGATCTTGAGATGAAGGGACGAATATTGCCATCCGATCCGCGGGTTTTGCCATTGAACTCATCCGATACAAATGTAAAGGCGATATTATCCGTACCGTAGAACTGTTCAATCATGCCCATGCCCGCCGCGCCAAGGACAGCATGGCCCGAGGTATAGGCTGGGAAGTTAGGGGTAAAATTCCGATTCCGGGTATTGGAGGCCGGAGCACCTAAAGGCGACCAATCCGAGTTTCCGTAGGTTTGAGAATTTCCATCACGATCGCCCATACGAATGCCGCGGATGGGACGCCATAGAATATTTTTGTACTTGTCTGACCAGCACTGAATGGTGGCATCGGCTATAGCCATATTTACAAGTGCCAGAAGACGAGCATTTTCAGATACCTTATTCTTCTTCTGCAAGGCGATGGTACGGGCCACCTGATTGTAAAGTCTTGGCGGTGTTCCGATTCCTGGTGCACCATCGTAACCCCAGAAAATGCCGATAATGGTCTGTTCATCCGTTCGTTTGGTCGAGGTGGTCACTCCATCCCCTCCGAGTCTTTTGACTTCGTCGAAGGCCGCGGCATACTCGCGACTGCGCAGGGAGGGAGGCGGCGGAGCGGTAAAGCGTGTGGTATTGGGAATCGCAAAAGGTCTTACACTACCCCAGGCTGGATCCAGAAAGCCCTGCTCGGGATTCAAGGCATCGACATCGTGAGTGCCGATATTGCCGGAGGGAGCATAGCGACCTCTGTTCTCAGAACCATCATTTTTCCGTTCGACGAGGAGTCTCAGGGCTATATATTTCCCAAGCAGGATGCCATTGTACTCAGCGACGCCATAGGAATAGCGCTTGAGACTTTCACGAATCACCTGGTCAACGCGCGCAGCCTGGTTCGGGTAGAGAAAGCGCAAACTTACGTAAGCGGCCACGCTCACGGCGACAGCCGCATTGGTGTTGGCTGGACTGTTGACTGCAGCCAGGTATGGCTCGCTCACTTTAACGACAGAAATATAAGAGTCGTACATGGCAAGCTGAGTTATAGCAAAAGCGCGGGACGTCCGGGTCGGACCTGGTTGATCAGGAGGCGTCCGGGCGTGATCCTGGGCATTGGCCTCAAGCATAATTTCATTCCATTCCAGGATGGGATCCGTGGTGATCGTCTTGGGGTCCCAGGATCCAGAACCTTTTATGGGCTTATAAAGATCTAGAAGCTCCTGAGGACTTTTTTCCAGCATGTCCGGGCTAAGGGACAAAATAGATTCCTGGCTCGGCAAGCTTCCATCATTTTGGTTTGGGTTCTTGTCGTCACCTTTCCCAGGTGTTGGGCTGCTTAGATTGGGCTCATCGTCACGACCGGACACTTGAGTAGGCTCCGAAGGAGGCGCAGCTGCAGGGGGCGGCGCTTGCTTCTTTGAAGATTTCTTTGTGCAAGCAGGACTTTGAACGAGAAAAAAGACCAGAGGGATCAGGACAATGACTCTATTTAACATAACCAGTTCCACACAAGTGAGAGATTAACAGCAACAGCAGTGATCGAACGAGAGTCTCTGCGTCGGCCTTCTTTCGATAGCAGACGTGCGCTGCTACGCAAGACTTACGCCACGGTAATGGTTTTCGTAAGATGTTGTATTTTAAGATAAAATGTGGATTTTCGGCAATGCCGGTCATCAAACGCTGCATGCGTTGACTAGAGTCTGACTAGGTATTTGACAGGAAAAATGGCAATTTTGATTGCCACAGAGTTGAGTTTCAAAGGACAAAATTCATTTGAAGTTTCAGGGTCCACGCAGGCGCATTCTGAGGGTGAATGACGTTGGAAAAGACACCTACTGTGCCATGGACGGGTACGAAGGGTCGCAGCATAAGTTTGGAAAATTGCAGGCCCATAGGCACATTCCACTTCTCGCCATCCAGAGTCTTATCGAAAGTGATGTTATTGAAGGGCGAAACCGACCAGAGATTACCCATTCGGTAGGAGAATATGGGTTGCACGGTGAGAAGGCTAACGTCCTTTCTTTCTTTGTCGCCGGCAACGGACCAATTTTGATAGATCAAGCCCCCATAGGTGGACTGAGAGGTCGTGCCGATCATTGCGAATGTTGGTCCCAATCCCCACTTGCCACTCGATATTCCTTGGTCCATACCGGTAGGTGCCGCGAGCAGAAAACCTGCGGCCACTTTCACGGACGAGAGTTCTTTCGGTGTCACATAGAGTTGATAGGTGAAATCTCCGAAGCCAGCCGACTGAATCGACCCTGAGTCGGTTTCAGTTTCGGCCGTGATATAGGACGTGACGAATCGATTGACGAACAACCATTGATCGGAGCTTCCCGAAAAAACAGGTTGAAGGTTGAAGACGGTGAACATTGATGAGTTTTCGTCATCGAAACCATAGTTGAACTGCAGTGGAATCGAAGTGATATCAGCCACTGGATCGGCCAACTTCTTCTCCAGTTCCTGACTTTCATCGGATTTCTGATCGCTGGCAAAGATGCTTTGGCTTGATGCCAGCAGAACAAGGGAGAGGATGATTTGAATCATTCCGTATTCCTTTCCACAAGGTTGCGGGACGAGGGGACGGCTAAAAGCTCACGACACCCATCGCCAGACGGATCGTCAGACCTTCGAGTTCGGCCGCGCTGGTGGCCGTGAAGGTGTCGAGGTATTGAGCCCCCAATCCGAGTGACAGGTTCTTCATATCGAGGTATAAACCCGCCTCAGGTGACATGATGCCCTGGGTCGAGTAGTCGTGTTCCGAGAGAAAACCCACCCGCTGATACTGCTCTATATATGCAGGCCCAAGTCCAAGGCCCAGGTAAGGCTTAAGTGTGCCCTGGCCGAATTCATACCGACCCTGCATGAGCAGGGGATAGGCATTGAATTCCTTGCTCTCGTTTCCAGAAATCGTCGCGCCTTGGTATTCATAGGCGGCTCGGTCGCTTTGCTCATCCCAGCCGATCCACTGGAATGAAATGCCTAATGAAAGATTGGATTTCGTTGCGAAGAACGAGCTGAAACCAAATCCTTCGTAGCTTGTTTCAGAGATAAAGTCAGCCGTTTCCCCGTAGGGAATTGTCATTGGATATTCAAAGGTGACACGACTTTGCTGGGCCTGTGCTGAGCTTCCCGCGTAAAGGGCAAGCAGCAAAAATAATCCTGGAAATTTGAAAGAACTATGTTTCATTGTCAAAACTCCTTGCATTGGTTTGTATTCTGTTACGGACTTATCATCAGCGTCTCACGAAAGAAAGTTTGTTCGATACTGTGCCCATAATTGCAGTGACAGGCGCCTCAACTCTGCCGTGCGCCGAGCCTGTTACCCATACTGCGCATCGTTAGGTGCCACGGCTTGGGATAGAGTGTGAGAACCGCTTTGTCCTTGGTTGAATTTTGCTGCAAGAAATCGCGACATTTGAAAACCGATATAACCAGGCAAAGCGAGAACTGTGACCAGAACAGTCGAGACAGTGCTCAAGCGGCTGGAGAGTGTCCGCGCTTCGTCGAGACCGCTCAGTGTGAATTTGATTGAAACCAGTACCGCGAAAAAAACAGCGGTCAGGCCGCTGACAACTTTCAAGAAGTCCTTCGGTGGAGGTGGTTTGATGGAGCTTCTCACATTCCTGCTCAGGAATATGCCAGAGATCAGTCCGCCAAGGCTCAGGGTTGCGACGATCATGACTCGCCAAAGCTCTTTGGATGAGAGTCCAAGTGAGGCTAGAGATTCGCCAAGGGTGACGCTTGTCCCGATGATGCAACCAGCGATGGCACCCAGGCTTCCCCACCAGACCATAGCATAGCGCGAATGGGTACTGGCTGTTGTCGAGAATGCTATGACGATAGCGCAGGCAATGGCTGAGGTGAGATTTGGGAGAATGCTGGTCAAGTAAAAGAGGACGACACCGCCCAGACAGGCAGAGACGACCGAGGAAAGTCGGGGGCTGTACAATTCAGGAAGAGGATGGACTTCAAAATTCTGGCTCATAGGTGGATCCCCTAACTCGTCAATGATATGCAATCGGAGGAAATTCCATGGATATTGTGTTGCTGCTCCTCAAAATTCCAGGGTTTGGCTGTTTTTTTCGTGCTTTTTAGCTGCAGTCTGAGGGCTATCCTGGACTGCTTTGCGAACGTCGCTGCAATGCAGGGTGATGATCTTGCAAGGCTCCCGCAGACGAAATCCGCGGGAGAACATACATCATGATTGGTAATAACTCAGCCCTATCACGCCGGGCCGGTAGCGGCATTTTTCAGCACATCCATGACCCTATCCAAATTGAATGAGGCTGGCTTCTGGCGGGCAGGGAAATCGCGGCTCAATTGGATTTCCTGAGCAACGATGCCCTGCGCGGCCGGGATCATGAACGCGTGATGAGTCACCCATTCCCAATAGCTATTCGAATTCTCATCGGCCCGTTCGAAAGGATCACGGCGCAGGTGGAAGATCTTGGGAACCCGAAGTTTCACAAAAGGCTCCGCCCAGCATTGCATCGTTTTCGCGCGTTGTTCCTGGAAAACGATCTTCCAGTCTTTGACGCGCAGGGCAACGAGTTCCGCATCGTCGTTGACATAGAAAAATGACTGGCGTGGGCTCTCGGCGACCTCACCGGTCAGATAAGGCAGCAAATCATAACTATCCAACATCACTTTGAAAGATTTTTTCTGCAACTTGTAGCCATTCATCATTCGTTCCTTGAGGCCGGGTACGCCCGCGACGGTGGCTAGCGTGCTGAACCAATCCGTATGGCCGACGATGCCGTTGAGCATCTTACCCGCTGGAAAGTGTCCCGGCCATCGTGCGAACGCTGGAACGCGATACCCTCCTTCCCAATTGGTGTTTTTTTCGCCACGGAAGGGTGTAATCCCTCCATCAGGCCAGGTGTTATAGTGTGGGCCGTTATCGGTCGTGTAGAGCACGAGCGTGTCGCTCGCGATACCGAGTTCGTCCAGTTTATTGAGCATGCCTCCCACCTGCTCATCGTGGTAGACCATCGCATCGTTGTAGAAGCCCTGCCCGCTCTTGCCGGCATAACCCGGTTTCAGATAGGTGCGGAAATGCATATGAGTTGAATTCCACCATACAAAGAAAGGCTTTTCTGCCTTCTTCGCCTGTTCCATAAAGCGAATCGCCTGGGCATTGATTTCGTCGTCAATCGTCGCCATGCGCGCTCGATTGAGTGGTCCGGTATCTTCTATCTTTCCGTTGGCAAAGCTGTGAAGCACGCCGCGCGGCCCATATTTCTTCTTGAACTCCGGATCCTTTGGATAGTCTGGATCTTCAGGTTCCTCTTCGGCATTGAGATGATAGAGATTGCCGAAGAACTCATCGAATCCATGATTGGTGGGAAGGAATTCATCCTTGTCGCCGAGGTGGTTCTTGCCGAATTGTCCTGTCACGTAGCCGACGGATTTCAGGAAATCAGCGATGGTGGGATCTTCGGATGACAGTCCAGTATCAGCGCCGGGCAAGCCCACCTTGGTCAGGCCCGTGCGGAGAGGATTTTGCCCAGTGATGAAAGCAGCGCGACCAGCGGTGCAACTCTGCTGGCCATAATAATCGCTGAATGAGAGTCCTTCACGGGCAATGCGATCGATGTTGGGGGTCTGATAGCCCATCATGCCGCGATTGTTGGCGCTGATGTTCCAGTAGCCGATGTCATCTCCAGTGAGTATGAGGATATTGGGAAGTTTTGGAGCCATGAATTTTGCCCTTTTTTCTGCACTGATGTTCGTTACACCCACGAGTTACGCTTATGGAGATAACACCGGCACATTGTGAAAGGAAGATTGTTTGCCAGGCTAGCAGCAAAAGGATGGTCCCCGCGCCCGTCCGGTTTATTCATCAAGCCCTGGAATTGCATCGCACTCGATATTGCCCGTTCCATTCCGTATCTTTTGGGGTCGTTATCCGTGACCTTCAAAATATTTTCTTTACTCGGAAATGAAGACGGATGACATGGTCACCGCTAGAACCAAATCGCCGCTTGCAGACTCATCCTTGAAAACCTCGGTGATCGCATCGCGAGCTTGCATTAGGGCTTGTTGGACCCTTTCCCTGCCGGTCTCGTTCAAGCCTCCCATTCCGAAGTAACCAAATGAACCAGGAGTACCGATTGTGTCTTCTGTATGAAGATCGAGTGAAAGCTTTGCCCTTGTGACGATATCCCGATAGTCGGTTAGGAACCTCTGCTCGGACTGCGGATGGATTCTTCCGTTCCATTCGGTCACGATCCCCCTGTCCACGAGCCTATTCAATTTTTCTACACCGTCATTGCCGAGGCGATTGAAGACCGCAGCCCTCGTTGTTCCGCTTTGGGCCAGCGCCATACCACTGATGATGAGCTCATCAGTCTTCGCTATGCACTTGCCATCCTCTGCCGACACTGGGACAGCTTGATTCTTCAGCAAAGCCCTGGCCATGCTTGGCGGCTGTCCATAATCTTTCTCGAGTATATTAATAGCCTCATCGCTCGGCATGGTTTCAAAAGCTATTTTTACAGCCGTCGCATACGAGGGCTTCCTCTCCCCTTGGAAAACCCTCCTTAGGGTTGGATAGGGAATATCTGCTCGCTTGGCTAAAAGTCCCAGGGATGCATTTTTTCTACTATCCAACCAGGTCTGAATATTTGCTGTCCAGATGTTGGCTTCCACATCATGTCTCCTCTTACAAGAAATCATTCTCACGCAACATATTCTTACTTCGAAATTTTCAAATACGAAATCAGACACTTGCGCGAAAAATATCCATGTCAAACAAAAGAGGGCGCGATGATTCATGACCTGGTGGCGCGTGGAACACGGAATTGTAAGCAGCCAGCATAATCAGCTTTCTGTTGGCAACCGCCAGTTATAGATTGA
>NZ_DASQYZ010000241.1:0-12031 GCF_035638955.1 Oligoflexus sp. | reverse complement strand
AGAGGGAATCCATTCCTTCTGACTCTCTCGCTTCTCCATGTTCCGATTGTTCGCGGCAATCGTAACGATAGTGACAGAATTTAACGGGAAATAGATTCGGAACGGCTGAAAATAGCTTCAGCCGTTCTTTTTTTGTGCCAGCAGAGCGACCTGCTCAAAGAGCAGGCGCGGGTTCACCGGTTTGCTGAGATGGGTGGTATAGCCAACCGCGAGGCAGCGAGTTTTTTCCTCGGGAAAAGCATGCGCGGTGAGAGCAGCGATGGGCTTGCGATAGCCTTGCTCGCGCAGTCTGGCGGTCGCGGCATAACCATCGAGGCGAGGCATCTGCACGTCCATCAGTACGACATCAAAGTCCTCGGCCAGGGCTTTTTGAATCCCTTCCTCGCCATCGCTGGCCAGCACTACGGTAGCTCCGGCGCCCTGCAAAAAGCGACTCATCATCAGTTGATTATCCGCCGAATCATCGACGACCAAAACATGAATTCCATGCAGACGTGGCTTCACACCTTCGGCGCCCGCGCGCATCGGGGGCGTTGCTGGCTCCTGGATGATCAAGGGCAGACCGACCAGAATTTCAATACGGAAGGTGCTCCCCTCGCCCGGTTCCGTGGTGACCAGGCGCAGATCCCCATCCATGGCACGTGCGAGTTGTCGCGACAAGGCGAGGCCTAGTCCCGTTCCACCGTAACGCCGCGTCATGGATGTATCGGACTGCGTAAACGGTTTAAAAAGTCGGGATGCCTGCTCTTCGGTCATCCCTTCGCCGGAGTCCCGGACCAAAACCACCAGCCTGGCCTGATCGGTGGCCAGCGTTTCACATTTCACCGCGACGGAGACCTGGCCCAGCGCGGTGAACTTGATCGCATTGCCGATAATGTTCAGGAGCACCTGCCGAAGGCGTAGCGGATCGGTCAGCACCACAACCGGCAGCGGCTCGACCAGGTCCAGGACCAGGCCCAGACCTTTTTCATCGGCCTTCAATTTAAGGCCGATCAATGATTCCCTGATCAACTCTCCAAGGCACACCTGAACTTTTTCAGTTTCCAGTTTGCCCGCTTCCACTTTGCTTAAATCAAGGATGTCATCGATCAGATGCGCAAGCTGCTCACCATTGCGCTGGATGGCTTCGATACACTGCGCTGGCGTCAGCCCACTGGTTTCGGGTTCCTTCAGGAGTTCACTGAAACCAAGGATGGCGCCCAAGGGTGTGCGAATCTCATGACTCATGTTGGCCAGGAAGGCGCTTTTCGCTTTGTTGGCAGCATCAGCCAAAATCTGCGCCTGACGCGACGCCTCCTCAGCCCGTTTCTGATCATCAATATCCGTCGCCCCGCCGATCCATTTATTCAGAACACCCTCGGCATCCTTCAAGGGCTGGCCACGAAGGAGGTGCCAGCGCCAGCTCCGATCGGTGCGACGGAGCAGGCGAAGTTCGATTTCAAAAATCCCGCCGTCTTCGATGGCCCTTTGCCATTCCGCCCGATAGCGTTCCTGTTCCTCGACATGCATGGCAGCCATCCAATTGTCCTGCAGATTGTCAGGATTGCCATTATCATATTCCGACCAGCGCGGGCTCAGATAGGTAATGTCACCGCGTGGGTTGGCAGTCCAGACGATATGGGGGCTGACCTCGGTGAGGACGCGGTATTTTTCCTCACTCTCCCGCAGCATCAAACGACTTTTGTAGGCTTCCACAAAAACACGAACCTTGCTCAGCAGCACGAAACTATCGATGGGCTTATAGAGAAAATCCACAGCGCCGGACTCATAGCCTTTAAACATCATATGCGGGCTATGCGCAGCGGCGGTCACAAAAATGATGGGTGTGGACCGGCTTCGGGCTCGACCACGCAGAAGGACGCTCGTTTCAAAACCATCCATATCCGGCATCTGCACGTCGAGCAGAATCACGGCAAATTCATGGTCGAGCGAGAGACTCAGAGCTTCAGCTCCAGAGGAAGCCTTATAGATTTGCTCGCCCAGCTCGGCAACAATGCGCGTCATCAAAAGCAGGTTTTCAGCGCGATCGTCCACAATCAGTATTTTTGCTGGCTGCATGAAATCCTCTTTTGATAGATACGGGTTGTTGGAACAACTTCTTCATAGGCTGGACCCAGCAAGGAAAACTGTAGACTTTCCTTCATACCCAAAGCCAAAAATCCGCGATGACAAAGACTATCATCAAAAAGCTTAAGCGCCCGCTGCTGCAGACCGCTATCGAAATAGATCAAGACGTTGCGACACAAAATCAACTGCACTTCAGAAAAAACACTGTCGGTGACCAGGTTATGCTCGGCAAAGACGATGTGGTCGCGCAAACGTCGATCCATGGCGGCCATACCATAATTGGCCACATAATAACTGGCAAAGTCCCCTTGGGGAAGAACACGGTGATAGTTCTCCGTAGCCTTCTGTAGGGTCGCCATGGGATAGACGCCGGCGCGAGCTTTTTCCAGGGCCACAGGATTGATATCGGTCGCATAGATAATCGAGTTCTGCAGCAAACCAGCCTCGCGTAGCAAAATGGCCAAGGAATAGACCTCCTCGCCCGAGCTGCAGCCTGCATGCCAGATTTTAATGGATGGGTACGTGGCCAGCCTTGGGACAACCTGCTGATTCAGTGCCGCATAAAACGGCGGATCTCGAAACATCTCGCTGGTGGTGACCGTCAAGTGCCCCAGGATGGCGCTAAAAAAATCGCGGTCATTCACAATACGCTGGCGCAACTCCGCAAACGTTTCCAAAGTATAACGCTGCATGACAGAATCAAAACGCCGACGCAAGGATTGGGGCATGTAGCCACGAAAATCGTAGCCGTAAAGCTGGTAAATACTTTCCACCAGACTTTGCATGTTTTCCGGATCCCAGGACGCATCCTGTCTCATGATTAAAACCCCTGCGGTGCCAGCCAAACCCGAATCAAGGAAACCAGGCGTTCCAAGTCCACAGGTTTGGCCAGGTAATCATTCGCACCAGCGGTCAGACATTTTTCCTGATCGCCTTTCATGGCTTTGGCCGTTAAAGCGATAATCGGCAGCTGCTTGAGAGCCTTGTTCTGGCGGATTTTCTGCATCGCCTCCAGACCATCCATAACCGGCATCATGACATCCATCAGCACCAGATTGATGCTGGGAACCTTGCTCAGGATATCCAACGACTCCTGGCCGTTGCGCGCGGTCAGCACCGTGGCGCCGCGATCCTCCAGTATATGCACCAGGGCAAACAGGTTGCGCATGTCATCATCCACGACCAGAATGCGGGCATCGGCAAAGGAACGTTCTAGAACACGAGCTTCCTTGAGCAGGGCTTGGGACCGGACCGAAAGGTTATCTTCGATGCGATGCAAAAACAGAGTGGTTTCATCCAGGAGGCGCTCCATCGAACGGTCTCCTTTCACGACAATGGCCTCCGCGTACCGGCGAATGCGCTGCTCTTCATCATGGGAAAGTTTTTGTCCCGTGTAGACGATGACAGGCGGGTGGCCTATGCCTTCTTCACGACTCATGCCCTCCAGCAACTCCAGCCCGGTCATGTCCATGAGGTTCAATTCCAAAACCATGCAGTCAAAGGTCTGCTGACGCAGTTCCTGCATCGCGGCCTGACCACTGCGTACTCCTGTGATGCGCACCCCATCCGACCCCTGAATCAATTGCGTCATGGCCTGCAGCTGAAACGCATCATCTTCCACGATCAGGATATTCTTAACCGTTTTTTCGCTCAGACTTTCAATTCTCTGCAAGGCCGCCTGCACGTCATCGAGTTGGACCGGCTTCATCAGATAGCCGATGGCACCGAGATAAAGCGCATTACGGCTATAGTCTGCACCCGATATCACATGCACGGGAATAGGCCGGGTTCGAGGATTGGATTTCAATCTCTCCAGCACTTCCATACCGCTGATACCCGGCAGCCCTAGATCCAGCACAATACCATCGGGCATGTAATTCAGCGCATCGACCATACCGCGCTCGCCGCTCTCACTGAGCAGACATTTAAAGCCGCGTTCCTGCACCAGCTCGCGCAGCATCTGGGCGAAGCGGGGATCATCATCAATCACCAGAATGGTTTGATCCTGGGGCAGCAGCTGATCGCGGTCGTCATGAAATCCCTCGCGAGCCGCTAGAGGGGGTCCCTCTTCCATAGGGATCGTTCGGATCGAGGGCATCGGTTTGCCTTCATCCGCGTGTTGAGTATCCAACACGAGCACTTCCCTGGGCAAAAGCAGGGTAAAACAGCTACCGACTCCCACTTCACTGGTCACCAGAATCCGCCCTTGCAGAAGGTTGGCCAGTTCACGGGAAATGGAGAGACCAAGGCCTGTCCCTCCATAACGCCTCCCAATGCTGCCATCCACCTGGCGGAAGGCTTCGAAGATCAATTCAAATTTATCGGTGGGGATACCAATGCCGGTATCCTTGACTTCAATGGCCAATTCATAGTCCGGATATGCGGGACCGGCTCCTGATAAACGAACGGAGACCTCGCCCTTATCCGTAAACTTGATGGCGTTGGATACGAAATTTTTAATGATCTGCTCCACACGCTGGGGATCGCTGATGATGGAACGGGGACAGGATGGTTCCATGATGCAGCGCCAGCTGACGCCCTTGTTCGAAACCAGGCTCTCAAAGCTGCGATCGATATTCTGCTGCAGGTTGGCAACCGGGATTTCGCAGCGCTGTAAATCGAGTTTGCCGGCCTCAACCCGTGACAGATCCAGGACATCATTGATGAGATTCAAAAGATCGTCACCAGCCGCATGCATTATGCGAATGAAATCCAGCTGCTCGTTGGTCAGGTTACCCGTGGTATTCCTTTGCAGCAATTGACCCAGAAGAAGAATGCTGTTCAAGGGCGTGCGGAGTTCATGCGACATGTTCGCCAGGAATTCGGATTTATAGCGACTCGTGGTTTCCAGCTCGCGCGCTTTTTCATCAGCATTCAGCTTGGCCTCACGCAAATGCCGATTGAACATTTCGAGTTGGGACTTTTGGTCTTCAAGATATTTTTGTTGCTGCTCAAGCTCGGCATTGTTTTCTTCCAAAGCACTCTGCTGCATTTCCAGTTGGCTCTGCGCCTGCATCAAAGCCTGGGTTTGCCGACTCAGCTCTTCATTGGAGGCATGCAGCTCCTCCTGTTGTGCCTGCAGCTCTTCCGTCTGCTTCTGCGTTTGGGTCAGCAGTTCCTGAAGCCGCACGCGCTTGGCGGCCGAATTCATGCGAATGCTGGCATATTCGCTGACATAGTGCAGCAGGTTGAACGCTTCCGCATCGAAGGCGTGAAGCCCGGCAATCTCCACCACACCGATAACCTGATCATTGAACAGCATAGGCACAGCCAGGATATGCTGGGGTGCCACACGACCCAGAGACGATTCGATGACCACATACGAAGCCGGTGGATTCTTCAGCTCGATGATTTTGGCGCTGGCGGCCGCTTCGCCAATGAGGCCTTCCTGCATCTGGAAGATACTTCGGGCTTCTGGACCAGGCGTATAAGCATAGGTTGCGACCCGTCGCAGTTCGTTGTGTTCCCGAAGATAGAAAGATCCTAGCGCGGCTTCCACATATTCACAGGTTGCCTTCAAGAATGTACGAGCCAGACTTTCCAGGTCCAGTTCCGAGCGAATGGCCCCCGTGATGGCCGCACGCCCCTGGTTCACCCAGTCCTGCTTTTGCAAAAGCCCATGAGCTTTTTCGGTCGCTATCTGCTGATCGGCAAGAGCCTTCTGCGAGACTATGAAACGCCGCACGACGAAAGCCACGAGCCAGGTGGTGATGACACCGAAGCTACGATTGATGACAACAACTGCCAGTGTCAATTCCTGCTGTGTGCTCTTCCAGTAGCCAAGCACAATGACCAGCGTTACCAGGGCTGCGAGTTGAATGGGAAAGAAAGGACGGCCGGAATAAAGGGAAAGCGTAACCAGGGCGATATAAGGTATCCAGATGGCGACGCCGAGGGCTGCCTGGGTGTCCAAGGCAAAGATGCCAATGAGCGCCAGGATCAGGCTTACCATGATCCAACGCTGCCGCGTCACCGATTGATTTTCGAACACGTTTTTGCTCTCCTGGGCCAGCTGACTCAGCCTATCAGGCGATTAGCAACATTCAGCAGCGATGTCAAATGATTCGGCCCAGGATGCAGCGCCGTCGGGCGGAAATCCAGGAGTGCAGCGTAATTCCTACAGGCGTTTTGGACGCGGAATGAATGGGATGATCCTGGGTTTAAGCAGGATCATCCTCTCAAACGATCGCAACAAAAGACTCGGTCGGACTTTAGATGTTCCGCAGCGTGGCCAGCAATTGTCCCCAGGTTTCTGAGGGTTGCAGGTTATCCTTGCGGTATCCAAACAGGCTTAGGATCAGTTCACCTGGGGCGCTGAACACGTCCAGGCTGCTGATGATTCCATGGCGGGTGGGTTTATGAACGATAAAGACCCGATGCATCCCGCGCGTATTGATATGCAAGTTAAAGGCAGGGTCCAGGACATGGAGCCAATCGCCCATTTTCTTAAAATTGCGAATGGTGCCACTGTAGATTTGAATCATGCCTCGATTGCCGACACAAGCTATCAGGGGTTCGCTCTGCAGCTGAGCCTTTTGCAAAAGGTCCTGCACGGCGCCTAGCTCCAGCTCCTGAACAAATGAAGCCTCCGCAATATGCATGGCTTGCAGTCGCGAGACCTGATGCTTGCGCAGCATCCCGAAAAAATCATGCGTATCCTGAAACTGGGTCCAGTCCCGACGAAATTCATGAATTTCCGTCAGGGTTATCGCCCGGAACTTTTCCATCTCTAGAGCGGGAATCAATTTCTGCGGTGCAATCCAATGTTCCAATTTCAAATCGTCAACGAGCGCAGCAAAGGCGTCGCCGTGTCCATCCTGCTCCAGGTAAATCTTGTGAACCGCCATTCCACTTTCATCAAAGATCTGCAGGCTGTGGAGGATGCCACCCGTATGGGCCACCTGGGCGGCGAACAGATATTTCCAGCAGTTGGTCAACATCCGCAGGTCGATGTTTTGCCCTTGAATGAAACCCATCGCGCCGTTCCAAGTAGCGGGCGCATAGTGTCCGATACATTCATGCACCACCCACGCGTTGCGGCTCAGAACCATGACATGACCCAGTTGCGGCAGACGATCAAATAGCTCGCACCAATTCGGTTGCAGGGGAACGACCGTCTTGTTATCCAACTGACAAACCAAAGCCCCCATTTCGCTGGCGGCCAAAGCCTTGGCAATTTCGGCCAGGCGATCCCTGGGATTTGCTTCTCGATAGGCAAGGCGACGATCGTTCAATGGGAGATTTTGCACTCGACACTCCTACCCGTTCAGGGACGACCCGGTACAGAATAATGATAATAAATATCATTATCACTATCGGTTGAAAAGGTGAAATCTTAATGGATCGAAGAAAAAGCCGGGGCCACGCAGCTCTATCCTATAAATACAGTGGCTTAACTGAAAACTTAGGAAGCCCGGGAGACAGGATCAGCCGCAGCGGCGGTCAGGAGGGGAAAGCGAATTTCAAATGTGGTTCCTGAAGGGTCGCCCGGCTGGCTCGCAACCTGCGAAAGAACTTTGACAGTTCCCTGGAACTGCTCGACATAAACCAGAGCAATGGGCAGCCCGAAACCGGTGCCCGTTTCGTTGGCCGTTCCCGGCCTTGATGTGGCTTTCGTAGGATCAAAAAGTTTTTCGATGAGCTCGGCAGGAATGCCTATACCCTGATCATCGAAACGGATCACAGCCTGATCCTGATCGCGCGCGATTTTAATCCGGATCGTGCCGCTTTTTTGTGAGAACTTGATTGCGTTCGACATGAAGTTACCGAGAATCGTGTGTTCCAGGGCGGTCGCTTCTGCCAGAACATGGATCGGTTCGCTGGCCTTTTCAACTTGAACAACAAGCTGTTTGGCTTCGATCTTTTCCGCAAAATTAAGCAAGAGGCCATCCACAGTTTCGTGAAGGTCAATCCGCATGCGGTTGAGGGTTTTCTTGCCCGTGGTCACCGCAATCATCTCACGCACGTGCGCGACCAGATCAAACTGTTGATTGACCGCGCGCTGGATGCGTTCCAAATTCCGAATCAGCGAATTCGAAGGTTGCTGACGCCTGAGCTCCAGATCCACCGAGGTTGAGATAACCGAGATGGGCGTGGACATATCGTGAGTCATGACGCGAACCAGGGTGTTGAACCAGTCGAGACGCACGGTGGCCAGTCTCTCGTTTTTCTGGGCCACGTCCTTTTCCGCTTCCAGATTCTTCATCCGATGCGCAAGACCGAAGTAAACGATCACCATCTCGAGCAGGACACCCACATGGAAGGAATAGTCCGTGAAGATATTGGATGGCAAAAGATTATAAAGTTTCAACATCAGCACGGCCGTCATCGAGAGCAGGGCCAGCTGCGACAGAATCATATAAAGGGCGGAGCGAAACCCTTTCTGCCACACATACCATCCCGTGGCCACGACAATGATCGTCGCTGGAATGAGCTGCGCATTGATGCTTTGATTGGCTAAACGCGAGTAGCCCAGAAGATTGAAAATAATCGGGATGATGTTGAGCGCGATCATGACATGAAAAATACGGGCCACCCGCGGAAAGCGCTGGTCCGCTTCGTAGAAACATTTCAACATCAGAAAGAGTGTGACCGCCACCAGGCTGGAAAAAATGGGCGCCAGATAAACCCAACCGCCGATTGCAGGCCAGGGCATGAGCCAGTCCAGGATTCCTTCAAAGTTGGCCAGGACGGCGAGCGTGCTGCCGACATACGCAACAAAATAAAGATGCACGTGCTGCCTTGTCAGGAACCAGGTCAAGGCATTCGAAATCATAAGCGCAAAGAGGAGACCATAGAAGACACCCTGAAAAACCAGGGTAGGCGTTAGACGCTCCGTAACCCAGACCGGACCGACCTGCAGCGTAAAGGACGCATCGAGGATGCCACCTACCGATTGGATGCCAAGGACATAATCGTGGACACCCGGAGGGGGCGTTTCGAGCATCAAATGCAGGCCGAGACTGTGAACGGAACGCTGCTCGGGAGGAACGGAGGCTCCGCCAATAGCCTCGGGTTTCAGCTGGCCATCCACAACCTGATAAAGCGAGACGCGCTGCAGGGTGGATTCCTTCATCGACAGCACAAGCCGTGGCGTCCCCTTGTCCTCGACGACCAAACGGAACCTGACCCACAGGGTGGCATCGGCATAACCCATGTTCAAAGATTTGCGGGCGATATGCTGGGTGAATTCCTGAGCAAGAACACGTTGCGGATCGCTTAAAAAACGGCTTTCCTTATCCAAAAGGTAAGTCACCTGATTCTCAAAGCGGACTTCAACCTTGCCACGTGGGGAAATGCGCAGGGCTTCCTGGGCGCATAGCGGAGCCGAAGCGTTGGTGAAAACGCTTGCAAATAAAGCCAGGATATAAAAGAACAGACTTCGCATACCTCGTTTATCGGCAGGGAATTATGTTCGCCAAGAGAACCCGTAACGGCCCCCAAGGCCTCGGTGTTCCCGCTTATTAAAAGTCGTGGTATCAAGAGGTTAATAAGTTTATCTTTTGGTAATATTGCATGGGGCGAAGTCCGCCCAGGAGGAAAGAATGATGTCTTCCGTCGCTTCAAGCCGGCGTTTTATCGTAAGCGTGCTCCTGGCCGCAGTCCCCTTGACCGGCTGCAATTTTAAAGACGTAAAAGATTCCAGTGAAGACACCGCTGTGACGGTTGATCCGTCGGTACCGGTGAGTTTTGCTGAAATTCAAACCAAGATCCTGCAGCCGAGCTGTCTTGGCTGTCATTCCAGTAGCGCTGGCAATTCGGGTGGAGTGAACCTGGAGACATATGCCGTGGTCAAAGCCCAGGCTGCTGCCATTAAGAGTTCCACGGTGGATTCGAAGCGCATGCCGAAGGGCGATACGCTCAGCGCCAACTCGGTGGCTTTACTGAAGGCTTGGATAGAACAAGGAACGCCGGAGTAAGGCTCCGGCTGTTTTTAGAGCCAGTACTGCATCACGAGCCAGGCACTGTCCACGAGTTCATCGTACTGCGGTGTCTTCTGCTTCTGCCATTCGCCGGACAGAATCAGGTGCGGGCGCGGGGCCCATCGCAGGCCTGGGCCGTAGCCTTGAAAGTCCAGTTCGTCGGCTTCGCGGTCGGTTTTTTTGGCCTCGTGAGTCAGACTCAGATCCAGGCCACGAAGGATTTCGTAGGAAACTTTAGTGTAGGTCACGAAGCCTTCGATGAGTTCACCCGTCGATGGAGCGACCCGCACCCAATCATACTCTCCGATCAATGCGACGCTTTTGGTGATGCCCCAAGTGAAGTTGGGACCAAATATCTCCCGTTTCGTTTCATCCGTGGCACGCGCTGAAAAATAACTGCCACCGATCCGAACATTGGGGTCCTGCCCCAGGTACGCACCAGAAACGGCGAACCCTTTCTCGCTGTCCACGCCCTCATCATCCGGACGGCCACCGATACCCGTAAAAGACAGGACATACTTTTCAGCGAGATAATTCACTTCCGCATTGTATGTATCCGAAAATTCGTCCCAGCCAAGACCACGACGTATCTGAGCCGTATGGTTAGGGATATGAAGGCCGTAGTTTTTCAAAAATTTACCCGCACGAACACTGAGTGAGTCGCTGATGTTCACAGCCACAAAGTGCCGTGCGCTGCCCCACTTGTCATCATCACTGGTTTCGGGTGAATTAATATCACGACCGAAGTTGACAAGAACCGTCACACGCTCCGTGCTCCAGCCCAGTTCCACATCAGACTGCATCAGGAAATATCGACCCTGGCGAAACCGGGGGTTGTCCGTATAAGTTTGCACCGACCGAAAGCCGCCGCCCACCAGCAAGGATTCGGGAAGTTTTTTGACGAGCCCGTGCAAGGGCTGGCCTTCGCCTTCTTTCGCCCAGGTGCTCATAAATTCTTCCGAAAGACCGCGCCCATAAGCTGTGAGGGTTCCGCCACCGGCCATGTCCACATGGCAAGCGCCGCAGTTCACATAACCGTGCCGCACAGTTTCCGGAAAAGCATGGGCCGATCCGGCTAAAAGAAAAAGCAACGAAAGCGTCAGAAAAAATTTCACAGGGCAACCACCTTGGCCAGCGTTTTCACTTCGACGTCAAATTCATCACCCACCTGAAGGCCCAAATGCTTGCGCCGAGTGATACCGAATTCAGTCAGAGACAGTTTGAAATTGAAAACATATTCAATCTTATCCCCATCCTTACGCGTGGACACCTGGCCCTTGACGGGTTTTTCCACGCCATGCAAGGTCATTTTCCCTTCAAACGGCTGATCCTTGGTTTCCTTTGTCAAAACCGTGCTAGGGTCCTCCCAAGGCAATAAGGTAGGGACGAATTTGGCCTCAGGAAATTTCGTGACTTCAAGATCTTCCTTCATGTGCTTGGCGCGGGTATCCATATCCAGCTGCAAATTATTCAACGGAAATGTCGCCTGACCTTCCACCACTTTGGATGACGTAATTTTGAACTTGCCGGCGACACCTGTGCCTTTGCCATCGAACTTCACAATATTTTTCAAAGTACTGCCTTTGAAGCTGACTGTGGAATTCGTCGGCAATATATCGACGGATACGGGCTTGGCCGCAAGTGAGAGGGTGCCCTGGGTCAAAAGACCGACTAACACGAGACTATGTGCGATCAATTGGACGCGCCTCATGGCTAAACTCCTCATGGGACCGGGTTTCCAAATAGACAAAGTCCTTTGTTTAAACTGTATACTCTGGCCCAAGGCAAGTCTATTTTGTTGAATATTCGGTGGAAATTAAATCTGTCGGGCCTCAGAGGCATCTGAACTTCAGGCGTCTCAGTAATCGAATCAGGTCATATTGATCAAACCTTCAGCACTGTTTTGCCGCTTTCGGTGTTGCGTGCAAGTCGAGCCCAAAAAAAAGCCCCCGGTCAGGCCGGGGGCTCGAGAAAAAAGACTGAGACGAAACAATGTTATTTATCGAGATTCAGGTGTTTACCCAGAAACGCTTGCGACTCTG
>NZ_DASQYZ010000240.1:0-2407 GCF_035638955.1 Oligoflexus sp. | reverse complement strand
TGGCCATGATCAAAAAAGGCCAGCTTGATATCCCGGGCTCCACTCCATTCGAGCAATTTTACGCCCTCGCAGGATAATTGCGTCCGGGGAATGATCCCTTCAGAAACTCACTTCGACCTTGGAAATGTTTGCGACAGAGCCCATTCCCACACTATTGACTGATTCCGCTTAAATATTCGGATCTTGAAAGGAGCCGTCGGCATTCTTTCATAGAAAAGCACGATGTTCCATACTCTCTTAGGAAAAAAGCGATCAGTTTCCGATGATTCCGCCTTCTATCATAAGATTTTCAAAGACACAGCATAAATTCATACTCGCACCATGAGTTCTGCTTTATCCTTGTAAGCCCCTAAAATCGCCTCAATTCTCCCAGACACTTTCTTCAAATTAACCACGGCTCAGGCTTTGCAACACGTAGGCTTAAACGGAGGCATTACTCATGAAAAACCTGATCGTGTTTCGTCTCGCGGTTGTCACGGCTACCTTCGCAATGTTCCCGTCTTGTGCAGAGTCACCCAATTCGGAGGTCAAGCACATTTATGGGGTCACCTCGCACGCATTCCCTAATGCCGATCTTGGCAACTGCATTGAACAAAAAACAAACTATCCGGAACTGCGTGAATATTTAAAAGCCATTATGATGCACATCACCAAAAGCAACCCGAAGACCTTTTCAGGTCGCTTCAGTGCCGACAAGTATTGTATCGAAGTGAATCCTTCAAAAGAGAAAAATGCCAGTGCCTCAAAGAATGGCAAAATTGAATTTAATGTGGGCATATTCCAGGCGCTGGATAATGATGCCGCTGTTGCTGCAATTATGTCCCATGAACTCGCGCACTTAACTATGGCCCATGGACTGAGAGCCATTGATGATTTGTTCAGCACCGACCCTGAAATAAAATCCCTGCAATCGCAAATTGATAGCAAGACCGTTGCCTCCCAAAAAACCGCAAAAGACGGCATGGTCGTTCTAAGAGCTTTGTTTAAGAAAAGGCCGACTTCCGATAATAGCGCACTCAAATCCTCTGCCGATAAAGTCATCAAACTTGAAAGTGTCGGAGAAGCTTATAGCGCCTTATTGGATGCCTACACGAACTATTTCGTACTTGTCATGGAACTGTCTGATCCAGCTTTAGGATCCGCTAAAGTCCCCAATCCGTATACCGCTGCGGAAGTGAAGCAAGTCCAAGACTTGTTCCTTTCAGTTTTCCGGCAAAACGAGGCAATCCGTTCATTGACCGATAGTCTTCTTGCGAAGAGAAAGGCCAAAGGCGCGACTCCGGAAGAACTTGCTAACTGGAGTGAACAGGAAGCTGATGAAGTCGGCTTTGAGCTCTATGTTAAGTCTGGCTTCAAACCGGACCACTTTACAGATCTCTTTTCTCATCTGATCAAGAGTAAGGGTGGCATCCCAAGTTTGAAAGAATGTGAAAACAAATTGGAAGCGAATCAAATCCCTGACCGCGGGTTAAGCTCTCACCCCGCGAACTGCTGGCGCATCTATGATGTGAAGAAGGCTGAAAAAGATCGGCATGCGAAAGAATACGACAGCTACTACAAAACAAATACCACTGTTGATCTTTTTCCTGGCCGACTGAACGGTATCAAACAAAAGTTACAATAGAGGCACTGGGAAAGCGTCTGGTCATGCCCAGTGTCATGGGTTAGCCATGACAAGGTTAAACGTTCCAAGGCACAAGAGCCTCGATGTCATCGGCGGAAGAACCTTGGAAGGTCGGTGAAGATACGGTTCGGGTATCATAAGGCTCGATGTCGTTCGCACGAGTCGTTATCACAAGGCTATAAAGCAGGGTCCCGGAAAGTATGCCTGTAATTTCAGCAGACCCTTGATTATCAAGGCTTTCACGAAAGCCGTAATTCTGAAATTTCCCAATAATTTTAACTGGCCGCTTATTTTATAGTCATTCTTTCCGGGGCCCTGGCTATAAAGCAGGGCCCCGGAAGACGGCTAACCTCAACAGCGTGCTCAATATTTCAGACACTGGAATTATTGCGGTTGGGGACGGCGGGACGGTTATCGTGTCCGCAGATGAGGGCCATACGTGGACTCAAAAAGATGTTGGCACGACCAGCAACCTTACTCGAGTCGCCGCGGTCAACAATGTCGTCTATATTGGAGGCGACAACATCGTCTTGATGAGCGTTGATAATGGCAAAACTTTCGTCACTACTGGTAAAGTCGAAGGCAATATTAAAGATATTAACTTCACTTCAACGGACACAAAACCTGCGACCTTCTGGGCTGTGCCCTATGTGCCAGGCAAGTTCGAGACAGCTTTTACCGATAATTTAGTGAAGTAAAAGTGGCGGAAATGAGGTTTCATCATGTCCGAATCGGCGAAGGCAAAGAAGCTTGAAAGCATTGGTAATTCTGAATCATTACCTG
>NZ_DASQYZ010000239.1:0-1991 GCF_035638955.1 Oligoflexus sp. | reverse complement strand
TTACGCCTGTTTACAATCTTCGCGATGATCGCTTCCTTGAATTCGCTTGAATAGAACGACTGTCTTCCCACTTGTATCTACTTGCTCGCCCTCTATATTTTCAATTCTGGCTAAGCGACATCTTTCCTGAAACAGGGGGCTGCGACAAGAGTTCAGAGACAGACTTGGTCGCATTCAGCCTATAGCAGAAAATGTACCCGAACCCCTTCTGAAGCAAGTTTTGTAATTCCAGGGGTGTCGATGGTTCCTTGCCACTGCAAACATTCTACAGCTGACAAAAATCTTAACAAGCTGCTCACCATGAAAAAGGTATTTTGCATTTTGGAGTTTCCGACCAATAAAAAAGTTTAGAGGTTTATTAAAGAAAATGTAGATCATGTTAGCTATCTATTGAAAGAGAAGCGCAAAAGAGCCCAATGATTATGGTTACAAGCCATAAAACTTCATAGCCACGATTCGACATTGGTTGAATGTTGGTCGATATTTTGATCGAGTTTTACATCGTGGTGTTTTAGCTTACTCACTCAACGTGAGAAACTTGCATTTTCAGCCCTGAAAATTGTCCTGGGATGGGGCTGCACCGCATCGATTCCAAGCTTTACACAAGGAATTTGGAGAAGGAGGAAAACAGCACGATTGAGAATTCGATTAAAGAAATCAGGCTGCTGATCCAATTTTCACCCCCGAACAACAGTTTTCCGACGCTCCCTTTCACTCTGTGATCAATTCGAAAGCCTGAGCTGGTAATCAATCGGATTTTCATCAGTGTAGCTTTGCATAGGATTTGTTATATGGATTCAGGCAACAACGCGTGAAATATCTACGTGAAAAGGGTTCCAAACCCATTGGTGGGTTTATTAAACGAATCCTGGTCAGCCGATCTCTGCACTTAACATCGAGCCGTCTCGTCCGGTGTGTGCAGTGTGGCGGGAATCCCAGCGCCTGTGTCCAAGCTGAATTGCAAACCATGACTCGGTCGAATGGCCTTTTTTGTAAAACCCCAGAGCTGCTTTAGGGCCAAAACCCTGGTCAAGCAGAGGTTCACGAACTCCTGTAAGGCTTGTGGAGTGACTGTTGTTGCGGAAATTGTGATGACTGAGTTGAAGAGGAAAGAAGACATGATCATGAAGAAATCAGGAATCCTGCCTCCTAGTTTAGCCGCCATCCAGATCGTAAATGCCTGTGATCAAAAAGCTCAAAAAAATCACCTTGATATTGTTGCTGGGCGCCTCGTCGCGAAGCAGGATGTTGGCCCAGGAAAAGTATCCGCCGTCGGTCGGAGCCGGCGTACAGGAGCCATTGTCTCCTGCGATTCGTACCCACAGCGAGTCATAGGTGGTGGTGACTATTTGCACCCCGGCTATGTAATCGAAAGCCATATCAAAAGTCGGGTTGCACAGCCCCTTCTGAGATGCCCTGCATTGAGCCAATTTCTTACATGGGCTGGATTTTGAAAAACGCGACAAATGATTTGGAAAAGTATCCTTATTGCTTGTTTAACTGATGGAGTGAACTGTATGAAAAGACTTGAGACTGTTGTTCTGTCCTGGCTTTTGGTTGGCGGTATCCTGGGATGCGAGTCGCGTAGCAGTGATTCAAATCTGGCGGCTTCCGCCCGTGGCCCCCGGATCTTCTATGTCGACAGTGTAGGAGGATCGGATGTGCCTTCCGAGACATCGCCTGAAACACCCTGGCAGTCACTGAATAAAATCAACGCCATGAAGCTTCTGCCTGGCGACGTGGTCCGGCTTAAACGCGGTTCAGCCTGGGATATAGGACTGGTTGTGAAGGATTCGGGCACCCCTGAAGCTCCGATTACCATTGAAGCTTATGGTGATGAAAACAAGCCTGTGCAGGAGATGAAGTCTCCTGTTATTGAGAACCCTGGCGCAGGACGCTGGGGGGCCGCAGTCGAACTGCAAGGCAGTTACATTATTGTTGAGGGTCTTTTGCTCCGCAATGCCAACGCTCGTGGTGTCATGATTAACGAG
>NZ_DASQYZ010000238.1:0-50388 GCF_035638955.1 Oligoflexus sp. | reverse complement strand
GTCGTTAATCCAATGCCATTTCAAGCATCAAGGCTTTCAATACTATCTACAACTGTGGGGTTAAGATCCTGTCTTAGGGCTCACCAAATCACAGTGAACGGTGGGAGCCAAAGCGCAGGAGACGGGCGACTTTCATGATCTTTTAAACGCACCATGTAGGCCGATGACAGGACGATAACATCCCACCACGCGTGCACGAAGATACCTTCGCTCAGAGTCCAATCACTTCGCTGCTGTAACCAACCGAGGTAATAACCCATGCCCGCCTGGACCAAAGGCGGTCTATCGGTACCATGTGCAAGAGCAAATACGGCTGACTGTGCTATGTTTGCCCAGAAAGGCGACTGCCACGCTTCCATCGTCAATGGCTGTAAATAGCCTCGAAAAAAGGCCTCTTCGGAAACCCCTGCATTGTAAGAAATAGCGCCGCTGTAAAATGCATCCGAAGAGTTGAAAGGATCACGCTGCACCTTGTCATTCGTCGAATGGATGTGATTTGCGCCCCATGCAGCTGCGATGAGCAAAGGGATCCAGGTGGTTTTTCGCTCCAGATAGGAAAATTTAAAGGGTGCTGCGAGCAGGTCCTTCGGAGTTTCCTCGGTCTTTAGAAACTCATAGCGCCCCAACGGCTTCTGTGTTGTCACAGACGTTCGGAAAGAATGCCACGCGCTCATGAATCCAGCTGACTGATAATATTGCGCGCTTAGGAAAGTCTGTCGCGGAAGCTCGCCATGAGTCATATAATTATTTTTTTGGTCATCTGTCCAGCGGTCGTACTCATGCATATCTTTCTCATCGTTCAATCGCTTCACGCTATCACGAGTCAAAAGAAGCGAGCCCACCCCGATTGAAGAATAGACGACCCCGGACGTCGTATGGCCTTCGAGATATTGGTCAAAGCCGGGAAGGAGAAGAGAAAGCGCCGGTCGCCAATAGACACTCCGCACTTCAGTATTCCCGCTTGCCGGAGTAAACCAGCTTTCTTTGGCAGCGGCATTAGCAGCGACCACAAAGCACAGGACAGAAGACAGCAAAAGCTTGACCCAACGTGAATCTGCAGCCGCGGTTTCCAACTTTTTGATCTCCATTATTGCCCTAGGGCGTTCAGTAAGCGCAAAGCTTCCACAGGGCCTGTAGCAAAAAGCTGGCCCGTCGCAAAAAGTCCTTCCCTTGGATACTTACGGCGACTCTGAAGACAAAGGCTGTAGACTTTTCCGTCGGATATACGGTTGTTGTTCGGAGAATCGCGCTGTTTCACTCGTGCGCAAGGGGATGGAAAAGCGTTTTGATGCGAAGAAAAGCGGCTGGAACTTTCCCGTGTATCGCTAATGGGTTATTTGGCTTGTATGAACCCGCTAAAAACGGCTGGTTGGATGATCAAGAAGCAATGACTTTCAAGATGCGACTCCTCTTTCCAGTAAAAATTTTGTCTTCGAAAACCGGGCTCTGTAGTCATACGACAGGTGCCGCCTGGAACAGACTCCTGGCTTCGAATTCAGAATCAGACTTCGGTCTTCTCATGGAATAAATGAAATGAGGTCGATAGATCGATTTCAACTGGCTGACATTATGCGTTTAATTTAAGTTTAACCAAGTCAAAATGGTTGTGTTTGGTTTGACCTTTATTAATCGCATTCATCGATCTGACGCAGCCTTAAAGATATGGCTAAAAACTAGTTGAGTGGGGGGATTTACCCTGTCCGTCATTTGGCGGACAGGGCTTAACAGGAATAGATGAAACATGTTGATATGACTTATATGTCATAAAATATATGAATGGCCAGTATAGACTGCTTCTGGCTTCGCTTATTCTGATCTGCAAGTGGAAGAGAACTAATCATGATGATCTTGGCTGACAACTGATTCATCGACATAGTTGTCTTTTGGGCTAATAGCAAAGCCTCTAGCGTCTCAAATTGGCCATAAAAAAGTGATTTATTTGGCATGGTTGCCGATTTTTTAAGGGTGAATTTATTGAGTGAGGAATTTACCCCGTCCGTCATTTGGCGGACAGGGCTTAAGAAGTTGAACGAAACATGTCTATATGACTTATATGTTATAAATTATATGAGTGGCCAGTACAGACTGCTTCTGGTTTCAATTATTCTGATCTGCAAGTGGAAGAGAACTAACCATGGTGATCTTGGCTGACAACTAATTCCGACATAGTTTTTTTTTGGGCTTAAAGCCTCTAGCGTCTCAAATTGGCCATAAAAAAGTGAGTTATTTGACATGGTTGCTGATTTTTTAAGGGTAGCTTATTGGCTCCTCCGTCTTTCAGAATCAGGTGACTGGAAAAGCAGGGCCCGCCTCAAGTCGCGTCCCTGCAGGTTCTTCGATGAGCGATCTATTAGGCGACGTTTGCAATGCGGATATCGGGCATGCCGATCACGCCGCTTTTTTCCATGGTCTCTTTAAGTTTAGGATCGCCGACGAAATTCTGCGCTGCATCCACGGATGGAGCAAAGAAACCGACATGGACGAGATTTGGCTTCTTTGCATCTCGGGCCAGGAAAGCCTGCTTAAAACCAGCTACATCGCGAGCTGTCTGATTGGCGTCAAAGCCTTTTTTCCAAGCTCCAAATTCCTTGACTTCGTGTGACACGAATACCATGACTTTCAAGATGCGACTCCTCTTTCCAGTAAAAATTATGTCTTCGAAAACCGGGCTCTGTAGTCATACGACAGGTGCCGCTTAGAGCAGACTCCTGGCTTCGAATTCAGAATCAGACTTCGGTCTTCTCATGGAATAAATGAAATGAGGTCGATAGATCGATTTCAACTGGCTGACATTATGCGTTTAATTTAAGTTTAACCAAGTCAAAATGGTGCAAAATGGTTGTGATTGGTTTGACCTTTATGCATCGCATTTCATCGATTTGACACAGCCTTAAAGATATGGCTAAAAACTAGTTGAGTGGGGGGATTTACCCTGTCCGTCATTTGGCGGACAGGGCTTATCAGGAATAGATGAAACATGTTGATATGACTTATATGTCATAAAATATATGAATGGCCAGTATAGACTGCTTCTGGCTTCGCTTATTCTGATCTGCAAGTGAAAGAGGAACTAACCATGGTGATCTTGGCTAACAACTGATTATCGATATAGTTGTCTTTTGGGCTAATAGCAAAGCCTCTAGCGTCTCAAATTGGCCATAAAATAGTGAGTTATTTGACATGGTTGCTGATTTTCTAAGGGCAGTATTTTGGACGATATTTTCCTCGAGTTGTACGCTGAAATAAGTAACTGAAATTACTGCGAATAATTTCCTTGATCCAAAAACCCTTGCGTTCGCTGAGATTTGGCTGGTTGAATGCCTATTTCGTAACCACTAAACGTAAAATTCCTTTACATTTGTACTTAAGTTATAATACATTTGTGCCGATGTACCTTTGTCAAGGAGGGCAGGCTATGGGATTGAAACGAAAAGAGTGGTCAGTCAGTGAGGCCCGAAGTCAGATGTCTGATTTAATTCTTCAGGCATTCGAGGCACCTCAAATAATCATCGATCGAAAAACCAGGGATGAGAAAGCCGTCGCCGTTATTCCGCTTGCAATGCTCGAGGAATTTGAGAATTTCAAGCGTGAAATGCGAAGTTCCAGTCTCGATGCGCTTTTCAAAGAAATACAGGAATCAGCTGAAGCTGATGGTTACGACGGCGAGACTGAGATACTGCCACCGCGCGGCGCTGCGAAGCCCGTGCTTGAATTCGATAGTGAGGACTGATCGTGGCTTACCTTGTGGATTCCTGCATACTGTCCGGTCTCTTCAAAAGAGGCGAAAGCGGCAGAACTTGCCAGCAGTGGCTCAAAGAGCATCCGGATATTTTCACATCCGTTGTTGTCCTCTATGAGATCGAAAGTGGTCTAAGGAGAGCCGGAATGATGAATGCTCTTGCTGCACTAGACAAATTTATAAAAATTGCGCCTCTCAGAGTCCTTGATGTGACGCGCGAAATCGCGTCGATTGCTGCCGCAAAGCGATCTGAAACCTTGCAAAAGGGTATAACCCTTCATGCACAGGACCTGCTTATCGGGGCAACTGCAGCGCATCATAGTCTGAAGATTGTTACTGACAACGTGAAAGATTTCAACTATTGGGGGGAAGTCGTAAATCCCTATTCGCATGTTTAGAAGAAAAGAAGGCGGAAGGAACATGACAAGAAATGCAGAATTCAACACCAGGTACCCTGGCAACCCAGCTGCAAATGATCCCAAACTGGGGTCCATTAGAAGCGCAGATATCTTGCTAAAAATTGTGGCAGGCGTTCATGTCTTTCTACCAAAGTCATAGCGAATGATAAGCAGGGATTTGACTGAATTTATAAAAACAAGGATCCAGAAGTGGACCTCGCAGCAACGCGAAAATACCCTTCTGGTTCTTGCCGCAAAGTCACGCCTTGGCTATAGCACGGTGAGAAGGCTTGCGGCAGGTGGTGAACCTGAATTCCAATCCTTCATGCAGCTGGCCTCTGTTCTCCTTACTCCTGAGGAAACAGTACAGGCCGTCGAGCAATACTTTCCGGATGCACGGAGGAGCATTGATCGACCTTTCCAATTCATGCAGTCAACAAAGGGCGATCCCATATACAACAAGGATTGTCTTCTCATTATAGCCCTATGTTGTCCAAATAATGGTATTGAAGTTTCAGAACTGGAACGAATTGTTGGCCTGAAGTCCATGTCCAGCGTGAATTTTCTCCTGGACTCGGAAATCCTGGTTCTTGATAGCGGCAGACTCAAACTTTCGTCTGATTACATTTTCGATACCAGACCTGATAATATTCTTAAGTGGATGGGTTACATCATTGACCTGTTCGACCGCGGGCGCAAGGATGAAAAAGGAAGTTTCACGACGGTTCGCATATCCGGCCTGAACGAGAAGGGGATTGATCGGTTGCATCAAATCATGGCTCAGGCCGAGCAAGCGATAGATGAAGCTTTAGGAGATAAAGGTTTACAGGGCGATATCAGTATCGGACTCGGGATGATCAGTACGCCGATGAAGCCTAAGATATGAGAAAGCCCGCCGAGTGCGGGCTTTAAATTTTTATGGCTGGATGTTGAGATTTTGCAAGGTTTCAGCATCAAGTGAGGAGATGGGCAAAGTCTCAACTTTTGGCTTCAATTCAGGCTGAATGTCCTTCGGCACCACTGGCAAAACCCCTGGCATTGTCGACATCATCGAGCGGGCAATGGATAATGAAAGAGTTGTTTGAATACGCTCCTCAGAGCTTTCTGAAGTAAACATCACCTCTTCACCAGAGGGGAGGATTTTGGCAGCAATGCTCTTTGGCATTATTTTGTCTTTATTGCTACGAAGATAAATTTTATTCTCCCCTGGTCGAGTCAGGCGGATCAATTCGTCATTCCGCATGGATAATTGGAGAGTTTCCATTTGCTGCTGGTCGAGTGTTACAGTCCCAATTCCCCCGCCAGTAGTGGATCCGGATATTAGGGCGGAGGGGTTTAGTGCGCAGAAAAGAGTGAGCAATGCTGAAATGGAATTGTTTTTCATGGCGTATTAATCCGCTTCGATATGGTTGTCAATCTGCTCTGCGAGTCCCTGATCCGGCAAACTCGTAGCCAATATGCAGCCAGAAATTACTGGAATTCCAGTGGGGCTGCCGTGCTGCCTGTTGATTTCATGACTCTCAGCCTGGTATCGACGAATCAGTTTTATATGTCTATCGTATCCCTTAAGATCCAATCGATAGACTGAACTGAAAGCCTCGCCTCTGCGGTATTTATTATCCGTGGAGTCCAGAGCCACAAGCTTCATTTTTAGTTTTTTTATGCTCCGATTTCCGCTCGTGGACCAATCGGAGATGGACAATCGACCATTTCGGTCGTGTAGGACTCCCTGCTCCCGCAAATCTTCGAGCTCACGTGCGCGATGGCTGAGCCATTGCAGAATTTCTGCCTCGGTCATGCCTTCGTCGGACGCCAGACACATATACAGTTCTGCGAATTTTTCTTCGAGCGGCATGGGCGATGACTTGGCTTTAAGGTTTCGTTTTGCTGTCTCCACTTCTGATTTATGGGTAGGTTCACCTTGGGCAAATTCTATCAGAAACTCGGACCGTTTATGCTCTCCAAGAAGATTGCCGACCACTATCACCAGCGTACGAAACTTTGCAAAGCCCTTTTCGATGTTTCTAAGCGTGTTCTCTGCTACGCCGCATTTTTCGGATAAACTCCTCCAGGTGTGCGTGTCCAGATGTTCTTGCAGTATCTTCCAGACAAATTCAGCTGCTGTCATTGGAACTCCGGATAGTGTCGCCGGAATAATACGAGCTACAGCATTTTCGAGCAAGGACATCATTCCAATGCCATCGTGGCAACAAATTGATGTTGCTTCACACAGCTCAGATCGAGCGGTAAAAAGAAATATCAAGGTGTTATCGAATGGGAGACATCAATTTAATGTCAATATGCCGCGGAAACAGATGGAGCAGGCGATGAAAATAGAATAATTTTTCCGATAAGTTAGCCGTCGCGAACCCGTTGACAAGCTCAAAGTGTGCGGGTAGATATAAGGAACCCCGGGATATCGCTCTTGCTTGGCCGCTGATCGATAGTCCCAGGGTGAAAAACGAATCCGGGACTGATCTGTCCCGAACCGGTCTTGCTATGTTCGTGATGCCTACAGTATCCAACTTGCTTGTGCCGGTCAACCATCAACGACCCGAAAGAACTGATTTTATTCGTAAGTATTTTCGAAAAGATCAGTATTGGAGATCTGCATGAGCATGCTTCTGCCTCTTGCCTTTCAGAATTCCGCCACAATTAATATTCAAAGTCACTCGCAGTAACTTTCAGAGCAACACGGTATTTGAATCTCCCGATCGTAAACGTCATCCATGATGGATAGCGATGCGTTTCCTATTGCCTTCACAATTTTCTGAACTCCATGGGTTTAACATTCGCTGAGCCTTGATACCCGGGGCATGGCTGGAGCATATTTGCGTGAGTGCTGCGTTTGAACTTGACCAGGATGGGTCTGAAACTGAGCGGACGAGATTCCGTTATTTTGAAATCGCCTCTGACAAAACACGCTGGGCACCGGAGAGCCGGATACTTCCAGCTGCCCGTATCCGGGTGCTGCCCATTTGCCGGATAAGAGAGCATCTTCTTATCAGGAACAATTGGGTGCCTGTGCTTAATGAGCTGGTGACAGCAAGGTTAAGCCGCTGTGAACTTTCCGTGCTGCTGACGATTCTTTTTTTGCGGCCAAAGCAGCATCCAAGCCAGAGGGAGTTGCGTGTGCTTTGCGGCATTACCTACAACGATCTCTGCGAAGCTCTGGATGCGCTGGTCAGGCGACACATTCTTTTTTATGACGTCTGGCACCATGGCGAGCACGATGAAAAGAGGATCTGGCATATCGCGAGTCCTTTCTTCTGGAAAATTGAAGGCTGGCGAAATGCACACTACGACAGGCGATCGGTTGATCCTCAGTCGCGCAGTATCGTGTATCTACAGACGGCTCCCGAGGATCGCATCGATGAGTATGGCGCTGCTGCGATTGCCTCCATGCAATACGTCAAGGCTCCGCGTATTCTTGGAACGATCGACCTTACAAATCATGCCAAGCGAATCTGGCTCTACCTTTCGGCCCTGCGTGACACCTGGCACCCGACCGCAAAGCAGATAGCCAGGGCCGTAAGAATATCCAAACCGACCGCTCTCAGCTGCCTTTCGCTGCTCGAATCGTCCGGCATGCTCGTCTCCAAGGACTACAAACATGCAAAGTATAAGGCTCCGCTTGAGCGGACTTATCATACGGTCCACCCGGCATTCTGGACCTTTGATAACGCTTCGCTCTATCCGATTCCGGATTTCTCGATTTTCCAAAGCCGTGAAACCATTGAATATATTGCACAGGGTCAAAAACAGAAACACACAGGGTCAAAAACAGAAACGCACAGGGTCAAAAACAGAAACACACAGGGTCAAAAACAGAAACACACAGGGTCAAAAATAGAAACCGGGGTGGTCCGGGAATACCTTGCCGGCACCGCGTTTCAGGCCGCCACAGGGCCCTGTGATAATATTCCCTGTGAAAAGATTCAAAGTGAGAACCTTCCTGGTGAAGAAGATTCCTTTCGAAAAAAAGGCCTGCGCATTTTCAATGACGCAGGCAATCCATCCCACTTCATCACTCATCTTGTGGCGGATTATATCGAGTATGCTTTCCAATCGAAGACCGGCAAGGTTTACGCGCCCCGCCTGAATCACTGGATCGCGGATCTCACGTTTGAAGCAGCGAGGCGCCTGAATTCAGTTGAACTGGCCTTCGATGAAACGCGGGCATTCTGCCGGTTCATTCGCGATAAATATGCCAATCGGCAATATTCCGCCCGGGAAAGCGTCTTTGCCATGATGGAGGCCGAGTGGAAACTGCAGAAGCCAATGTCAGAGGCGGAAGCCCCTGCAACCAATTTCAGTGCAGGCGGGACGCTTTGCTCTGACGGGACGAAAGGGGAAACCCAAAATCCGGCTGGTGAGCGTGAAATCATTGTGACGCATAGCCTTACTCACGCGGAAATGCCCTTGCAATCGACACATCCTGTAATCCTGCCCGCGGCAGGCAGTGGATCTGAAGCGGAGCACCACGCCCCGGTTTTAGGCTTTGAAGAGCAGCCGGTGGAGCTGCCTCAAACTCTGGAGCGGACGGCTGAGGAAACGATGCCCTCCGATCCCGATCGTCAGCAGTGGCTGGTCGCCCGGGTCTACGCCAAGGCGCGGAAGTCCCAGCGGCAGGATCTCGATAAGCTCTGGGCGAAAAAACCGAAGATCGAAGCCCTTCTGCCGATGATCCGCTTTTTCAGCTCGCTGGAACCTGGGAACCTCAACCTGGTCGAATCCGCCAGGCTGGAACTGGACGCCATGGGCATCCTGCGCAGATCCGATATTCCGCCGCTGCCGTGGCGCGGTTCAGGCGAGCTCCAGGCCGCTTTCCCTCCTGCGTCCCCAAAGCCACCGGTGCCGGCCGCCAATTTCCCTCTGGCCCGGGATCGTCTGAAACGGGCATTGCGACAGCTGAACAGGGAGGCTGACCTTCGCCGTCGGTTCGAAATCGATGACTACTTCATGGCACTCCAGGACGACGGCGAATTTTACGTGGCGATGATCGAAAGATTTGGCGAGGCCCCTGTGGATGAGGTGCTCAATGGCGACCATTGAAAACATGATTGCAGCCGCCGTGAAGTACGTAAATCGACTGAATCAACATTATCAAATCAAGGAAGAGGAATGGCCAATGATGCAAAAGGAGAGCCCTGCGCTCTGGACTGCAATCGAAGAGATCGAGTCGATGAAGCACGATACGGTGGAGGAGGCGCAGAAGCATTGCCGTCGTGCAATTGTGAACTATGAGCGCATGTTTATGCGCCGCGCATCGCAGAGGCCCCGGAGTCCAGCTCCTTCGGGTGCCTGGAATGAGAGGATTGACCGCCAATGACTAAACGTGACAAGGCACCTGATATGAAAGAAGTGTTCCACTATGAGTTCCAGATCCTTCCCTGGAAAGAGCAATATGAACAATTCATTCGCTCTTACATTGGATTTGTCCTCGCCAACCTGAACGGTAACATTTCCGCTGCAATTCGCGTCCTTACAATGAACCGCCCCCATCTATACTGCCAGATCAAACGTTTCGGCCTCGAGCGGGTAAAGATCAAAAAAGCGAACGTGCATGATTTGTCGGAAATCTCGGACGAGGACTTACTGAAAATGTTGAAACCCGACGAGATAAGGGCATTGGGCGATCGGGTGCATAAAATTGTAGAAGGGCTTACAACGAAAACGGCATGCGAGCGTCTGGAAGGTAATCATTAAATGAGCGGATTTGCTAACGACTGTATACGATCGATGTATGACGGCATTGGATGCTCCTGGATGTTCATGGTTGCCGCTTCTGTCACGGCTGGGCAGATATCGGACATTAGTGCAGATGGGATCATAGCGGATCTTCATCATCTTTCAGACGTAAGACTCGTTCCGGCTCTTGCTGATGAATTGATCAATCTTAATATTTTTGAGGCAGAGGATGGCAGGATCGTATTTCCTATATTTCTGTCAGACTGTGAACAGTTTTTTGTTCTTGGGCGACTGGTTGGGATGTGCTTTTTTCAGTCGTTCATTAACTCGATTTTTAGAGAATCACATGGCGAGGATGCGCCGATTTTAACGAAAGACCAATTTGACAATATACTGCGGATTTTCCCGCCTGCCCGAATGAAAAAGCAGTTCGCCGACTACAAGAGAATTATGCGGGAGGAGTCTGCATCGAGTAACGTTATTAGAGTGGCGTTTTCAGAGAGGCAGCAGGAAGCACCTCCAACCGTTATAAGGTCCAAAAAAGACTACTGTGTAATTCTTGCCACTAAAAAACGCCGTGTTGTAATTCATACGTCGGATCTCCTTCCTGTGAAAGACTATAGAGTGGCAGCAAGCTACATACCGCTTTCTCTTGGAGAACCTGATCACAAACTGGATGACACGAAGGCTGTAGGAAATCAAGTTCTTGATTTGATGCTCCACGCCATTCGAAAGACCGGCTTTTTTATCAAAGTGGCCCAAAGATTTGGACACTCCACGGGATGGGGTTGTCCTCCCGATGGTCCCTATGAAATTTCTGAACCAGAGAAAACACAAAATGAAAACACACTTGAACATGACAGCTGAAACTCGGGAGTTGGGTGGCACAGGAGGTGGAGGGAATCCGCCTCTGCCTAAGAAATCGATAAAACCGTTCTCTAAAGAGGGTTTTGAGATATCCAACCGAACAAAATATTTTGATCGCGATTATTATTTTTGCTGAATTCGCCTTGTTTTTAAGTTAAATTCCTCTCTGTCGAAAATGAATTTTATTTTCGATCCCCTCTGGCCGCTGCGGGCGTTGTAGCGGCCGACTTTCTCCCAACCGAGGGAACATGATGACATTCGAGGTAGCGCCGCTCTGCACAGAAACTTACGTCACCAGGGTGAGGGACTTTTTATGAGTCAGCCGGGCCAGCAGGATGCCAGCAGTCAGCCTGATTTTACAGCAGAGGCCAGGCTGCTCGAATACTTCCCATTCGTGCGCCTTTCGCCGCTCGAGTACCTGACGCTTAGGGAACTCCATGGCGATTGGATTTTCAAGAATCTGCTGCTGCGGCTAAAAGATCCCACCAGCATGAGTTCCCTTTGGGCGATCAGCTTCTGCGCGGTGGCCGCCACCTTTCCACGCGAAGAGCTGGAGTCCTCGGACTTTTACGCGAAGGTGACCAGTGTCCCGGCATTCAAGTGTCGACGCGAGCACCTGCGCGCCTTCAAGCAGGTGTTCTTTGGATCCATCTGGAAAAAGGTGAAGGCCGGCAACCTGGACCTCCCTGGCTGGGGCCAGAGCATCGCGCGGCAGGACTATGAACGTTGGCGTGCCCTGCTTGCTGATCGGCAGCTAAAGGTTCTCGAAAAACGAGCAAAGCCTTCGCCGAATTCCGAGAAGTCCTCTTCGAAAAAAGTGAATCGGAGGGATGCGGCACCCGCTCTTGTTGTGATCAGGAACTCAGCTACGCAGCCCAAATCCAAACCGGCGGTGCGGAACGTGTGGAGAAATCCCACACCCTGCGAACCGCTACGGGTGAAAAGGGGGATATGATGGGAGACAGGTATGAGAACGTTGGCGGATCTGATTGTCGAATGGTTCAAAGGAGGTCCGAGGCGGACGGCGTCCAGCCTTTCACGCGCGACAGGTGTTCCGAGAAACACGATATCGGCCATCCTTTCCGGTAACCGGGAGCCAGGCATTGAGGTCGCGGCAAAGCTGGCAAGGGCCTTGCCGCGACATGAAGTGGCAATGATTGTCCTTGATGGACAGCCGGAGATTCAGATTCTTTTTAGGTCTTATCCAGATTCCGTAGCGCCCCAGGCGTTGCAACTGTGTTCTTCAGAGCACTGACCGCAACCAACAATTCATAAAATTTGTCTTTGAATCGAGCAGGAAACGGCCAATTCCATGGCCTGGCTCTTGCTTGTTTAAAACGCGACACCTGTCGTACACACAAGGAGATTGAAAATGGTTCGTAGTATGATCGCTCTCGCATTTGTCCTCGGTGCATCCACTGCTTTCGCAGAGGTCACGATCAAGCCAAAGCTGATTCACAGTCAGCTGACACTTGATGCAAAGAGCGCCGTTGACGACGAAGGCATCGAGGAGGACGTCGATGGCGGCAAAAGATGGGTGCCCGGCAAAAGGTGCCCCCATTGAAAGCCTTAAGGAGAATCAAACAACGGTTAGTAAACTTGCAGAATACGTTTTATCCGATAGTCAACGCGTGTGTAACATGCGTTTCCACCACCATTGTCCATACACGTATTCCATGCCGCCAGAGATCCTTCATAGTTCTGACCTGAACGGCTTAAATCGATGTCACCTTCAGGTGTCACAGAATAATACTGTCCAGTCCAGACATTCATATAGAGCCCAGTATACCCTGGGACCTGCATTATCGAGGTTTGCACTGCTGAATTGCCGATCCATTCACCCAGCTCGGACCACTGTCGGACGCCCTTATAGGACGGTCCTTGATAAATATTGAAGGGCAGGCTTTGAGCCCTTGCAGTCAACTCCAAAGCAACGAGGGGTGCGAAGAACATCAGTCTAAATAAAACAGTGGAAAACATAGTCGTCTCCTGAAAAACGATTAACCGATACTGACTATACAATGGATATATACAACGACTCCTGCAGAATTTAGTAAGGGAAAGATTAATCTCTGTTAAAATTTTCCGAATGCTAGGGCCTGTACTCGTTTTTGTCCGACATAAAGAGGTGCAGCGGTGACGGATTTCCGCTTCAAGGAGCTGAGCCAGACCCGGAATGAGTATTCGCTGTTTTTGGCGATGAAGTTCTAACCTGCCCCTGTTCTGCAAATTTCCTACATAAGCTTAGGATTTATATGGAAATTTACGAGAAAGGAACCGACCTAAAGTGCCTGCTGAGACAATCAAAATGGAATGGACGAGCCAGCATGATAGTATAAGAACCATAACATCCACATGCGCACTCTCACGGGAAGAGATGATAGTGCCATCAAAGCTCTCATAGGCTCTGTGGAAACTCCACAGTGAAGTGGCAACAAATAAGATCACGTAAATTCCTATATGCCAACCGCCAGCTCGGAGCCAAGTGAGCACCTTGCGCGAGGATGAGTCAAAGACCCCCAGTAGAGCAAATGCCAATCCAAATAGTAAATACATTGCGCCTGTATGCAACTCTTGCGCGAACCCAATGCATGACTCATCGAGCGGTTCGCAACCCCAGACAATGGTAGCAAAGTGCTCTGCCAAAAATTCTCCGATTTCCACAATTCCTATACCGACACATAGAAAAGTACCAAGATAAACCAATCGATTCGCCTTCTGCATCTAGATTTCTCCTGGTCTTGAAGCCTGATCTTTTTAGCGGCCAACATGTCAAGGCGTGAGCCAATATTTCAATAGTGAAATTAACATCCTGGGGCTGGATTGTGCAGCACGATGAGAGAGTCTCCAGCCCTATATCCTCGTTGTACTGTTCCAATACGGATACTTTTAATGGGGCCCTTGTCCAAGACGCACGAAGTCTGGAAATACTGCACAAGATGTTCTCCTCCCTATCCGTTGGAAGGCCTGATCCGGGACATCAGAAGACCGCTTCCCGATCCACCACCTGCCCCGGGGCTTCTTCTCGCCCAGGCCGTAAATGGTCGGGACTTCACCATCATGCTTCATGGCGTTTCATTTCTTGAATGAAATGAGTAGCAAACCGACCGGGACTGGGATAGGGAAAAAAAAGATAAACTCCTCATTATTTTGCCGGCAATTAGGCGTTGGATAAACGGATCAATTGAAATTGATCGCTGTCATGGCTGTCGGACACTGCTACGAGGCCTTAGGAGGCTACACGACACTTCATAAAAAACTCCGCGGAGTAGTGCTACATACTCTCTGCATTCCATACCTTCCATTCGGGGCGGCGAGCAATCGTCGCCTTCCTTTTAATCCAGATACCTGATTTTTTGTTCCGCCTGTGAACAAAAAATGTCTGCATCCATGGATTTTCTTTGCTCTGTTTGAAACATCAAATGTATATTGGCCCCGTAGCAAACAGCTCCTCCAAAAGGCTGTTTGCAGAAGGGCTTCCGGCTTTAGGATTGTTGATGCCGGAGGCCCTCATAAAGCTACAAAAGGAGAAAACTTATGCGCACTTTTGAAACGGAAAATCACTATCTCTGGCGAGATTTTTTTGTAGCATTCGCATCCCGGGCTCCTGGCCCGTGGGTGCATTTTTTCTGAGGAAACAATGGAGCACGGATCCCATATCCCTTGCTGCACCCATGTCCTCAGATCGAGGACCACAGGATGCAGGCATTTGAAGTAATAATCCCCGAAATCGATGACATTTCATCTGTCGAAGCTTCATCAGCGCGGCGCGCCGTATTCATTCGCCTGAGCCAATTGGACGAAAGCGCTCTTGAAGAATTTGATGAAATTGAAGTCGTTGTTCGCAATGAACTTGGCATGAAGTCCTTGTTCCGCGTTCGGCCTGAACGATTTTATCGGTTTCGCTGCCAGAAGGTGGGATAGCCATGGAGCTGGGCATTTACCCCGATCTATCCATCGAGCAGTACCACGGATCTGACGGCGTGTCGAAGACCGGCCTTTGCCTGATCGATGAAGCACCTGCCGTTTACCGCTGGGCTCGTGACCATGGCGGCGGCAAGGAAACTAAGTCCCTGCGCCTTGGGACAGCGCTTCATACGGCAATGGAAGGGACATTTTTCGAGATATACGCGATCGGTCCCGATGCTGCGAGGAAGACCATAATCTGGAAGGAATTTGAAGCCGCGCATCAAGGGAAAATCTGCTTGAAACCGGACGAGGCAGAGCCTGTGCTCCAGATGCGGGCTGCGATCCTTCGCCATCGGCCCGGTGCCGACCTGCTCACGCGGCCAGGCAGGTTCGAGGTTTCATACTTCTGGGTGGATCCGGCAACGGGCCTTTTATGCAAGTGCCGGCCCGACTGGATCAGTGCGAATCAACTTACCATAATCGATTTCAAAACTGCGCGTGATGTGAGCCATGCGAAGTTTCAGAAGGCGGCCTACGACCTTCATTATTTTGTGTCAGCCGCCATGTCAATGGAAGGTGTTTTCCAGACAACCGGCATCCTGCCTCAGCGATATATCTTCCTTTGCGTCCAGCCAACTGCGCCCTACCTCGTAGCTGCCTATGAGGCAACGGCTGATGAAATCGCGCTTGGTCGTGAGTTTGTCAGTCGAAACCTCGCCCTCCTTAAACAATGCCTGGAAACCGGCGAATGGCCGGGGCTTCCAGAGGAAATACGGCCGCTCGGACTCCCGCGCTATGCGCCAAAGCCAGGGCATGCACCGGACCCGAACGCGGATTTGATTCACCAGCTCGAACGGGAGTTTTCAGATGTTGCCTGCCAGGAAGGACCAGAGTCTGGACTATTTCACACCGGATAAAATTGACTTTCTGCGCCGACACTATGCGAAGGATGCGACGCCGGAGGAATTCGAACACTTCGTCGAAGTCTGCAGGTCCAGGTCTCTCCGTCCTGATGCCAGACAGATCTATTTTATGAAGGTGGCCGGTCGCGCATCAATTGTTCTGTCCATCGACGCATATCGCCTGATAGCGCAGCGCACGGGCTGCTATGTGGGGATCAACCCTGTTCAGTATGTGCTGGACGGTGAAGGCAGAGCCGTCAGCGCGACAATCACAGTAAAGAAACTGGTCCAGGGGCATATCTGCGAGTTTAGCGGTACGGCTCTCTTCAGCGAGTATTATAAGCCCGGCCGCGATGGAAGGAAGTCCCTTTGGGACTCGATGCCGATGAGCATGCTGGAAAAATGCGCTGAAGCCAAAGCTCTGCGCAAAGCTTTTCCAGAGGAGCTGTCCGGCTATTACACGCGGGACGAGATGGAGGGTGCCGATGAGCAGACTTCCAGGTCAGTTCATGTGGAGCCCGTCGTGCAAACGGCTGATCCCAGGATCAGGGACTGGATTCAGCGCAAGCTCAATGAAGCCTGCGTCCCGGAAACCGAATGGGCTTCCATCCTCGATTCACTGAACGGATATCCCAAAAATGAGCTGCTGGCCGCCCTGAAGAAAATCATCGATGCCCGCAAGGGCGGGGATGGGGACGCTGCATGATCACCACCTTTATCATCCTGATGCTGATGCCATTTCTGATATTCACCGCGGGATTTCTGATCGGATCCCGGATTGCAAAGCTCAAGGCAACACAGGAGCATCACAACTCAAATTCACGGGTATGATTTTAAGAAAAATAAGGAAGCGGAGAATCCTGAATGAGTGATCCAGCAGAAGATGCACCAAAAAAGATGGAGTCACGAGCCGATGCCGCCACTGCCACGGAGCATATCAGCTCCAATACCGACCCGATTATTCTCCGCGATGCCGAGGGGTCTTCAGGTACAGGTTTTATCGATCTCACCACACCCTACGGAATGCGCCTCTGGATTCAAAGATCCGCGGTTGTTGCTGTCCAGGAGGCGGGCAGTGAAAGGTTCATGAAAGCGGCCGTTGAAGGGCCATCGGAGCCCATGGCCATGGTTCATACCACGGTGGGGGAATGGAAAGTGGTTCGGGCAGCGGCAGACCTCGTGAAGGCATTGGAATCATGAGCAGTGTAAATAGGGTCATCCTGCTCGGGAATATTGGAAAGCCGCCCGAGCTGAAGCATGGCCAATCGGGAGTCGCGAGCTGCCGATTCTCACTGGCCACGTCCGACCGGTGGGTCGACCAGGATGGGCAGAAGCACGTGAAGACCGAATGGCACCAAGTCGTTGCCTTCCGAAAGCAGGCTGAGAACGTGGCGAAATACTGCGGCAAGGGCTCGAAGGTTTATGTCGAAGGCCGGCTGACCACGCGCTCCTGGGAGGATCAGCAGGGCCAGAAGCGTTACTCGGCGGACGTGATCGCCGACGTTGTCAAATTTCTGAGCGCGGCGCAGGAGGAAAACCCGGGCCTTGAGCCGCGGACACGCAGCAGCCGACAGCCGGAGGTCCCGGCGCAAATGGGCGATCAGGATTTAGGGAATGTTCCATTTTGAAATCCCCCGCCTGGTGCGAGCAGGCGGGGCAATGACTATCACATCTACTAATTGGCGTATAGAAGTGTTACTGAATTTTACCATACCGATCGAACCACAAGGCAAAAAAGTTCCAAGGATCACCCGAAACGGGAATTTCAAGGATCCCGAAACCAGAGCAGCAATGGAAGCTATTGCTGATGCTGTTCGCCGACAATACCAGGGAGAACCGCTGGATGGCCCACTACGAATTCTAATCACCGCCTGGCGCACACGCCCAAAAGCAAAGCCGAACGCAGTATGGGCTGACACAAAGCCCGATTATGACAACGTGGAAAAGCTGATCGGCGATGCTCTTGAAGGGATACTTTGGGTCAACGATTCCAGAATCGTTGACGGTCGATGCCTGAAAAAATATGCGCCGAAGGACGTACGAGGCTGGATTGAAATCGAGGTCGAGCTGCTGGACCTGCGCGCAGGATAGCAATCAATCGGCCAGGGCAGGCCGCACTTCAGTACACATGGCAAAGGAACTGGGAAATGGATTTGAACCTGGATACCGTCCAAAGCATGGCGGTCGGGGCTTCCGGAGGACTACCCCTGACGCTTTTTCTCCTTCATTCGATGAAGGGGCTTCGGGATAGCTTCGAGACGTTCAAGCAGCGGCTCGAAAACCTGTCCGAGCGTCTTCAAAAGGTGGAGGTTGTTCTGGAAGTGACAAGCCAGAAGGAAATCAAGCTGCTTCAGGAGCGGCTGGATCGAATCGAAACGGCCATATTTAACAAGAGGTCATCGTAAGTGGACACATTTGAGCAAATCGAAAACGAATCGCGTGCGTATTCGAATCTGACAACGGACGAGCTGCAGGAAATGAGCACCGAGGATCTGCAGGCCCGCATTTCACACCTGCTGAATCAGCTCGAGCAGGCCGAGGACAACAAGAAAGCAATCAGTGGCGCCTACGGCAGCCTGATCAAGAAAATCCGCGCAGACATTCGTGCAATCAATCGAGAGGTGCGCGAGCGCCCCGAGCGCGATGGACTCGACCATATGATGATAATTGACAATGTCCAAGCCCTGCCTGGCATCAGTTTGCCTGCATAAGTTTGGTATTTTATAAGGTTCCCGAAAGATGAGTGAACAAGGTACGAAAGAGACGTTGGAAGTGATTGAACTGGTGGCGACCCTGGCCGGTCTTATCTTCAAGGAAATCCGTGGCGATGGCCTTCAGCTAAGCGATGCCGCGATGATTGTGCTGTCGCCGGACTTTCAGACGAAACTGGCCGTGGCCCTGGCTGGCATCACGCTGGTTCGAGAGGAAATCGATGATCTTTCGGTGCCAGAAGGCTTCACGATTGCCAAGCGCCTCCTGACTGTGGCCGAGGACATCGTTGTCAGCACAAGTCGGGCTGCGTGATGGATTTCCAGGCGGCTGTTGAGCTTGTCCTGGAGCTTGAGGGTGGGGGACGCATCGTCTCCCACCCCAAAGACCCCGGCGGGCTGACAAAATATGGAATCTCCTTGCGCGCGCATCCAGAGCTCGGGGCCGACGGGATCAGGAATCTCACGGCGAAAGAGGCGAAGGAAATCTACCTGCGTGAATACTGGAATCCGCTGAAGCTCGACCGCTTCTCACCGCGGCTGGCGCTGCCGCTGTTCGATGCGGCCGTGAATCATGGGATTCAGGCTGCAGGAGAGATCCTGCAAGAGTCTCTTAACCGCCTCGGTGCTGACCTCGAGGTCGATGGTATCCTGGGCGAGAAAACCGTCAAATCGACCAAAAATTATTCCCCAAAGCGTGTCCTGTCAGCCTTCCTGGTCGAGCGCCTGCGCTTTTACCGGAGTCTCAAAACCTATGACACGTTTGGATCTGGCTGGGAAAAGCGTATAATGGATATCGCACTTTCTGCTTGAGGTTGAATATGAATAGCGATTTGAAAACCAAACTCTTTGCGAATGTCCTGCTCAACGCCAATGAACAGCCAGCTGTTTTCAAGCTGCCAGGACGCAGGGCGGTGTCCTTGGGTGGAGCTTTTACCGCTGCTTTTGCAATCCTGTCAGCTGCGGGACTTGTATTTTTCGCGTGGTCGAAAATTAAACCTCTGTTCTGAGGTAAAAAATGGACCTGGGACACTGCCTTAAAAATATCCGCAGGGATCATGGCTATTCGCTTCGCTATGTCGCCAAAAAATCCGGCTATTCTCCAGGATACATTGCGGATATTGAATCCGGCCGCCGCCTGCCAAAGACATTTGTTCTTGACTGCATCCTGGGTGCTCTCTCCGCCCGGGAGAAAAGGCAGGAAGTCTTTTCCTTCTATATTGATGCGGTCAGGATCCTTTGCTGGCAATAGCTTTGCCCCTTTGTTCTGGATCAACAATCCAGCTTTATGTCAACCAAAACATTCATGCAGTATGTTCGCTGTCCAGCGAACAGCAGCTTTCTTCGTCTTAGGCGCGCTCCGAGGTATCCTTCCAAAAGCCCTGATAGGAGGGCTTTGAATAAAGGATACATGATGACTGAGCGAAAAAATTTGGGTTGGTTACCGGACGAGACTGATGAACGTGACCACATCTATAATGCGAAGAAATCTTCGCAGGAATTTCCTGCAGTGGTTGATCACCGAAACCGCTTTTTCCGCGCCTGGGATCAGGGTGATCTCGGCTCATGCACGGCCCACGCGGCCGGCGCAGCCTGCATGTACCTGGACGTCTACGATCGGGACATGCCGGTGGTGGTCCCCTCACGGCTATTCGTGTACTACGCAACCCGAAGCCTCGAGGGTACGAAGAATTCTGATTCGGGTGCCACGCTCCGAAATACCATCAAAGCCATCGCCACCTGGGGATATCCGCCCGAAGACCAATGGCCCTATGAAATCAGGAAATTTTCGATCCGCCCTCCAGAAGAAGCTATTGCTGTCGCAGCAAAGGAAAGGATCAAATCCTATGAAAGGCTGAATCGTGACCTGGATCAATTCCGGGAGGTGATCAGCGAAGGCTATCCGATCATCCTCGGATTTTCGGTCCACTCATCCATCGACGGCCGCAACGTGAAAAAGACAGGATTCATCCCGATTCCCAAGGCCGGGGAGAAGCGCCAGGGTGGTCATGCAGTTCTGGTGGTCGGATACGACGACACGAAAAAGGCTCTGATCATCCGCAACAGCTGGGGTGAGGACTGGGGCGAGGAAGGCTATGGATACCTGCCCTATGCCTTCATTGAAGATCCGAAGCTCTCCGGCGATTTCTGGACCATTCGCTAGGGACATTGGCACATGCTGACGATTCACATTGATGATAGCCATGATCTGAGCGGGCGCTGGAACCTGGAGCTTATCCAGGAAACCCGCTCGCGGGCAGCGTCTGCGCTAACGAAGACGGCGGCGAAGGCCGTGGAGGAAATCAAGGATGACCTGCCGCAGAAGTTCACCATGCGGAAGAACTGGGTCCACAAAGGGATCCGTGGGGATCGTGCGAATCGGACCACACTCGAAACCAGGGTATATTCGGTGGACAATTACATGCTCAAGCAGGAAGAGGGGCAGCTCTACCGACCTGAGGGGCACGTTGCAATCCCTTCGGCCGCGAGGCCCACGGCCAAGGCGCCGATTCCGAGGCATCTGCTTCCAAACAGTCTCCGCGGGCGACCGGATATTTTCAAGTTCGACTTTTCCAGAAACCCGGCTTACAAGCCCTACCCGCTGGTCGGTATCTTTCAGCGGGTGATGCGCGGCAAGCAGTTTAGGGTCATGTATCTATTGAAAGACGAGAAGAATACGAGGCCGCTGTGGAAATTCACACCCCAGGTGGAGTGGGTGATTGATCGGTACTTCGACCAATACTTTGATGATCCCGACAGTCCTTCTATCAAGGATGGCTGATGGTGATTTACGCGTTGAAGTCGATTATATTTATACCTGTGATAGCACCAGCGGGAACCTTGGGCCAGAGGGCAGAAGCACTGGCAAAGCTTGGCGTTAGAACTTTGTTCCCAGTGTGAGTTTTGGAAGAGTGGCGTTGAAATACGCTTCATCTTTATTAGTGGAGTATAGAATGGAAAAAGTTGTCCATTCTATACCAAAATACAGTCGTTTGTCGTCTCCTGAAAAGTGCCATTCCAAAAGCCATCGACTGCCAGTCGAAGACAGGAACCATCACAGTGCTGACGACGAATTTTTTGTTTTTTCCTGAGCGTCAGAGGCTGCTTTGAAGGTTTTCAACGCATCTATAATGTGTGGTCTTACTTCTTGCCTATTGAGCCGAAGCAAATCATCGAAGGTAAATTTTCCAGATGTAATAAGCGTTTGAATGACTCTAAACCCCAAGTAATAGCCGGGTGCAGACGGGGTCTCGTTACCCATTACATTTGATTTGACGCCGAACCAGTTCTTCGTCTGTCGCCTAACATTCGAATCGTCCAGATTTATGTAACGGTCATCCATTACTTTAAGAAATAGATCGGCAAGTTTTGCATCGATCCTAGGTTCCTTGTGAAAATTAATGCTGCTGTATTCTTTATGTCCCATAATAAATTTCATATTCTCGATTTTTGTTACCTCATAAACACCATAGGTCGCCATCCCCTCGGTCCAGAGCCCCCAATAAAGCTTGGCTTCGTCGGAGTTTAACAAGGCTAGGTCGTCACCTCCGGGGAAATTGCTCACTGAATTGTGATAAGCATGAGTTAGCTCATGAGGTATAATAAAGTCAGCATCTTTAAAATCTGCTAAAACGTTACTACCTATCGCGAGGATAACTTTATCCCTTACTCGAAGTGTGCCGCCAGAAGTTAACACGGGGGTGATCACAATTTCTATTGGTCTATCAAATTTGTAACGTCGAAATGCTGCTTTGACCCAGACATCCGCCTTTTCTTTTAGAAATTGGTGCTGTGTAAGGATTTTTTGCTGCTTCTTTTCATACTGATCAAATATTTCCTCTAGACTTTCTATTTTATTCTGTTTCCAGTTCGGATCCATCTTCGAACCGAATGCTATATCGTCATAAAATTCTTGATGGTCAGTATTAAATGGGGACGATTCAAACAATTTCAATCGATCTGCTTTTTCCATCCCCTTCGCTGCGTCCCAAAAACTGACAAATTGCTCAGCATGAGAAACAATCTTGTAGTCATTGACTGGATTTTTTGAATTACTTCCGCTTGTGGTGGTACACGAGATACTCAATAACATGGCCAAATAAACCAATGATTTCATCAAAGACTCCAAAGACTAAATCTAATCTAACTGCCTAATTACCTTCCGAATACCTAAACGTTTTGCGTCCTTTAGGCTAGACGTTTTGCGGGTGCCAGCCAGCATCGTACGTATAATTCTCAAAGACCTCATCACGATGAAATTGCCGGTAAACCATCATGATTCGCATCCCTGGTACGGCTATAAGTAGATTTCTCATAAACCTCCTGAAATCGCTGAGAAAAACGTTCAAATTTGGCCTCATCCTGTTTATGCTTACAAAAATCAGGTGAGGCTCCTATGACAAAGAGTTTCGACAGATATCGAATGCCTGATGAACTTTGGAACCGAATGGAAATGCTACTTCCTGACCGCCCCTGTACATCTCGAAAAGGCGGGCGACCGCGCCTGCAACAGGTCAAACCTGTTGCTGATGCCATTTTTTATAAGATGCGGACGGGATGCCAGTGGAATGCGCTGCCACGAGTATTCGGAGCCAGCAGCACAATTCATGATTACTTCCAGGAGTGGGTTGAGCTGGGCATTTTTGAACGGATGTGGGATCTGTCTTTGACTGAGTATGAAGAGCTGCGGGGCACATCCTGGCAGCATCAATCGCTCGATACAGCGACGTTAAAAGCTCCGCTCGGAGGAAAAAAATTGGCAGGAATCCAACCCACCGGGGCAAGCTTGGCTGCAAACGTTCCGTCCTGGTCGACGGGCGCGGCGTGCCGTTATCCCGCGAAAATAGCGGGTGCGAATATTCATGACGTTCACATCGTTCAAACGACTTTAAAGAAGAGAAAATACCGACGCCAAAGAAATCGGCGTCGCAAGCGAATGCACATGCATTTCGATAAAGGCTACGATTCGGCAGCTGCAAGGACGACTGCAAGGCGCCACGGATATATTCCACATGCTGCCAGAAGGAAAAGACGAGACAGGCGAGGTCGACCTGTCACTAGGCGAGACATATACCGCTGGGTTGTCGAAAGAACTCACGCGTGGGCCAATCGGTTTCGCGGCTACAGATCAGATGGGAGAAAAAGCTAGGCAATTACGAAGCGCTACTGCATCTGAGCTTTGCACCAACAGCGCTTCGCTTTGCAGGGGTTTTCGGATAGGCAATTAGTACTCCAACTGACAGTCCTGCTCCGAGTAAACCTGCTTGACCTTCAACGACATAGTTTTTTTCATTTGAAGAAACTTGTTCCTGGCGGATTGAATTGGAAAATGAATCCATGCAGAGCAGCATCATTGCCAGCTTCATTTGAGCCCTCTCTTAAATGAGACTTCTCTCACCTATTCAGCCTTTGGCCAAGCAGGAAGATTGAAATTGTTTATCGCCAGTTTCGAGACACGCGTCCAATCGATTTCTAACCTTTCGACAATTATGATTCGCATGACTGACTCCCACGAACAGGGACTTCTTATGACAAAAAACCAGTTCGTCAAATACCTGAAAAGTCATGGCTTTCGTCTTGTCAGAAATGGCACTCACGCATATTATTCGGACGGTACCAGCATTGTAACTGTGAGCCACGGGTCAAAGGTCAACCCTGAATGCATTCACCACGCACGCCTCGTAATAAAGCGGCAGGGAAGGCAACGGCAATTTGCCGCCTAAAAGACTGCAATAATCGAAATAGAGTAGTGTCTTGAGCTGTAGGGGCCGCCTGGGCTGCCTCGCGATTCCCATCCTTGGAGATCTCCAACCCTATGAGCATTGCTGTCGATCGTATCCGCGCAGAGGCCCTTGCAAAAATCCAGGACGCCCTTCTTGAGATGGATGCCAAAATGGCAAATCTAACTCAGGATGACCCTGAACCCCATGTTTCGCAGCCACCAGAAACCAGCGCTCGCATGGAAAGAACAGCATTGGCATTGGATGAGATACGGGAGCATGTGCGGCAGGCCTATGGGGAACTAGCAAAAGTATCCGGGCGTCTGATCCATCTCTGGCTTGAAATCCGAACAAAAGCCATCAGAACTAAGAAGACCGCGCCGAGGCCGATGAACGTTCGAGTGCTCAAGCGGCTGGAGAATGAAGAGCGGTCCCTCTGGAAAGTCTGAGGCCCCCTGACGGAAGGCCCCGAGATTTTTATTGGCTCTCAGCGTCCTTGACGACGACGGTCATCGATGGATCGTCTACCAATGTCATGGTCACGATCTTGGATTCCGGGTCAATGCCTGTCGCACGAACAGCCAGATCCCGATAGACGAATTCCTTGCCCTCGGCAGCAGCGGCGGTGACCAGAGCGAAGTCAGACGGCTGAACTTCGATCAGTATTCCAGCCGGGGCTTCGCTGCTGGATTCCATCAGCCTAGTCGAACGAATATTTTTGGGCAGGTTGCCAAGATCCAGTTTTAGATTGTCGCCAAGGAGTTCTTCCATCCTGGCAGTCGATAGCATTGTTTCAGACAGCGCGATTTCCTGGAGCTCCTTGCCTAAGCCGCCGCCGCCTATACCAGAGCCGGCGAAAGTGCTTCCAGAAAAGGCAATATAAAATAACAAAGTCGAAAGAATTCTTCTCATTTCTCGCTTCCTTTCAACAAATTTGCGCATAAGGTGAGTAAAATGACGGGATCACCGTCAGCTGCTTGGTGTCTGTGCCTGATATCGTTTAGGGTGGCTAAAAGCACCTTAAAAGCTTCTTTGGTTTCCTCATGTCCTTCCGCCGGAAGCGGGTGATAGAGATGATATAGGAATCCTCCCTTATCCATGTCGAGCGGTCTCCATCTATACAGTTGGTTGGCAGCTCTTTTTTGTGCATCTGATATTGAAAATAAGACGTTCTCTTCGGCCTGTCTTATTCGACCGTTTATTTCCCTGAGTACCCCGTATTCAAGCAGAGCGGCTAGCCGCTCTGCTCCTCGCTCTTTACCGTATAGTTCAAGGATTCTGTTTGCTGTAATGCCTGATGGAGATGCAGCGAGGGCAACAATCTCTTGGTCTGGGTCCTGCCAATCGATTTCATTTGACGATATAAATTGAACATCCCGGTCTGCGAGAATTTTCAATGTGCCGAGATGCACTTTATATTCATCGTACTTTGCTACTAGGCTGATTACGGATTGAATATCCATAAACGTGAGCAGAAGGCGCGTAATTTTCTCTACAGTTGTTTTTTGTATTTCCCCCTGCACAATCGCTCTTGCTGTCGTTGCAGGCATCCCGCAAGACCTTGCCACGGATGCTATTGATAGGTGCGGCTTCGCAGCTAAATATGCTTTGATTAGGTTGCGAGCTTCCTCAAGAAGCGTCATGTTTGATAACCTCCATCGAGTATAAACAACAATTGTTGTCGATACTATCCACAATTGTCGTCTTTCACAATTGAAGTTGCACTCAGTTCTTGCGGCTACTCACAGTCAGTTTATAACTGCCAACACAAAGCTTGAAACTCTTGTGGGATAAGGGAAGGAGGACTTATCACATTCGATTAGAAAGAGGAAAGGACGCCTTAAAACTGTATCGGTTATAGTTTTGCCGACCTGACCGATAAGAGTTTTTCAGCAGCGTCCTTGATGCGAAGGTTAGCTCTAATGACCTTTGACGTCAAGCGCGTGTCACTCTATATACGTCTTTTCCTCTCACCCCAGATTAATAGAAAAACCGTCATGAGCGATAGAACCCAGCGCCAGGGTGCTGGATCCTTTCGTCAAAAGGAGATGAAGCGGATGGGACGAGCGAGCAGGAAAGAGTGTGTTCCAGGCTTGGAATTGGTACGGCTAGTGGACGACTCCCTGTGGAGTCGCTATCAGAAAGAATACCCGTATGGGTTGGTGATCGGATGTGACGAAATCACGCTCCTTAAAGGCTTGGCTGCGAATGCGCAAGCTCCAATAGTCATCACAGGGGAAACCGGTACTGGCAAGGAAGAGATGGCTAAACTTCTCCACCGATTTCGCTGCGATGGTGAGGGAAGAATACCGTTCGTAATCGTAAACTGCGCGACCATTGCCGAAAGCCTTTGTGAATCTCTTCTTTTTGGCCATAGGCGCGGAGCATTCACCGGTGCTGATGCTTCCACCAACGGCTACATACACGAAGCCAGTGGCGGAATCCTTTTCCTGGACGAGATCCATACCATTCCCTTATCTATCCAGCAGAAGCTTCTGCGGGTAATGAACGACGGAACATTCAACCGACTTGGGGAAACGTCCCAGCTCCACAGCCGATTCCAGCTGGTCGCTGCTTCGACAAGGGACCTGGATGATGAAGTCGATGAAGGGCGATTCCTTCTCGATCTCAGAAGTCGGCTGACTGGTATTGATATACACCTTTTGCCTCTTCGAGATCGCAAGGCAGACCTGCCTGCGCTGGTTGCGCGCCGCTTTTCGGATAATGGTGTTTCGATCAGCGGAGATCTGTTTGCGCAGCTGGTTGAATACCTTGCGCAATTTCATTGGCGCGGAAACATTCGCCAGCTTTTTAAGGCCATCGACACCTGGATCCTGATGGCTTCGGTGAAGGGCCAGCCTCTATGCATCGAAGGTTTTCCCGTGTTTAAGGGGATGCTGACACCGGCCTCGAAAGGCTGTGAGTCTGCTACTGAGGAATCCCCTGAAGAGGCGAGTCTGCATATTGATCTTTTCAAAGAGGTTCTGTCTGGTCGAAATATGTTGAAGACGATGGACGCTCTCGAAGCGCTCATGATCAGCTCAGCCCTAAAAAAGCACAGGACTATTAGCGAAGCAGCCAAGGCGCTTGGACTTCCACGATCGACAATTGACGCCAAACGGCGAAAGTATGGGTTGGCGACTTCCACGATGCAGTGCTGATCCCAAATCACTTAAGGAGCTTTTATGGAAAAAAAATTGTCAGTCATGCTTGTTGGTATGCTCTTTTCCTCTATTTCACTTGCTGGGCAAGGCTCGGGTCAAGGCCTGGGATTGCAAAGTACCATAGGAGGTGGCGGTGGCCTTGGCTTGCAAAATGGGAGCATCGGCGGCAGTGACGGCACACCAGCCCTGACTGGCGATGGCATCGGCGGCGATGGCCTTGGTTTGCAAAGCGGAGGGACTGACGGCGGCACACCACCTGCTCTAATGGGTGGCAGTGTCGATAGTAGCATCGAATTTCTTGAAGCCGATCTACCTGCCTTGAATCTTGAAGATATTCCTGTCTTGGAATTCAGTACGGGGACACCATTGCTGCGAAACATGACCGAGGAGGAAATGGAAACGACAAGATTGGTTCTGGCAGAACGCCGCATAAATGCTGACGTGACTGAACGGGACCTGCTTTATGGTGACTGCCACAACAATTCAGGCCGCTGGGCAGGAGTCTACGGCCCCAATATTTCAGGTCGTTCTTACGACAATGACTTGTATATGGTCCCTCCTGGGTACAAGACTCCTGACGGCTGGGACTGCGATGGTTTTTTTATTCCCGCAGACGTATCAGTGCGAATGGTAACTTCAGCCGTGACCTTTACTGAGCGCGGGCCAGGAGCGGTCAAGATACGCAACAACCAGTGGTTGACTCTTGAATCTCTGTCTTCACTTGAACGCCAAGTTTCAGCCCTAGTCCTTGACTGGATTGGGCCAGAGAACACAACAAATTGGTTTCGCCGGGCCAGTAAAGTTTCGAGCAAAGCTGCCCTTAATGGGCGAAGTAATCAATACATCCCAAGGGGGCCGTCCAAGCTCTGATGACGAGGCAAAGGAATTTGCAGCATTACCGGATCGCTTTGATGTGTTCTCTCATCATGAAAACTTTGCCAATGCTTTCGAACTTGGTCATGGTCTTCAAGGATTTGGGCAGTTCCGTGAACCATCCATTCTGAAGAGCTGTTGCTTTCAGACGGACCTTCTTTACTGGACTGAATAATCCAAATCCAGTATAAGGCGTCGTTCGGGCACTAAGGCTGAAACACTTAACCAGCCTGCGTTAAGTCATCGTGGAGAATGAGCCCAACTTGAAGCATTGGCGAACCAGCCAATCGCTGAAGTCTCTGCAAGGAGATTGAAGAAAATATGATCAAAAATACAGTCACACTTACACCGCGGAGGTTAATATGAACAATCAAAAGGTGCTATCAGTCCTGGCATGTTGCAGATTGAAGAGAAAGATCATCGCCATCCTGACATTGTTTTCCTACCTTGTGACGGGTTGCGGCGTGCCCCCGCCTGCAAGATCGACCGCCAAAGCAATTATCGGAGTTGATAACAGAATAGAGGAGCGCGTGCCGTATAGCAGCTGGCCCGTGGGCGTCCTCAGCAAATCCGAACGGGTCGGAGGAAAAACGGCTGTTTGTTATGCAACGCTTACAGCGCCCGACGTCGTGACTACGGCCGCCCATTGCCTTGATGGCGTCATGATTGAACGTACGGATGGCTCCTTTGAACTGCTGGATGATGTTGAAGTTTCCTTCAGCTCGACTGAGAAGCGCAAAGTTCGCGCCGTTTACGATATCTATGAAGACCTTGATATTGCGCAGCTGCAATTGGTTTCGCCCGTGGACCTCTCCTCGGTTTACCCGGCTCAGCTCGACAGCTACGATAGCAGCGAGCCTCTCAGGATTGTAACCGCGCCCAGGCAGGTCACGATTACTGAATGGGTGACACCTTCACCTTCCTCCCAGCCCGAAAGCAAGCCTGAGCTCACCCCCATTCCAGGGCGTGGAGGTTCGAGTTCCTGCCTCGAAACGCCGCCCGACGCCTGGACCTGTGAAACCATGCCCTGGACCCAGGGGTGTAAATGTTCAGGCTCGCAAAACCTTGAGCCTTTTGAACACTCCTACATGGTTTGGCAGCGGTATACCCAGGAGACACGGAATCACGCCCTGGACCAGCAGGGCTTTCTATCTTACGACCTTGATACCGTTCCGGGTTATTCGGGTGCCCCTATTTTTCAGAACGGTCAGCTGGTCGGCATTCACGTGGGTTATGATCCTGAGCTACGCAAAAACGTGGGGATCGCCCTCACGGAAATCTTCTCATCCTATAACCTGGCGCGTGAGCAGAGGCTGGAGTCCATCAGGCCCGAAGGCATCAGCATTAAAAAAATCAAAAAATGGGCAAAAAAGGTTGGAAAAGACCCAATCAAAACCCTGACAGGCACACTTGCGGACATTGATCCTACAAATCCAAATGGAAGCCTCAGCGTGGCCGCAGGTGCGGATTCCTTGACAAAGTCCGTCAAGGAACTTGACGTGATGTCGCGGAACTCGGAATTTCGTCAGGCTTTGGGTCGGATTGATCCCGATCACAGGATTGGAAAATACCTGGAGGATAACAAGCAGACAATTGTGGTCATTGCTGCCATCGCTCTCTGTGCATACGGGGGCTATTATCTCATTTCCAGCGGAGCAGTGACGGGAGAAGCGGCATTCGTTGTTGAGGTCGGCGGACAATCCATCAAGGTGGCATCAGCTAAATTTGCTGCCGCAGGTTCAGGAGCGGTAGGCGGCGCCGGAGCATTCATCGCCACCGGCGGCATAGCTGAAGATCCAGCTGATCACGGAGGATATTCGCCAGGCACCGACATTACTTCAGTGACCACAGCCGGAGCCCCGGGATCCACGGCACAACCCACTGATAACGGTGGCCAGGGTTCATCTGGAAGTCTGCCGCCCGAAAAGTATAAAAAGGGCCGCAAGGTCACAACAAAAGGCCATCCTGTCGGCAGTCAGGATCATCTTTTGGATGTGATGTCAAGGATTGCAAACCTTTCCAATCTGGACCCCAAACTCTTTGAAAAAGGCATAAATCCGGAAATCCTGGGGAAACTCAATCAAATGCTGAAGGGCGGTCAGATCGATCCTCTTGCGCTAAAAGAGCTTCGGATGGCGCTCGATACGGTGGCAAAATCTGTTCTTTCAACTGATCCGGGCCTGTCGGAGGACATTGATGATATTGCTGATACCATCGCCATGCAGAACGAGTATGGGCTTGGGGTTCCCATGACGAGCGAAGTGCGGAAAATGAGTCCCGCACAGCAGGAAGCACTTAAGAACCGGCAGCTGGATGCAAGCCAAAGATTTGTTCAGGAGAGGCTCGAAGAGGCGGACGGCCGTGGAGTTCGGGCTGAGGGGATGCAGTTCATGATTGCAGCCGGGGTGTACAAAGCTCATCAGTCCTTCGATGAACTCAATCGATACACAACATTTTATACCCAAAGGGCCCTGCAGTACACGTATGAGTTTGCCAATTTTGCCGTGGATTTTACAACATTTCCTTCTCTCATGAAGAACGCGAATGACTATGTCCAATCCCAGCCCCGTGATCCAAGGACGGGTGCGCCCATCTATGGGACCCAAAATTCTATGGATTTCGCCATTGACCTTTTATCGATCATTGTGCCCAAATGGTTAAGAAAAGGACAGAAGGCGGCTGACATCTTTAAAGACTTCAGACCATATGTGAACACCGCGAGCGATGGAGGGAAGTTTCTTGATAAAGGGCTCAAGACGGCTGATCAGGTTTATGACGATCTGCTCAAGGCTGGAGTGCGCGCGGAGGATTTGGATGATGTTCTGGACTCTGCGAAGAAAATTGGGCTTGACGCTGATGATCTCAAGAAATTCAAAAATGACCCCAGTTTTATTACCAAGCCTCTTAAAGATCTAGTTGGTGACGGGCCTGATGTTCTAAAGACGACTCAGGCAGAGGTTGATCCAATTAGAGTAGATAGGTATATAAGTGATTTGAAAGCAGGAATAAAAATTGAACCAATAGAAGTTTTTGTCAAGCCAGACGGTTCTAAGGTAATATCCGATGGGCATCATAGGTATGTTGCTTCAAGAATAACTGGAAAAGCCGTTCCAACAAGAGAATCACCAGGTTTGGTTTCGGGTATCGCTTGGAAAGATGTTGAGTTTAAAAATCTTCTTCTGGAGGATTAATGGGACTAGAAGCTATTAATTTTGCATATCTACCGCCAGAATCTAAATCAGATGTGGTTTTGAATGATTTCTCGAAGCTACCTGGAATTATTCCGAAAATCGGTGGAGGACAAGGAAGATATGTAATTAAAAATGACGACTACCTAATTGACTTTTTGGTTCAGGGGAAGAATCTCTCTGTGAGAATTGCCCTTTGTTGTTCTAGCAAATCAATTGAAAAAGTGTTCGATATTTTTAAGACATTTTCGGAAAAGTACGGCGGTCAGCTCAAAGTCATTCAGTCGAAAAAAGTAATCGTTCATTTTACTAATGATGACTTGAAAAGTATGGTAAGTGCCTTCGAGGAACGTAGAAAAGTGTTCGTTGAACAAATAGCAGACATATCCAATATGCCATTGAGTTCAGACGATGTGTTCAACTACATTAGGCAAGAAAATATTAAACCAAAGGGATATCAAATCCTGTAAGAGCAGTAGCGGAGGTCATGGTCAGGCAAAAGGGGGTAGGTTGATCGCGAGAATCATCCGACTGATGATGATCTGAGGAAGTGAAGTGCAGCTCATCTTGGTGGACGACTTTTGAAACAATTTTACGCCTTGGACTGCCTCGGCCTGAAGAGTTATCGATCGTCTATCTCCGCTTCATCCTGCACCTTCGTACCTTCCAGCCCCGATCGTGACATAGTACCTTGACCTTCTGCTTCTGATAGCTCTCCTGGCGAAGCTAGACAGTAACAGGGCTCCCGGGGGTAGGGTCCTCGCTCGCCCATGCTTGCTTCTCCTCAATGTGGTCCGTCGTACTGAACTGGGAAAGATCAGAACTGGAGGTTAACATGGTGTTGAAAGGTCTCGCATTGTTCGCATTTACCACACTTCTTTCCTCATGTGGAAAGGATAGTAATGATAAAGATAAAGCTCCAGCGCAGAACGCGCCTCCTGTGGCGTCCATTCCGCTTGGGCTCACCTCGACTTCTGACAATCCAGAATTGCTCGGAAGCTGGTCAACTGAATGCAAGGCTTGTGGATATAGTTATTGCCAAACCAAGCTTGAGATGCAGGCTGAACTCTTGATCTGGAACAAGAATCAGTTCGCGGACTTATCTTGCTCCAAAGAACTGCTGCAAATCCGGCATATTGGTCCTTATACCGCTGAGGATGGTGGCATCGATTCAGTGTTGACCCAAACTCACATGAAAATTGAAAATGAGGATTTCAAGACAGCAGCAGAACAATCCTTGTCCTGCGGGTTTAATTCCTGGCCCCTGAAGACCTGGCTGGATGTCACTGGGAGGAACTGCCCGGCAACTCGTGAGAAAGGTGGAGTATGGTCCAACCTTACTGTTCCGGGCAAAGCATTAGTGCATGCGGCTTATGTATTGGAAGGAGACCATCTGACATTGGAATTTTCTGATGGTGTCATAGTCTTGTCAAAGGAAAGCCAGTGAGATTTTGATCAAGTGGAAATCAAACTTTGCCCCTTTGCCTTGTGCTTTAAAGGACGTGGAAAGGAATTAGGGGCAGAGTTTGATGCCGAATGAGTTTGAGAAATATTGACCAAACACATTCATGCTCACGCAGATTCTAATTAGCGAGCGGTTTTGATATCCGCACCAACGGAGCGCTCTTTTATCGGGAAGGCACACAGTGGTTGCCCGTGGATTCCACCATTACAGCTGGAATAGCTGAAGTTATCTGTCGCACCTTGGGCAAGACCTATCGCAGCTTTTCGAATCAGAGTATTTCGACTCAAAGTGTAGCTAGGCTGACAGCTTCGTGCCAAGGCAAGGAAGTAACTTTCAAATCATGTGGCAGTTCCTCTTCAACGACCGTAAGCACGAGTTATCAAACGACGGTGCAGTGTGATGCCCTGTAAGACATGGGTGGCCCTAATTTGGTGTTGTCGTGATCGATAAATCCATGTTTAAATGCCCAAGCGAGATCCTGGCGTTTACGCGCCGGGACCTTTGGTCAGCCATCAGACTGCAAGCGTGATTGCGGCTAGAGGCTTTGTCAACTGCTTGCTGTTCAATTATTTCGCGGTGGTAGTCGCTCACAGCCCTTTATAGCCATGCGTTTCATGGTTTTGGGTCCTTCCGGCACCCCTGCCCCCAATGGTTGACGATCAACCGCCCCCGTTTTTTGTAGACCATAATATGGAGCTGCATTTCATTGCAAACTGACACATAGCTAAACTGACCTTTGATGGAAGAAGCAAAAGCCACGATTAACCCCGCAGTTTCGTCGCTTTTCAGCTTGTAGAAATCAAAGGATTACGCATGAAAAAAACGCTGAAGACTGCTTCCGGCCCGGAACTCGCCGAAATTCTCGGGGTCTCACATCAAGCCATTTATAAAGCTGTGAAAATCGGACGCCTGTCCCAATGCGTTTCTGGAGAAGCCAGATACGATAGACGATTCGAAATTTTTACAGCATGCCTCGAATGGGAAAACGGTCGTGACAATGGACAGGTCCGAAATACAGAGGCCATTGAGAGTCAACATCTTCTTCAAAACAATGCCTATCCTCCTCTGGCTGAAAGCCGCCAGGTCAAGGAATATTATGAGGCGCTGAACGAGCGTGTCCTCCTCCTGAAACAAACCGAAAGCCTTGTGGACCTTGCGAAAGTTGAAACCGAGGTGTTCAACCTTGCCAGGCAAACCCGCGACCGGCTTCTCGAAATTCCTGAAAGAATGCGCTTCCAGCTGCTATCCGTTGGGCTGACCGATGAAGCCTCTGATGAAATCGTGAAGCAATTGATTCAAATGATCCAGGATGTGCTCCTGGAAATCTCGGAATTCGATTTTTCATCGCTGCAAAAACAAAAGAAGCGCACATTTGAAGAGAGCGCCGGGGGGGATCATGAAGATTCTACCCAGGCTTGAAATAGAGGATTGCCTCGGCTCGGCCGTTCGATCCTTCAAGGCCGGCATTCGTCCCGTGATGAAGGTTGGTATCAAGGAATATTGCGAAAAAAACTTTATCCTTCCCGAAGGCACTCCACGGCCGGGACCGATCAGCTTCGAAGATACCTGGTACATGATCGATATTCTGCGCAATTTGGAAGACGACAGCGGAGTCGAGGAAGTCCGCATACGAAAGGGCCGGCAGCTCGGTCTCACCATCCTTTCAACCGCCTGGATGCTCTGGGGGGCAGCGGTATCACCTGCGGCTGCCATGGTTGTTTTCCCGACCAGGGATTCAAAGCAGAAATTTTCCAAGCAGAAGCTGGCGCCCATCCTGCGCCGCTGCAAGGACCTGATTGGAAAGATCGGCGAAGCCAGGCAGAAGGAAAAGGACACGCTCGACATCAAGACCTTCCCAGGCGGTTTTATCAACATCGCTTCGGCCAAGTCTTCCTCGGAGCTGAGATCGCAGTCCGTGCGCCGCCTCGTGCTGGACGAGCAGTCAGCCTACGATACTGACTGTCAGGGGGAAGGGGATCCGTCAGCCATTGCCCTTGGATGCACATCGACCTTCCAGAAAACCCGAAAGATCCTGCGGCTCAGTACCCCTACAATCAAAGGCGTCTGTCCCATCACCCGGGATGTCGAGGACACACAGAAGCTGAGGTACCACGTTCCCTGCAGAGGCTGCGGCGAATTCGTCACGATCGAATGGGAACGCATGCGCGGGCCGCATGAGACAGCCAGCGGCGAATGCGAATGGCATGCACCGTGCTGCGACCATGCCCACAGAAATATCGAAAAGGTCTGGCTGATCAGGAGCGGCAAATGGATCGCCACGGCCGAGGATAAGACCAAAGGCCGGGTCAAGGGGTATATCCTTAGTGCGCTTTACGCCGCTCCCCAGTTTTTCTCATGGGATGACGCCTGGAACCTCTGGGTGGAGGCCCAGAAGGATCTTCAGAAAATGAAGGCATTTCACAACAACGTTCTGGCCGAGGCGTGGGAGGATCCTGCTGATTCCATCGATATTGGTGGAGTTGAGAAGCTCCTGGACGATTCGCCCGTTGAGCCACTCAATCCCGGCATTTATCTGATCACTGCGGGTATCGATGTCCACCCGGCGCATCTTGATTTTGTGGTAAGAGGCTGGGGCCGTGGCCAGGAGAGCTGGGTGATTGACTATGGGGTCATCAGTGGGGATGCCGATCAAAAGGAGACGTGGGATCGACTGATGCGGCGGCTGGAGCGGCGCTGGGATCACCCACTTGGGTTTGATCTCGAAGTCGCCGCCGCCTGCTTTGATACCGGTGGCCATAACACGCAAAGCGTCCACGATAACGTCGGGCCACTCTTTCATAGGAATTTCATCTGTATCAAGGGCATGCCGGGGGACGCGACACCGGTCATTGGCCGCCAGACGCTGAATAATGAATTTGGTGTGCGGGTCTACCCGGTCGGAACCAACACCACCAAGGCCCGGGTGTTTGCCGGCCTCTCGCAATCCATCAGCCGCGTCAGGCAATTTGAGGAGGGAAAAATCGAATCTTCTTTCGGTCATGGATTCTGCCATTTCCCGCGAAGGCTTTGGGAGGACAAGGAAACCAGACATTTTTTCACTCAACTGATCGCTCCCAGGGCCCGCCACAAGGCGGTCAATGGAGAATGGCGAACGGTCTACGAGACAACATCCGGCACGCCGGACCACGCCTTTGACTGCTACCGCTATGCGCTGGCCGCATTTTACTGGCTGGGGACTGATATCGATCAACTCGCAGACACAATCGAGAAGGAGGTCGGACGTGCAAACGCTTGAGCAGCAGCTTGAATCGGTTCAGAGAGCTATCACAGCCATCGAAAGCGGCGGCCAGGAGGTGGATATCGAAGTGAATCAAAACCGCCGCCGGGTGAGGCGCGGGGATCTGCGTGAACTCTATCGCCGGGAATATCAGCTGAAAATGGCACTCATGAGAAACAATGGGGGAGGCGCTGTTTATGGAATTCCAGGTTAAGGTCGAAAGAAAATCGGCATGGTCCCGACTGAAAGGCTTCATGACTGGCGGGACAACCTTGGAGACTGTGGCCGTCGACACCCCCTATCGGTCGACATCGCGTGAAAGCCGGGCATCACAGGAATGGTATGCTTCGTCCGCGGACGCCGACGAGGCCCTGCTGCCGGCACTTGCCACACTCCGAAACCAGTCGCGTGATCTCGATCGAAACGAAAGCCTCGCGCGGGGAGCGATTGAAAATCACACGACCAATGTAATCGGTGCGGGACTTCGGCCCCAGGCCCGTATCGATCACGAGTTGATCGGGATTCCCCAGGACAAGGCCCGGGAGTTTGAGAGGCGGGCGGAAAAGATTTTTGAACTGCACATGCAAAAAAACACCGCAGACTTTCATGGTGTGGTGAGCTTTCAGGAACTCCAGGCGCAGGTGTTCCGGGCCGCTCTTCTCGATGGCGACTGCATGGTCGTGCGCCGGTACCGTGACCGACCCCTTGCCATCTTGCCAACGTGCCTTCAGGTTATCGATGGAGCTCGCCTGCAAAATCCGTTGATAGTAAAAAGCCCCAGGACTGATATTCGGGAGGGCGTGGAGCTGGATTCAACGGGAATGCCTGTTGCCTATCACATTGCCAAGGCTGATCAGCGCTTTCTGCTCGGATCGGATACCGTGCGGGCGGCCCGGTTTGACCAGGAGGGAGCGCCTGCCATCCTTCATGTCTTTATGCAGCGCCTGCCCGGGCAAAGCCGAGGCGAGCCGCTTCTGGCACCCGTTGTGGAGAAATTCAAGCAGATCAGCCGATACACGGAGGCCGAGATCATGGCAGCAGTCATTAGCGCATTCTACGCCACATTCATCACAAGCGAGACCGGCGGGATCATCGGCAGGCAGAACCAGGCTTTGCCTGAGTCGATGCGTCCCGAACCCGAGCGCAGAACGGTCAAATTTGGGCCTGGAATGCTCGTTCCTCTCCTTCCTGGGGAAAAGATATCCTCTCCCGCTCCCGGCCGCCCAAACTCGAATTTTGAGGCTTTCTTCGATGCCATCGCGAGTCAGATCGGAATCGGGGTCGGTCTGCCTCCGGAAGTTCTTGCCCAGAAGTTTCAGTCATCCTATTCCGCGGCCAGGGCAGCGCTGCTTGAAGCCTGGAAGGCATTTAAGATTCGGCGGGTCTGGTTTGTAACAGGCCTTTGTCAGCCGGTATGGGAATGGGTCATTACTGACGCGATTCGGGAAGGCATGCTGGATGCGCCCGGGTTCAACGATCCCCTGAAACGACAGGCTTATCTTCAGACGCAATGGACCGGCACGGAAATGGAATCAATCGATCCACTTAAGGATGCCAGGGCAAACGAGGTCGAGGTGAACGCCGGCCTGCGCACACGCCGATCGATTGTGGAAAGCCAGGGCCGGGATTTTGACAAGCATATCCGGGAGTATAAGGCTGAAAGGAGCACGTTCGAAAAAAGCGATTTGAGCTGACAAGTCGCCAGACGATTCAGCAACTGTAAGGCGCAACGGATATATTTCTCATTTTGTCGGCACATCAATCCCATGGGTTGAAAATATGGTGAGAGAAGAATCCTTGCAACTAAAACGAGATCCATCCACGCCTCGCGAGGCTCTGATTTCCTGGAGGATGCATCAGCTTACGACGTAATCCTTGAGTTGGCCAGATATCGCCTATCTATTCGTGTGTGGGCGTGTTAAGTACTCTCTTAACGCATTCCTGCGCTTCTATCGAGCCTGTAAGTAATTCTGCTTGTTTCTCTTTAGCCGCCGATGCACTCTGGAGGCCCCCTATGGGCAACAAATTATATGTTGGTAATCTCGCTTATTCTGTCACTGATCAAACGCTGATGGATGCGTTCAATCAATACGGGGAAGTCGGATCTGCCAAGGTCATCATGGACCGTGAATCAGGCCGTAGCAAGGGCTTCGGCTTTGTCGAAATGATTGATTCTCACGACGCGGCCATGGCTGTGGATAAGCTGAACGGCAGAAATTACGATGGTCGCCCAATGACAGTCAATGAAGCCAGACCTTCCGTACCGCGCAGCAGTAGCGGTTATGGCTCTGGCCGGAATGGTCAGGGTTATTGATTCCTGCTTATATTTGGAAGCCCAACTGTCAAAGTTGAGTTTTCGCAATTAAAGAAAAGACGCTTCAAGGCGTCTTTTTTTTGCCCTTGAATTTCAATCACAGTTCTTTTCGGGCAGTCGAGAGGCCGATCGGATTTTGACTATTAGTCAGATTCCAATCCCTGATGTCAGATCTTCAGCCGAGCGCATTCTAGCCAGCCGCCTGAACTCGTCAAGCAAATTCCAAGCGAGGGTGTTCGCTACATAGCGAACACCCCAATCCTTCACTCTTCAAGCCTTTTGACGCTATGATTGGCCCCAGTTAACTGCGGGGTTAATCGTGTCTTTTGCTCTCAATCAAATCTTAAATTCCCAGTGGGCCATGACCGAAGAGGCCCTGCGATTGATGCTTTCAGTCGTGGAGCGGCACGCTGATATCGATGCGCTCGAAAAAATTCGAGGTGATCGACTGAACAACTCGGAGAAAGCCTTTATTCGGGGCGGGGTGGGAGTCATCCCGGTCCGTGGCCCTCTATTCAAGCGCGCCAATCTCATGACCGAGCACTGCGGCGCGACCAGTTACGAAACAGTGCTTCGCGATTTCCACCAGATGCTGGCCTCCGATCAGGTCCGCAGCATAGTCCTTGACATCGATAGTCCCGGCGGTGAGGCCAATGGCTGCTCGGAACTGGCCGATCACATCTTCGGGGCACGCGGCCAAAAGCCTATTGCCGCCTATGTCGGCGGAACCGGAGCATCCGCAGCTTACTGGATCGCCAGTGCCTGTGACCGCGTTTACGGCTCCGACTCTTCCATCATCGGGAGCATAGGCGTTCAGTCAGCGCTGCAATCCGAAAAAAATCAGAACGAAATCCGCTTCGTCTCCAGCCAAAGCCCAAACAAAAACCGCGATCCCTCAACCGAGGACGGAGCCAGGGAGGTCCAGGCCGTCATCGATGGGCTGGCTGAGGTCTTCATTTCAAAAGTCGCCCGCAACCGCGGAATCAACCGCGACATGGTTCTCGGGAAATTCGGTCAGGGTTCGGTCTTCATCGGCTCGGAAGCACAAAAGCGGGGCCTGATTGATGAAGTCTCCACTCTCGAAAATGTCATTTCAAATTACGGAGCCCAAAAAATGACAACGGATAACATCACCGCGGAGTTTATCGCCGCGAATCACCCGGCTATTGCCGAACATTTCATAAGGATCGGCGCAGCCGGGGAAAATGATCGTTTCAAAGCGGAGAAGACCCGCGTTGAGCGCATCCGCACACTGGCTGAGGGGCAAGTGTCGGGCGAATTTCTCCAAAGCCTGGTTGAGTCCGAAGTGAGCGTTCAGGATGCGGCCATTGAGATCCTGATGGAATCAAAGAAAAATCCAAAAGCTCCCTGGCAGGCCATCAGGAAGGACCATGACAGGAGCCTCAGCGGACTTGATGTTCCGCCTTCCCAGTCCACGGGCCTGGATGTCGTCGCCTCGGAGCAGGACGCGGCCATAGAACTCGCCAGAAAGCTGGGCCTTACCGGAGGCACCCATAAATGAAATATGAACCGCATTTTCGTGAAGTCTCGAAGTATGAGCCGGCTTTTCTCAACAGAGGATCCTTCCCGGCTTACCGCGGGTCCGTGACGATTGAGAAAGGTCAGGTCCTGAAAAAAGGCTCGATCCTCGGGCGAAAGACGGCGAGCGGAAAATACGTCCTTTGCGCCAAAACCGCTGAAGACGGGACCACGGCCATAGCCGATGGAAGCGAAAAAGCCCGCTGCATCCTGCAGCTCGATATCGACGCCACCGAAGCAGATAAATTTGCCCCGGTTTTCAGAACCGGCGCTTTTCTGAGGCTCGACCTCACGGTCGGCAAAAGCCATACGCTGGATTCGGTGCAGGATGAGCTGGAGCTGCACAATATCTATCTTGAAAACGGTGAGGACTGACAGCCATGCTACCCATCTACAGCACCTACTATCTGAACCGCCTCGTCATGCGTCTTGTCCCGAGGACCAGGTATTTCCGTGACACCTTCTTTCCCATGGAAGTCCGCTCCGAGAAGGAGGAGGTCTACTTCGACGAGAACACCGACAACAGGATCGGGGCGGCCCCCTTCGTTCATCCGCTGCTCGAAGCGCCGATGTTTCGTGACCAGGGCTATTCGACCAAATCCTTTAAACCGGCATTCATCAAGGAAAAGACCGGCATCACGGGCCAGGATGGGCAGGACCGTCTGCCGGGTGAGGATTTTGGCGGCGAGCTGACAACCATGCAGCGCGCCGAGCTTCGGTTGATTCAAAAGACAACCCGGCTCTTTGAGCGGCTGCGCGTCCGTGAAGAGCTGATGGCGCTTGAAATTGTAAAAACCGGCAAGCTGACCATTCGCGGCGAAGGCTTTGATTCAGTCATCGACTTCAAGCGAGATCCAGCCCTTACCGTGAAGCTGACCGGCACCAATACCTGGGCCAATCCCGATTTCCCCATGACCGACTTTGTCGAAAACTTTCAGCGGGAGATGGCCTCAAAAAATTTGAATCAGGCGCGCCCAAGGAAGATGATCCTCGGCATTGATGCCTGGGACTTATTCCGTGCAAACAAGGAAGTCCAAAAGGTTTTGCCAGACTATATGCGCCTTGCAGCAAGCCTTAGCCTGAAGCTGACTCCCGAGGATTCCTCCTTTGAAAACCTGATGTACAGGGGGTCCTTTGGCAACTGCGAACTTTGGACCCACGAAGGGAAGACCGACCAGAAGACCTATGACATTGCGCCGAAGGAGGTTCTCTTCACATGCAGTGACATCCAGGGCGTCCGGCACTATGGGGCGATTCCCGATCTAAAGGCAGGCCTTCAGGCCCGCCGGGTCTTTGTCAAAAGCTGGGAAGAGGAAGACCCGAGCCAGCGCATTGTGCTGCTCCAGTCGGCACCGCTCTTTGTCACGTACGATCCAAACACTGCGGGCGTTGTGACGGTTGCATAAAACAGGAAGGGGCCGAGGAGATTATGGATATCATCCAGCAGAAAACTGAACTTGTTTACGCCAATGAGGAAAGTGAAGCGGTAACGAACTCATTTATTCTGGCGCGGGAATTTGACCGCAACCATAAGGATGTGCTTCGGACCATTCGCAATAAATTGGCGAACTATTCGAAATCATTCACTGAGCGCAATTTTGCGCCCAGTGAATATCGGGATGAATCCGGCAAAACAAACCTGATGTATGAACTGACCCGTGACGGATTCTGGGCAATCGTTCTTGGGTTCACAGGTGACAAAGCGGCAAAGCTACAGGAACTTTTCATACTGGAGTTTAATCGCCGGGCTGCAATTATCATGGAACTTCAACACCGGATTCAAAACGGTCAGCAGCTCCCAGCTCTGCCCCGTAAAAAGTACAAGCATCGGTATGGCTATTTGCAGGTAAAGTCCACTGCTGATGGATTTACAGAGCAGGAGTGGGTGACGGGCGCAAAAACCATCGAGGAAATGACCGAAATCGAAAACCATGCCCGCCTCCAGCACAAAAGAATTGGCCTTGCCGAGGGAAACGTCAAGGCATTCATCGCAAGCCTTCATGAGAGGGACCGGTATTGCCAGAGGTTCCTGGACCTGCTTGATGACATCAAAGAGCTATCTGATCGCTACAAACCAAAAGCCTATGGATCAAGGATCATACAGGTGCCCATCTTCAGTAACGATGGTGCTGCACTTTTTGATTTTTCACACGGCGACGGCAGCGAAGAACTGGCGGGCTGAATTTTATGCCTTGCCCGGAATTCGATGAATGTTTTTTGTACGAAGTCAGGGAATTGTGGGCAATTTACACGGAATTTGATGATCACGCTCCCGTGGGCCATCCCGGCATGATCGCCAGGGTCGCGAGGGTTCTGGTCTTTGATGAAGATGCTGAAAAGTTGCCGGAAGGTGCTGTGCTGAAGCGGGTCAGGAGCGGAGTCTTCTACGAAGTGAAAAACATGAAACGTTCAGGCGTGGGCTTCACTGAGATTGATCTGCACCGCGTCGATGGACAGAGATTCGAGAGAACATTTTGATGCTTCTTGAGATTCGCAGCCAGCTCGAAAAGTCCCTGGGCCTTGCTCTTCCTGACTTCAATAAGTTCAGCGCCAGAGTCACGAGAATCAGCGTAGGTGATCTGCCGTTTGTGAATCTTTACTTTCATCGCGACACGCTGTTGGAGAACCAAAACCACTATGAGAATCGCGAGGTCCGCTTTGAAATTGAATGCTGCTTTGTTTCAGAAGGGGACGCGGAAAAGGAACTGGTGTCCGTCCGGCAGAAGATGGAAGCGGCTGTCGAATCGAACAAGGAGTTCGATGACCTTGTCACCGACTGGCTTTTGGATGAGGTGGATTTTGGCCACGACATGCTGGGGGAAAAGCGGATAGCGGCCCTCTCCATGACCTACAAAATCCAATACCAAAAGCCGTGCTGGCTGCCGCCAGAGCCGACGCTGCCGAAGCATCTCTATGTGAATGGGGTTAAAGAGGATGTCACTTGAAAGGATCGAGATTGCTGTGAAAGATCTCCAGCGCCGGATGGAAAACATCCTGCGGCCTGGAAAGGTAATCGCCGTTGATGCGGACAAAGCGCTGGTCAAGGTTCGATTCAATGAAGGGGATCCGTCAAAGGACCTTTCGCCGCTTGACAGCGCCTGGCTTTCTGTCCTTCAGGAGCGCGCGGCCGGGTCGATTGACTGGGACATGCCGGCGGTTGGTGAGCAGCTGCTGGTGCTTTCTCCTGGTGGGGAGCTGGGCGGCGGGTACGCCGGGCATGCGATATATTGCAGCGCACATCCGGCTCCCTCGAAGAACCCAAAGGTAAAGCTTCGAAGGTACGAGGATGGGCTTGAGTTTTCCTATGATTCAGATTCCCACACCATGACAGTGTCGAGACCCGAGGAAATGAATCTGGTCGTGAAAGGCTCGAGGATCGAGTTTCAAACTGAAAAAGCAGCCATCAGAAACAAGGCCGGTGATGAGGTTTTGAAGCTTTTTTCAGATGCCTTGATGGTTGTCGAAAAATCGCAAACGGCGACCATGATGGGACCGCAGCCGCTCCAGCCGGCAGCCGCAGAAATTCCAGGCATAAGGGCAAGGCTGGACTCTTTTGGAGGATAAATGCCGCTCAAAGGCACGGAAGACTTACTTGGCAGCTTACTTTATGAGGCCGCGACAAACGCCAAAGGCGTCACGAAAGAAGCGTGGGAGGCCATCGCGCAGGTGATCATCGATCACATCACATCGAATGCTTTGGTCACGGGAACAACGCCAAACGGTGGACCCATGACGGATGGGAAAATCTCATGATTGGCATGGATGAAGTCACAGGCAAGGCGATCACTGGCGAGAGCTGGCTGCGGCAGGCCGTGCGCAGGGCGGTCTTGACCCCTAAAGGCTCGCGGCCAATGCTTAGATGGTATGGAACAAATCATTTACTTTATCTCGACCGACCTATCACCCAGACCATGGTTTTGGAGTTGACCGGCGACCTTTCAGAAAGCATTGAGAACACCATCAAAGGCGCAAAAATCGACACGGTTTTTGATCAGCGCAATGGCGAAGAGCTGCTGGTCGCCATGTCCATAGGCACCGAAAAAAGGAATATTGGAATATGATGACAGAGCTTCCACATATCATTGAAACGCCGGATTTTCAGGCCAAACTGCGCCAAACCATTGAGCGGTTTACGGGAGAGTACCGGAAGGTGTTGCCTGATTTCAAGGAACCCACTCCTGCCGATCCCCTCTATCACCTGCTCGTTGAGCTGGTTCTCACGCAGGTCATTGGCATTGAAAAAATTAATAATGCCGCCTATACACAGCTTGTGAAGCTATCGAATGAGATTGACTTCATATTCAAAGGCAGGATCCGCGAGGGTGAAAGCTATGAAGCCTACCGGGAGCGGATGCGCGGTACGCGGGACCAGGCATCACCGGCAGGCACCGATGCCATGTATAAGGCTTTGACCTTCCTTTATGGCGAAGCCACATTAGGCACCGAAAAAAATGCCAGAACAGCCTCCGTCATGGACGCCTTTGTCCAAAACGTCGAGGGGGATCTTTTCATTCATGTTCTGATCAATTCCGATGCGGCTGACTTGAAAACGGCAGTGATCAAGGCTCTGACTGACGCCTTCAAAAAGGAAACCGTAAAACCTGCCTTGGATAGAGTCACGTTTCTCGAAGCACGGCCAACACCATTTGTGATCAGCGCCATCATCATACTGAGCCCGGGTTATGGGGCCGACCACCAGGGGGCAATTGAGACCGCCTTCCGTGCCCGGTTTGAGGCCCAAAAGAAGCTGGGCTGGGTTCCCACTGTCAGCTGGATTGTAAAAGAGCTGCACCAGCCAGGGGTAAAATCAGTGATCATGAGGTCCCCGGAAACCAATATTCCTGTTCAGGCCGAGCGCTATGCATCGATCTCAAAGCTGGAACTGTCGGTGGAGGCATCAGCGTGATTGAGCGTGTGATCCGTCAGTTCTATCCGGAATTTGACACTTCGCCCATATTGAATATCCGCCTGCTCAATGATCCGGAGATTCGTGAAGCCATCCTTTGGGAATACGGCCTGACTCCCCTGCTGCCTTTCGCTGTGGAGCCGAGTCTCATCGAGGGGCAGGCGATCGACTTTATCCGCATCAGGGGAACGCCCCTGGCCATTCGCATGGCACTCGCCTGGGTTGGATTCCCGAATATAACGTTCGCTCCGCTCACAAAATCCGACTACGAGATCGACCCCGGGCGTGTCCCCACGGAGAGGGAAATCAAAGCAATCAGGGCTGCACTTTCGGTATCCGTGCAGTCCCGCGGGATTTTGAAGCGAGTCTTTCATGGAAGTTTTGAGGTTAAATATGGCTGATTTATACGTTCACGGCGTTGTTATCAAGGAGGGCGGCAGTGAGATTCGCCAAATCAGGTCCCCGAATCAATCGGTGATCGGAATCGTCGGCACAGCGCCGGCCAGCACGGAACTAAAACCCAATGTGCCTCGGGCTTATTTTAAGAAAAAAGCGGCTCTTGAAGCGATTTTCCCGTCCGAGGCCAGTGGCGTAAAAGGATCACTCCACGAAGCTGTCACCGGGATCTTTGATCAACTGGAGGCCACGGTCGTATTGGTCAAATCTCTATCGGATTCGGATGGCGATCTTATCAAAGCCATTGAATCGCTGGCTGAAGCCCAATCCATTACAGATCAAAAGCCCAAGATTTTGATTGCCCCTGGGTATGGCAATACAAATCCAAAGCCGGCAGTAAACCCGGTATCGGATCCATCGCCGGACCCGGAGCCTGACCCAACACCTCTTTCAAGGCGACGACCCTGAATTCTGCGCGTCTTCTGATTGTCATAAACCAATAACGAATGGTGATAAAAATGGCCGATGATGCACTTGCAAACCCGGTGGCTTTAAGGCTTAAAGCGATTTCCGAAAGACTTGGTGCAGTTGTGATCCTGGACGGTCCAGAGGATGAAACGGAACTCAGAAAATTCCGGACTGCCAATGGCGCACCAAACGTCTATATCGTCTCTCCCAAGGTCAGGATCGCGCCCGATAGTGGCGCCGCCCTGGATGTGCCGGCCAGCTCATACGCTGCCGGTGTTTTGGCGAAGATCAATTTTTGGGAATCGCCGTCAAACCAGGAAATTGGCGGCATTCTTGGAACGTCCAAAGCCGTTTCATTTGCGCTCAATGATCCGCAGTCCCAGGGCCAAAGGCTCAACGCCATTCAGGTGGCAACGATCGTTCGGCAGGATGGACTTCGTCTTTGGGGTGCCCGCGGCACAGGTGATCCACTGGATCTGAAAACAAACCAGCTTCAGAAGGTCAGGATACGTGATGCCATTCGGGAAGCCATCCAGGCATCTCACCGTTGGGCGGTTGCCAAGGGCATCACGAGGAACTACTTCGATGCAGTGGCCAATAACGTCAACGCCTATCTGGGCGAATTGAAGCGCCTCGGAGCCATTGCTGGCGGCAGGTGCTTTGCGGATCCGGAAGCCAATACCCCCACGGCTCTGAACGATGGCAACGTCTTTTGGATCTACGAATTTACCCCGACGCCGGTATCTGAAAAGCTGACTTTCACCGAAGAAATCACCGACAAATATCTTGAAACGATTGGAGCTTAAACAGTGAATTTTGGATTTATTATCATCCTGCCTGCCCTGCTTTTCGCCCATGAAAGCCGTGGCCAGCCAGTGCCGCCTTTCTCCGACAACGAGCAGCCAAATTTCGAGAATTCATTCTCCATAGACAACCTTTCGAACAATTCAAGAGGCCAGGATTTTACCCTGCGCATTAGCAAAGTCGCGCCACTGGACTGCAGGAGTAAAGCGGACTGTCCGGCGTCGGTGATCATATCCAATGCGAATGGCAGCGTGAACATGCCCGTGGACGTCAATGTGAGAAGTCTATCGGTAGGCAAGACTCCCATCATTGATTCCTCGGGCCGCTGGGTGAGCCCGAGCAGCAGCGGCCTGAAAGGTGACAGCTGCGCGATTATTGGAGCGGACATTGTCTGCGGTGCAAGCAAAACCCCGCTGTCGGTGCTGAAGGGGGACAAGGGCGACAGCTGCTCCATTGTTGGGCCGGACATTGTTTGCGGCGTCTCCAGCACCCCCCTTGCAGCGCTGAGGGGTACGGACGGCCGGAATGGTGACAGTTGCGCGATTATCGGCAATGAGATTGTCTGCGGCACAAGCAAAATTCCTTTGGCAACGCTGAAAGGTGCTGACGGAAAAAACGGGGATAATTGCACGATCGAACGCCCCGACATTGTATGCGGTTCCACCCGGATTCCTTTGGCATTGCTTAAAGGAAATGACGGAAAAAATGGGGATGGGTGTGCCATCATTGGAACAGACCTCGTCTGCGGCTCCACCACGACGCCACTGGCTGCACTGAAAGGGGACAAAGGTGACAGCTGCTCCATTCTTGGAACAGACATCGTTTGCGGTGTGACAAAGATCCCTCTCACTTCGCTCAAAGGCGGTGACGGCCGGAACGGTGACGGCTGCGCGATAATCGGCAATGAGATTGTCTGCGGAGCCACAAGAACCCCTCTGTCGTCGCTTAGGGGTGCTGACGGCCGGAGCGGTGACAGCTGCGCAATCGCCGGGTCCGATATCGTATGCGGGGCCACCAGCACCCCATTGGCCACGCTGAAGGGTTCAGATGGGAAAAATGGCGACGGCTGCACAATTTCTGGAAATGGCTTCGTCAAGTGCGGAAATGGGCCTGCAGTTGACGTCAAAGGCAAGGACGGGCCTCCTGGCCCAAAGGCATTTTCCGGGTGTACAAGTAGAGAGGAAAGCAGCCAGCTGCAGGGATCTGAAACCAGTGTTTCCGCAAGTTGCCTTGCGGATGAAACGCTTATATCAGGCGGGTGCTATATAACAGGTCGCGATGGTGCAGCGAAAATTTATCTTCGGGATTCCGCCCCGTTTATAGATCCCACTCGCGGCGGGGATTTTAGCTTTCATGCTTGCACATGGGCGCTCGAAAGCGGGCAGCCCAATGGCGCAGAGGCGCATGCAACCGCTGTGTGCTGCAAATGAGATCAGAATGAATAAGCACAGCTTTAATTTTTGCAGGAAGGCCTATTTATGAAGCTGCCAAAACACTTGAAGAATTTCAATGTGATGTTCGGTATCAGTGATTTCTCGGCGATCTGCGAGGAAGTCGCCCTCCCAAAGATCAAATACAAGACCGAGGAGTGGCGGGGAGCAGGCATGGCCGCACCAATTGAAATTGATGTTGGCCTCGAAAAACTGGAGGCGACATTCAAATTCGGTGAGCAGACCATCGAAGGATATCTCTCTGCCGGTGTGAATCTTTCCGGGCTCATTACAGCCACGATTTTCGGTCATATGGCCTCTGTCGACGGCAGCTCCGAAGGTATCACGTGCGTTCTGCGAGGCTGGGTCAAGGGTGTGGACCCCGGCACCTGGAAAGCGGGTGATCCGAAATCCGCAACCCAGACGGTTGAAATGTCGGTGCTCAGCTGGATCCTCTCGCGAGGCGCTGTGCCTCTCATTACGGTTGATGTCATGGCCGGCACAACGCTGATTGGAGCATTCGACCAGCACGCGGCTGCAAGGGCGAACCTGAAGATTGGTTAAAATCACTGGCATGATTTCAAGTGGAGATGAGGATGGAATACGGTTTAATCAAGCCTTTGACATACAAAGGCAAACGATACGAGACAGTCACGCTCTCTGATTATTTCAAGACCAGACACAAGATGGTTATGGCTGAAAACGCGAAAAAGCCCGAGGAAATGCAGATGCAGCTCCTGGTCATGGCTTTCTGCGAGAACCTCCCGAAAGAGGCATTTGACGAGCTTTACGCTGATGATGTGGACGGGATTGTGCTGCACGTCAACACAGTGATGACCGAGTATGCGGAAAGTCACGGGATTGTGCTCGGAAAAAAGCCACGGAAAAGGCCGGTGATTCGTCCGGTGCACCCGATGCGCGTCATCTAAGGCGAGCCATTTCAGTGATGAGAGAGCGGTATGGATTCACTGCGAATGAGTCACTGGATATGGCCTACAGCGAATTCGACCAATGGCTCGAAGCTCTTTTGGATAATGAAGACAGGGGTCCGGATGACTCCGAGGAAACCTGGGAAGCGGTGACAGATGGGCAATAGACAGGTTAGCGTTAAGATCAAAGCGGCGTTTGATGCGGCTTTCAACGCAACATTTTCCACTGCGGATGAACGGATCAAAAGCATGAACAGTGCCTTAAAAGCACTGCGATCCACCGCGGCCGATGTTGAGGGCCTTAAAAGAACGAGGGATGAGGTCGCTAGGTTTACCCTGCAGCTCTCGGAGCAGAACGGGAAACTTCTGCAAATCCAGGTGACGAGGCAGGCGGCCACTGCAGCACTGAAAGTTCATACCGATGCGGTTTCAAGGTCAAGGCAGGTCCTGATGGACTCGCAGCGTGAATACCGCGTGCTCACCTCCGAGTATCAACGGATGCGGCAGGCCATGTCCACCGATGCCACCAGGGAACAGAAAGCCCAGCTGGAGGCGCTTGCCCGGGAACTTGCGAGAGTGAGAGACAGTACCGCGGCCGCGCGGCAGGAGTTTAGGGAAGCCACCCTTGGTCTTCGTACCCATCAGACTGTGGCGCGTGAAACCGGGGCAAGTGTTGAGCAGCTGAGCAAAGCCGAGCGGGAACTTTCAAGCTCAATTGGTATGACCCATGGACAGGTCAACCGGGCCAACGAAAGTATTCAGCGGTATGAGAACAATCTTCATAAAGCCGGCATGGAAACCCGGGACCTTCAAAAAAGCGGCGAACGGCTCAATCAGACGATCGAGCGGCAGACGAGGACACTTAAGACCGCGCACGAGGCCCAAAGGCTGTCAGACCGTGCGGGACAGCTTCGCTCCGAAGCCATGTCCCGTGGCCTTTTTACTCTCGGATATGGTTACCTTTTCACAACCCCAATCCGTGAAGCGGTCGCATTCGAGAAAGCCATGATTCGCGTCAAGGCCATGGCCGGTGCCACATCTGAGGAATATAAACGCCTTAAAGATGATGCGCGTCGGCTCGGGGCGGAAACGGTTTATTCAGCAAAGGAGGTTGCCGGGGCTCAAAATGAGCTGGCAACCGCAGGATATCGGACCAATGAAATCATTGCCATCATGCCCAGCATGCTTGCTTTGGCCAACAGCAGCATGACCGGACTTGCCCGAACCGCAGAGATAACTTCCGAGGTTCTGCAGGGGTTCAGGATTGATGTTTCCGAAATGCAGCGGGTGGGCGATTCATTGACCGCGGCTTACTCGTCGTCAGCCTCCAGTCTTGAGTCCCTTGGGGAGATGCTCAAATACGTTTCGGCTGTGGCCGTTGACGTGAATTCCAGTCTTGAGCAGACCCTTGCAGCCTCATCCGTTCTGCATAATAACGGTATCAAGGGATCCATGGCAGGGACGGGGCTTCGTTCAGTTTTTTTGCGTCTTGCAAAGCCTCCCAAAGAGCTGGAAAAACTGCTCGACCAAATGGGCGTCAAAACCAGGGACTCTGCAAACAACATGCGGAACTGGATTGATGTTCTGCACGACGTAAACGCGGCTTTGGAAGGCGCAGGTTCAGCAAAAAAGGCGGAAGCCTGGAAAAAAATCGGCGGAGAGGACCACGCCCCCGCCGCTTCGAATCTTGCCGCCGCCGAGAGGGATGGCTCGCTTCGCCGCATGGAAAAAACGTTCAAG
>NZ_DASQYZ010000237.1:0-6689 GCF_035638955.1 Oligoflexus sp. | reverse complement strand
TTACGCCTGTTTACAATCTTCGCGATGATCGCTTCCTTGAATTCGCTTGAATAGAACGACTGTCTTCCCACTTGTATCTACTTGCTCGCCCTCTATATTTTCAATTCTGGCTAAGCGACATCTTTCCTGAAACAGGGGGCTACCAAGGTCCTGGATCGCGGCGGTGAAATTTTGATGGGCCACAAAGTGAAAAGCCTGCAGTTCTGCGGCGACACCTGGAAGATTGTCCATCAAGGCCCGAATGGCAAGGAACAGTCCCTCGTCGTGGATGAGGTTATCTCCAGCGCCCCTCTACGCGAAATGGCCTTGGGTCTCACGCCTAAACTTCCAGAGCGTGTCATCGGTGCTGCACAAAATCTGAAGTACCGGGATTTTCTCACGGTCGTCCTTATTGTTAGGGATGAAGGATTATTTGATGACAACTGGATCTATATTCATGAACCTGGCGTCAAAGTCGGTCGAGTTCAAAACTTCAAATCCTGGTCACCCGAAATGGTGCCGGATCAAAACATGTCCTGCTATGGACTGGAATACTTTTGCTTTGAAGGGGACGGCCTCTGGTCGTCCTCGGATGAGGACCTGATAGAGCTGGCCAAGCAGGAATTTGCCGCGATCGGTCTCTCCAGTCCCGACAAAATTGTCGACGGTTGCGTTGTACGCCAGGCGAAAGCTTATCCGGTCTATGACGACGCCTATGCGGAACATGTGGAAACTCTCCGCTCAGAAATACAAAGTCGTTACCCGCGCCTGCACATGGTCGGGCGCAATGGAATGCATAAATACAATAATCAAGATCACGCAATGATGACCGCGATGCTGTGCGTGGAAAACATTGCTGCGGGCCATGAGGTTTATGATCTCTGGCAGGTGAATGAAGATGCAGCCTATCATGAGGCCGGCAAGGCCGGGGTGGAAACTGCACTGTCGACTGGACTGAGGCTTGTTCCTATTCGACGTCACGCTTAGTGCTTTGAGGATTGAGTCTTGCATGGGCTCCATTTGGTTGAACACTGTCATGGATGGACCTGAACCAAATGGTACCCTTGCAAGATTCATTTTGGACTGAAAAAAATGCCTGCACGTATGTTGACGGGAATGACGGCTGGCTTTACTGTGACGGCGAAGCCTACTTCAAAGCCTTTATTGAGGCCTGTGAGCGAGCGACGTCCACGATCTTTATTTTGGGTTGGGATACGCACACACGCACCAATCTTGATCCGAAACGTGAAGGATCAGCTCAAGGGGATCATTGGAACCTGGCGACGTTTTTCCGCAGAATCTTGAAAAACCACCCAAAGCTCCATATCTATCTGCTCTCGTGGCGACCAGCGCCACTCTATATTATGGAACGCGAGAAGCTTCAGAATTTTAAATTCACACGCTTCTGTCATCCTCGTTTGCATTTTTGCACGGATTCCCACCACCCCATTGGTGGATCCCACCATGAAAAAATTGTTATCATAGACGATCAGCTGGCCTTCGTCGGCGGCATGGATCTCACCATCCGGCGTTGGGATACCTGCATGCATGCCGCGGAGGATCCTCTTCGCAAAGATCCCGATGGTCAATACTATCAGCCCTATCATGATGCTCAGCTGGGCATGGCAGGGCCTGCGGCCTGGCAACTGGCTCAGATGTTTCGGCAACGCTGGAAGCAGGCGAATGGCACAAACATCCCCATGGTCCCACCGACCCGAGTGAAGCCACCAGCGCCGGCTCAGGCCATCGCTTTTTTTGAGGATGCGCCGATCGCCGTGTCGCTGACCTATCCGAGCTTTCGTAACTCCAACGAAGTGAAACAGATTGCTCAGGTGTATGAAGACCTGCTGCTGTCAGCGCAACGGTATGTGTACATTGAAACTCAGTATCTGACCTCGCACCATATGGTTGATATCCTGTGTCGGTTGGGCCAGAGAAGCGAAGGGCCGGAAATTACCCTGGTGCTTCCGGAACGGCTGGGACCATGGCTCGAAAAACGAACGATGAGCCATCTGCAGTATGAAGCCCTGACCAAAGTGCTAGCCTACGATTTTCATAAACGCGTCCACATCGTTTATCCGTATGATCAGGAGCTGATCCCAATTTATAAATATGTCACGGTTCATAGCAAATTGATGATCGTGGATGATCAATTCCTGACCCTGGGATCGGCCAACCTCAATAATCGATCCATGGGCCTTGATACGGAATGCAATGTCACGATTGATGCCAGGCAGCAACCTCACCTGCAAAGGTCCATACGGAAAGCTCTTGCATTTTTGATCGTGCATTACGCCAATCATGATGCATCCTATGCCCTTCAGGAACTGGAGCGAACCGGTTCGCCCTTGCAGGTCCTTAAATCCTTGCGACTTCTTTCACCGGATAAACATCTGGCGGATTTCAAACTCCAGCCCATGCCGGAAGAGAAGATCGGGTGGCTTGATGCTGACCTGCTCGATATGGATCAGCCCTCCGCTCTGGAAATTGCCATGGATCGTTGGGGCCGCATGCTGGAAATCATACAGCGGCATCTCAAGGTGCCCCCTCGCATGATGGCGCTGGTCATGACTGGACTTGCCGGCGCGAGCATTGCGGCTTCCTACGCCTGGATGTTTTCTCCCCTGTATGGAAATCAGTGGACACTGAATTTTTATCCACAGAATGGAATGCCGCATGACACTCGTCTTTCAACTCTGCTTTTGATTCCTATTCTGTATGTCATCGCTTGTCTTCTGCTGGCGCCCATCAATCTGCTGATCCTCTTGACAGCGAGTTTCTTTCCGGCTCTGCCGGCCTTTTCCTATATCGTTTTAAGTGTCATCGGTTTGGTCAGCCTGGGTTACGTCGCAGGTCGGTGCATGGGCCGCTTCTTTTTCCCACAATTTTACGGCCGTCACACACCTGAGGGGTTTGCGGCGTTATGCCTGCTACGGATCATGCCCATTGCGCCGAACACTCTGGTGAATGTCGCCGCGGGAGCCGCAAGGATTCCTTATCTTAGGTTTATGGGCGCGACCCTGGCCGGCATGGCTCCAGGGTGTATTATGCTGGTGATCTTCCAGCGCTGCATTATCAATGCTTTCTTAAACCCAGGCTGGACCACAGTGTTGCCATTAATCGTCCTGGTGTTGCTCGCCAGCGCCGTCTTTCGCTGGTCGAGTCAACGCTTTTCAAACTATGGCAGCTGACGAGGGGCTATGCAGATACCTGTACTTCGATTGGATAAAGCCACAGCATGGGGACAGCTCCTGCGGCTTTTCAAACTGGCTTTGCCAGAATGGAAAAAGCTGATCTTTGGATTTATCGCCCTGGTGTTAAGCAGCAGCATGGTCCTGGTCTATCCCCAGGCTGTTAAATACATTATTGATGAGGTCCTGGAAACTGGTCGATTCGATCTTTTAAAACCTGTGGTGGGACTGGTCTTTCTCGTCTTTCTGCTGCAGGCGGTCTCGGCCGCTTTTCGCTACTACATTTTTACAGCTGCGGGAGAACGCATTGTTACGCGTTTACGGCAGTCGCTTTACCAGGCCGTCCTGAAACAGGAGATCGCTTTTTTTGATGCACGGCAAACAGGGGAATTGATGAGTCGTTTGGCTTCTGATGCCACGGTCGTGCAGAACGCTGTCACGCTGCATTTCTCATCCTTTCTCCAGCACACAGGAATTGTGCTGTTCGGCACCATTCTGCTGATTCGCACGTCGGCTGTCATGGCGATCGGTTTTCTCATCGCCATTCCCTTGATCGTGGTCAGCACGGGTTTTTTTGGCAAACGCATTCAAAAACTGGCTCGTGAAGGTCAGGACGCGTGGGGACAATCGGCAAGCATTGCCGCCGAAACCATATCGGGCATCCGCACCGTGCGAGCCTTTATTCAGGAACAAGGGGAAGCTCATCGTTATGCGCGGGCCGTAACCCAGGCTTTGGAATTAGGCCGGCTCCGTATTCAAAACATCGCGTGCTTTATTGGAATCGGCTCCCTTTTGGGATCGGTGACGATTGCGGGCGTTCTATGGTACGGTGGCGATATGGTCCTGACAGGGGTTATGACGCTCGGTGATCTGACCTCTTTCCTTCTTTATGCCTTGTCGGTGACGGTTTCCCTGGGCAGTCTGGGATCGCTGTGGACTGATTTCATGTCAACCTTGGGCGCCTCAGAACGCATCTTCGAATTGCTGGACCGCCAGCCCAAAATTCCTCTTTCCAGTGGCCTGGTGCCCCCTCATATCAGTGGGAGGGTCCAGTTTCAGCGCGTGCAGTTTTGCTACCCGGCGCGGCCCGACATTCCTGTGCTTAAGGAACTGAGCTTTTCGGTGGAGCCTGGGCAGGTCATCGCGCTCGTGGGGCCATCGGGCAGTGGCAAGTCCACGATTGCAAGTCTGCTGACACGGTTTTATGATCCTATTCAAGGGGCCATTCTTTTGGATGGAACCAATATCCGGAATCTTAATAGTGCATGGCTCCGTAGACAGATCGGTGTTGTCTCGCAGGATCCTTTTCTGATGAGCGATACCATTGCCGCCAATATTCGTTACGGTCGGGTTGATGCCTCGGACGCTGCGGTTCGCAGGGCGGCCTATGATGCTCATGCGCATGATTTCATCGAAGGGTTTCCGAATGGTTATCAAACCCTGGTTGGGGAACGAGGCTTGCAACTGTCAGGGGGACAAAGGCAACGCATTGCCATTGCGCGTGCCCTGTTAAAAGATCCTCGCATTCTGATTTTGGACGAGGCCACCAGTGCCCTCGATGCAGAAAGCGAATACCTCGTGCAAGAGGCTTTGGAGCGACTCATGGAAGGACGGACGACCCTGGTCATCGCGCATCGGCTCTCGACCGTGAAGCATGCCGACCGCGTTCTGGTGATGGAACACGGAAAAATTATTCAGTCGGGAACTCACAAAAGTCTGATGCAGAATACGGCGGGTATCTATTATCGGCTGGCCTATCGTCAGCTCCACGGACTTTAAGGACGGCCTACTTATGATGCGATTATATTCAAGGATCAGCCTGATGGCTGCTTTCCTGCTCTATGCCTGTCTGCTGGCAGTCGGAGTGTATCATCACGAGCCCTGGTTTGACGAAGCCCAGGCCTGGCTTTTAAGCCGGGACAGTCGCCCTCTCGATCTGATCAATACCTATTTAAGATATGAAGGGACACCGGGCTTATGGCATTTCATTTTAGGTCTGGCGGCCAAGACGGGCCTTCCCTACACCGCGATGAGTATTATCGCAGCACTTTTTGCGCTTCTGGGCGTGCTCCTGTTTTTGCTTTACGCTCCATTTCCCTGGCCCGTTAAACTTCTCTTTCCCTTCAGCTACTTCGTTCTGTATCAGTATGCGGTCGTGGCCCGAAGTTATGTCCTGCTACCTTGTCTTCTTTTCGGTATTGCCATGCTTTACCCGAAACGCCAGGAAAAATTTTACGGCTATGTCCTGCTCCTGGGACTGCTCGCTAATGTTTCGCTGCACGGATTGATCATGGCGTTTTGCTTTGCCAGCATCGACCTGCTGACCTTCGTCAAGGCACGAAGCAGCCTGAATCCGGCTCAAAGGAATCAGCTGATCCTGGGATTTTCTCTTCTGCTAGGGCTTGGTCTTCTCGCGGTCTGGCAGATCCGTTTTCCCATGGATCATTCTGCGGTCCATCCCCGACGATCCTATGACCTCGGCTTCGCGTTGGATTTCACCTTTCAATTCATAAGTCGGGCTTTAACGGAGCAGAAGGTTTTAAGCGGGCTGGTCCTGGGGCTGAGTCTCTGGCATTTTTGGAAAACCGGGACCCTGAGTCTTTTTTTGTGGCCGGTCCTGATCATGGGTCACCTCTTTGCCTTCGTCTATGCCAGCGTTTGGCATGAAGGCATTCTGTTCCTGCTCTGGATTTATTGTCTTTGGATCAGCTTCGAGAAAAGTACCCCCGTGGTCATCACTCGACCCTACACCTTGGCCACGATTTGTGTTGTCCTTGGGATTCATATCAGCTGGGCCGTCACCGCATTCCGCAATGACCTGAAGAATAATTACTCCGCAGCCGAACAGGTCGCTGAATATTTGAAGACGCGCCGAGCCTCATCACCCTCGATCTATGCGACAGGGTTTCATTCCATAGCGATCCTCCCCTACTTCGATCATAATATTTTCGCCAATTATGATCATCATCAGGACGGGGCTTTCTGGGATTGGTCGCTGAAAAACGATATGCAGCACAACCTCGACCTTATCGTTCTGGATGCTCCGGACACGATTGTGCACGGGATTAAAACGCGCTTTAGCATGACGGCACAGCGCCTCCCTGGTTACATCGCAACCAAATTCACGGGGCACATCTACTGGAAGGATAGGACTCTGGAAGAGGATTCGTATGTGGTTTACGAAAAGATCAATATGCTGGGGCAGCGTTAGGACTCTAGCCCTAAAATAAGTCCCCTGGGCGGCTGAATTTTCGGATTTATGGATTCTTTTGGATGAACTGTCGAGGTTGTCGGAAAAAAAGAAGCCGAAAAACGGTTCAACTGCTAACTCCTATTGCTCTCGATCGTTCGCGCTCACCGCCTGGGACATAACTAAGCTGCCCTATGTGCCAGGCAAGTTCGAGACAGCTTTTACCGATAATTTAGTGAAGTAAAAGTGGCGGAAATGAGGTTTCATCATGTCCGAATCGGCGAAGGCAAAGAAGCTTGAAAGCATTGGTAATTCTGAATCATTACCTG
>NZ_DASQYZ010000236.1:0-11944 GCF_035638955.1 Oligoflexus sp. | reverse complement strand
TGATTCTGAAGTTGCTGAACCCACAAGCTTTTTGTCTTTGGATGTCTGGGACATGGATGAAGCCTCATTTCCGCCACTTTCATTATACTAATTTATCGGCAGAAACTGTCTCATACTTGGCTGAGATATAGGGCTTCATAGTCATAAAGAGTCTCGTTGCCGCGGGCATCAATATCCTTGATTTTGTAACCATTCAGATATTCCATACGGTGGATGCCACTCTCGGGATCGTCAGACCCGCTCAGTAATCGCGATTGACCGTCAGCCTCTCTGATTATAGCTCATAAAAGATCCTCATAAAATTCTGCGACGATTTTATGTGCATCTTCAAGACTTAGCCCAGCCATAGCCAATTCACTGACCATGGACGAAAACCCGTTTCGCCATTCGTCTGGGGGAAATGGAAGATTCTTTGGCAATTCATGTGTCGACCAAAACTCAAACACATCGACGAGCACTTCTTTTGTTTCTTTGACATTGAGACTGGTTTGAACGAGAAGGTAAAGATCTACGAAATCCTTTATCCTGGAGTTTCCGTTCTTTCTTGGCCTTGTATAAGCGTGAACTTTTTCCGCAAAATGCTGCTCGGCTGTAATTCCTTCCATCTCGAACTGCTGTCCGCTAAGAGGGGGAATAACAGGAGTTTTTCGGACAGATGCAATTCTCGTTTCAATGTCTTCCATTGCAAGGTCGACATGAAAATCTTCAAACGTTTTACCGCCCAATATAAGTTTTACTGGAAATCTTGCGCCACCCCCTCCCCCATCAATTTCTCTTGATGCTTCGCCAAAATTGAAGCTGAAGAGGTCGTGCTCGCCCAAAGGATCTTCGACGGCGTCTGCAAGTGTCCTCCTCATGAACATCGCCATGGATTCGAAGGAATCAAAAATTTTCTTCATGCGCATCAGAAGGTCCAGATCCAGAGTTGTTCTTCCTGTCACTATCCGCAGTTCCATAAGATAACCGCCTTTCAGAATAAAGACTCCGGGAGCATTCTGGCAAAGCCGATTGATTAGCATGTCAAACGCAAAATGTTTTCGAAGAGCCGAAGGATGAAGACCCTTTTCTTCTGCCTCTTTTTTCAATTCAGCCTTTATTTTATCAGCCATAGCGCCGGGAGTACGTCTTTTTTCTTTCAAAGAGACTCCTCCCACAATGCAAACAATTTCAGGATATCAGCATCATCCTTGCGACGAAGATTCTGATCCACTTTCTTCTTGGTTATTTTGCCTTCGTTTCTGGCCCTTACATAAGCACGCCTAACCTCTTCCGGATCTTTGTCGTACGTGGTCAAAAGATCCAGCAACGTCTGCATAGGAGTGGTTACAGGAAGCCCTTCATCAGATTGGGTTGAGTCTATGGTGTCAAAGCTTGGCACCCTGCGTAGCGTTACCGAAAATGGTGGTTGAGTTGAGCGTCGAGCATCAGACTCTATCAAACCATAAATGCGGATTGGCAGGAAATCGCCAACGCCCATGAGGAGCGCTGCCGTTTCGCCGGAATAAATGATCCCCTCTGTGCCGTCACGGCGTAAAAAATAGAGCCGAAGAATGTGAAGTTCATCGAAAGAGCTGCTTGATGCACAAAGTTTATGACGATAGATGCCACGCGCGACCTTTTCCCATTTAACCCCCTCCAATCGTCTATGATTTTGTCTGTAAAAGCCATGAGCCTCGGCTTGCTTGGTTGTAAAATATCCTCCTTGAGCGCATGCAAGTTCAAAGAGTTCCTTTTCCTTTTCGAAATTCTTTATTTTGCTTTTGTCCATTGAGCGCTTCCTAATGTAGAAATCAGGCTGGCGACGGTTTAGTAGCCCACGCTGGCGCCGCACAATAATTGTAATCATTTTGATTACAATTGCTACTTTTATAGTTCTGGGTAACATCTCTTTATTACAGAAACTATTTACAGTAGTATTTGTAATCATTTTGATTACAATTATAAGGCTTCGATATTACTCTAATTTTATTGCAGTGTAGCATAACGAAAAAAATTCCAACTCTATATCACCCCATCAAACATCAAGCCATATTGACTCGGAAGATTAGAGTGGATCAGCGATCGGAACTCAACAAGCAAAGCCTTGACGAAATGAACCGCTAAAATGGGTGTAAGCTGCATTCCGCCACCCAGCCAACAAAAATGAAAATGATTTCATAGAGATTTTGCCGGTAACTACGCGGCGAATGCCTGAATATATTTCGAGAACTGGCGTAGTACAGCGAAAGACGGCCACAGACTTCACTTGGAGGGATGAGCCTGCCCGTTTGCAAAGACCAAAGGATTGAAATTGGCAGGATAGATTCAATTTAATTCTGGAAGAATCTCAGAGGTATGGTCGGCCCGAACCGTCCCGTGACCTTCCGCATCCTCGATCGATTCAGCTGATTCAATCCGTAGTAACCCATGGTCTTTTTAATTCGATAGATGTCCGATTGCGTGAGAACATTCCCCTGCGCGTCATAGGTCTGCGCCCTGCAATGTGAAAAGTATGACGTTCTGTGAGCTTCCTAACTGTTTCCATGTCATCGCTCGGGTCTTCATTGATTATTCTATGGGTACGCGAATCCAAAGGAAAATGAAGTAAGAGTTCCATCGTCACTAAATATATACTTTGCCACATACTCCGGCATATTCTTTTCTCGCAAAAATTTGCTCTTAGAATGGACAACTTTTACATTTATAACGCGGCTATTTAAATTTTCTTTTATTCGCAATTTCGAAACTACAACACCATATTTCTGGCCAAGAGATATTCCATTGTTTGTAGTCAGCCGCTCAAGCTTAACGGAACCAACCTTATCACCCTTGCACTCGCTTTTATCGACTTTAGCAACGTCTATCTGCATCACTTGGCCATATGATGCCCCTTCGAAAAATGAAAATCTCGCAACTTCTGAAAGGGATTGATTGCAGATTTTTTCAAGGCTATTAGTCTTTTTACTCGTTTGCATGTTTAGCAGTTTCAAGGCTTTAGAATAAGATTTTTCATCTGCCAGCTTTATGCCGGAAATTTCTACATCAATATAGTCATTCGCATAGCACGACTCCATGAGAAGTAACCAAAGCGGCAAGGAAGCTAGTTTAGAATAAGATCTATAGTTCATAAACATGGCTAAAAATCCAATTAAGGTAATGCTCACAAAAAAAGATTTTCGATGAACTTTCCGATCGATGACCTTTTGTCTTTTTTAGGACGGAGCACATTTGAAGCTTTAATTTTTTTCAATTCCGGAGTCTTTACTATTTCTTCTCTCGGCTTTAAGAAGCTAGCAGCATCCTTTTTGATTACTTGGAGCAGGTCAGGCTTATGCTTCTTCATTTTTTCAAGAAACTCTTTCGTATTTTCAGCTTTAAGTCCGATGCAGCCTTGAGTTCCTAAATATTGGCCACCATCGGGATGAATACCGAGAGCATTTCTATCCGTCTTAAAAAGTGGCTCTATTGGAATAAAATAACAGTTTCCTGCAGGATCGCAAAATGCTCCGGCCTGATCCTCCTTGGTCTTTTCTCGAATGCCATCAGTATCAATGGTATAAGTCCCTTCAGGAAGCACGCCGTTTCCCCAAGGTCCAGATACAGCATCCCAACTTTCTATCTTTCCACCAGAATCAGTGTATATTGTGACGGTCTTTGTCTCCGTCTCATATATAACGAATTCTAATCCCAAGTAATCTATGTTAATCAAAGGTCTGTTTGCAACATATCCCCACAAATTGCATTCGACTGGCCTTTCCAGACATTTCTCGGGTGCTTCCATAAACCACGGATCCTTGCTCACAAACCTTCCCATCCCTGACTCATAATATCTTGCTCCGAAATACAACAGCCCGGTATTGGGGTCATGCTCCTGTGAGGTGAAAATCATCCGGTTCTGAGTACTTCCTGACTGCTCGTAGATATCACCCCATGGGCTTGTTCGATAGCTTGCCTTGATAGAGCCGCCTGCATCAGTAAGAGCCGAGGCTGTTCCAAGAGTCGCCTGATGGTAATACTCGAACCCACCAGCCGATTTGATCGAGATAGGTGCCGTGTCGAGCCCATAGGAATAGCGAAGGGCATCGGAGCCGATGGTTTCTTCAACAACGTTGATACCATAGGACGTGACATCACCACGGTCACTCCCTTCGTGACGGACACGCATGCCATCGAAGTTGTAGTCATACATCCCGAGCAGAGTGTTCCCTTCTTTCGAAAGTGACATCCCATCACGGCTGTCAAAGTGGAATTCCTGCGTAACGCCGGGCTTGGTCAGGCGGATACGGTTGCCGTTGGCATCGTACTGGTTGATTTCCGCAGCATTGGTGACCATGCTGCGCTTTTCCAAAAGGCGGTTGTGACGATCGTAGGCGTAGGCCCAGTTTTCAGTGACAGCGCCACCGACTTCGACCTTTTCCGTGAGACGGTTATGAGCGCCATCATAGGTATACGTGATGGTTTTGTTGCCCTCGGTGTAGCCCGTGAGGCGATCCTGGCTGTCATGAGTGTAGGTCGTGGTCAGGTTCTCCTGGCCGACGAGGCCTTTCTGGAACTCGATCTGTTTGGAGCGGTTGCCGTTGCGGTCGTACTCGTAGGTGAAGCTGACCAGGGTCTCCGTGCCTTTTTTCGTGATGATCGAAAGGGTCTGCCCGGCGGGATCGTAGGTATAGGCGTTCTGCGTTCCGTTCGGATGGGTTTCCGTCTTCACGCGACCGTTCGGGTGGTAGTCATAGCCGGTGGTCTGCCCGTCAGTGCTGACCGATTCAAGACGGCTTTTTGCATCAAATGTGTAAATGCTGGTGCCGTTTCCTGTGCCGACACGGGTCCGGTTGCTGCGGTTGTCATATTGGAATCCGATGGCCTTCCCACGTTCGGTCTTGCTGATCATCCGGCCCCAGAGATCGTAATCCATAGTCGTGACATCAGTGAAGGATGAGCCCGACGGATTGAGCTTGGTTTCCCGAACTTCCGTGAGATCCCCATTGGGATTATAATTCCGGGTTTCGCTCACGCCCCGATAGAATTGGCCGGTGACACCTGCATATGTGCGGCTCTTTTCCCGGTTTAAGGCATCGTAGGTGAAGGAGGTCTGCTGGCCTTTGGCATCCGTCTTACGAATAAGGTTCAGCTCGTCATCATAGGCAAAGGTGGTGACAAAGGCCGTGGCATCATCATAAACCTGCTCAATTTTTGTGCGTTTGTTGAGCTTGTTATAGGTGTAGCGGAAAAGGGCACGGACCTGCTCATTCCCAGGTTTGGAAGGATCCTGAATGGGACCGAGCATGCTCGCAAGGTTGTCGTTGCCATCATAGGTGAACTCCTGCGCAGCTCCATCCGGCTGTTTGATCGCTATCAGTCGCTTCAATTCATCCCTTATTTTAAGGGTCTTCCCGCCCAGAGGCGTGGTTGTCCCGCTTTCCTCACCATGGATGTCATGCGTGAACTGGGTTGCTTCATTGTTGGCATTGGTGATGGACTTGATCCGGCCATCCGCAAACCACGCCCGGGTGGTCTTGAAATTGGATTCATCGAAGCTGTCGACAAGGCGTCCGCCGGCATCAAAGGTGTACCGCTTTTTGCTCCCGTCCGCGTAACGTTCCTCGGTGACCTGTTCGTCCTGATCATAAACCCTGACCACCCGATGGTTGTCACCGTCGACCGTGGCTTCCACACGTCCTGTGGCCTCAATCTCATATTCCTGCCGTGAAATCATGATGGCAGGACCACCGCTGGTCATGGGTTTGGTCCGGGTCAAAACCCGATTCAGAGCATCGTAAGTCAGCGTAGTAGCCGCTCCACGCCGATCCGTTTCCGTCAGCATATTGCCCACACCATCATAGGTGCGGGTGGTCGTTTGATCCAAAGCGTCCGTTTCCGACAGGATGCGATTCAGAGCATCGTAAGTTTTTTTACTGACCCGACCCAGGCGGTCGATCATCACAGCTTCATTGGCGCTGGCATCATAAGACTTCCGGGCCGTTTTGCCATTCGCATCAATACTGGCAACCATCCGGTTCAAGGCATCGTAGGCAAAGCTCGTGGTATTGCCACGGGCGTCCACAATCGAGGTCTGATTCCCCACAGCATCATAAGCATGCGTCACGGTCCTCTCAATCGGGGTTCCCACGCCTTCACGGGTTGTCAGAAGCCGTCCAATTGCATCATACGAATACTCAGTCACAATACTTGTAGGACCTTCGGTGGCCCCGGCCCAGCTTTTCTTCTGTCTGATCATTCGGCCCATGGACAAAATTCTTCATACCCCTTCCGATTGAAGTATTGGAACTCATCAAGGCACAATAATATATCCTGCTTCAGCCAGGAGAGCTATAAAAAAAGGCATTTGAGCAAGCCTCGCGGAAGGGAGAACCAAAGCATATCTCTGGATTAAAGAACATCATCATTAGCAGAAGCCATGAGTGACTACCATCGTAGAGATCACTTTAGAGTCGACCGAAGCAGGGGGGGCGAGGCTATACCCATGTGCATGGGTTCTCACAGCTCGAACACAATGAAGAGCTGACACACGTTGCGGAGCCGGTTTTTAAGTGGCTTCTGGGCAAGATCTACGAGGAGCCGTTGAGGCTGACTGCGGCCAAGGATAGACTGTTATCTAGCAAGGCCTGCTAGACTTTTTGATGCTACCTTCCTCCAAAAGGCAGGTGATCTCCCAATCCCAACGGTCTTCTCGCGTCGTCCGGGAAAACGGAAAGAATCAGACGTTCGATAAAAACAGATTTTGATCGATATGGAAAATCAATCCGCAGGGCCAGGGAGTTCCCTGGCTCTTGGATTTATTGAGGGCCTTGTATCTCGTCAGAGATTATCTACAAAGCCCGACAGAAAGCGATACCACTCGCATCAGCATAAACTCTTGAGCAATAAGAGCTGCCTTATATCAGATAACTTTTAACTTTCGAAACAGGGAGATGCGAAAAACTTAGAAATAGTTTTCGCCGAGAGCGTCATTCAGAAGGATGTTCAATTCCTGCTGTGTCTCTGCAATGAAGGTTATATATTCAGGGCCACATTGCTTCGTATAATAGCATTCATCATAAATCACGAAAGACAATTGAGCCTGGTTCGTGAGATCGCCGTTGGATTTCAATACCTTCTCTACATCGATTTTCTTCTCAATACAGGGGTTGGGCCCCTTCTCAGCTGCCAGATCAATATGGCGACAGCTGCTGTTTTTTAGAATCTTGCCGGATGGAGTCTCGGTCTCTTCGGTGACCACACTTGTCATCGTTGCATTGCTGAACCATCTTTCAAGTGTCGCCAGGATTCCCTCCTGCGATTGTGGTTGCTTGGTATTTTTAATTGGCTGCTTAACACTGGGCCCCTTCTGTTGCACCTTCTGTTTCGCTTGCTTGTTGCGCTGATTCTTATTGGCAATCGTTGTGTGACCGATGCCGCTGCCAGGTTCCACGGGGTTGACCATGCCACCGCATGTTGGTTCAGCACAACCATGATCAGGTTCGCCTGGCCCGCCGCCAGATGAGAAAGCGATCAATCCAGCGCTTTCATAGGGGATTCGGCTCCCCGTGACCTCGACTTTTTCATCCGCCTGCGCATAGATTGTTGATGCAGAGAGAGCGAGCATGATCGACAGACTTAGATTTTGCATTGACATCTCCATAATGAATTTAACGCAAGACCAACCTGCGGTGTCGAATGAGTTGATGAATGAAAACAATCAGCGCGGTGATGCTGATCAGAACGTATCCGGTGAGCAAATGGTCATGATCGACGATCCATGGCCGCCAATGCTCGCGAGTATTGTTTAGAAAATGCAGCATGATTGCAGCCCGCAACCCGAGCATCAGATAAGTGGCTGCGGCTATGAGCCCGAAGATGAAGGTCGCCGCCACCGCCGGGGCTGGATAGATATCTGCATGATTGAGAGCGAAGATCGCAGCAGAGAGAATAATAGCCCACGGCTTTCGCATGATCAGCATCAGCCCTCCCAGCACACCCACGCGAAAGATGATCTCTTCCACGATGGGCGCTATCAGAATGGGCGAGAGATTGCCCAGGATGCTGCGATGCTCGCTCCAGCGATGGATCTCTTTCGATTCTTCAATGGCCGGCAGGACCTCGGGGCTGAATAGCGCTGCAAGATGCTCAATCGCGGTCCCGCTCAAGCCATAGAATGCGAGTGCCCCCAGCAGGAAGAGAAATACGCTGCCATATTCAAGCGGAGAATGCTCGGGTTCATGCGGCTTTATTTTACCTATCGCCGCGATGGCCCAGATCGCCACAACATTCAGTGCAAACCAGGAGGCATGCAGGCAATAGATGGGCGACGGATGCCAGCCGGACAGCTGTATCAGTTTGCTGCATATCAGGGTTGCAGCAATGATTGTGAGCATAATCAGCTGATTTTTCTTCATTTCACGGCTCTCCTTGATATGGAATGGATACGAGCTGAAATGTATTGCCCACACGACGCCCTCGTCAACAGGTTGCTTTCGCTCAAATGCAATATATGCGTCCCATGGTGATATAGCTAAAATTAATCATATGGATATCATTGGAATCTGTTGAACCCCGACTGGAAAAAGGGCTGTGGCCCCGTGGGGCTTCAAGCGGAATTGCAATTCGTTTGGTGGGAAACGGGGGGCTGGAATTATGCATCCTGCTCCCAAAATCACCTCGAGTTGCTCAGCAGAAAAACCATTCTCATTCTGACCTAACTCATCAATTTCGAGAGAAAAGTGATATTTATACGTGTTCAACAAGATGAGCTGAGATTATGATTGTCATGGCGGGAAATCAAAGCATATTAAGAGGTTCGGGCAGAATTATCATCGCGGCTATGAAGTTGATAACCGTGGTAAAAGAAAAGGTGGGAAATGCGTATGTCTGAAAAAATCGAGCTATTGGCTGGATATATAGAGCGATGGATTGCGGCAAATTCCCGACGAAATATTGCCCTCTTGTCGAGGTTGTCGGGAGTCCCATATCCAACGATTCGACGGATCATGCAGAAGGAAAGTGTCCCAAATATTGAGACCGCAATGTCCATACTTAATACAGTCGCGACTCTTCAGGAAACCATTTCTTATTTTGATGACAATGCTTCAATCCAGGACTTTTATGCGCGCGTGACCACTAACAAGGAGCTTGTCACTGATCCAGACACCATCGGACGTCTACTCAAGCGCGAAAGTTTCTGGATCATAGTTCTTGCTCTAACTGTTGGTGCCACAGCTTCCAGAGTCGAAAAGCTTCTCGGCACTTTCGGGCTTTCTGAATTTACCGCGATGATTGAGGAAGGCTTCCTGCACGAGGAAAGCCGGGATGTCTACAGAACTGATTCGCAAAGATTGCTTCAGTATATCGAAAGCAAGAAAGTCGGTGAGGAAGCAGCCAAGCATATCGCGGAGCTTCCTATACGCCATGATGGCTTAAAGAGGTTTCTTGCCTTCAATGTTAATATGGAAACGTTCGTTCAGATGAAGAAGAAGATGCAGGATTGCTTTGCTGAGCTTGATGAAATGGGCAGAAAGAATCCTGGCAATATGTTGATAGCAGGGTCGTTTGTAGTGACGCGCGTTTTTGATGACGAGGGGGCCTAACCAATGAACAAGACTACTCTACTATTCGGCGGCTTCCTCTTGTCGGGGACAACCTTCGCTGGCGGCATATCTGGCGGTTCCGGCGTTGGAGCGGTGCTTACGATTGATGAAAACATTTTGATGAGTGCGCTCCCCAAGATCGAGATTGATTCCGATGTTTTTCGACGTGCCAATGCAAGGCTGAGCACATTCAATGAAGCCCCTGTGACCACGCCTGATAATGACACTATCCTGGTAAAGAAAAAGTTTTCTCGACTCGTGGACACGAAAGAAACAATGGAAATCATCGAGAAGAATCCATCTCTGTGATCTGCTGCATGAGATAAGAAACGAAGAGCGGGTCCTGAACCCGCTCGTAGGTGATGGTTTTGTTGTCCTCGGTGTAGCCTGTGAGTTGATCCTGGCTGTCATGAATGTAAGTTGTGCTCAGGTTTTCCTTGCTTAGGAGACCCTTCTGGAATTGGATCTGTTTGGAGCAGTTTCCACTGCGGCCCTGGCTATCAAAAAGAATTCCTGCGTAACGCTAGGCTTGCTAAGCAATTTATGATTGCCGTTGGCGTCGCACTAGCTTGCAGTTGTGGCAGCATTCCTCTCACATATCCATCAAATTCAGTCTATCGGCGCAATCAATTCTTACATTTTTTATTTCAACAAACTTTAAAGCATCTTTGTCTAGTTTCCACTTTTTTTCGAGCGTTATCCAATCGACGCCAGGCTTTGTCTTACTGATTCCAAAAATTGTTTCATCTTGCTCACGTTTACCTTTTTTATTTTGAAAACAAACTTTATAAAAATTTTCACGATTTACCTTAATGGACAGGACATCCTTGATAAACTCTTTACCTGTCTTCGAGTCGGGAATTATTATGAGCAGCGTCATCACTCCACAATTATAGGATGAAAGAAGATACACAGGGTATGTTTCCGAGCCAAACCGATTTGAATCAACCTCTTGCTCCTGTGGAAATCCTGTAAACTCGTCGCCAACTTTTAGGATTTTTGATTTAGAGCATAACTTTCCGTTTGCCAATGCAATACTTGACATCGAAATCAAGCTAGTGATGAACAACAAAATTGCGTTTATTTTCATAATTTAATCTATCCACGTTTTTGAAAATTCATCATCAACAAGGTTTCCAGAATTCCTATCAATAGCGTCCAGATATACCCGTTCGCTCGTCCTGCGGTGCCAAGAGCTGTTTACAGTCATAATTTCATTGTTCAACCACTTAATTCTGTCTGACAGCGTTGCCCCAGTCTCCTTCATATTTAAATAGTATGGGTTATCCATCACCATATCCCTGATGGCTTTATTCTCTGAAGCAATTTTTTCATAAATTTCTCTTTCAGAGCTTGGTAAGTTATATTTGTCGGTAATATTAGCGATGGCCTTGTTTCCTGCTCGTATCGACCTCAGGATATCCTTGATTTTTTGAAGTTGCTGACGCTCATGATTCAACTGCTCGGCATAGAAGTGTAGAGGACTGACAACGCTTCCGTTTCCTTCAGGAATGGTTGGATTCAAGCGAATTTCAAAATGTAGGTGAGAGATGATATTTTGGTCTGAAATGCCATCCCTGCCACTACTCGCCACAGGCATTCCATTCGTAATTTTTGACGAGTAAGTTACTTTATAGGCTGATAAATGTGCATATAGAGAATAGTATGTCCTTGCTTTGCAATCCTTATGTTCGAGAACGAGGACACGTCCGTATCCTCCATGGGTTGCCATTTTTTTGACGGAACCTTTGTCAAACGCTAACACATCAGTACCAACGCCTGCCCTTATATCAAAACCACGATGTGCCCTACCAATACGCGGTCCGAAATCACCCGAAAACTTGTTTCCATAATAGGGAGTAGGTTCAAAGTCTCCACCTGAAATTGGCCACGTAACATAACCAGAGTAATCTCGACTATTCGTCGGCCTTGCCATCACATACCCCCACATGTTGCACTCAACAGGCGATTTAAGGCATTTCCCAGGAGCCTCCATAAACAATGGATCCTTGCTCACAAATCTCCCCAACCCAGGCTCATAATATCTCGCACCAAAGTAAACCAGTCCTGCATTTGGATCATGCTCTTGAGATGTGAAGATCATGCGATTGAGAGAGTTCCCGGACTGGTCTCCTATATCGCCCCATGGACCCGTGCGATAGCTGACCTTGATACTGCCACCGGAATCAGTCATGGCGCTGGTCGTGCGCAGCTTCGCCTGATGGTAATACTCCAAACCACCAGCGCAAGCTGTTCCTGGCTCAATGAAGACTTAAGGGGCACCCTGATCATGATTTGAGTCTGAGAATCAGCGACGGGATGGACGACTTTCCATCCTCCGCTTGTACTGAATGCTTGAGGCGCTGCGGCAGCAATAATACCGC
>NZ_DASQYZ010000235.1:0-9105 GCF_035638955.1 Oligoflexus sp. | reverse complement strand
TTATGGAAATTTATAAAAATTAACCGAATGACATTGGAGGAAAGGGCGCATGCTGCCAAGGCGCTGACCGCCATCGCTCGCCAGGCGGCTGAGGATATTCATGACGATATGCCCCGGCGATTCACGCTTAGAAATTCGTGGGTGCAGAAGGGGGTCCGCGCGGACTCCGCCAATCGGACATCATTGATGGCAAGGGTTTATGACGTTGACCCATACATGGTCAAGCAGGAGGAAGGACAGTCCTGGATTCCAGACGGTCATGTTGCGATTCCTGCTGGTGTCCGAACATCCAAATCCACGCCAATTCCAAAGGGCATGCTGCCGCGAGCGCTTCGAAGCCGGACGGATGTCTTCAAAGCGGATTTCTCGACCGATGGCAAATACAAACCGTTTCCGCTGTTTGGCCTCTTCCAGCGCGCGGGCAGGGGAAAGCTTCGGGTATTATATCTGCTTAAGGATGAGAAACACACGAAACCGGCGTGGGATTTCGCGGACCAGGTGTCCAGATCCGTGGACCGCAATATTGCGCGCGAATTTGAAAAGCAGGGGTGAGGTCAGGTTGGGTATGGGCAGGCACTCTGTGCGAGCATGCCGCGTAAAAGCTTCGGAAAAATTCATCGAAATACTCGCAATAACAGATACCGAGTAGCGTCTAATAAAAGCTTGCCGAACACTTCCAGACAATGGGACAAACATGCGTAAATTCCAGACAGAGGCACAGATACGGAGCGAGGCGCTGGCCAGGATTGAGGAAGTCTTGACCACAATGTCTGTACGGCTTGATTCAGCGCAGAAAAGTGAGCCCAAGGATCCCGTGATGCGTCAGCGGCACTGGGCAATGAAGCGGGCATTGAACAGGATCGAATTTGAAATGTTGATTGCGCTCGGTGGCGCTGCTGAAGATCCAGATTCAACGCTGCTCGCCGCAGAAATTGAAACAGGCGTGAAACTAGCCAAGGTCATATATCTGAGGCCAACTTCGGTAGCTGCAATCGCTTCGATACAGAACCAAACCATCGATACGAAAAAGGAGAATCTATAAAGACAAACGCCTGTTTTAAGAACGGAGTGGGAGCAATTGCTTAATGCCTTGGATTTGTTTTCCGGGTATGGAGGTCTCTCACTTGCACTTGCCCCTTGGGCCAAACCAGTCGCTTACTGTGAAATCGAGCGATATCCCCAATCAATCCTGCTCTCACGAATGGAAGACGGCTCATTGCCCCGCGCACCGCTCTGGGACGACGTCCGAACCCTCGATGGCAAGCCATGGCGCGGAAAAGTTGATATCATTTATGGAGGTTTCCCCTGCCAGGACATCTCTGTTGCGGGAACTGGCGCTGGCTTGGCAGGAAAGCGAAGCGGCCTTTTTTTTGAGATCGTGCGGCTGGCCGAAGAAATCGAGCCCAGTTTCCTTTTCCTCGAAAATGTCGCCGCAATCCGCTTGCGCGGTCTGGACCGAGTTGTCGGGGAATTTTCCGCCAGAGGCTATGACTGTCGCTGGCGTATGCTATCCGCTCAGGAGATCGGCGCTCCGCACAAACGCAACCGCTGGTTCCTGCTTGCTGCCCACGCCGACCGCGTCCAATTCTGGAAACAACAGGTCAACGAAGAACGCGAAGGTACGGCCATCGCTGCATCAGATGGCCCGCCGCAACCTTTGGCCGACGCCTACGGTTCACGGAAATTATCAGGACAAGCAGCAACAGGGATCGCACTTGATCGGCCTCGCGACCGCAGTGCGCCAGTGGCCGACACCCCTTGCCCGAGACTGGAAACATCCAGGGGGAAACCGCAATACAACACCGCTGAGCGGACTGGTTGGTGGGCCATTGAACCCGGAATTTGTAGAGTGGTTAATGGGTGTCCCAATCGCGTGGACAGAATCAAAGCCTTGGGCAACGGAGTGGTGCCGCTCCAAGCGCGAGAAGCATTCCGCAGCTTGATGTTTGTGGAAAGCAGCGAACCGATTTCATAACGAAACGAAGGATAACTCAATGAAAGTTGTGCCTCATCAAATTGGACATTTTACTAAGCTGGCCAAGCAATTTCGTGATCATTGGAAGAATGACGAAGAAAATGCGAAGCTGAGGGCCGCTAAGTGTTTTTCCAAATGCCAGGAAATGTCGCTGGCACAAGCTCAGCACATCATAGCTTTGGAGCATGAGTTCGATAGCTGGAAAAGCCTGACCCAGGCGACAGCACTCCAGTTGCGCCTTGCCATTGTGATGAAAAAGGAGCCCCTTTTGAACAACTTCGGAATTGGGGTGGCTGGTGTAGCTCATTGGGACGACTATTGGGCAACTCTCGTCAAAAGGCGCGCGGATTTACGTGCGAGTCATTCGAGGATTGAAGAGACTGCGAGGTGGCTGGGCGTCTTTATAAAGCCAATCAAAACCATCAATACTCGATCATCCAGCTACGGACTGAAGCATCGTGTTGAAAGGGAAATCGGTTATATTACCAACGGAGTATTTATTGCTGCCGCCATGATCGCTGGATACCCTTATCGCACTCATGACGGCTCTCCGAACGTATATTTTGGAATGAGCGAGCAGTCCTGGAAACCCATAAAGGCAGCCCAGCAAGCGCGCGGAGAATTCTATTGCTAGGTGACTGTAAAAGCTGGCATCCGGCCAGGAAATGTGAAAGTCATGCTCGGCGATGCCAGGAGCCTACTATTTGTCAACAAGGGATTGGGACCGCAGTGTTTACCTGATTGTAAACACAGTCTTTCTTAGCTTTACGGTTGCACCGGGTTATCCTCTGAGAAGCCCAATGATGGGCATTTGAAGGATTTTGATGACCGAAAAGAGAAAGCTTGGTTGGCTGCCCGACACCCCCGATGAGCGGGACAAGCGTTTTACCTCCAAACGAACCGCAACTGGTTTCGCGAAATCTATTGATCTCCGAAAGCGATTCTTTCGCGCATGGGAGCAGGGCGATCTCGGTTCCTGCACCGCGCATGCTGCCGGGGCCGCTGCGATGTTCCTCGATGTCTACGACCGCGATATGCCGGTTGTCGTTCCCGCGAGGCTCTTCATTTACTACGCGACACGCTCGCTTGAAGGCACCCAAAAGACTGACGTGGGCGCCAGCATCCGCAGCACAGTCAAGGCCATCGTCACCTGGGGATATCCACCAGAAGACAAGTGGCCATACAATATCGAGCGGTTTGCGGTTCGCCCCTCGGACGACGTAATCGCGCTGGCAGCGAAGGAACGCATTAAAACGTATCAGCGCCTCGGTCGCGATCTCGACGAGTTCCGCGAGTCCCTAGCCGAGGGCTACCCAGTCATTATTGGTTTCAGCGTTTACTCATCGATCTATGGACGCAATGTGAAGAAGACCGGGGTTATCCCTGTGCCCAAAGCCGGCGAAAAGCTGGAGGGCGGACATGCGGTCCTGGTAGTTGGCTACGACGACACGAAGCAGGCGTTGATCATCCGGAATTCTTGGGGTGAGGACTGGGGCGAAGACGGGTATGGATATCTTCCATACCGGTATATCGAAGATCCGAAGCTATCCGGGGATTTCTGGACAATTCGGTAAAGCACAATTTCTCCCTGGCTGTATGTTCAGGCAGGGAGAAACACGCAATGTCTATACGCGTGAGCGAATGGTTTTTCGCGACGTCCACTTGAGGCACGAAGTTCTCAAACTGCAATTGCTTAGGCCGCTCCATCCGTCGCTTTCGAAAGTGACGCTACTCTCAGATCTTTGGCGATCTGCTCGATGCCTCGATCCCCTTTATACTTATCGAAATGTTTGAAGTCTTCTGCGGAAAAAACCACTTTCTGCCATGAAGTAGTGGCGTCATGATTTTTTCTGATAATCTTGGCCGGGATAACATACAACTCAACGTCACTAGGTCCGTCGAAGGACCGAGCGTTTTCGCGCTTCACTATCTTTCCTACATTCAGTCGAACGAAGATCAAATAGTCGAAAGCATAAAGCTTTTCTTCCTTCAAAGGGAATCCTCGGACTCCATTCTTCAGTCTGCTTTTAACCTGTATGCGAATCTGCCGTTTAGACTTGGACGCGTCTGGGTGGATGCAGATAATGTCATAACCGTCATTGTTTGGTGGAGCTTTATAGGCAAGGATATTTCGTCTCATAAGATAGCCAAGTACAAGGTACTCGGCACCATGCGAGATTACCGGAAACTGGAGCCACTCATTTCTTGTCTTCGTCATGATTTATCTCGCCTGAGAAAGCCGATAAAGTCATGTCGACCGAATCGCGACTATTCTGGACGGGAAACTTCTGCCTAGTCACCCATTCTTGATCACACCAGGAAAATCTCCGATGGCAGTCGCTGTTTCTCTCCCGATATGGTAAGAGTCTTCGCGACTATCGCAGTTCTTCTTCAAGGCTGTTCTGCATTCCGATCTCCTGACTGCAACTGACTATATTTCTCCTTGGCTGCCTCCAAATTCTTGGATAGATGGGTAAGGATCAACCCAGCTGAAGCGACAATTGATATTGGTTCTTTGTCGCTTAGGTCCGCTATTTCTTCCAGCATTTTGTTCAGTCCGTCTGCTGCGGATTGGGTTGCTTCATAGGCATTCAAGAAGTTCTCATCAGACTTCAGGTTATAAACCCTATTAGCATCCAGCGCTCGTCCACACTCCTGCTTCAGCTCTTCACTTTTTTTCTTCAGAAAAGCCTTGGACTTGGCCAGCTTTTTCCGATCGACGCGCACGGGGTAAATGCGCCCTGCGGCTACCTCATTCTCCAGCCACTGCAGGTCATCGTCGAGATACTCATACGACGACTGGCGTCCGTCCCTGACTACCTCGGCTTCAATGAGTCCATCAAATCCCCGAAGGATAGCCGATTTGGACATCCCTGTCGTTTCAGCCAACTCTTCGGCTGTGTGCCGCTTCTTCCTTTTTCTCTTTTTCAGATCCATAAACCAGGCGGGAAAGCGCGTTGCGCCATTGCTTTCCTCTGACATGCTACCGATTATCATATTGACCTATCCCTTTGGAATTGGATATAAACAGGTGTTAACTTATAGTTTGTGGGCGCGGTCATTGGCTGCGCTTTCTTTTTTTTAGCACGCACGCACCACCCCGGTGCCTGCACCTTGCGACTCTGACGCCGTTCTCAGCCTCGGTATTTCCGGACCCGAGTATAGTTATAACGCGACGCGTCGCGTTTTGCAACCAAAACTTGTTGAGGCCCCCTTTCGGAGGCCCGGACTGGCTTGGGATTGCCGGTCCTGAAATCAATAACCTATCACTTCATTCTCCGCTGTCTGTGCAGTTCCTTCACAATTTCACTCATATTATCTGCGAGGTTTTCGTGAGCATCAATCAGATGACGCTCCAGGCATTCCCGAAACACCTTTTTCACCCTCGCGACATTAATCACCTTTTCGTTTGCCAGGACCGTGATAATGAGGTGCTCAAATGACATTTCATCAAGCAGTGCATCAGCTGTATGGAACCTCTGGGAACGCTGCTTGGTTCGAGTGCCCTTCATAGCTGCACCCCATGTTCCTTGATCGCTCGCTGCATGTGCTCATCGAGGTCCCTCCCCTCCATGACTGCCTCACGGCCAACCTGATAGACCTTCGGAATCCGGGTTACCGGGACCACAAGGCCTGCGCTATGCTTCCTGAACGCGTCCCCAATCACCTTGTCGATATAATTTGATGCCATGGTCTTCGAGCGCTTGGACTTCGCAGGGTCTTTAAGCGTTGTTACCGCGTTCATAAGCTTAATGTAGTCTTTGATATGATATGCTGCCATGGAATTGTCCTTTATAAAGCTCCCCCGGAGGGGAGCGGTAGTTTAGCCTCGATACTCGATCGGGATTCGGGTCACAACTTCGGTTTACCTGCGGCTCTGGACTGGTTTACGCAATCCATGATTTCGTCAAAGTGATCATCGAAAGCCTGGCGGGCATCGATCACCTGCCGCCGCAGGTATTCACCAAAGATTTCCCTTACCCGTGCTTCGTCCAGGCGAAACTTCCTTTTCTGCAACTCGACAAGGAAAAATCCGTAGGTGAAACCCTTCAGCAAATCGTCAGTACGGTGGAAAGATCTGGAAATAACTTGCAGGTTCATCTGTATGTGCTCCGAGGTGTTCCTGTTCAATGAAATTTGTTACGTGAGGGTGTTGCTTCTTGTTGCCGGTCGAGCCAATCATCAATGTCGTCCGTCCAGTACAACTCTGAATCAACTCGCATGATCAATCCGCGCTTCAACATGGTGCTTTTGAACTGGAATCGAAGTCCGTGATACGCGGTCGGAAATGCCTCCTTGAGCATGTTGCTTAGAGTCCAGGTCGTGTTGCCAACGGTGACGGTTTCCTTGGTCCCATCGAGGTGCTCATCAAACATTGCGTCGGCATCGAATGGGCTTTCGAGCAGAAACTGCTTTATGATCCATTCAATGGGGCCGACCCCAACACCGGGCAGAACACGCGTCACGTTCTGGGAATGGCACATGCCGCACTTATTGACATTCGCGGGTGCCAGAATCGTTGTATGCTTGCAGTCAAGACAGTATGGGCTTGATCTTTTCCAAGCCAGAGATTCGAGTCTTTTCATGATATCGTGTCTGATATTTTGCATATCGCTATCCCATATTTTGAAAATGGTTGATTTGCAGAGGGCCGGAAGCTGCCGCTTGCAGCTCCCTGACTAGAGACTCGTCAAGCTCCCAGATAGCGGCCAGACGCCGATGACTGGTGACTTTTCTTGAGCGCGGTGGATAACTCAAGGCTTCTACCCGCTTCCTTGCCTGCGCTGATTGCGGCTCCATCATTGGCAATGCGTATATTGGAGGATCTCTTTTGAAGAGGACCGAAGTTTTCGCGGACAAATTGGTCAATCGCGGCGGAGCCTTTCCATACCAACCCCGTTTCGGTTTGCACCTTTCCCCTTTTGGCTTCGAGCTTCTCGATTATGCCCCTGGTCAGGCCCGAATAGTATGCCTGCCTGCTTTTCTCCGAGGCTTGATTCGCTGCTTTGTATTCGTGCCACAGACGTTTGTAGCTCCTTCTTAAGAAGGCTTCGGTATACAGTGCCACTTCAAGATTGAGAGGTTCGCCTATGTAGCAATACCTTTTGTGCCAGATCCTTCTACCAGTGTCTGACCGCCCGCCGTAGATAGGCTTGACAATAATTTTCACGAAAAAGTGCTTCTGAAGGATTGCAATGATCCACTTGGTTTCGACCGCCTCAGTCTTAACGCCCTCGGTCTCATGCGACGATACAGTCGATTCAGAAAGATCCTGGGTTGACAGATTGTGGCGAAGAAGCAGCTCGTTCGCTCGCTCCATTGCGACAGCGGCTTCGTGCTCATTTTCACTCTCTGCCAGAGCAAGAAGTTTCCTGATCTTGTCCATGATTCTCGCATTCACGTCATTTCTCATAATTCTTTTCCTTAACTTATAGTTTGTACCGGATTATCCGGTAATTTGTTTATAACGCGACGCGTCGCGTTTATCAAAAACTTTATTTGTGTGGGCGAAAAGTAAATGCTTTGACAAAACGCGACGCGTCGCGTTATTATAGAGATGTGCTTGGGAATACCGGGCGAGAACGGGATCAGCCCCGCCAGGTGCTTGCTCCGGGATGGTGCGTGCGTGCTAAAAAGGGTTGGGCAAGCCTTCAAAAAGCTGGAAACTCGCGCTGGGATTGAGTCCTGTTGATTTTTCCCTAGGCCAATCTTCTGAGATATGCCAATATCCCAGCCTTTAAAGGCAATAGGGGTTTACCATGCGCTTCGCTAGATTTTTGAGTCTCAGGCTGATGGACCTCGGATCAATCGCACTTCTCGTTTCATGCGTCACGTCACAATCCGGAAAACCATTCTCGTATGAGGATTACCAAGCTGAGCGAGAGGTGCGGCTTCAATCCCTGAGCGTGCTGCTCAAAAACACTCGATCAGCGCTATTCAGTGACAAGACCCGGTTCGATCATTGCTTTGTGGATGGCTCAAACCAAAGACTTCCAGGAAAACCTAAAGCAGCGGTCAAGATTAGCGGCCCAAAATCAGGTAAGCTAACCCTGGTCGAGATATCAACTCCTGAGGAGGCTAAGGATGACGCCGAATTTGAGCGCTGTGTGCGTGTGGCGATCAACCGCATGGATGTTGACCACGAGAGTGAGTTTTTCAACGATCGCGTTGCCGTTCTGAGCCCGAGTTGGACCGAGCCCAGTGCGACGATGATGGAGCCATCCAAGGTTCAGGTCCCCGCTGGTGAAGTCTGCATGCTCTTGATCAGGCAGTTCTACAAGTTCAAGAAATGGGACGTAAGGAAGGTCGGCAATCAGAAGGTCAGTGACAGCCCGAACAAATTCGGAGACGAGGACATCATCGTTTGTTCCAGCCAGGATATTCCAGCCCACTTCAAGTGGGACCTCAAAGAGGTCAAAGTCAGATATCCCAGTGAAGATCTGGATGGATTTATTGTCATGGACGGGTTTGAATGACTGCGAAATAGGCAGAGCCTATGCGTCATCGGCGCGTTCACGGCATCAGCGCACCGAATGCGTAGCTGTCCCACGCATGCATGTCATCGGCGCGCAACCAATGGATGCGCACCGAATGCGCGCCAATCAAGCTTTGAGCTGGCATGCATTCGAGCAGGTCCCGGCATCGCCGCCGAAGATCTCTAACGTCATGCTCGAAACCAAATAGACAGACGGTGGGCTTTTCGTGATCAAAGGGCTCTGTCTTTGGCGCGCAGTTGGGGTTTCGCCAGAAATTCGCAATAAAGCCTCTGGGCGGGAGTCTGAATTTCAGCTTTTCTCAAGACGCCAAATGGAGATTATTACTGATGAACGACGATCTTACAGCTCAAGATGTTCCCCCCAAAATTGCCCTACGAAGCTCCAACTTTCAAAAGAAAAAAACCTATCTTGGCAACAGGATTCGGTACGGGGTGAAATGGGGCAAAGTTGCCAGCAGAATGGTCCTGTTTGGTTTGATTCCAGCATATCTCGTGTAAGCGCCCCAGCAAGTCACGGTTAGACTCCGTCCCCACCTGATCGTATCCTGCCTCATCACCCGCAGTTGGTGATCAAAATACAGTGGTTTAAAAGATGATCATTTTCGGCATTTGGTAAAAATGCAAAACGCATTAG
>NZ_DASQYZ010000234.1:0-3329 GCF_035638955.1 Oligoflexus sp. | reverse complement strand
CCAGCGTATGCAGGTCAGCACAATAGATTTGGGGAAATGTTTGCCTTTGAAACTGATGGCCATATCCGCTCCGTGGATAAGGTGATTAGCAAATATGGCCTATCATGGAGCCTCATACTACATTTTTTTTGCAACAGATCCATTCATTACCTATTACAAATGTCAACAACCGTGAATAGAGAGCTTTTTTACAGTTAGCATTATAGAAAAACTTTTTTCATCGGCGGCTAGGTTTGATCAAAAAGATCCGAACTAGCGATTGCACCTACCTTTCAATTCAAGTAGACCAGCAGCAAGAATTAAGATTCATTCTCTTTGCCATTGAGGTACGTTTTGAAAACCCATTCAAAAATATTTTTCAGCATCATTCTGCTAGTGGCGGGTTTTGCATGCCAGCCGCAGAATCAGCAAAATTCCGAGCAAAAGATTGTGGACAAATCACATTTGCAACGTGATCTGCTTCAGGCAGGGTCATTTACTGTCGATGAGTCACTCTACAGTGTGGCATCTGCCATTGATTACGACGTTCTACCGGCGCCACCAGCGGGTAAACCGGAAGTTAAAACAGATATACGCGGCAAACTCTATCTCCCGAAAGGCACTGGCAAGTTCCCTGTTTTAGTCTATTTGCATGGCAATCATGCAACCTGTGGTGAAGAAACTGGTGAGGGCAATCCCCGCATTGATACAACAGTCGACTACACACTGAAGGGCAGCTGTCCCGATGGGCTGGTCGAAAGTCCAAGCTTTCTCGGCTATGAATACTCTGCCCGTCAATTGGCCTCCTGGGGTTACGCGGTGATTTCGATAAATGCGAACCTTGGCATAACAGGCCGCAATGGCTACGATGCCTGGGACAATGGGTTGGTTTATGCGCGGGGCGCCCTCGTACTCAAACATCTGATCACTCTGCGTAAATGGTCTTTGGCGGGCGACAGCAGTGCTCTGGCCAACAGGAGTCTGGACGTAAACAACAAATTCGATTTTACCGAAGTTGGTCTTATGGGGCACTCGCGAGGTGGTGAAGGTGTTCGGTACGCTTATAATATTTACGAAAAAGCAGCAGTTGATAGCGTCTGGAAGCAGCAGCTCCCTGATCTGAAAATTAAAGGTGTCTTTGAAATCGCCCCTGTTGATTTTGGAACAACTTCAGGAGCGTTAAAGGCTGAGGCTCTTGGCACTGCCTGGGCCGTCCTCATCGGCGGCTGTGACCGCGATGTCAGCACGTTTATGGGGACCGGTCCCTACGCCCGGATGCTTTCAAGCAATGATGGCCATCCAAAAGCCATCTTTACGGTCTGGGGAGCCAACCACAATTTCTTCAATACGGAATGGCAAGAATCTGATGCACCAAATGCCTGCATTGGCAGCCAAAAGCCTTTATGGAATGTGGCTGCGCAGCCTTTTTCCGGTGCGTTGGCTCTGAAAGCCCCCAATGCCTTGCAAGGGGTCAAAGGCTCTGAAGTACAGCAGGCATTCGCGAAAGGGTTGATGTTCTCATTTTTCAAGGCCACTGTTGGCAAGCAGACCGATTCCACTCTTCTGCATACCTTTGATACCCAATATGCCCTGCCCATTGCCTTTAATGAACTTGGCCCTACCAATCGTGAATTCATCAGACTTAAAGATAGCGTACTTGTTGCCAAAGCTGGCAGTGCAGTTTCCGCAAGGCGTTTGGAAGGCACAATCGCACTCGAGAAACTCAATGATAAGCTTAAGGAATTGCAGGCGTACTGGAATGCTGTTGCGACTCAAGATGGTTATACACGTCTGACTGTCGCGCTGCTTTCAGGGATATTTCCCCGTGATCCGCTCATTCTGGTATCGCCGGTGCTTACTGCTGAACAAACTGTCGATGTGCCTTTCCAAAGTCTTATCGACACCAGCAACTACTGGACAGTTGATGCCAGCCTTGCGCGCCGAACCGGCTGCTTTACCTATCCCGAAAAAGACTGTGTGCCGGAGCCGGGCGCATCGGAAGTTGACGTGGCTTTGGTGTATGAAGACGGCACCAATTCGAAGTTTGTGCAACTATCGGACTATATCAAGCTAGAAAACTATTATAGTAACTATTTCGAGAGGGTTTTTGTGCGGGCCAACCCACAGGAGGAGAAATCGTTTACCCTTGGATTCAACTATGTGCCACTTCTGTTCAGTACGGCTCGATTTGAACTTACTGATTTCTCTTTGCAAAATCAAAATATCAAAGGTCTGCGCTTCAAGTTTCCTGCAGGGAAACGAGTCGAACTTGCAGTTGATGAAGTCAGGCTGGTGAAACGCTAAGTTTCCATTATAAGGACCAGACCTGGGATTTTCATTGGCATCACCCGTCCTGTGAGGCACGAATTTTGGATGCGTAGACCATCGAAGGCTCTACTGCGAAAGACTTTGGCATTTTGACATAAACTGTTCATATGCCCGGTTCACCTTATCCAAGGGAATGGATATTGGTACTGAGCTTCAAAGGACGGCATTCCAATGGTCGGTCATTTGTCGGTTAAATAGGGGGTGCAACATGCGGCAACATCCCCCTACTTAACCTGGCAAATACAACGGCGACAATGATCCAGGGCCCCGGAAAGAATGCCCAAAATTCCATCAGGCCTTGATTGCCAAGGCTTTCAGGTAAGCCGTAATTTTGAAATTTCCCAATAATTTTAACGGCCGGCCTATTTTATAGGCATTCTTTCCGGGGCCCTGACAAAAAACGGCTCTGTCGCAAACATTTAAAAGGGTGAAGTGAGTTTCTGAAGGAATCATCCCCCGGACGCAGTTATCCTGCAAGGGCATAAAACTGCTCGAATGGAGTGGAACCTTGAATGTCGATCTGACCTTTTTTGATCATGGCCATTATCTCGATTCCGGCAATCGTTTTCGCGGCCGACATAAAGGTCTTGAAGCCCAGCATGGGCCTTGTCCTTTGCCTCACCCGCCTGTGATCCTGCTCGATAAGGTTATTCAGATATTTCACCTGCCGGAGCTCAATGTCAGTGGAGTGTTCGTGATTGAAAGCCTTGAGACCGGCGGCGTTGGACCCTGACTTGTCTGCGTTGATCTTTTCCGGCACTCCATGCTGACGAATCGCCTTTTTCAAAAACCTGATGGCCGCTTTCTGATCCCGCTTTGCCGAAAGGAGAAAGTCTATCGTATCGCCATCCCCGTCCACGGCCCGGTAAAGCCATTTGAGTTTGCCTTTGACCTTGAGGGCCATCTCATCCCAGAACCATCGGCCGGATACCGGCTTTTTTCTTTTTCTGAACTCTGCTTCGAGCTCAGGAGTATATCGGTTAATCCAGCGATGAACCGTGGAGTGATCGACCTCGACGCCG
>NZ_DASQYZ010000233.1:0-1728 GCF_035638955.1 Oligoflexus sp. | reverse complement strand
GGCAGGGACGGCGATTCAGATTTCTATGTCGGAACTCCAAGCCAGATAGATGTTGAGAATGATGGCCGCCGGACAAAGTACGGACTAAAGGTTCATCCGGTTGGAACCCATGTGATCAAATCCGAGCTCTTCGGATGGCTTCGGCTCCATCCAAATTCAGATGGTGCCTACCCTCCAGGGTACTGCCATTTCCCGATAGGACATTCTCAGGAATATTTCATGGAACTGACAGCCGAGGAAATTGATGTGGAAACCGATAGCAAGGGACGTGACAAACTCGTCTTTAGAAAGACAAGGAAACGGAACGAAGCCCTGGATTGCCGGGTATACGCCCGCGCGATGGCATATATGGAAGGACTTGATGCCATGACAGAGACTCAATGGAATGTGCGTGACGCACTTTTTGAAGGAGAAAATGAGAAATGAGTTGGAGCGAAAAAGACCTGGAAAGACTGGAAAAGGCCTACAAAAACGGATTGACACAAATCGAGTTCGATGGCCAACTGAAGCAGTTTCGCTCGCTGGCTGACCTCAAGGAACTGATCGATGAGGCTCGTCAGGAATTGAGCGGCGAGGAGAAGCTGTGGTCAAACCGCATGGTGCGTCCGGTGTTCAGGCGATAGGGCAAAGGCATTATGATGCCGCCGGCAGCGATGGCTCCATTGCCGGCTGGCAGCCTGCATCCATTGCACCAGAAGCGGAAACCGCCGGAAACGAAAAACTCGAATCACGCGCCCGCGATCTATTTCGGAATTCTCCCATAGCCAGAACCATTGTGGAGAGCCATGTTCAGCAGATCATGCACGGCGGTATTTCGCTCCTTATCCAGGGCGAATCAAAGCAGCTCGAAAAGATAAAATCGCTTGTTCAGAATACCATTGAATCCACCGGGCTTGACACCAACAAGCAATCGTCCTTTAACGAGCTCACTGCGCTTTCACTTCAGGAAACCTCCACAGCGGGTAACTGCTTTGCACTGCGCGTTATCGACAAAAGCGCTCCACTTGGATTTCGAATCAAGCTTTTGGAATATGCGTATCTGGATCTTTCACTTAACAAAAGCGAAGGCCGCAACAGAATTGTCCGGGGAACAGAGCTGGACCCAAGTGATTGCCCGGTTGCTTATTGGCTGAAACCTTCATTGGACGCTGGAAAAAGGGGCAAATCGAGGCGCTATTCAACAGATGTTATTGCTCATATTTTCAGCCCCATACGCGTCGGTGCGCTCGGCGGGGTCTGTTGGTTTGCCCCGGCCATGACCCATATCCGGATGCTCGATGACATCCTTTATTCGGCCCAGCAGCGCCAGGCCACAGCCCAGTCATTCACAGCCTTCGTCACCCTCCCGCACGGATACAGGGAAGACAATGCGGACGTGATCCCAAAAGACAAAAAGGTGGAGAAAAGCGGGAAGGGGAATAGGGCAGATGAGCGCGGCTTCGCCAAAAGCACAAAGGCCGATAGCGGCGCCATGAAAAGGGCGATCAGAAATGACGATTATGTGCGCGGGCTTTCCGAGATTCGCCCCAACACTTTCTATCTGCTTCGGCCTGGGGAGGAAATCAACCTGGCCGAGCCTCCCGCACCGATTGATCTGGCGTCCATCATCAAGCCAATTGTGATGTTTATCAGCAAATGTACCGGGCTTTCCTACGAGACAATCCTTGGCGATTTTTCAAACGGCTCCTATTCAGCGACCCGTATGTCCAATATTCAGCCGGTGCTTTG
>NZ_DASQYZ010000232.1:0-2822 GCF_035638955.1 Oligoflexus sp. | reverse complement strand
GGATGGAGGTCAGGATAATCGACTTTTGGAAATGCCGTCCTTTGAAGCTCAGCGCCATAACCACTCCCTGGATACGGTGAACCCGAAACTATGACGAGTCCCTGGTCAAAACACCAGAGGTTTTTTGCAACAGATCCTCTTCTATTCCGTCGCTGCATGACTGCTCGCGAATCCAGAAATTTTCCTGCTCAGGTTTGCAAACGCAACAGAAGCCTCCAGAAGCCGGCTACCAGCGGACATGAAGCATGATGATCTGACGTTCGAAGACGTGTCCTTTGGTGTCAAAAAGCATGAGCCGCCCTCCGAAGGTTTCCCGGAGAATACCACGGACTTACCCAGGCGCAACACAACCCATAGGGGAGAGAAGGAGACATCGATCAGCCGGCGGCTCCCAACCATCGGCAAACCGATGTGTTCACAAATGGGCAGTTTCTTCCAAACTCAAATTCCGAACCTCCTCCCAACAGGACATAGCTAAGGTTTTTAAGACTGGCCAAGGGGGAGAGGTTGCTAATGCGGTTAAACGCGAGGTCGAGTGTCTCCAGGCCGATCAGCGAACTCAGCGAAGACACGTCTGTGATTTTGTTGGCTGACAATCTAAGGTGTGCTATTTGGGAGGCGTGCTCCAGTTTGGACAATTCAGAAATAGACTCTATTTCATTGTAACTAAGATCCAATACATTATAAACTTTTGCTGTTTCAAAGCCATCGAGAGACTTAATTGCATTCGATCTAAGTGTCAGAGTATGTAAGGGAGGCAATTTCCCTATGGAGCGGATGAGGGTCTGTGGATCCTTGCGGTTGTTGGAGATGGAGAGAGAAAGCAGTCCATTGAAAGATTTCAGATAGGAAACATCGGTAATAGAGTTCCCATTCAGACGAATCTCAACCACAGATGAGGAAGAAGCGTCCCCGAAAAAATTCTTGAGGTCAGTAATTCCGTTCCCATCCAGATTCAAAAATTTCAATTTTGGAAGATTGCCAATCCATGAAAGCCTCGTAACCCCTGAAGAGGAAAGTTCCAGGTAACGTAAATTTTTAAACCCATTGATGACATCGAGGTTTCCAAGCCTGTTGCCTTGAAGGAACAGACCCGCAACTTTGCTATTTTCGAAGATCGGTTCATTAAAAAGACCAAGATCCGTCAAATCCTTGTCGACCAGGTTCAACTCAGAAGCACGACTGAGGCGATACGCCGCCAGGGAGCAATCTTCAGTTGAAACACCCGATTTCAAAGCATTCAGGGTCTTTCGCTGTTCTTCCGTCAAGGCATCTGGTGCTGAGCAGGTGTTGACGAAAGCTTCTTCACTTTCGCTGAGGCTAACAGGCAGCTCGGTTGGCCCTGCGATGGGCTGAACGGTACTGAATGCGATGCCTTCCGCCTCAAGCATGTCCTTTTTATGCGCCACAAAGTCTGAGATAGCATTCATTCGGACACCAAAATCGGAAGGCATAAAGCTATAGTCACCGGGAGAATATTCAGATGGCATACCAATGACATCACGGGAGCCCTCAACATAGATGGGCCCACCACTGTTTCCACCATAGGTCGAACAGTTGTGCATGTATGTGGGGTCCTGAAAGCCAAATTGATCATATGCTGGAGGAAAAATTCCTTCTTCTACTATCCAGCAGTTTTCCGTCAGAGTAATTTTCCCATTGCGTATTCTGTCAGCCGGATAGCCAAGCATGTTCAGTCGGGTATTTTTACTTGGGTCATAAGTGGCAAGGCGAAATGTTTGTTCAACCCTGATGGGCTTCGAGTAGTTGGCTTCAAAAAACATAATGTCTCTATTGGGGTCGCCTGCAATGATTCGCTTGCACGTCCCCTTGTCTCCGTTGTTGTCTATAAAGCTTCCTGACGCGGCACACCAAGCTTCTTCACTGCCCGAAGCTGACAATCTGAAACAATGTGCAGCGGTTGCCAGAATCGCCTTTCCGGACATATTTTCGACAAAAAAAGCTGTGCACCCTACTTCCAGCTTCACAACCTTGGAAGAGCTTTCCGGATCAGGATCCCGACGTATGGAGTTTTCAAAAAATTTAAAGTCAGAAGAATTGGCGGTCCTGGGCCCATCACATCCGAACGCCCAGATAACAAATTGTGCGCCTAGTAGAATCCTGAAGTAATTAATTAGCATTTACAAATCCTTTGCTCAGTCGTTTCTCGTGCCCTTAAGGCAGCGAGTGTTTGCCTCTAGTACGATATATGGCATGATGATGCAAGATTTGAAGTAACTTTATTGAACAGGCTGTGTGCACTGGATTTTATCCCATTCTTTTGCTCAGAATTTCAGGCCGAATCTCAAACTGCACCTACGCGTTGAATTGTTTCACTCTGTGATCAATCTGAAAGCTTGAGCCGGTAAACAATCGGATTCTCATCAATGCAAGTTTGAATAGGATTTGTTAAATAGACTACATAGCTGAATTCCGATTCCCGGCAAGGGCTATTGAACCAGGAGAAGTTACATTATGAAGAGTCTTTCACTTTTCAAGTCATTGCGATCTTTGGTTTTGTTATCGATGGCAGTCATTACGCTGAATTCGGCGCAGGCTTCTGACGCAGACCCAATTTCTGACGATCCGTTTGGTTTAGATACAAGTATTTACGCGGAGCTGGATGATATCTCTTCAGTTGTTGCCCCCCGTTATTATAGCGATACCTATCCTGATCTCAAAGCCCTATGTGCCAGGCAAGTTCGAGACAGCTTTTACCGATAATTTAGTGAAGTAAAAGTGGCGGAAATGAGGTTTCATCATGTCCGAATCGGCGAAGGCAAAGAAGCTTGAAAGCATTGGTAATTCTGAATCATTACCTG
>NZ_DASQYZ010000231.1:0-19894 GCF_035638955.1 Oligoflexus sp. | reverse complement strand
CTGAATGCGGGTTTGAATTTCCGAGGGACCAACAAGCCTGTCTTAATTTACTGAAAAGATACGAATCAGCGGTGTGGCTCCGCCTTCCCGAGTTATACTCGGGTCGTAGCAGACGGTTGGCCCTCGGGCCATTCTCCTGCCAACTTCAAGAGTCCTGGAAGGATCTTCCAGGACTCCTCGCATCTTAACTACAGGATGCTCGGGAATTTATTCCCGAGAGGTTGTCACGTCATTTCATAAGGCTGGAAAACCAGGATGGGACAAAACCCATAAATAATGTGAGGACAGCTGCCAATCCCACGACCGCGGAACTGCCAACCCATCGGGCTTCCACACCATGATCGTCACCCTGAGGTCTCATGTACATGTAAACCAAGGGTCGCAGGTAAAATACTGCGGAAATCACGCTGCCAACGACAGCCAGAATGGTCAGACCCAATTCACCCGCAGAGACGGCACTCATGAAGAGATAGTATTTTCCGAAAAATCCAGCCGTCGGTGGAATACCCGCCATGCTGAGAAGAAACAAACTCAAAGCGAAAGCCAGATAAGGTCGGCGCTGACCCAGACCAGCCAGGTCCTGAAGGGTGGGCTCATCACTGTGTTCGGGACTGATCAGGGTCAGGACAGAAAATCCACCCAGATTCATGACCACATAAAAAAGCGTATAGGACACGATAGCGTCCGATGCACTTTCCTGGCCGATGATCAAAGCCAAAAAGCCCAGCAATACATAACCGGTGTGCGTGATGGTTGAATACGCGAGCATCCGCTTGAGATTGGTTTGCCGCAAGCCCACCAGCGCGCCGAACAGGAGCGTGACAGCGATAATGGTCCAAAGGATCCAATAGAAACTGCCACCGACCGACAAAAGGCCTGGCAGAGAAAAGACATCACTGCTGAAGCGTAAAAGCGAGCCAATGGCAGCAGCCTTGACGCCGGAAATCATAAAACCCGTCACCGGGGTCGAAGCACCGGTATAGACATCGGGAATCCAGACATGGAAAGGCACGGCGCCGATTTTAAAGAGAAAGCCGATGCCGACCATGACCAGACCCAGAACCGGCAGCATGGGTGTTCCGTTTTGCCAAAGACGACTGAGCCCCTGGCCGATGACATCGAATTTTAAGCTCCCGGTGCTGCCGTAGAGCAGACTTACGCCGTAAAGCAAAATCGCACTCGCCACACCACCGAGCAGAAAATATTTCAGTCCCGCTTCCGCAGCGTCGGAGGACTGACGCCGCATGCCCACCAAAACATAGACAGCCAGGGACATCAGTTCCAGGCCAATGAACAGCACCATCAGATCCCGCGTACTCACCAGGATCATCATACCCACGACGGCAAACGCTATCAGCGAGTAAACCTCGGTCAGAAGCTTTTCGCGTTGATCAAAACCCAAAGTCATGAAGGCTGCAGCCAGACCAGCTGCGACCGTTAAAGCGGAAAAAATCTGACTCAAGCGATCAATCACCAGCACGCCGCCGAGGACCGAAACGGGAGCGTCCGGCACACTGAAACTGAGACTTAACAGAGCCAGTACCGAACCAGCGGTCAACACCGCGAAGGAGGCCAATCGGCCTTTAGGTTTCCAGGGCGCAGCAAGAAGAGCCAGGACCGCGCTCACACTCATCACGATAAGGGGAATGAGCGCCTGCCATTGTTCGGCCGCTATGAAATGGATGGGAAATAGTTCTTCAAACGACACAAGGACTCCTCTTGATGAACATCAGAAGTGGGAAACACGGCCCGATTCATCAGGTTTTACGGCTTCGGGACTGATGTGTTTGACAGTCTCTTCGATGGCCAGCTTGGAACGAACCAAATAACCCTGGGGCGCGACCCCGATACCGACGACAGCCGCACTTAAGGCCGCCATCACGATGATTTCCTTCACACTCAGATCCGACCAGGTCGAGGCCGGACCTTCCGCGGTCGCCCCAAACATGGTCTTTTGATAAACATTCAACATGTAGACCGCCCCGAGCACCATACCAGTGGCCGCAAGAATGGTGGCGCCGCTGTCCACGCGGAAACTCGACACCAGCACCATGAACTCACCCACAAAGCCGTTGGTTCCCGGCAAAGCCACGGACGAGAGGACCATGATCATAAAGGATGTGGCCAGCAGTGGGGTGGTTTTCGCAAGACCCCCAAAGGCCGATAGTTCAAGGCTGCCACGGCTTTTTTCCAAGTGTCCCACGAGCAGAAAAAGTCCGGCAATGGCGATCCCGTGATTGACCATCTGCAGCAGCGCCCCATTCATACCGGAAGGGGTCAAAGAGAAAAGACCCAGCAGAATATAACTGACGTGCGAGAGCGAGGAGTAGGCAATGGCAGTTTTCAAATTTTTCTGGGCGATGGCCAGCAGAGCGCCATACACGATACCAATGGCGGCCAGCCACATCAGGGTCGGCCCAAAGGCCCGCGCTGCATCAGGAAACAGGGGCAAAAGAATTTTCAGAATACCGTAGGTTCCCATTTTGGACAGGACAGCCGCGAGGTAAATCGTCACCAGTGTAGGAGCCTGAGTATAGGTCGAAGGCAGCCAGGCATGAAAGGGTACCAGCGGTGACTTGACAAAAAACGCAGCCGCAAACGCCGCGAACAGGAGCCCTTGGGCCGAGAGAACGCCGCCCCAGCCCGCATCAGGGTCGAAGGCAAAGCGCAGATTCTGCAGTTCAACCATCGACGCGCTGAAGGTACCTGTCGTGGTCTTCTGAGCATAAATCAACCAGGCAATGCCAACCAGCATCAGGAGCGAGCCGGCAAAGGTATAAATAAAAAATTGCAGCGTGGCCTTGACCCGATCCGCGCCACCGTACATGCCAATCAAAAGATAAGCAGGAATCAGAATCACTTCCCAGAACACGTAAAACAGGAAAAGATCCTGACTCAAAAACGTACCCAGGGCGCCGCATTCCATGAGCAGCACCAGGGCAGTCATGCGCTTTTGCATGCTGTCGGTCGCATCAGCGGGCAGCGTCCAGGTTCCTAGGAATGCCAGCGGCGTAAGCATAGCCGTGAACACAACCAAAGGCAGGTTTAAACCATCCACGGCAATGTCAAACGACACGCCCATCTCAGGTATCCACGGAAACTTAATGGCAAACTGGGGACCGAGGACGTCCACTTCAAAGTTCAGCCAAAGCATAACCCCAAAAACAGCCACCAAGGCGCTTATCAGGACACCCAGCGGCCTGGCTATTTTTCCATTGGGCAACAGAAGAATGAGGGCCGCACCCACAGCCGGAAGAAAGATCATCCAAGAGAGGAGTTGATTCATACATTCGTCCAGAAGAGAGAGATTGCCACGATGAGCGAAAGTCCGGCCAAGAGAATCAGAGCAAAGATCTGAAGATCTCCTCCCTGCAAAGCCCGCAGCCGATCACCCGACCACGACGAACCCACACCCATCCAGTTGCCAAGATTCTGCATCAAACGTCCTTCCAGGGTCCTGGCGATGAGATCACCCATCCAATAGAGGGGACGGACGAAGAGGCTGGTATAGATTTCGTCAACAAAATATTTGCCTTCCAAAAGTTTTCCCAGGGCCGCACTCGGCAGTGTGAAAGTCTTTTTAAACATCGCAAGGCCCAGGAAAATTCCGATAACGCTCAAGGCTGTGGCGATCACGGACACCATACCTTCACTGATGGGGGCGGCATGAAGATCCAAAGCTGCGACAGGTACCACCGGTGTCAACCATTCGCCGAGCAGATGCGTAGGCAAGCCCACGGCATGGGCCAGTTCATGGGGCACTCCTAAGAATCCACCGAATGTGGCCAGCACAGCCAGGACCACGAGGGGCAGGGTCATCACCCAAGGCGATTCATGACCGTGAATGCCCGATCGGGCTTCACCCCAGAATGTCATGCGCAGCATGCGTATCGTATAGATTGCGGTCAGAAACGCGGCCAGGGAACCGGCTGCAAACAGGCCCATGCTGCCCCGCGGCATGGCTTCTGCCATGAACAGGATTTCATCCTTACTGAAAAATCCGCTGAACAAGGGAACGCCCATAATCGCCAGACTGCCGATCAGCATCGTTGCATGGGTGATAGGCAAGGCTTTGCGCAGGCCTCCCATTTTCCGCATGTCCTGCTCTCCATCACAGGCGTGGATGACAGATCCAGCACCCAGGAAAAGAAGGGCTTTAAAGAAAGCATGCGTCATAAGGTGAAAGACAGCAGCATGATAGGCGCCGACTCCGGTCGCGAGGAACATAAAGCCCAGCTGCGAAACCGTGGAATAGGCCAGAACCTTTTTAATATCATTCTGGGCCAGCGCGATGGTGCCGCCGATCAGAGCAGTCAAAGCTCCAACCCAGGCCACAACCGTCATCACCGCAGGCGCAAGTTCAAAGACAAAGTGCAGACGAGCAAAGAGATAAACGCCAGCTGTCACCATGGTCGCGGCGTGGATCAGGGCCGAAACTGGAGTAGGACCTGCCATCGCATCAGGCAGCCAAACATAAAGGGGAAACTGAGCCGATTTTCCAGTCGCCGCAAAGAAGAGCAGCACCGCAACACCGGTCAGATACGTGGCATGTTCGGGAGTAATTTGCGCCAGAAGCTGAGAAAAAGCCAAGGTGCCGAATTTTGCGTAGAGCATGCACATGGCGAGGACAAATCCAAAATCACCAACCCGGTTCACGAGAAAGGCTTTCCGAGCGGCATCGGCATTGGCGGCATCACCATACCAGTAGCTGATGAGCAGATACGAGCAGAGGCCCACACCTTCCCAGCCGAAGAACACAAACAGTAGATTATCGCTCAGGACCAGGATCAGCATCGCGAAGCAGAACAGGTTCAGATAAGCAAAGAAACGCGCCGCACCTTTTTCATGCGACATGTAACCGATGCTATAAAGATGAATCAGACTGCCGATGCCCGTGATGATCAGGGCCATGATGGAGCTGAGTCGATCCAACTGGAGATTCAGGCCCACTGAAAAATCGCTCATCGCCACCCACTGATATACGGTGGTATGCAGCGCCCCGCTGCCGGCCGCCAGCTCACGAAAACCGCTGAAGGCAAAGAAGAAGCTGGCCAGCATCGCGAGGGTCGCCACGCCACCGGAAATCAGATGACTCGTTTTGCTGACCCCACGGCTGAGCAGAGGATAAACGATGCCGTTGAATGCAAAACCACAGAGCGGCAGCAGCAGGATCCACAAAGGCAGGTTGGAATTGACAAAGTCGCTCATGGTTCAGCCTCGCAAGGTCTGGGTACGGTCGGTCTTGATACTACCGAAATTTCGATAGACGTTGACCAGAATGGACAAACCGACAGCCGATTCCGCTGCCGCGATCGTAATAACAAAAAATACCTGCAGCTGACCCGAGAGCTGCTGCAGTTCGTGGGCAAAGGTGACAAAGGATAGATTCACGCCGTTCAGCATGAGTTCAATGCCCATGAGCATCACGAGGGTATTGCGTCGAACGCAGATCGCCAGAAGTCCCATACAGAAAAGCCAGGCGGAGAGAAGGTGCAAAAGTACGCCGGTATCCATCAATCCACCTTTCTTTTGGCAAGGACCAAGGCGCCAGCAATGGCGACCAGGAGCAGGAGCGAGATCAATTCAAACTGAATATACATCTGCGAAAAGAGCAAACCCGAGACCGACAAGACATTGCCGCCGATCTCCTTGATCTTTTGCAGCGAATAAATATCCGGCGTAGGCAACCCGGTTTCGTGCGACCAGTTCAAGAATGCAACCCCGAAAAAACCAGTGAGCCCCAGGCTGACGCCTAGAGCGGCATAGGTTTTCCAGGAGGCAAAATCAATTTCTCCTTTTTCCTCGTTCATGTTCAGCAGCATGATGGAGAAAATAAAGAGGACCATCACCGCACCGGCATAGACGATGATCTGCAAGGCAGCTACAAAATGCGCTCCGATCATAGCGTAGATGCCACCCAGCGCCACTATCAACCCCACGAGCGAAAACGCGCTGCTGATGGGGTTGCGCGCGAAGATCATGCTCAGGCTCAGGAGCATGATCATAACGGTGAGCACGATAAGCACAGGATTAACCACGGCCTTTGACCTCCCTTTTCAGATGGTCGAGATCATAGAAGGCTTCATCACGAGTTGTCGTGGCCAATTCGTAGTTGCGCGAAAGTTTGATCGCATCTTTAGGACACGCTTCCTCGCACATACCACAAAAGCAGCACCGCAAAGCATCGATATCAAAGCTTTTGGGCTTCTTTTCTTTGCGCACACCGTACGGATTTTCGTCAGGATCCCGTTCCTCGGCAACAATGGTTATACATTCCGCCGGACAAACGGTCTGGCACAGATAACAGGACGTACAGTTTTCAACCTTATTCTGGTCGACCGTAATAAAATGCATGCCGCGAAAGCGCTGCGAGTAGTTCCGCTTCACTTCAGGATACTGAATCGTGGTGGATTTCCCCAGAAACAGTGTCCTATAGAACTGCTTAATGGTCACTTTCAGACCCACCGCCAGGGCTGGGAGATAATACTTATCCCAGAACCCTTCTTTACGCGTAACGATCTTGGTTGCCATATTAAACCCCTACCAATGCGATGACGATCGCAACAAACATCAGGTTGGCCAGGGCGATGGGGAAGAGGATCTTCCATCCCAGATTCATCAGCTGATCGAATCGGAAGCGGGGCAAAGTCCATCGGACCCAGACAAAGAAGAACATCACACAGGCCACCTTGAAGATGAAACCCAGTGCCTGAAGGATCGCGATCAAGTTTTGTGTACCGTCGGCGCCAAACCCAACAAGGCTGGCGACACCGTTGGACAAGAGCCCCAGACCAGGCAGCAGCGAATAGCCACCTGCAAAAAGAGTCACGAGGACGGAAGAGGCCATGATCATCGCCACATACTCAGCGAAGAAGAACATGGCAAATTTGGTAGCGCCATATTCCACGTGATACCCCGCCACCAGCTCGGCGTCGCCTTCCGGCAAGTCAAACGGCAGACGGTTGGTTTCCGCGAAAATGGCGATCAGAAAAATAATAAAGGCGACCGGGTTCATGAACATGCCCCAGCGTGGAATCACGCCGAACCATTTATCATCCTGATACTGAACGATGACGTTCAAATCGAGCGAACCGTAGACGAGCAGCATCGAAACCAGCGAAAGTCCGAGAGCGATTTCATAGCTCACCATCTGGCTGCTGCCGCGCAGGGCGCCGAAAATCGCATACTTGTTGTTCGAGGCCCAACCGGCCAGCATGATCGGATACACTTCCAATCCGGCAAAGGCCAGAACCGACAGCACACCCATATCCAACTGAGCGATTTGGAGCGGGACTTCCCGGCCGTTGATCATCAGGTAACTGCCAAAGGGAATCGCCGCAAAGGCTGCAATCGGAGCGATCGCCGCGATGGCGGGTGCCAGGTGATAATAAAACTTCGAGGCCTGAGCCGGGACGAAGTTTTCCTTGAACACAAACTTGATCACATCCGCAACCGGCTGTAAAAGACCAAAAGGTCCAACGCGGTTGGGACCCACGCGGCCCTGGATCCAGGCCGAACCGCGGCGTTCGAACCAGACCATGACAGGCACTGCATTCAGGGTCACACCCAGCACAAAGATCAGCTTCAGCGTCAGAGCAATGCTATCAAACAGAGTCACGGGCTACCTCACGCGCGGCCAGAATGGGTACGATGGCTTTCATCCGCATCCCATCCAGGATTTTTTTGACCGAAGCACTGGCACCATGAGGCTGAATAATCGCTTCAAAGCTTTGCGTGACGCCATCACACTGGGTAAAGGTCCCGAATTTTTCCACAGTTCCCAGACCCGGCAGGACCGCTGCGAAACGTTCCCCTTCACGGGCACTGAACACACCCCAGGCGATTTCCACCTGGCCCAGCTTTTGAGCTGGAATCGCGGCGCGACCCGAACGGAAATAGATGGCCACATCAAAGCCCTGATCCTGCTCAGTAAGCGGATGCAGACCCAGGAGCTCCATACCCTTCGTATTCGGTGTCTTATCCTTGCGGCGCAGAAGCTCGTCCAGCGGACTGTCATCCGAAGACTGGCGAACACCATTGGTGCCGTTATAGAAACGCGTGACCACTTCGCCCTTGGTAAAACTGGGCAGAATCTGCGTAAGCGTGGCCGCCTCTTCGCTGGTCGCATCGGTGCCGATCAGCAGAAGGACACGCCGGGCGTTGCTCAGACTTTGCATCAGCCAGGGCACCAGGGTTTCCCAATTGGTGGCCACCAGCGACGCTTGAGCCTTCAACATCGGTTGCACCACGCGTTCAGGATCCTGATAGGTGTGGAACGAGACCCGTCCCTCATCACAAATCCAGTGGCCATTGACCGCCTCGTTATGCCGAGCGCGGTAACGGTAAATCACATTTTTTTCCTGATCGGCATAAATCGAGCAGCCTTTGGCGCAGCCGTCGCAGATGGCATTTTTTTCCTTCAAAAACCAGACGCGCTTTTGAAAACGGAAGTCGTTGAAGGTAATCGCGCCCACAGGGCAGATATCGGCTATATTGCCCTGATATTCATTGAACAGACCTTCTTCCAAGGCTGTGGTCAATTCCTTGCGCCAACCCCGACTGTTCATCAGAAGTTCGCTGGTCTTGGTCACATCTTCCGTATACCGCACGCAACGTTCGCAATGGATACAACGGTTCATGTTCAAGGTCAGGCGATCCGACAGCGGCTTCGTCTGAGCGTCCCCATAAACGCGTTTTTCCTCGCGGAACTCGCTCGTACCAGGACCATATTCGTAGTTATAATCCTGCAGCGAGCATTCTCCGGCCTGATCACAGACCGGACAGTCGAGCGGGTGATTCGTCAGCAAAAATTCCATCACGCCGGCGCGGCTCTTGCGAACCTTTTCCGATTGCGTGTGGACGATCATACCGTCCGCAGCGGGTGTGGAGCACGCGGTCATCAGCTTGGGAGCCTTTTCCACTTCCACGGTACACATGCGGCAGGTTCCCGCGACCGGCAGGCCGGGGTGATAACAAAAACGGGGAATCCCCTGATCGATATGAGCGCGTTCCGCAGCCCGCATGATGGTATCACCGGGCTGGAACTCAATAACCTGCCCATCTATCGTCACTTTGGGCTTAGGGCTTTCAGTAGTACTCATTCCTGACTCCAATCAAAGCCGGGCGCTGGCGTGGTGGTCGTGCGGACGGACGTAGTGCTCTGGCTTTGATGGGCAGCGCCCCAGACGCACATGCTCTTCAAACTCCGCACGAAACTTTCGAATCGTCGACAGGGCAGGACCGGTCACCGCATCCGCGAAAGCGCAGATGGTTTGACCCGCCATATTACCGCAAATATGCGCGATTTTATCGAGATCCTCGGTCGTTCCCTGCCCCGCTTCGATACGGTTGAACATCCGGGCCAGCCAGTGGCTGCCCTCGCGGCATTGACTGCACTGACCACAGGATTCGTGTTCGTAAAATTTCAAAAGGCGGGCGGCGGACTCAACAATACAGGTCTGATCATCGATGACGATAACGCCACCGGATCCGGCCATCGTCCCGGCCTTGGCCAGGCTGTCGAAGTCCATCGCGACATCGATCTCATCTCCGCGCAGCATGGGCGCCGAAGCTCCACCAGGAATCACGGCTTTCACGCTGCGACCACCGCGGACACCGCCGCAGTGTTGGATCAGATCCTTGAGGTTCATATGAATAGGCAATTCATAGACGCCGGGTTTTTCCACATGACCGGACACACAAAACAGCCGCGTTCCACCGGAACGCTCCGTGCCGATCGCTGCGAATTTCGCCGCGCCGTCTTTAATAATCGTGGGCACCGCACAGAAGGTTTCCACGTTGTTCACACAGGACGGCATCCCAAAGGCGCCGACCTGAGCCGGAAACGGTGGCTTCAAACGAGGTTCGCCCCGGCGGCCTTCAAGACTGCTCAGAAGCGCTGTTTCTTCGCCGCAGATGTAAGCTCCGGCGCCGCGATAGATTTCGATATCGAAAGCCCAGCTGCGACCCATCACTTTTTTACCTAAAAGTCCTGCCGCGCGGGCTTCCTTGATCGCCGCCTTGACGATTTCCGCCTCGCGATAGAATTCACCGCGAATATAGATATAACCCTGATTGGAACCGATCGCATGAGCGGCGATCAGCATGCCTTCGATCAGCATGTGAGGGTATTGGGTCAAGAGCAGACGATCCTTGAAGGTACCCGGTTCGCCTTCATCAGCATTGCAAACCAGATATTTGGGTTTGGGATGGCCCTGGGCATCCACAGGATTCTTGGGCATGAAGGACCATTTCATCCCGGTGGGAAAGCCGGCACCGCCGCGACCGCGGAGGTTGGATTTCTTCACCTCGTCGATGATGGCATCCGGGGTCATGCCGAGCGCCTGTTCCAGCGCCTGGTATCCACCCGCGGCCTTGTAAAAGGACAGCGTATGGTTATCCTTGATGCCATTATGTTTGGTAAGAAGGACTTCAGCCATCGAGCAGCTCCTTATCCAACCGATCCATCAACTGAAGCAGCGATGTTTCGTTCAGATTTTCATGATAATCCTTGTTCACCTGCATCACGGGAGCCGTGCCACAGGCGGCGAGGCACTCCACGGCGGTCAACGTATAACGACCGTCGGCAGTGGTCTGGCCTTCATGAATGCCGAGTCTTTTTTCCAGGCATTCGAGGAGGTGATCCGCACCGCGCAGAAAGCAGGCGATATTGGTGCAGATCTGAACGTGCTGCTTGCCCACGGGTTTTCTATTGTACATCGTATAGAACGAAACCACTTCCTCGACCCGGGCCAAAGGCAACTTCAGAAAGCTCGCGGCTTCCTTGATCGCGTCCTTGGAGATCCACCCTTCCTTCTCCTGGATTTCATGCAGAAGAGGCAAGAGCAGAGCCTGCTGAGTCGGAAACTGCGGTCGCAGTTCGTCGATACGTTGGCTTATATGTTGGTCGATAATCATACGGGAAAGCTCCTACACAGCCAGTCTCAACGGTCGAGTTCGCCGGCAATAATGTTCAAACTGCCGAGTACCGAAATCGCGTCCGGGATCTTGGCCCCTCTGATTGTGTGTTCAAAGGTTTGGAAGTGCAGCAACGATGGTGACTTGATCTTGATCCGCCAGGCCTTGGGACCACCGCGGCTCACGATATAGAAGCCGAGTTCGCCGTTGGGTGATTCGATACAGTTGTAGCTCTCACCGGGCGGCACATCGATGCCTTCCATAAATATTTTGAAGTGATGGATCAGAACTTCCATCTTTTCATAAACATCTTTTTTCTCGGGGATGCGGACGCGACGGTCCTCGACCCACAGCGGGCCCTTGGGCAACTTCTGCATGCACTGCTGCAGAATACGCACGCTCTGCCGCATCTCTTCCATGCGGACGAGGTAACGGTCGTAAACATCACCGTTCTGTCCCACCACCACATCGAAATCAATTTCCGGATAAGTGTAATAGGGCCGATCACGGCGCAGGTCAAAGTCCACACCCGAGGCGCGCAGACAGGGGCCCGTCATACCGAAGTTGATGGCATCTTCCGCACTCATCGTGCCCACATCCTTGGTCCGGTCGACCCAGATGCGGTTGGTGGTCAAGAGCTTTTCGACATCATCCAAGGTCTTGGGCAGACCGACCAGAAACTTTTGCATCTCGCTGGCAAAATTGTCCGGCAGGTCATACATCATCCCGCCGATCCGCGTGTAGGATGTCGTCAGACGCATCCCGCACATGCCTTCGATCATGGTGTAGGCTTCTTCCCGCCAGTGGTACATATACCAAAAACAGGTCATCGCGCCCATATCCAGAGCGTTGATCGCCACACAGATGATGTGGTCGATAATGCGCGCGAGCTCCATACAGATCACGCGAATCCACTGGCAGCGCTCGGTGACGGTAATGCCAAGGATGTCCTCGACCGCCATCACGTAAGCGACGTTATTGGCCAAAGCCGAACAGTAGTTCAGTCGGTCGGTGTAAACGATCCACTGGTGGTACGTGCGATGTTCCGCCAGTTTTTCGATACCGCGGTGCAGATAACCGATCTCGCAGGTGGCGTCTTCGATCACTTCACCGTTGACCCGGCACATGGCGCGCAGCGTTCCGTGCATCGCAGGGTGCGACGGACCGATGTTCACCATCACGTTCGGATTGTAAAAATCCGTGAGGCTTTGGCGTTCTTGAACTAACATTTCCCTCAGCTCGGCGGCTGACTTATTTTTCAGATTGGGTTGGGTCATGGTTCGCTGTCCTTCAGGCGTTCGGTGGGACCGTGAGGCGCGAGGCGCGCCGGCAGCGAGTCGTTAAACGGCTGACGGTCTTTCAGCTCGTATTCCTTGCGCAAGGGGTAGCCCTGGAATCTTTCGTCCATCATGATGCGACGCAGATCCGGATGGCCCTCGTACCGAATGCCAAAGAGGTCATAGACCTCGCGTTCCAGCCAGTTGGCTGCTTTCCAAATAGGAGTGACAGTGGGCAGAGGTTCCTCCTCACCCACCAAAACTTTCAGACGCAAACGGATATGGTGTTTCATCGAGTAAAGCTGATAAACACCAACAAAACGCTTCTGACCGTCCTTTTGATCGACGTTATCATAAGCGGTTATATCAGAGAGACGATCAAAGAGCAGGTCCTTGTCGTCGCGCAGATCCATGCAGAGCTTGGGCAACTGCTCGGGCTTGAGCAGCCACAACACAGTCTCCTGAATGCGATCACGCTCAAGCCGAAACTCCTTGTAGGCGGTTTCAAGATGAGCGTGCATTTTTTCCTGGCGTTCACGAGTCGCGGGAGCGGGGTCACTCATTTCGGTTCACCTACCTCTTTCGTTTCCAGCGGCGCGTCAGAAAACAGCTGATCGGAAATCACTTTACGATAGGTCATGGCATCCTTGGCTTCTTCGCGGGTCAGCCGATGCATGCGCGGACGCGGGGCGCCTTTTTCCACGACATCCTGCAGACGGAGGATGGCATAGATCAGACCTTCCGGAATCGGCGGGCAGCCGGGGACATAGATATCAACTGGCATGATTTCATCGATCCCCTGCAGAACCGAGTATGTATCAAAAATTCCGCCCGACGACGAGCAGGCGCCCATCGCGATCACCCATTTGGGTTCGAGCATTTGATCATAGATCTGACGGATGACGGGGCCCATCTTGTTGGTGATGGTTCCGGCCACGAGCAAAAGATCAGCCTGCCTGGGCGTAAACCGCACGACTTCCGCACCGAAGCGCGACAGATCATAGGTTCCAGACAGGGTCGACATCATTTCAATACCGCAGCACGACGTCCCGAAGGGCATCGGCCACAGAGAATTTTTTTGGGCCCATTTGACGGCAAAATCCAGCGTGGTTGGTATAAAGCTGGCGCTTCCATCCTTAGCCATAACAAGCCTCCTTAGTCCCAATCCAGGCCCTTACGGCCCAGCAAATAAAAATAGCCTACCAGGAGAATCACAAAAAACGTGATCATCTGCAGCAGGATAAAGGGTCCCTGGGTCAGGAACTTTTTATATACGATCGCCCATGGATACATGAAGACGACTTCAACATCGAAGAGCAGAAATACTATGCCAACGAGATAGTAACGAACCGAGAATTGCTGCCGAGCGTTGCCGACCGGCGGCACGCCACATTCGTACACGTCGTAGTGCTGCTTGAGATTTTCGCGGACACGCGTTCCCAAAAAATAGTTCGCGGCAATCAAAACGATACCAATGATAGCGCCAACCGCCATCAAAATCACAATCGGCAAATAATGGTAGGAGTCTGGATCAACCCACATGCGCCGCCATTCCTTTCGCACAGTTGAAGCCCAATGAGGTCGGAAAACAACCATAGATTCCTGGAGTTGTCAACGAAACCCCTCATTATTCCGGCTTTTCATCATCAGCACAGTCTCTGCGTTTCCTAAGCATAGCCAAATGGTTATAGAGGGAATGCAGAAAACCCTTCTATTGTGACACATGTTCACTCAATTAATCGCCCATGACTTTAGGATTTTTTAGGGTCAAACCCCGAAAGGCCTTCGCGAGAGTTGACTTGAGTGAGCCTGGAAGCCGCTCCTGCAGTGGATTTCAAGCCTTTCCACGGCAGTTTACAAACATCTAAACGCAAAAACTACCCACGCATCTTCTATCAGCAAACGATCGGATGCAACACGTCGCTTCTGCTCGATCAATTTCTTTGAATGGACCGCGGTGGTACTTTGTAATACTTGATTACAAAGTACCAGGGGGTATCTCTCGAATATCGGGCTTCACGCCTAGGAGGCTGGAACGCATGAATGTGTCCCAGCTTCCTGGGTGGGGATTATTTTCACATGGAGGTGTTTATGAAGTGTCATAAGCGTTTGCAGCCGGGACGACGCGGCCAAGGACTGGCAGCCCTGACTCTATCTTTGATGCTGTCGCAATCCGCATTAGCGGCAACCGGCTCCACGAATCGGGGAGCGACCGGCACAGGCGGTGTGGCTGTGCAATCCGACGCTGGGCAATGGCCAGCAGCCCATGCATCGATGCCGAAAGTTTTTGCAACCGGTGATGGATTCCGCATCATCACCGCTCAGGGGAGGGAAATTAGCGTACCAAGTGGCAATCCGTGGCAGGATAAATTTTTAACCCTTTGGTGGAAACTCCACGATCCCCAAAATGGTTACTTCAGCTCGTACAATCTGCCTTATCATGCGGTTGAGACTTTGCTCGTAGAGGCTCCCGATTACGGTCACGTCACAACGAGTGAGACATTCAGCTATTGGGCCTGGCTTGAAGCGATGTATGCGCATTACACCGGTGACTTTGCACCCCTGCGTTATGTTTATGATCGCATTGATAACTATGCAGTGCCCACCTATCAACCCACGGTAAGTGCCTACGATCCGCAGTCACCCGCGACGTTTGCCCGCGAAAACCCAACCCCTAACGCCTACCCTTCCCCGCTGAATGCATCGGTGAACGTGGGTCAGGATCCGCTGGCCAGTGATCTGAAAAATGCCTATGGGGATGGGCCGATCTACGGCATGCACTGGCTTCTGGACACAAGCAACTGGTATGGCTTTGGCAACGCCGATGAACCGGTTTTTATCAACACCTTCCAACGCGGACCACAGGAATCGGTATGGGAAACGATCCCGCATCCTTCCATTGAGGATTTGCGCTTTGGTGCACCGACCCAGGGTTATTTAAGTCTCTTTGTCCAGGATGGAGCCGGTTACAAACGTCAGTGGCGTTATACCAACGCTCCTGATGCGGATGCCCGACTGGTTCAAGCCACATGGTTTGCCCGCAATATTGCCAAGGAGCAAGGCCAGGGTGAAACCGTGGGAGACCTGACAGCCAAGGCCTCAAAAATGGGTGACTACTTGCGCTATGCGATGCTCGATAAATATTTTAAAGCCATCGGCTGTCGTCAGCTCAGCTGTCCCGGCGGAAAAAATTACGAGAGCGCTCACTATCTGCTCGGTTGGTATTATGCGTGGGGCGGCTCGCACGGTGCGGATACTACGGCACGCTGGGCCTGGCGGATCGGCAGCAGTTCGGCTCATTTCGGCTATCAAAATCCTCTCGCCGCTTACATTCTGAGTCAGGATGAAGAATTCACGCCGAAGTCAGCGAGCGGTCGCGGCGATTGGGCGAAAAGCCTGGACCGTCAGCTGGAATTTTATCAGTGGCTGCAGTCGAGCGAAGGGGCTATTGCCGGGGGAGCCACCAGCAGCTGGGGCGGTGCCTACGGTGACTATCCCACCGGCACATCCACCTTTCACGGGATGGCTTACGAGAGTAATCCCGTTTATGCCGATCCCGGATCGGGCACCTGGTTTGGCTGGCAGGCCTGGTCGATGCAAAGGGTTGCGGAACTTTACGCGGCAACCGGTGATAAGCGGGCCAAGGCTCTGCTCGATCGATGGGTACCGTGGGTGACAAGCGTCACGCGTCTCCTGCCGAACGGTGAATATGAAATTCCAACCACTCTCGCCTGGACGGGTCAGCCTCAAGTGAACCTGCATGTGACTGTGACGGAATACAATCAGGATCTCGGAATTGCGGCCGCGCTGGCTAAAACTCTGATGTTCCATGCGGTCGGACGCGCCCGTTATGAAGGGAAAATGGATACCGCAGCGCGTGATTTAGCCAAGGAATTGATGGAGCGTATCTGGAATCTGCATCGCGATGACAAAGGTTTGGCTGTTCCGGAAGTCCGGAAGGATTATCTGCGGTTCTTTGATTCGGTTTACATTCCTGGTTCCTATCAAGGGAAGATGCCGGATGGCAGCCTGATCAACAAGGACTCCACCTTCCTGAGTCTGCGTTCGCGTTATCGGGAGGATCCGGATTTTGCGAAAGTGGAACAATTCAAAGCCGGCGGACCGGCCCCTGTGTTCCACTACCATCGCTTCTGGGCCCAGGTGGAAGCAGCGATGGCTTATGCGGAATTTGATCGCTTGTTTGCGGATTGAATGGGATCGATCACCATGAATTGGACTGGCTGATACTTTGGATGATCCACTGTGTCAGCTGGAACGTTCCATAGACCGTAAAACCCAAAACTGTAATCAGCACCAATCCTATCAGACTGACAAACCAAAAATCCTTACGCCGGGCGCGTGGCTGACTCATGCTGCGCTCGAGCAGGCGTACGTTGCGTTCGTTAGCTTTCCAGAAGGCATCAAAAATGTCGCCCACCACAGGAATCGCACCGACCACCATTTCCACCAGGATATTAAAACCCATGCGCACCAGAGTCGAGCGCGGAGCACCCAGGTTGAAGGCCAGTCCGACAATGCCCAGGGACAACGCGGAACCGATAACATCGCCAGCCCAGGGGATGAGCCCGATGACAGCATCGAGTCCGACCTTGTACTGAGTTCCTGGAATACGAATCGAACTATCCAGGAGCCAGGCGAGACGTCGAATGAGAGCCTGTTGGCCCTCTCGGGCGTTTTGATTCACGTGAGGTTTATTCAGAGGCCAGCCCCTTTCGCCATTTCCAATGCTATGTCGCGCCACCATTGTCCTGCTCCCGGCCCACCGTTGCATGAGCCATCTGATTCACCGGGACGTTTCACCCAAAGAAAGGCATCCACGCCCCCCGTGCCTGTTTGCAAACTGGGAGCCCGACCCAGAGCCCGCGACCGCGGATTGCACCATTCACCCTGGGGATGCGGTCCCTGACCATTGCGACTGGTATCAATCACAAAATTTTTCCCAGTCAATCGCGCCCGCAGGGTCTGCCCGTATCCAATATTGTCCTCCAGAGTCTGGAAATTGGAAACATTTAAGGCAAAACCATCGGCCGCCATCACTCCTGCTTGCAAGAGCCGTTCCGCCATCACATCGACGGGTTTCCAGGCTGGATGGCCGCCATCGAGATAAATCCTCGCTCCGGACGCTTTTTTCAAAATTGCCACGGCATCCTTGATCAACCTATACCGCTCCGCTTGGGCCGTGCTCGGCAGACAATCCATTTGTGCCAGAGCATCAGGTTCGACGATGAGCAGAGCCTTATGCGTACCAAGACCGCGGGCAATGGCTTCCACCCACTTCTTATACTCAGTCGGTTGGCTGCCTCCACCTGAATACGATCCGCAATCACGATAGGGAATATGATAAAGCACCAGAGTGACAACTTTCGTCCCCGCCTGCGAGGTGATGCGCTTCACGCGACTTTCCACATCACCACTCCATTCTCCCAACCACTGTGCCATCGGCTGATTGGCAATATGCTGAAGGCGCCGCGCATCATCCGGCTGTGACTCGCGTAAAGCCTTCGCATCATGCGCAGCCAGAGATTCCGGGTCGATCCAAAGATCCCCATGGAAAGGAGCATCGTCGCGTTCCGCTGTGGTCACGGGCTGCGCAAGTTCAGGCGCTGGCTCAGGAGCTTTGTTCGGCAGCTCCTGACTCTTCGCTGAAGATCCGCAACCCCATATCACAAAGCTCGCCCAAAGGCTGCTGATCATCAGCTTGTTTGTTTTCATGATAAATTCCTTTTGTTGGAAGCAGCGATAGGAAGCTAAAAAATCGCTATTTCGCAATCAAAAGTCAAGACCAAGCTCAGAGTGTCGCGATTAGAGTGCGATGCGGACTTCCTGCATGGAAGGGCTGGCCAGAACGGATCCTGTGGGAAAAAGTATACTGACGTCAACAGGCAACAGCTGGGATTCGGGTGTCACCAGATCGATCTGATTCCAACGCAGACGGGCCTTCCAGCTGCGCAGTTCCTTGGCTACGACTTCCATCCCGACGCCACGACCCGAGACATCCGTCACGCGTTCCGCGGTACTGAAGCCGTGGGCGAAAATGCTTTGCACCAGTTGCTCCGGTTGGGTGGCCTGGGCTTCGGCCAAACCGAGTTGCAAGGCGCGAATGCGAATCTTTTCCAAATTCAGGCCTCGACCGTCATCGGCATAGTCCAGGATAAAGCCACGACCCTGGGGCCTGAGTGTAATGCTGACCTGTCCCCGCTCCGGTTTGTTCCGCTCCCGTCGCGATTCCGGTGTTTCGATACCATGGTCCAGACTATTGCGGATCATATGGACCAGAATATCATTCAAGGATTTTGCGAGAGTCGGATCCATGAACAGATCGTTGGGAATATCCAGATGAATGCTGGGCGCTGGCTTATTCAAGCTGCTTGCGATGTCATCAAAGGACGATACCAGGCCCGCGAAATAGGGCCGGGCCTGACGGTAGTCCATCATTTGAATATCCTGTTGCAGATCCGTCAATTCCTGGGCGACATGGTCAGCCGTGATATGCTGCCAACGATTCTTGAACATCTTCCATAGTTTGGGATGAACGTCCTGCATGTCGCCCGAATCAGGCCTATTCAATTTCGCCAGCACATCGGTTTTGATAGTTTCAATTTGCTGCAAAGCGTCAAGGAGATCCTGCAGGATAAAGGTGATCTGCTCGCTTTCCAAGGCATCCGATCGTCGTTTCAGTTCGGCAAACGCGGATTCCACATTGTGGGCATTCTCGGCCAGATCCAAAAGATCAAAGGTCCGAGCGTTACCTTTAACCGTATGCACTTCGCGGTAAAGACCTGCCAGCTGGTCGTTTGTGAGCTGGCTTACTTTCAAGGCGTCCACAAAGGGCTGTAGTCCACTCAAAGCGCTCATCACAAAGTCGTGAATTCGCGGCATGGACCCGTTCATGACGGCTTCGATAATTTTCGTCCGCAGTTTGGCCATCTGCGATTCACGTTCCAAACGCTTCACCTGCGTGACATCGCTCACGGTCAGCAGAACCTTGCTGACCTGATTATTCTCGGCCACCACCGCGCTCCAGCCGAGGGACAAAACCTTGATCTCGCCACGGATCGAGGTCTGAAATTCCTTGACCAGGAGCTCCTTGTTGGCTTCGAAATTCAGATCGCTGTCGCCAAAGCTGAATTCGAGGGCACTGCGCATTTGCGCTTGCACGTCCATGGCCACCGATGAGTGAGCGAACAGGAGCTGGAAAACATCGCGCCCTTCGATATGCGCCGATTCCAGAATACGCTCCAGGGCCATGGAATATTCAGGCAGGATGCGAAAGGCTGCGTCAAAGGTCAGGATACCCTCGGGCAGGCTTTGCAGAATCAAACTGAGGTTCTGCTTTTTCTCATGGAGGTCATGGGTCCGAATCGCAACGGTCCGTTCCAGGTTATGGTTGACCTGCTCAACGTGTTGCAGAAGCTGACGGTTCTGCATGAATGTCTCGGCAAAGATAATGGCGGTCCAGTACAGAATGCAGGATGTCGCGACCAAAGTTCCCATAAAGATCAGACTGGTCGATTTGATAAAGCCCAAAGCCAAGAGGATGTCATGCAAACTGGAGAAGAAGAAAATCGTTTCACCGAAGAACAGAACAAAGAGCCGCTTGTTGGCCTTCAACGCGTGATAGCAGTTCCAGACCAAATGAATCGCCATCCCGAAGCTATAAAGGAAGGTCACCTTACGGA
>NZ_DASQYZ010000230.1:0-1527 GCF_035638955.1 Oligoflexus sp. | reverse complement strand
TCATGTCCATATTTTGATGGCACTCAATCCAAAGGCGCAGCCGTCCAAACTCATTAATAATCTGAAAACGGTAAGCTCCCGCCTTATCCGCAAGGAGTTTTCCGAACATATTCAAAAGTATTATGGGAAACCGATCTTTTGAAGCAGGACGTATTGCCTTCTGACCGTTGGTGGCGCTCCACTTTCAGTGCTCAAGCAATACGTTGAAAATCAGGCCGAAGTGGAATAGGCCGCTCACCTCGCTTGGCTCGGATCACGGCAGCCCTGTTTCACCACCAGCCAAATCCGTCTGGTTCCTCGCCGGCTCGGGACGGGCTATGGTTGGAGTACTTGCCGACAATCCGATAGACTTCGGAATGGCTACCACGCTGTCTTCGCTGGAGGCGGAGAGCGCCGGTCCTTCTCAACCACCATTTGGTTAAGCCAGTGGAATTTGCTGCATTGCGTAAGCTGCTGGCTGATTATCAACCGAATTTTTTGCGGTAGTCATCATCGTCAGTTTAAATAAACTGCCATGCCTTATTCCGGAATCTCCAGGTTCTGCTTTCCAGTTGGTGCAGAAATAGATTGACTCGCGTCCACCTGAGGAGCCTGCAGGGCTGAGTGTAGGTCTTGCGAAGCATAGGCTACGGTTTTTTAATGTCGTTCCCGCTTCGATATCGCCTGATCTCAATAAGTGAAATAAGTTCTAAATTCTGCGCACCAGAATAATGTAGTAATCAATGATTTCAGAGTATTTTTAAGAAAGTCCGCTGGCATTAATCTGGCAAAAGGGTAGCAGGACTATTGAAGGAGATCCGTCATGCCTATCCAGCAAATCATCAATACTGATTCTTCCGGTCGTCCCCTGGCTGCGGTTGCCAAGGTATGGACCCACGATATCGACGAGAACGCTTTGGATCAGCTACGCACACTTGGTACGCTACCCTTTGTTTTCAAACATGTCGCTGTGATGCCGGACGTGCACGCAGGGAAGGGCTCCACGATCGGATCGGTACTAGCGACCAAAGGTGCGATCACACCCGCAACCGTGGGTGTTGACCTCGGCTGTGGCATGTCGGCTTATAAAATTCCTGGTCTTCGTCCTGAACATCTTGACGGCAAACTGGTGAAGCTGCGTCGAGCCATCGAGAAAGCAGTCCCCGTGGGACAGTCTGTTCATAAAGCCCAGGCGGGTTTGAAAATCCTGCACGCGGATGAAGCCCAGGCGTGCCTGACCGGAAAACAGCAGGTGCTCGATCGGGCCCGCACGTTTGTTGGGAATGATCGCCATTTGGGTTCCCTCGATAAGGTCGCGCCCCAGATGGGAAGCCTGGGTGGCGGCAATCACTTCATCGAAGTCTGCGTCTCCAAAGGCAACGACGTCTGGTTGCTGCTCCACTCGGGCCCCTATATCTCAGCCAAGTATGAGACAGTTTCTGCCGATAAATTAGTATAATGAAAGTGGCGGAAATGAGGCTTCATCCATGTCCCAGACATCCAAAGACAAAAAGCTTGTGGGTTCAGCAACTTCAGAATCATTACCTG
>NZ_DASQYZ010000229.1:0-5407 GCF_035638955.1 Oligoflexus sp. | reverse complement strand
CGCGATCGATCTCTCGTGGCGGCTTCGGGGGTTTGCTTGACTTAGGCGGATTATCCTTAACTTCGACCATGGCAAAGGACTTGGGAGGAAACTTTTGCTTCCAACGGTAAAGAGCACTGGGCGCTATGCCGTGCTTTCGACCTACGGCAGCCAGACTGCTTTCCATGGTTTCCAACACCAGGGCAGCTTTTTCTTTGTCTGTGAATTTCCGACGACGTTCAACACCGGTAATGATCTGGGTTTTGCTCATAGTTAAGGGAGTGTCCTTAAAGAGTCCTTAAGTCACTCCTCAACCCTGAGGACATTCCTTAAGGATATGCTAGGGACATTCTCACCGTTTTCCAAAAGCTTTCAATTGGTGCATGCCGGAGCGCTTACGGAATAACCGAGCGTTTACGAATTTTCTGGCAAGGAATCCCAAGGCAGAGCTTAACCATCTGGTTCTTTGTATCCCTGCACTATGCGGTCACGTAACCGAATCCGAAATACGCGAAAACCAGCAAAGGATCAGCTAGAAGCAGATGCAGGACTGGGTGAAAGAAAACATCGGAGTCGCGTCAATGTCACTACGCAGAAAGTTTCTCAAGGGAGATTCACTTGAAGAGTGGTTGCCAAATCCTGGCGAAGCCAAGTACGGCTAGTAGGCCGCTTTTAGACGGCCCAGTACCTATGGTGGATTCGCTGCTGGGCTGTTATTGCCAAGGCACTGACGCCCTTCTAGAAGCGTCGTGCCTGGTTACCTTACAATGGCGAGTGTGGGGTGGAGTTTTCAAAATATATGTACGTATCTGCATATTTCGGCAGAATAGCTGTCATATAGCTTTCCTCGAGAGTGTTTGATGTCTCGGAAAATGTCGCTCCGACTATACGTATTGCCTGAGGCACCTTGAATAATTTATCAGCTGGATACTTTGCTTTCTTTCTAAGGTTAATCGCGAAGTTTTCATGGCCTAGTCCATGGATTAGGTTCGGGATGGAAGATGGAACACCGTCGATTGCGGATTCAACCTCCCAAGCTCGCAGATGCCCATCGGAGGCGTCGCGTGCGAGAAAACTCCCCTTATGGAAGTCCGTGATCACCGCAAAATAACCTTGTCCATAGAATTCATTAAGGAAAGCACCAGTGTTGTCCACAATCTTAGTATCTTCAGTCTTCGGGTTTGCCCAAATGATATCGGGATGAGATAGGAAGCGTCCTACATGGCCATTATGTGCCCAGAATACGGCGCCTTTACCTTCGATATCAATCGCCAGCTTGATATTTTTTGCCATCGAGAAGTCTCGGCAGCTAAAGCTGCCTTTGAGACAGCTGGGGTCGAAGAGCGAGACCAGTTCCTGGTCAGCGAAAATTGCATCAAGCACAGCAGGTCCTTGGGCAGCAGCCAATCCTTCCACAAGCTCAGCTGAAATTTTCTGCAGGATCTGTGAAGGGAATCGGGCAAGCCCCAGTAGGCGTGCCTCTTGCTTATTTTGCCGGGAAATCGAGTTAGTAATGTCAGTTTCAAATTTTCTTGCAGCTTTTAGTGAGGCCTTGACAGTGTCGATGCTCACTGTTTCCAAAAGTGCTGGATCAGCTAACTGTGCAAAGAGAGACTTGGTCAGCCCCTCCATCTTTGCAATCTCAGTCGATTGCTCAGGTAGTTTTTGCCGCAAGTAATGAAAGCTTTCAAGCAAGATATTGCCGGCTTGAGCATCGGCTCCGTACACTACAATAGGATCTATCTTATGGTTCTTATTGAAGGCTTCGATCCATTTAAAAAGTTCGAGTGTTTCCTTGGTAAGGAACGTTCCTTTCTTGTTCAGTTTTGAGAGAGCATTTTCAATGCTTTCCCCTTTTGCGAGGGCTTCGTTAAAATGAAGACCACCAAGCCACTCGTCTTCCAAAATAAAAACCCGAAATCCATGTCTCTCCACGAGGTAACGGAAAATTTGGTGCCTTACGATTGAGAACTCTGACGTGCCATGTGTAGCTTCGCCGAGCCCTACAATCTTGACTTTAGAAAAGTCCACCTGAAGTTTTTCGAATTGATTCCCTTTTTCTGGATCAAGTTCAAACCTAAATCCGCTAGCATCAAGAGCAGAGGTTAGATTTTCCTTGCGCAGCTGCTTTATCGTCTTACAGGAGTGTTCCGATGCATGAAGAAAAGAGCTCCATGAGATGAAAATTAGCGAAGACAAAAACTGTACACTTCTCTTCATTCCGCTTTTTCCTCTTTGAAAGTTATCAACAAGCCTGAGCGGCTGGTGTCAAGACAGTAGTTGTCTGCTCACGAAGAGTCAATTGTGTTAACTATCGAATATTACTGCTCGGGGGAGTTATATCTGAATTATTTCAGATGGTTATTTGAGTCTGTTTCTCATACTGCTTTAGCAGGTTATATTGCCACTATGCATTTTATTATGTTCAATCTCAACTTGTAGGGTCTGGTAGGCCGATTGGCGGGACAATGCGGGCCTTGCAAGATGTCGAAGTTGGTGGCGAACATCCAGGAAGGGCCGCAATGAAGACAGGATAAAGTCCACAAACTGATTTTGTCGCTGGTGACAGCAACGTTCAGAGAAGCCTCGTCGGGAGCTTATTTCGAATTCATAACGACCTATGGATTCTGATCTCGTGGATGAAATCCAAGCGTACCCGTTGCTGATCCGGGAGGATGAGCCACTCCCCGTTCGCTTCAGACTTGAGATCGCTGATGATGACGCCATCCATAGTCGTGAGACCGTGGGGTCCATAAAACGTGAGGCTCAGTCTGGTTTTAAGTACAACGGCGCTCTCCAGCTCATCCGTAAAATCGCAGCTGACTGGCTGGTACAGACCATCGGGATGTTCCTTGTCATAAGCTGGACCTGGAAGACGGTCATTGCCGCTGAGGCTGAAAATTCCGAGTTGTTGATGCATAGGAACTCCCTTTGAATTGTCTCAATTTTCATCCCACATGTTAAATGCCAAAATCAATGGGTCAACTTTATCAATCGTGAGTATGCACGACCTCATAAGGCTTTTGGAATCTCATGCTCCCGACAGATTCTGCCACCTTCTTCCTCATCGAGAATCTGCTTCGTAAGAGCGCACTGAAACTTACCGCTGCCAAGCGGCTTATGAAAGCGGCACGTTTTGCAGATGCCAAAGGATTTCAAATGATTGCTTCTCTGAAGGGTGTATAAAACCGTCGCCAATGCCTGCTTCACTTCAACGGAGGAGTCTTCTCCCATGGTGATACTTTCCTGTATCCTTCGGACGACTTCCAGGCCTTTATCAGACATGCTCACATGATAAATTCGAAAATCATTTGCGTCCTGGCGTCGAAGAATAAGATTCCTTTTTTCCAGGATGCCTAGACTTTGCGAGATACTTCCCTTGGTTTGTCCCAAGTATTCGACCAGCGCCTGAGCCGTGTCGGAATACCTGTTGCACACGGAGAGGTATTGCAGAATCTCAATATGAACCATTTGCAGGCTTTCGCGAGCTGCCATCTTACGCAAAAGGTTACGGTATAAGGCTGACAGTCTTTCAATATCCAGAAGAAGACTCATACTCATTGCCCCAAAAAATGATCCAAACCTTCTCAAGCCAATGCCCCTGGCTCAACTCGTCCTCATTGGGCTATGGTTGATTGCGCATCCGTCTGCATCGCATTGAGCTCCACCCTGAATAGGGCCTGTCTTAGGTGCGATTTCAGTTGATGCCTCCGCCAGCAAATTTCCCAGCAGCAGGCCAAGTGAGAAATCATCCGCCCGGCCAAAGTATTTGGCTCTGATGTTGCTGTGCCGGTCCAAAACGATAACGCTTGGCGTTCCTTGCAATCCCCACGCATGCATGGTCTGAGGAACATGACTCTTCGTATCAGCGGCGTCCACCCCAATTGGGAACGTCAGTCGATATTCATGAATGAAAGCCGACAAGGCTTCGGGCCCCATGACAGCATGATGCTCGAAAACTGTATGCAAACCTATTACATTGAAATCGTCAACGGAAAGTTTTTCATGCATGCGAGTGGCCTGAGGCAAGCCATGGCTTACGCATCCCGGACACAGCATTTGGAAAGCATGGACGATTGTTATTTTACCTTTCAGGTCATCCAATTTTAGATTTTTTTTGGAGTTGAACCATTGACTGACGACAAGCTCGGGGGCTTTGCCAAGTGCAAGCGACATGGAGGTCCCTTTCCGGTCAGGGCGCTCTGTCTCTGACCTTGCCAGGCCCCTGGAGGGGCCGGTTATAATGGATTGAAATATCAAGCCGATGGAAAGTTACTCGACCTTTCCAGGAAGACTGAGATTTCCCGATGCAACATCCTTAACGTCAACGACGCAGAGAAGTGGAGCATGAACGCTGTTGTTCACACGCAGGCCAGCCGTAACCCCATCAAAACTTATATCCTTGAGTCCCTCGAGACCATCAACGGCAACTCGAACCGTAACCGTATTTTTTGCCAGTAGCGGCTGGAAGCCCGGACTGTCAATGAAAAGTGGCAAACCCGGCCAAGTGCGAGGGAGCCGGGGCTTGGCGCCTTCAGGTATGTCCTTGACCTTCAACTGGCCTTTGCCGCAGGTATCATCGGGGACCAAAACCACCCAGTGGGAGTGCCAGACGTTGCCGTCGTTATCAAAACGTCCGTCTCCGTTCTCATCAAATAGGGGGGTATCGTCGAAATCAGGATGCGAAGTTACGGCAAGGGCCACTATCCCTTGTTTCTCATCAAAACCTACGACGGAGGAGTCAAGGCTGGTGGGCCAGACATAGGAGAAAACCTCAGCTCCCGCGAGCTTGCCTCCGGGCGTCGGACGTGTCTGCCCGGCTCGACCTGAGACCTCCATGGTGAATTCAAGAAATCCTTTCTGGCGTTTGATCTCGGCCTGAACGATGTCAAACGTTGCTTTTTTCTGGTTGCCTTTAGGAGCCTTGATGGCATGGCCTTCTGCCAGGGTTGTCAGAAACAGAGCTGCTGTAATCAGAATGATTTTCATGTTTTCTCCGGAAGAGTGGTTAAAAAGTTTGGAAGCGGATGTCAACTCCGGCCTCTTTATATCCAGGCAATCACTTCCGCAGGTTAATGCGGGGAAAATCGAGGGGCACGTCGAACACCAAATTCACATAGTTGGTGAAGACGTTCAGGGCAACGTGCGCCAGCACCTCAGCTATGATCTCATCGCTGACTTGAAGCCGGCGCAGGTTGCTGATATCCACTTCCACACCCTGTCCACGATTTTTGACAATGTTAAGGGCAAAAGCGAGTATGGCTGCGGTTTTCGGATCTTCTGAGCTTCCCCTCTGCGCTGCCTCCATTTCACTTGCACTGGCACCTGCTTTACGGCCAAGGGCTGTGTGAGCAGCCAGACAATATTCACAGGAATTGAAGTTGGCGATAGCAACAGCGATTTGTTCACCAAGCCTGGCATCAATAGC
>NZ_DASQYZ010000228.1:0-39549 GCF_035638955.1 Oligoflexus sp. | reverse complement strand
GCGGCCGATGCATTGGCCTGGGTGTCGGCCAGCATGGTCTGCAGGGCATTCTGAGTCAAGGGCGCCCGACGCCGCAGGGGAGGCCAGAAATTCGCGACTGTACTGAACGGTGCGAGCGAGGCCACGTTCGGCCATCACGTTGGCTTCACCACAGAGCACATCTGTAAATTCAAAAATCAGAGTCAGGTCACCCTGAGACTGCGCGGAAAGATGCACCAAACCCTTGGATTCGCAGGCTATCGTGAATCCCGAAGCCTGAGCCTTCCCATTCGGTAACGCGGGATTAAGATAACTCTGGGATGCATAGGAGAAATCGAAAGACGAGACGGGAAAGGCTTGAGGACGAAGAGTTTCCCCGCCATGCTGCGATGGGGCTTGGGTTTGCCAAAGCAGCAGAGCCGCGCCAGCGAACGCCGCCAGGAATAAAAGACTTACAGTGATGCGACGAAGAGCCATAAAACCCTTGCCCACAAATGAATTGAAAGATGTTTTGGAATTAACAGTTTCCAGCGAAGACTGCAAGCATGGAACGGGTGTTCAACAAAAGTCATCGACGCGACGCGAACCGTGTCACCATGCCGCTCACAGCAACAGCAGTCAAAGCATGAAAATTGGTGTTATGATGAACGGCACTCGAACGGAAGAAAGGCACAACGTGATTCGGGTTTCCAACCTTTCGAAAACCTATCGCATTCATGAAAAGGATCCGGGCCTTTTGGGTTCCATCAAAGGTCTTTTTAACCGACGCTGGATAGACCGGCACGCCCTGAGGCCCATTTCCTTTGAAGTGGCTCCTGGTGAAATTGTGGGTCTCCTTGGTGCCAATGGCGCTGGCAAGACCACGCTGATCAAGATGCTCGCCGGCATCATGCACCCGAGTTCCGGTACGGCTGACGTCCAGGGCTTTGTCCCCTGGCAAAGAAAAGCGCAGTTCAAACATCAGATCGCCTTGATTCTGGGTCAGAAATCCCAACTATGGCCCGACCTACCGGCGGCCGATAGCCTGCTCCTGCTTCAGGAAATTTATCGCATTGACCTCAAGGACTATCACAAGCGTCTGGATTACTTTCTCGATACCCTCGATCTGCGGAAGCTTTTGAAAACTCAGATTCGCCGCCTCAGTCTTGGCGAGCGCATGAAATTTGAATTGGTCGCGGCGCTTCTGCATCAGCCCAAGGTGATTTTCCTGGACGAACCCACCATCGGCCTGGATATCGGATCACAACGCGCGATTCGAAACTTTCTTCAAGACTACCGTCGCAATTTTCAGCCGGCGATGATTCTGACCAGCCATTATATGGAAGATGTCACCGCACTCTGTGAACGCCTCCTGATTCTGCGTGATGGCGAGCTGGTGTTTTCCGGTAAACTCGCAGACATTACCAGCCGCTATGCCCAGACCCGCAAGATCCGTTTGGGTGTGAAAGATGATGCGATGAAAGCCGCGATCCTGAGCGTCTGTCCCGTGGCCAAGGATGATGGCGAGGATGCCAGCACGTTGATCCTGTCTGTGCCGAAGGATGATGTCAGTGAAACAATCTTTAAAATTCTCAGCGCAGCGCCCCTGGTCGACCTCGCGATCGAAGAGGATGATCTCGCCAGCATCATCGATGCTCTGCAGACGGCACGGGAGCTGGCATGAGGTGGTTCTATCAGGTGATGTCCGGACAGATCCGTATGCGCCTCGCCTATCCCTGGGGATTTTGGATCGGCTTGGGCCTGGAAGTTTTTGTGGTGGCGTCCATCAACTGGTACCTTTGGAGCGCGGTCCTGGAATCACGGGGCGGCCAGGCTTTCCCTGGATATACGCTGCGCATCTTGGTGCTTTATTCCTTGATTACGTCCCTCCTTCGTAAAGTCCAGGTGAATACCGACCAGTTCGGAGGGATAGGCGACGATATCTATTCCGGCTCTCTGAACAAATATCTGGTTTACCCCGTTTCCTATTTTGGCTTTCGTTATGCTATGCACCTGGGTGGATCGCTCGTGAGTTTGGTGCAAAGCTCGCTGGCTCTCTTGCTGTTTTGGGTGCTCTTTGCCCTACAGGACATGCCATTGCCCGGAGCATCCAGTCTGATTCAGTTCCTGGTCCTGGTCCTGCTCGGGATCACGATCCGCTTTATCATGAATGCCACCTTGCAAACCATGGCCTTTTGGTTTGAACAGGTGTGGTCGCTTCTGATTCTCTTCAGTTTTCTCATCATGCTGCTGGGCGGCCAGCTGATTCCTTTGGACCTTTACCCAGCCTGGGCACGCGAGGTCCTTTTCTATACACCGTTTCCTATACTCGCCGCCTGGCCTGCAGAAGCCTTGCTTGGTAAAATGTCGTGGCTTACGTTTTTTCAGGTCTGCGGAGTTGCCTGCGTGTGGCTGGTTGTCTTTAACGTCATCGCCCGCTTCAGCTTTGCTCGCGGCGTGCGGAATTATTCGGGAATCGGAGCCTGAGAGGAACGTCCATGATCTGGCGCTACGTTCGCATCTATCTCAATTTTTTACGCTTTGCAGCATCACGCGCCATGCAGTTCCGTGCCGAACTTCTGTTTCGCGTGGTTATGGATGTATTTTACTACAGCGTGTTTTTGGGTTTCTATGAAATTCTGTACAGTCACACCGAGCTCATCGGTGGATGGAACCGGGCTCAAGCGATGGTCTTTATCAGTGGCTTTCTGGTGGTGGATGCCCTCCAGATGACTTTCTTCGCGGACATGTATCACGCTTTCCAGCAGATGTATCGGCTGGGAGCCCTGGATCACTACCTGACCAAACCTATTTCATCCTGGTTTTTCGTCGGATTTCGTCATATTAATTTTGGTTCCCTCATCAATGTCAGCGTTGCCGTATCCATTTTAATATGGGCCTTGCAGAACTATTCCCAACCTTTGTCCTGGCAAGCCTATGTGGTCTATGGAATGATGATCGTGGCCGCCAGTTTCCTGTATTTTTTGCTTATCTTTGCTCTTTTGATGAGTATCTTCTGGACGGAAAGCACCGAGGGTCCTCTTTCCATTTATTTTGAAGCGGTGAATTTTGCCACAAGACCGCACCACATCTTTCATGGTGTAATCAAAGGCATCCTCCTCAGTATCGTTCCTTTTTCAGTCTTTGCCTCGATACCGGCCCAGGCCCTGTTTGATGATGTGGGCTGGGGTTCGGTGCTGCATATGCTGGCTGTGGTCGCAGGATTTTTTCTGCTGAATCGTTGGCTCTGGCAAAGGGGTTTACGGCGCTACGCCTCGGCTCAGGGTTAAACGCATAAGCATGACAAGGAGACAAGCACGGTGCCCAACAAATTACTGGCCAAACGTCGCATTCGTTACAACATTTTCCACCGTCCTCCACCCGGCAGCAGCCCCGGGACCGTGATCGAACCCATCGATCCCACCCCGACCCGACTCGTGCTCATGGCCTATGATCACGAAAAACTCGATGCCCGGACCCTGACCGAAGTCCCAGGGCTTTCGGAGCTGGTGAAACAGCACCAGGTGTCATGGATCAGCATCATTGGCCTCGGCAATGTACCGCTTATACAGAAGCTCTGCCAGGAACTAGGCATTCACCGGCTGACGGTCGAGGACATCATCAACCAGTATCAGCGGCCCAAGGTGGAATATTTCGACACCTATAGTTTTATTACGGTGCATATTCCGCGCCTGGACGCGCGCAACGAAAGTGAGCACGTCAGCATCATTATTGGGCAGAATTTTGTGGTGAGTTTTCAAAACTCTCCGGTCGACTATATGGAATCCATCCGCAACCGGATTCAGAAAAAAGTCGGTCAGATTCGGCACAAGGGCTGTGATTATCTGTGCTATGCGATTATCGATGCCGTGATTGATCTTTATTTTCCCATTGCGGAGTTTTTCGCGCACAAACTGGAGCTGGCCGAAGAGGAAGTGGTCCATGCGCTGAAGCCTGCCGCGATCCTGGAAATCTACAATATAGGTTCCCGACTGAACTACTTCCATCGTATACTATGGAGCCATAAGGAACTGCTGAGCCAGCTGATCCGTGATCCGGAATCGCCGATCACCGAGGACGTGATCGTCTATATGCGCGACTGTTATGATCACACGATCCAGATCCTCGACTTTTTGGAAAATCAGAAAGACAGTTCGAAAACTCTGATCAGTTTGCACCTTTCGCTGCAAACCCATCATTCCAACGAAGTCATGAAGTTTCTGACGATCATCACGGCGACATTTATTCCCATGACCTTTATCACCGGGCTGTACGGCATGAATTTCAATCGCGAATCCAAGTGGAACATGCCGGAACTGGATTGGTTCTACGGCTATCCCTTTGCCTTGAGTTTGATGGCATTGTCGGCGGGTTCTCTGTGGCTTTACTTCTATCGACGCCGCTGGTTTGCATTGGCGCCGACCACACGCGGTGAACTGGAAAACGGACAACGAGGTCTCGATGATTGAACGCAAACGACGTCTGGTGGCTCTCCGTCATACCCCTGTGGCTGTCAGCCCTGGCCTTTGTTATGGGCAAATTGATGTGCCTTTGGCTGACACGTATGGAGATGATCTGCGCAGCGTGCAGGAGATCCTGCCCGGACGGTCGTATGCTCGTGTCATCAGCAGCCCCCTGCAGCGCTGCTATCGTCTGGCGACCGATCTTCAGGTAGGCGCTGTGCAAAAAGACCCAAGGCTGATGGAGCTTTCCTTTGGCCATTGGGAAGGGCAGTTGTGGGATGACATCCCGCGAGTGATCAGTGAATACTGGACCGAAGATGTCGTGCGTCGCTCCCCTCCAGCCGGGGAATCATTTCTGCAAATCATTGCGCGCGTGCAAGCTCTGCTGCAGGATCCTGATCTTTGGTCGGCCGGTGAAAACCTGCTGCTCGTCACCCACGCCGGCGTGATTCGCGCGTTGCATCATATTCTGACAGGTGAAGACTACGACAGCTGTCTGCGTCTGCCGGTTCGGTTTGGTGAGTATCGGGCCTGGGATATTGAACCGGTTTGAAGGCTGTCGCCTCGACCCGTTCAGACACTTTACCGATTTGAAGGCTGTCGCCGCGACCCGTTCATCTTGGTGAACATCGCGCCTCAGGCACTTAACCGGTTTGAAGGCTGTCGCCGCGACCCGTTCATCTTGGTGAACATCGCGCCTTAGGAACTTAACCAGTTTTATTGCTGGGGCGGAAAAGTTTCGTGAGACCGCCTTGTATCAGCGGATCCAGTCGGTCGGTGCGTCCGACCTGCCTCAGGCCCAGCATAATGCAAAGCACATGAACCAGAATCTCCCGCTTATCCCGCGACTTCAGTTCGCGTTTGGGCATACACGAGACCGTGATCCCGCGCGAGGTGAAGACTGCAAAATCCTGGCGCAAACCATTCAGATAGAAAACGTGAGCTTCCACGACTTCGCTCTGGCCATCGATATGCAGATGCACTTCAATGGCACCTTTTAATCCACCATACGAGTGCCACGCAGGATTCTGATAAATATCACCGACACTGCCCTTGGGCAGCGCCTTGAGCATAATTCCGGCATCCATGAAATACAGAAAACGCGTGAGAAATTGTTCATCAAGACTGTGCACACGCTCAAAGCTGAGGCCGGCCATGCCCTTATCCAGAGCCACCACCCTCACGGGCATTTTATAGGAAGAGCCCATGATCGCCATGGAAGCCTGCACAACCTGACCGCTCTTGAGTAAAGGGGCCAGCGCTTCCAGGTTGTCGCCGCGCACGCGCAGGCCACCGTAACTGATATTGAGAATGCGGAATGTCTTATCGCCCAGCGTGACAAACGCCAGTTCGTAAAACGACACATCATGGCGGTGGTAACGGCGGCGATAGCTCTGACTGGCTTTGGCGTAAATGTCGCCAAGCTTGGGCCGGAAGAGGTTCCGGGCCACTGCGTGGCGAAGCCGTTGTAAGATGTTTCGTCGAAACGCCATCATCCCTGCCAAAGATCATAAAATCATGATGGGAAATTCCCCTTTTAATCTTCGGCAGATCGGGACCAGGACTTGGGGGGCATTGGAATCAAGGAATTAATTTCAAGGCATTACAGGTGTCAGCGAACACATCTGGCAGGCCCGCGATCACGCCATGGGTATCATCCCGCGAAGCATTCGCAACACATAACTGCTCAAGATGTCTCAGCTTTTGGGCCATGAGTGTCGCACCCACATTCAGGCAGCTGCCTTTCAGCCGGTGGGCCACGCGGCGCACGGTTTCGCCGTCATCTGTTTCCGAGGCTGCAAACAGCTCGTCGAGTGACAAGCGTCCATGTTGTTCAAAAATATCAATGACTTGCTGAAGAAATGCACCTGACTTGGCATAAACGCGTAAACCTTCCAAAACGGAAGAATCGAGAATTTTAGTCGTGGCTGGTTCCTGCATCATGGTGCCTTCTCCGCAGCTGGTTCGCGTTCTTCTGGGTATATAATTTTGGTGAGAATTTCAAGCTCTTATCCATTCCAGGGCCGGGCCTTCTCAGGTTCCGCCCCCGACATTCCGAGCCTAAAGAGGCCATTTTTTTGTCGGCCAGGCCTCCAGAAAATCTGCAGGCCAATTGGGATCGAGGTACCGGTATCCATGCATAGAAATAAAATTCTCTTCTTTGATCCGCAACGCAAGAACCGTCGTGATGCCCTGCGCATTCTCACAGCCACAGGCTGCGAAGTGATCGCCCCCGAGTCGTTCAAGAAGCTGGAAGAAGCCGTCCTGGAGCATCAGGTCAATACCTACGCTTTGGATATGGAAGGGCATCAGCATCTGATCAGCCGTGGTATCGAACTGGCGACAATTCCAACGATCGTGATGTCCCAGTCGCCTCTGACCGAGATCTTCCCCTACTTGTCCGATCTTCGCCACTTTACCAATTTTATCGCCAAGGGTTCCAAGAACGCGCTGAATAACAGCGACCTACTGGGGACCATTGCCAAGATTATGCACAATGATATTTTTGGTTTGAAAAAATATCTGGCCTGGGGCGCGCACACCTGGACCTTTCACATCCGCGATGCCTCCACACGACGCGAGTATGTGAACTTCATCAAAGAGTACGGCCGTACCATGGGCCTGCGAAGTTCGATTATCAAACACATGGAAGTGGTCACAGAAGAACTGCTGATGAATGCGGTCTATGATGCCCCCACGGACAATCGGGGTAATCGCCTGCACAATCATAAGAGTCGCACCGAATCAGTGGTGCTACCCGTGACGCAGGCGGCCCGCCTGGAGTTTGGCAGCGATGGTCGGCGTATTGCCATTTCAGTGACGGATCCTTTTGGTTCCATCACGCGCGATCTGGTGCTGAAATGCTTAACCCGCTGCTTCTCCATCAAGGGCATACCCGAATTCAGTGAGGAAAGCGGTGGCGCCGGTTTAGGCCTCTTCTTTTGCTACAAGCATGTCGACAGCCTGATCATCAATGTCGACCCTTTGAAGCATACAGAATTTATTGGACTCATTGATGTCGAACAGAGTGTCAAGGAAAGCAAGCTGGATTCGTCGCATACGGCCTTGCATTTCTTCAACACGGATAACTATTCGCCGACATTCCTGCAGTCCGGTCCGCGCAATCTTCGTAAAAAGACCGCCTGAAGCTAATCAGGAGACCCGCTGTAGGGAGCGCTGCACGATGCGCTTCTGCAGCGGCAGGCGAATCCTCAGGCGGAATTGACGATAGCCCTGCAGCTGGCCCGGACCTTCCAGAATAATCTCCACATCACCGCCAAGCATTTTCGCAAAAGCCCGAACGGCTTCCATGCCGACTCCACGCCCCGAGATTTCGGTCACGACCTGGGCGCTGGAGATGCCTGGCACAAAGATGGTATGAGCTACTTCTTCGTCACTCGCCTGGTCGGTCAGCAGGTTTTTATCCAGCGCTTTGCGCAGCAGGACGGGCAAATTAAGGCCCTTGCCGCTGTCACCATAGATGATGTCCGTGTGCTGGTCCTGGTGCACGATAGCCAGAGTTATTTGCCCCTGCTCGTCCGGTGCAAACCCATGATCCAGACTATTGCGGAAGGCATGCACGAAAATATCCTCGAGCATTTCGATCTGATTCGGTTCTACATAGAAATCCGTCCCCTGAATCACCACTTCCGGCGTGCGTTTGCTCAGCTGTTCGGCCAGCGGCTTCAGGGAGCTGATAATAGGCTGCAGGGCTTTGTGAAAACTATTCACGTTCAGCTGATCCAGGTGACCGAGGATATCCATGAATTCCCTGTGCAGGTAAGCACTCATCTGCTCCCTATGCTGCACCACCAGACTCGAGAGGCGGACCATGGCCGTTTCAAAATCGGCGAAAGCCCCGCGTTTCAATTTTTCGTCATGAATGATGCGATAGTCATCAAGCAGGGTCTCGACGGCTTTAAGGCCCTGCAAAGAGAACTGCCGCTCCGTCGGACCGAGGTTATTGCGATCAAAACTAAAGAGCCCGTTCTCAACCTGATGCACCACTTTGGATATTTCTTCAAAGCCGTAGGTCCGCGCATTACCCTTAATGGTGTGAGCGTTGCGCAGGATCATGGCCCACGAGTCCTTCAGATCGGGCCTTTCCAGAATCGCATAACAGTCCTGCAAAAGGTGATGCGTCGACTGGACGAAACGTTTGAATTTGGAAGCCGGCAGATCCAGAATGCGGCCCATGATTTCCAGTTCCCGCTGCCGGGCTGCTGCCATGGCCTCCGCTTTCTTGATTTCCGTCACATCACGAATGGCCGTCAGAACTTTTTGCACCTTGTTATCCGCATCTTCGATCGGCGCCCATTCCATCTCCAGGTCACGGCGTTCGGAACCTTGAATAAGCTGAATATGCCTTGGCAAAAGATGCGAGTTGATTTCAAAATTAATCACATCCTCGGCCATGCAGGATTCCAGGACGGAATGCAGCATTTGGACTTTTTCAGTGGATTGATCCGATCGGGCAAAGATCAAACTGAAGAGTGATTGACCCTCCAGATTTTTGTGATTCAGGATGCTTTCCAAATAACTCGAATATTCCTTGTGGATGATACCATCCCCATCCACCGTACAGATGCCCTGCTGGATATTGTTGAGCATAACGCTCATGTCTTTGGTCTGCTGCCAAAGTTCGATAGTCCGGGCCTTCACCTGGGCCTCGAGCTGGGAGTTCATCTGCTCGGTCACGCGGCGGGCTTCCACCTGGGCCTGGAGAGCCACCTTCTGGGCCCTTCGAATCTTTTTGTTGATCTCATTGACCTTGTCAGCGGCACCGACGGACAGGAGGACAACCAGGGCGGCGGTGGCGATTTCAACACCATGCATGGACCAAAAACTCACCGGAATCAGACCCAATTTCTGGGTACCGAACAGAAGCGCTCCCATCATCAGAGAGACCCAGGCCAGCATAAAGAAGCGCGCAGGCTTATAGCCTTTAACCAGCATAAAGATACTGCTGAAAAAGATTAGGATCGTCGCCATGAGTCCAGACATGACATAGGCTTTGACCGCGATATAGGGCAGGACAAAGCTGGCCAGGCACTCGAAACCAAGCAGGCTGATAAAGAAGAGATAAACGATCTGCAGCCGGCGATAATTTTTGATGGGCAAAAAGCTATAGGCATTCAGCAGGGCCGTAAGAAAGACAAAGGGCACCGAAAAGGCAACGGATGCATTGGCCCACCAGATCACATTCGACCAAAGATATTCGATGGCAAGGCCATTCATGGCCATTTTAAAGAAGAGGAGGGCCAGCAGAAACGATGTCAGAAAGAGATTTTCCAGACTTCGGGCACCAAACGTCATAAGCAGATAGTAGGCGATCATAACGGCCAGAAGTCCCACATACATGCCCTGAACATACTGGCTTTCGTGGTCTTCTTTCATGATTTCATGCAGCGTTTTGAAATAAAGCAGGAACTCGGAAGCACCATTGGTTTGCAGACGCAGATAAATTTCCGTGGGCTGGGTGGACTGGACCGGAATATCAAAATAGAAAAAGCGGTTCTTCAGATCACGGCTCTCAAAGGCGCGACGATCCCCCGATTCCTTGTGCTGCCACTCGCCCATTTCATCTTGGTAATAGAGATCGATGCGATCAATCAAGGGATATTCAAGACCTAAAAACCAAGGCTCGCGCGTGATGTCCTTACCGATGACCCGAAAATGAAACCAGTAGGCCCTACCGGTGAAACCGTAGTTCGGGAGTTCCTGAACCTCGGGCTTGAAACGTCCCTTTTCCCAGGCTCGTTGGGCTTTTTCAAAGGTCATTTTGCGGCTTTTATCTTCAAACACATCCGCCACCGGGCCCACTGTGTACCGGCCTTGATCCGGGTCCAGAATCAATAAGCGCTCCTCGGCTCGCGCCAGTCCTGCAAGGACCCATGCGACCAGGCAAAGCAGCTTTATGACTCTATGCATGCCATTCACCTCGACAATTCGATAGTTTAGAGTCGGTATTCCCGATAAAAACTTGAAAATTTCCAGGGTATCTCACAGGATTAGCTGGTAAATTTTAATTAAATAATAGTATCAGCGTGTTAGGCTTGCCTTGGAGAGTTGTACAGGCCCCCCTCCCCAGCTGTGCCTGTCGACCGAAGCCGGCGCACTGGACAGGCCGGGTCGCTTTTGGTCTAATGCCCGTATCAGGAGGGTGGTTATGGTAAGTGTTATCGAGTTATCCCCGTGGCTGGAACGCTTCGAAGCGGAATGGCTCAAGACTCAAAATAATCTTTACAGTGCTCCCACTCGTTTGCATGCAGCCTGTCGCTATGCATTGGCAGGCCAGGGCAAACGCATTCGTCCCCTCCTGGCGATGGCCGCAGCCGAAGCGGTCGGCTCGTCCTGGGAAAAAGCCCTGCCCGCTGCCATGGCCTTGGAATTCGTTCATACCTATAGTCTCGTGCACGATGACCTGCCGTGCATGGACGATGATGATCTGCGTCGAGGCCGGGCCACGACGCATAAGGTTTTCGATGAAGCCACCGCACTTCTCGTCGGTGACGCCCTGCTCACCGATGCGATGGGCCTTCTCCTTGAAACACCGGATGTTCCGAGCGCAACGCTGGTCGAGCTGGTGAAAACCTTAAGCCTCGCGGCCGGTGGTCGCGGGATGGTCTATGGCCAGGATTTGGATATGCACTGGACGGGACGGTCGGGATTTACCGCCGAGGATCTCGATGCCATTCATCTGAATAAGACCGGCGCTTTGATCGCAGCGGCCTGCGCTCTTGGGGGTCTGGTGGGGCAGGCGGCACCGGATGTCGTCGAGCGGCTGCGAACCTTTGGATCGCAGTTGGGCCTCGCCTTTCAAATCATCGATGATCTTTTGGATAACAGTGGAACGACCGGTAAATCCCAGGGCAAGGATGCCGATTCCGGTAAGCTCACGTATTTGAGTTTAATGCCGCATGATGAAGCCCATGCAAGGGCGGAACGTCTCACCGAGGAAGCTTTGCAGAACCTGCTGTCATGGGGAGAAAGAGGCGCTGCCCTGCGCCTTTTAGCTATGAAACTCTTACAAAGATCGTACTGATTATTGAGGTTGCGCCTGGGTTGCCAGGATTTCGCCGAACCAGCTGATCGCTGAATAATAGAGCGGACACGTTTGATGGCGAAAGGGCTTCGAGGCATCCGGGCTGTCCATGATCACCTTGGAAATCGGAGCATTCGGGGCCAAAGCGCTGATCGCTCCCATGGCATAATCCGTGAGTTGCACCGGCACCGCTTCATCATCGCGACAGTGATAGAAACGGGTCAGTGTTTTCGGAGTCCAGCCATCCTTGAAGTGGCTGTTCTCTTTCAGCAAACGTCGCAGCGTCTGCGCCTCAAGCGTGGTGGGCTGCGCCTGAGTAAAGTCAGCTATGAATTCGGCTTTAAAGAGCGCCGATGGGGCTGATGGCAAAGTCTTCAGGGCATCTTCGTACGATTTGCTGCCATCCAAAGTCTTTTTGACTTCATCCAGACTGATGGCAAATACTTTACTCAAATCAATTTCCGGCGCCAAATACTGAGCATACGAGAGAGCCAGGAGCGAAAGGTTCACGGGATTGACCTGAGGCAGAGCCATGCTTCCCATAGCCGTTTGCTCCAGCTCATAGGGGCCAGCACCCGGTGCTGACGCGACCAGCTGAAATTCGGTGGCGTGCTGCGTTTCGATGGCTTTCTGCAAAGCCATCGTTGCATAAGCGCCTTCGGAATAACCGCGCAGGAAGAGGGGACCAACCGTCAGGCCGTTGGCCGCAATGAACGTCTTGGAGGCACGCAGCATTTCGACCAAGGCTTTGGGATAAGCATTCTTAAAGAGATAAGGATGGGTGGTCCCGGTAGTTCCACCAAAGCCGATCTGATCGGCAACAACTGTAATAAAGCCCTGGGAAGCCTCAAAAATTCCCTCTTCCGGTTTATTACTGGGCGCTTGAGCCTCGCCTGTAATCGTCACATGCTGAAGGCTGATCCATGGGAAAACCGGCAGCCGTATCATCGGCACGATGACAAGGCCAGTGCCTTTCACAGGATTGTTTTTCATATCGGTTGTTCGGTAGTAAATGCGGTAGATGTCAACACCAGTCCGGGCTTTGACACCGAGCGCTGCGAATTTCTGGTCCAACTGCTCCTTGGGAACATTGGCCAGTTTCACGGCCATCATGAAGGGCGAAGGCACGCTGGATTCCACCTGGATGTCGGCTGTGGTTTCTTCTTCCTCGGTTTGATCCGGCAATGGCTGCTGGCAAGCGAGAAGCCCGCTCAACATAACGACGCTGATCAAAAGCCTTCGGGGCCAGGTTTGCATAGGCGACTCCATGGGTGTTGCTTATGTACCTCATCGGTTCCCTTGGCTTTTGGCTTAATTACAGGCTGTTATGCTTTTACAATCAAGGTCTTAAGGTTAATCATTACAAGTAATGCGAAGGCACTATTGGCCTCCGCTTGGCTCACGATTATTTCCAGCGGTTATGAAACCAGAAGTAATGTTCCGGATACTGCCGAACGATGCGTTCCACAACATCATTGAACTGCTGTGAGTTGCGCAGGGCATCTTCGGAAACCTGACCTTTATTATGGTCCATCGTTAATTCCGGCTCGCAGGTCACCACATGCTGGCCAAATCCCACGCGATGAATATGCACCGGCACGATAGGGGCTTGCATGCGCCGCCAGATCGCGGCAAAGCTGGTATTCGTCTTCGCCGGATGACCGAAGAACGGCAGACGAGGTTCGCCGGGTCGCGCCTGATCGATGATAAAGCCGACGATATTACCCTGGGCCAGCACCTCGCGAATGCCGCGAAAGCCATCACCCTTTTTGTCTCGTTTGATCCAATGCAGGCCGTTGTATGTCCGCAGTTCTTCCACGAATCGATTCATGCCGGGGGAGCCAATGGTCTTCATCACCGCATACACCGGCGCAAATTCCTTGGAAACTTTGGCTGCCATAGCTTCCCAGTTGCCCATATGAAAGCAAAGCACATACACACCGCGGCCTTTGGCGAGAGCCGCTCGCATATGTTCAGCACCTCTGAGTTCAATATTCTGAGCCAGGGGCGAGGTCGAGGAACGCAGAGTTTCCAGCAGAGTTTGAACAAAGTTATAGACGGCGGCGCGGGCAATCTGCAGTTTTTCCCGATCGCTTTTGGTTGTGCGGAAGGCGCGATCCAAATTTTGCAGCATCAGCTTACGCCTGAAACGCAAGAGATCGAACACAAAAAAGGTCAGCGTCGCGGCCAGTCGTTCAAGGGCGGTTGGCGACAGAAGGCCGAGCGTTCGGGAAAGCAACCGCATCAGATAATACATGTCAAAGGATCTCCCAAAGGCAGGCGGACCAAGTGAGCCATAGCTGCCATCAATTAGCGCCCCCGCCCAATAAAGTCCAACGAAAACCTGCTGGATTTTTCGTTTGTACAAAAGTATGGTTGACCGGTATTTCGCATAAGGATACCTCACATGACCTCTGCCCAGCCTCAGTATGTCGCATCAGCTGCACTCGAAAGTGATGAACTTGTTGTCCGTGGCGCGGAAGAGCACAATCTTAAAAATGTTTCGATGAGTATTCCTAAAAAGAAACTGGTTGTGTTTACAGGCGTCTCCGGTTCCGGCAAATCCAGTCTCGCCTTTGACACCATCTTTGCCGAAGGGCAAAGACGCTATGTCGAGTCACTGTCATCCTATGCAAGGCAGTTTCTCGGGCAGATGGACAAGCCGAAATATGAATCCATTCGCGGCCTCGCCCCGACGATTTCCATCGAACAGAAATCGGCCAGTAAAAACCCTCGCTCGACGGTTGGCACCATCACCGAAGTGTATGATTATCTGCGTGTTCTTTATGCCCGCGTGGGCGTCCAGCATTGCTACAAATGTGGCAAGAAAGTGGGTCGGGGTGATGCGGCCAGCATGGTGCAGCAGATCCAGGAGATGCCGGAAGGCACGAAAATTCTAATCCTGGCGCCTCTCATTGAGCATCGCAAGGGCACCCATAGGGAGGTCCTTGAAGTCCTGCAATCCCAGGGCTATGAACGCGTGCGCGTCAATGGTTCGGTGGTCAGCATCACCGATGTGCAGGATCTGGCAAAACATAAAAAGCATAGCATTGAGGCCGTTGTTGATCGACTCATCGTCAAACCAGGAGCCACGTTTCGGCAAAGGCTGACGGATTCGGTGGAACAGGCCTTGAAACGCGGTCAGGGTAAAATCATTGTCCATGCCGAGAATGGCTCGGATCTGCGCATGAGCGAGGAACGCAGCTGCTGCGGGATCGCTTACCCCGAACTCGATCCGCCGCTCTTTTCCTTCAATGCTCCAGCTGGCATGTGCACCACCTGCAATGGTCTGGGTACCGTCGTCGCCATGGATGCCGACAAAGTCATTCCCGATCCGTCCCTGTCCATAAGCGAAGGGGCCATCGTGCCCTGGGCTTCCTATTTCAAAAATGGCGACAGCAAGGAAGGCGGCTGGAGTCAGGGACGCTTCAAAGCCATGCGCAAGCAATGGGGCATCGATTTCGACAAGCCCTGGTCCAAGCTCAGCAAAAAGCATCAGAATCTTATCCTGCATGGCGAACCTGGGAAATCACTGTCCGTCAAATGGCAAGGGGCCCGCAGCGAAGGCACTTGGGAGACGGAATATGAAGGCCTTTTGAAGAGTATGATGCGGCGTTATCTCAGCACGCAGTCGGAAGGCATGAAGGAGTGGTATAACAAATTCATGTCCTCGCAGGCCTGCGAAAGTTGTGACGGACAAAGGCTCAAACCGGAAGTTTTGTCCGTCCTGGTTCACGGCAAATCCATTATCGAGCTGTGCCAGATGTCGATTGAAGATTGCCGGGCCTTTATGTTGCAGCTGCAGCTCACCGAAAATCAAAGACTCATTGCCAAGGAACTGCTTAAGGAAATCCAGGCGCGTCTTAGCTTTCTGGTCAACGTCGGACTCAATTACCTCAGTCTCGATCGGAAAGGACCGACCCTCTCGGGGGGTGAAGCGCAGCGGATTCGCCTCGCATCGCAGATTGGTTCGGAGCTGACGGGCGTCCTCTATATTCTGGATGAGCCGTCCATCGGTTTGCATCAACGCGACAACCAGAAACTTCTGGGTACGCTGAAGCATCTGCGCGACCTGGGCAACTCCTTGATTGTGGTGGAACATGATCAGGAGACGATCGAGGCTGCGGATTGGATTGTCGACTTTGGTCCCGGTGCCGGTACCGAAGGTGGTCACATCGTTGCCAGCGGGCCACTCAAGACGGTCCTGAATGAACCGAAGTCACTGACGGGCCAATACCTCAGTGGCAAACGCAAGATCGAAGCCCCGCAGCAGCGCCGTCCACGCGATGAAAAGCGGAGTATTGTGATCGAGGGAGCCCAGGAAAACAATCTGCAGAATATTGATGTCAGCATTCCACTCGGGGTGCTGACCGCCGTGACCGGCGTGTCAGGCGCGGGAAAATCCACGCTGATCAATCATATTCTTTATCCAGCTCTGGCGAAAAAGCTTCATGACGCCGATGTGGAAATCGGTCGCCATAAGAAAATTCGCGGCCTGGAACACATCGACAAGGTCATCAACATCGACCAAAAGCCGATCGGCCGCACACCGCGCAGTAACCCGGCGACCTACACCAAGGTCTTTGATCTGATCCGTGATTTCTACGCCATGCTACCGGAATCCCAGATGCGCGGTTACACCAAGGGTCGCTTTTCTTTTAACGTGAAAGGCGGTCGCTGCGAGCCTTGTCAGGGTGATGGCTTCATCAAAGTCGAGATGCATTTTCTCGCCGATGTGTTCGTGCCCTGTGAAGCCTGCAAGGGTTCCCGTTTCAATACCACGACCTGCGAGATCCTTTATAAGGGTCATTCCATTGCCGATATCTTAAAACTCTCGATCCGCGAAGCCCGTGACGTGTTCAGTAAGCATCCCAAGATCATGCAGGTGCTGGATACGTTGATGGAAGTGGGTCTCTCGTATATTTCCTTAGGTCAATCCGCAACCACGCTGTCCGGCGGTGAAGCCCAGCGGATCAAGCTGGCCCGGGAATTGGCCAAGCGTGATACGGGTCGAACGCTCTATGTTCTGGATGAACCCACTACAGGTTTGCACTTCCAGGATATCGCGCATCTGCTCGATGTGATCCAGCGCCTCGTCGCAGCGGGCAACAGTGTCGTCGTGATCGAACACAACCTGGATGTCATCAAATGTGCCGATTGGGTGATAGATATCGGGCCTGAGGGCGGCAAGGCCGGAGGTGGGCTCGTGGCTCAGGGGACGCCCGAGCAGGTGGCCCAGGTCAAAGCTTCCCACACAGGTCGTTTTCTGAAGGATGTCCTGGCTTAAGTCACAAACCGATGGCGAGCGTGGGCGGCTTGGGTGCTGCGCTCTCACCCGCCACCTCGCGGAGTCGTTCGGCAAAGGGCAAACGCCCGATAGCCAATAACGCTTCAATATGCAGCAGAAGAACTTCGACCGGGGGCTTTTTCGCCAATGTCGGTAAAAGCCCACAAATAAATTCACAGAAACTATCATCGAGCCGGCTCCAGAACAACTGGGCCAGCTCCTTATTGCCGGCAAGCTTCTGCAGGACAGCCACGATCAAAGGTTCGTCAGGTCGATACATGGTCCAATGCGCAGCGCTTAAAGCCGCCTGAGGCGTCATAGGCAAGGACTTCACCAACCCTTCCACCTGCACCACCGTCAATTCACTCAGCAGGGTTTGGGCATGAAACGGCAGATCCAGATAGCGCTGCAAAAAGTTAAATCGCTCGTGCTCGAGGGCGATGCTCAGGACATCACGATTGGCATCCAGGCGGCTCAAGGCCACAAGGGTATTATCAATCAATCCAGCTTTCAAATAGCATTCAGCAGCTCGACGGTAATAGTTAAAATCCTTGTCGCCTAGCCTTTCAAAACAACGCCCCGCCTGATCCAGCTTGCCATCCCTAAGAAAATATTCGCCGGCTTTTTGAAAATAGCCGTTGCGTTCATACAGAACAGCGGCGCGGTAGGGAACACCCATGCGCAGCAGGATCCCGCAGGCTTCCTCAATGTTGCCACTGACCTCTAAAAGATCGATGGCTTTACGTTGAAAATTGATCGACTCAAAAAGTTTGGCGGCCTCCACAAACTGCTGCAGCTCGGCCAGTTCCTTGGCCCGGGCATAAACTTTTCTTTGCTCACTGGTCAGTTGTGCGAAGAGGTCGGTTTTCCGTACCACAACCTGGGAAGGCTTGGCCTGCTTCTTGCGCAGCTCCCCAACTTTTTTCTGGACTTTCGTGCTGTGAGTCGCTTGCCAGAAGAAAACCACGATGGATCGAATGAATAAATAGATCACTATCCCCGCCAGGATCGTGGCAGGCAGAAGGTATTTGGCCAAAACTCCCAGATCAAGGATAGGTATTTTCACAGATGCATGCACCTCACGATTGCTTTTTCATGCCGAGGCCATTACCTTTTTCTTTTCTTTTTTGAAAAAGGATCTGATGATGAAACTTTCTGCCAAATGCGTGCTCCTGTCTGCTTCCGCCGTTGCAATGCCAGCCCTGGCCCAGGAACAGGGTGCTGCCTTCGAAAACTTTCTTTTGTCCAGTCCCTCTATTGTATCACCTTCTCAATACTATCAGGTAAAGGGGGGCCGTTTTGAGGCTCTGGCGGGTCTTGTCAACGGCACTGCGGATTCCAAACCCGCAACGAGCGAAGCAGATATCAGCGGCCAGAACCTCGCTGCCGGTTATGCACAAGCCTTGAGTAGCCAGCTTGTATTAGGTGCGGATGTGCATTACGTCACGTCCGAGCTGGAAAACGCTGGCGCTGAATTCACGGGATCAGAAACCGAAATCAAGCCTACCGTGGCATTTTCCCTTAACCCCATGTTCAGCCTGGGCGCTTCCATCAATATCATCAGCGGTGAGGACGAGGCCCCAGCTGGCTCGGAATCCTACAGCTATAACACATTTACTGTAGGTGCTACTGTGCATCAGGACCTGTGGGAAGCCTCTCTGGCTTTGACAACGTCCAACGAAGATGAAGATAAGCCCAATGCCAACGCGGCCCAAACCATCAGCCTGCATGGTCGTTACAAAATTATGCCGGTCCTGGCGCTCGGTCTTGTCTTTGATCAAGCCGATTACGGCGGCATCGAAGGACCCACCCAAACGCTGGAAACAGAAACCACTTACGGCGTGATTTTGGAATCAGCCGTCAGCGACAATTCCCGCGTGGAAGTTGCGTTCCTGTCGGTTGGCAATGAGAGTGGCAACGAGGACTCAGATGCGACTCAGATCTTCCTGAGCGGTGGCTTTGATTTGGCTCCTGCCATGGAATTGGGTGGTCAGCTTGCATTCTCGAGTGGTGAATCAGATACCAGTGAATACAGCTTCAATAGCTATGCGCTGACTCTAAGCATGCATAACTAAGAAGGCCTTCCAGCCTTGATGAGACTCTGCCATCAGTCATCATGGGGCTGTTGGCAGAGTCGCCCGTTCATGGTCACTGCAAGTCCGTACTGTTACCAGCCGTAGTTGGGCTTGGTCGCAAAGTGATGACGGCTGGTGATCTCGCGGATGGTTCCCGTTTGCGAACGCATCACGATCGAATGCGTGGTCGCTCCGTATTGCGTATAGCGCACGCCACGGAGATAGGAACCGTTGGTCACGCCCGTGGCAATGAACATCACATTCCCTTTGGCCAGATCTTCAATGCCATAGACTCGATTTTCATCGGTGATACCCATGGCCTTGGCACGCGAGCGTTCCGTATCCTTACGGAATTGCAAAATGCCCTGAATTTCGCCGCCCAGGCAACGCAGAGCCGCGGCTGCGATCACACCTTCTGGTGCCCCGCCAACGCCCATCAGAACGTCGACACCGGTGCCGGAATCAGCCGTGGCAATCGCCGCGGACACATCACCATCGCCAATCAAACGAATACAGGCACCAGCCTGCCGCACTTCGCCGATCAATTCCTGGTGACGGGGGCGATCGAGAATAATGACGGTCAAGTCCTGAACCTTCTTGCCCATGGCTTTCGCAATGCGCTGCAGATTCCAGGTTGGCGTTTCTTTGATATCGATAACGCCACGCGCCGCGGGGCCAACCGCCAATTTTTTCATGTAAGTGTCAGGGGCATGCAGGAAGTTGCCATGCTCAGCAGCCGCAATAACGGCCAAGGCTTCGCTGCCACCTTTGGCAGTAATCGAGGTGCCTTCCAGAGGATCACAGGCGATATCAATCATAGGGCCACCTTTGCCCACTTTTTCGCCGATATAAAGCATGGGCGCTTCATCGCGCTCGCCTTCACCAATTACGATTGTTGCGTCAATTTGCATGGAGTCAAAAGCGCTACGCATGGATTCGACAGCTGCGTGATCCGCCGCGTTTTCATCTCCGCGTCCCACCCAGCGAGCCGCTGACAAGGCCGCCGATTCGGTCACACGCACAAATTCCAATGCCAAGTTACGATCCATAGCCCGTTTCCCTTCTTGAAGACCTACGAAAATGTGAACTCCAGAACAGTTCCTAGCTGATCTGTCGAAAGGAGTCAAATATCAGGGAGCAAGGTGGATACAAGCGCGTCCGTCACCGATCCACGTTCCGGTGGCTTTATCGCATATTGGTGTGCACGGCTGTTGTCTGGCTTATTCGCCAGTCAGGCGATTGATCAAGAGGGCGCGATCTTTGCGAAGGTCGCGTTGTTCCTGCAGGCTCAGGCTTCCATTTTGGTCTGTATCATAGCGACCGAGAACGTTTTCCCAGGATTTCACCAGCAGGCGACGTTGATCCTGGGCCGAAGATCGATCCAGCATGGTCCTGACTGCCGGCCCAATATCCCGTAAAAAGTCGACACATTCATCCAACTGCACCAGTTCATCATGCCCAGCGACACGGGCGAAGAGTGCTGACTCAAAGGCATGCGGGACTTTGTCACTGCCCCCACCCAGGAGTGAAGGATCCAGTTTCAAATTGGCAAATTCACTTTCGGAAAAACTACCGTCGCGATCCGCATCACCGTGTGCAAACAGGGACTGGGCCATGAGCTGCAGACGTCGATCGGTGAAATTCGCAAGATAGTCAAAAGCGGAAACCGTGGCCGGTGCCACCGTTACGCCGATACCAGGTTCCACGGTGGGGCTGGGGTTTTCCTGAGAATACCGAAACACCAGTTCCAGGTAATACGCAGCAAAGAAAGCCTCGTCTGGTCCGACCACACCCTCAGAGGCATCACCCTGCGCACTCTCAAGGGCGGGCTCCTGACGCGTGACGGTTTCGTCCTGAGATTTTTGCGGTCCCTGACATGCGGCCAGGAAGGCAAAACTCAGCAGAAGGGAACCGGTGTGTCGATTCTTGATCGCCATGGACTAAGACTCCTATGTCTACATACTTATCGGAGCCCCCGTCCAGAAATCCAATCCTTCCCTTGCCCTGTCTGACTTTGCAAGAAAAATCATCAGCCTGCCGCCCCGCCCATTCCGGAAATTTCATTTCTTTCGTCCGATCAGGATTGATCAGGCTGGGCATGCATGTCGCGGTTCTCCATAATCCGCGTCCCCGGTATTCCCGCCAGAGATTGCTGCACCATCACCTGCGCAACATCCTTGGCATCAATGGGTTTCCAGGTTTGCAGAAAACGCGGATAATAGGGTTCAACAAAGCGATAGGCCGCAGCCGAAAAATGCTCAAAGGGTCGCTTCTCCTCCCGCTCACCGAGCAGGAGCGAGGGTCGGTAGATCACCAGAGTTTCAAATCCCAAAGTCTTCAAGTCCTCTTCCATCCGGCCTTTGGTCTGAAGATAAAACGTCTTCGATCGCGCGTCCGCCCCAAGTGACGAGACCACATGCAGCTGTTTCACGCCTTTTTGTCGAGCAACGCGGGCAAAGCGTACGGGCAGATGCCAATCGATTTCCGCGAAAGCCTCCTGGGACCCCGCCTTGCGAATCGTGGTGCCGAGACAGCAGAACGCAACATCCGCCTGTATTTCGCTCCAGAGAGCGTCCATATCAGACATGGGCCCAATGCGCTCCGTCCATTTTTTCACCTGCGGCGCCTGCGATCGGCGACCGATGCTGGTCACATGCGTATAACGCGGTTCAGCTAAAAGCTCTTGAATGACACAACCCCCAACCAGTCCTGTAGCTCCGACGATCACGGCCTGCATGGTTCACCCCGCTGTAGCCTCAATTGGCGATCTAGTTTACAATAACCAGGACGACCTTGGGAGATAATATGACGAAACACGTGATCATCGTCGGGGCTGGATTTGCCGGTCTGAACGCTGCAAAAAAATTGGGGCGAATGAAAGACGTTCGCGTCACCCTGATCGATAAGCGCAACCACCACCTGTTTCAGCCTTTGCTCTATCAGGTGTCCACGGCTGCTTTGAGTCCTGCTGATATCGCGGTTCCCATTCGGGCCGTGCTGGCCGGCTATAAGAACACCAGCGTCCTGCTTGGACATGTGGATAAAGTGGATCTCGCCGCTAAAAATCTTGTGATGGATGGTCAGGTCTTTACCTATGACTATCTGATTTTGGCGTGTGGAGCCAAGCACAGTTACTTTGGGAAAAATGAATGGGAGAGTGATGCCCCTGGTCTTAAGACCCTGGAGCAGGCCACTGAAATTCGGCGCCGTATTCTGCTGGCCTTTGAGATGGCGGAACAGGAAAAAGACGCCGAAAAACAGAAAAAAGCCCAAACTTTTATCATCGTCGGTGGCGGTCCTACGGGAGTGGAGATGGCGGGATCTATCGCCGAACTCAGTCGTCATACCTTCGCGCAGGATTTTAAGAATTTTAATCCCGCGCGCACCCGGGTCATCCTGATTGAAACCGGTCCGCGCATTCTCGCATCGTTTGCGCCGACGTTGTCCGAGAAGGCCACCGAGGATCTGGAAAAACTCGGCGTGCATGTATGGACCAATTCACGCGTAACCAACATCACCGCCGAAGGTGTTTTTATCGGCAATGAGTTTGTCGCGGCCTCCACTGTGGTTTGGGCTGCAGGCGTGGCACCAACCGGGGTGAATCAAACGCTCGGTGTGGCCCTCGATCGCGGCGGCCGCGTGATGGTGGAGAGCGACTGCAGTCTGAAGGATTTTCCCGAGGTCTTTGTGCTGGGTGATCAGGCACACTTTCCCGGGCCAGACGGCAAACCTCTGCCAGGTCTTGCTCCTGTGGCGAGTCAGCAGGGTAAATATGTGGCCAAAGCCATCAAGTCCCGACTCAAAGGAGCGCCGATCGAAGCTTTCCGCTATCTCGACAAAGGCGCGATGGCCACCATTGGTCGCAACAAGGCCATTGCGGAAATGGGTCCGATCAAGCTGCACGGAATTATTGCCTGGCTCGCGTGGCTTGTGGTTCACATTTATTATTTGATTGGTTTTAAAAATCGCCTGCTGGTCTTCATGCAGTGGGCCTGGTCGTATGTCACCTATAAAAAAGGGGCACGCCTGATTCTGAATAAGGAATGGCGAACCCACACAACGCCCAAGGATTTATCGTAAGCGCGTGGTCTTATATCGATTCAAATCGATGACCTCAACAAACTGGGCAACGGGAAAACTGGTCGGTTGCCCCCGCGCCGTCAAAGCTCCGGTCTCTGGATTCAATTCCAGAACCGTAACCGTTCCTGAGTCCTGGTTCGCGGCCAGAAGCCATTTGCCATTCGGAATAATGGAAAAATGCCGCGGAACGGTTCCGCCCGTGGGTGTGACACTCTTATAGGTCAGTGTTCCATCGGGATTGACGGTGAATAAAGCTATCGTATTATCACCCCGATTGGACGTGTAAACAAATGACCCCAAGGGGTGCACCTGCACCTCGGCTCCGGTGTTATTCCCGCCAGCTACCGGACGGGTCGACAACGCGGTGCCCAGAAGTTTGAGCTGCTGCGTGGGCGCTTCCAGACTGACCGCCTGAATCGTACTATTCAACTCCTTCAAAACATAAGCCCAGGGATTCTTCGGATGGAAGGCCATATGCCTCGGTCCGCCGGTCAGGAGATTCAGATTCGGTGGCGTCAGAGCGGTCAACTGTCCGGTCTGGGTGTTCAACGTATATTGGGCCACATAATTGGATCCCAGGCACGGCACGTAAACAGCCGTCCCTGAAGGTGCACTGAGAATCTGATGCGCATTCTGTCCCGCAATCGTGCTGGCCAGCGCGGGTCCCAGACGTCCATCGGGTTGAATCGCAAAACTATTGATTTCCCCGGTCCCGTAATTCGCCGTCATCACATACTTGCCGGTGAGATCCACACTCACGTGCGTGGGCCCACCGCCGTTGACTGATATCTCGTTGAGTTTGGTGAGTTCGCCATTGTCGGGATTGATTGAAAATGCCATCACCGCACCGGTTCCACTTTCGTTGGTCACGTAAAGCCAGGGTGAGGTCGGATGAAAGGCCATGTAACTCGTCACGGCACCTGCGAGCGGCACATTTTTCAAAGGGAGCAGGTTCCCGGCCGGCACTTCGAATTTATAGATTCCAATCTGGCCGCTGCCTCCCCCAATATAGGCATAATATCGAGGTGGCAAGGTGGGAGCGGGTGTCGGGCCGGGCTGTTGTCCATCCCCAGGCACAGGCTTGGTGACCACATCTGAGGTCGCAGGCGGAGCATCGGGATTGAGAGCAGGGGCCGGTGCACTTCGCGAACTACTGCCATTCTTCTGACAAGCCGGCGTGCCTAGCACGATGAAACCCAGGGCCCAACAGCACATGCGATCGCTCATCATCATTCCTCCTTTTTAAGGCATGATCATGGCACAGAATGAAAGTTCAGGGAATCGTCAGGGTTGGGGACAATACCGAAGGAGGGAGTTACCAGGCGGTGGCATCCTTCTGTTTAACCAGAGAGGGAATGCCACCGCGCTGAAAAAAGGACAGAAAATCAGGAATTCGGTTTGCGGAACTTGCGAGGATCGAGGTTGTATTTTTTAGCTCGCAGACCCATTACACGTTCAGTCAGGCCCAGTTCACGGGCTGCTTTTGCCATATTGCCTTTGCTGGCTTTCAGCGAATCCAGGATCAATTCACGTTCCATCGACTCAAGGGTCGTCTTCAGGTTGTTGCCAGTTTCAACGCCCGTGCTTTCGGCGATTTGAAGACTGGGGGGAAGGTGATGTCCACGGATGACGCCTTCGTTACTCAGCAGAACGGCGCGTTCCATGCAGTTTTCAAGTTCACGAACATTCCCTGGCCAATGATAGCTGGTGAGCATGTCGATGGCAGGCGTCGAGATACGACGAATATTCTTGTTGTGCACCTTGCGATACTTTTCGATGAAGAAATCGGTCAGGGGCATCACATCCGTCTTGCGTTCGCGCAAGGCCGGCACATGAATAGGGAACACATTCAAACGGTAGTACAGATCCTGGCGGAACTGAGCCCGTTCGATCATCTCTTCCAAATTGCGGTTGGTCGCCGCGATCACTCGAACGTCCGTCTTGATGGTGGAAACACCGCCGAGGCGTTCAAATTCACGTTGCTGCAAAACACGGAGGAGCTTGATCTGGGTGGTCAGCGACAGATCGCCAATTTCATCCAGGAAAATGGTGCCGCCACTGGCCAGTTCGAAACGACCTTTCTTCTGCGTATGCGCGCCGGTGAAAGCCCCACGTTCATGGCCGAAGAGTTCGCTTTCCAAAAGGGTTTCCGGCAGTGCCGCGCAGTTGACCTTGATGAAAGGCTTGCCGCGACGCACGCTGTTGCGATGCAATGCGTCCGCAATCAGCTCCTTGCCCACACCGCTTTCACCGAGGATCAAAACGGTGGTGTCGGTATCGGCGACCTGTTGCATCAGCTCGAACACCCCCACCATGGCTTTGGAGTTACCTATGATAGGCGAACGATCGAACTTCACCTTATCAAGGGTCGGCAACGAAGTTTGGGGAGCGGCTGGGTCTTGCTGCTGGTCGGGATAAAAGCGATTAATCATACCCGATTGGGCGATCATGGAAGTCAGGACGGACAGGAAGGATTGTTCGGTCTTGGGTTCGAAGCTGCCGTAACAAACTTTGACTGCGGTCAGAGTTCCCATTTTCCGTTCGTTGAATTTAATGGGATGACTCAAAACATAGAGCTGAACACCGCGATCGACTTCGAAGGTACTGTGGAATCGGGAACCTTCGAAGTTGGGGACTGGAACCATTTTCGGTCTCCAGTTTCGAAGCACATCCTGATTCGCCATCTGAATCGCTTCTTCCACCTGGGGGTCGATGGGCTTTTCCCCACCAGGTGCACGAATTTCCTTGCCGATGTCGATGACACCATCGAGGAAGTTGATCCGACCAAGAACCAGATCACAGTGCCTTTCCAGCGAACCCAAAATTTCTTTGAGTCCATCCACGAACCCTGCACTCTTCTCGAGGTTGACTGCCGCCATGCGCAGAACATCGAGCTGTCGTTCCCGGCGAATGCGATCTTCTGAGTGCTGAAGCAAGATCGACGCCGCCTGACTTCGGGGATTCATCCTACCCTCCCTTTCTTGCAAAAAGTTCAAACTTTTTGACAGTACGCGAGCTTTGAAAGATCTTCACATCCGTATGTGTTGAGCCGGTTATATCCCGATTTTTCCTCTTGAACACTTTCTTTATGTAAAAAAATGACGAACTAAGCCACTCAAAAACCTACGTTTCCGTACAAAAACACTTGTGAGCGCACATTGAGAACACTCATTTACGTCAAAAAGTCATAATTTGATGCAATTCTGTAGGAAATTTGTAGAAAAATTTCATCCCGGTGCTCAATCGCGAACACCAGGCCTTCCGACATTTCCGTGGGATGACTGACGAAGTTGAATTTTTTGAAAAGACTCTCAACTTCTCAGTAATTCCGCCGTAAAGCCCTGTGCTGACATACGCGAGAAAAGATGTATCATAAGGGATTTTTGCTGATGTGCATGCAACAGACGCGCCTCACCCTTGGCTCCAATCCATTGACAATCCAGGCTTTGCTGTCTCGAAACTTTCTGTTCGTGGCCCTGTGCTGCAGCATGGTGTTCGTCACCTCCTGCGGACGATCCTCCAAAAAAGGCAAGAACACGGCGGTTCCGGACCGTTATTTTGTATTGGGTGATCCTAAGGTTATGCTCGAAGGGACCAGCGGTGATCAGGATAGTTTTCTGACCAGCAGCACCCTTTCCAACTTCAATGACTACACGCTCGCTGGGTTCACTGTCTTCGCCCCCAAGGTGGATACGACCACGATCGATACCATCGATAGCCAGGACGAATTGGAAGACCAGAATAGTACTGAGAATTCCGAGACGGGCAGCGAACTGAGCATCTATAGCTTCGAGCAGAATGGTGACAAACTCTATTACCGAGCCCAAGGTTCAGGCTTCACGGATTACCCTGTTCTGGAATTCACAGAAGTGAATGGTCGCTGGGATATCACAGAGGTGAGCGAGGATCCTGTCGTTGCGGAACATTATAGTGTCTCGGCGGACCAACGGATTTTCAGTATTTTGATCAGTGATTCCGATGAGCTTGGCAACTATCTCGGGGCCATGACCTTCACGCGGGTCGATGGCCAGCAGAAGGCCTTCCCTCAGCGCGATAATACCTATCAGTATATCGCTGGCGCTGGCGTGGCGATCGGTTGGGCTCAACCGGTGAAGGTTTCCATCTGTGGAGATCTCAGTGCGGCCGACCAGGCGACCTTCCGTAAATCCGTCACCGACTGGAGCCTTTCGACCGGCGATGCAAGCGGGACGATGGGGGGGCTGACTTATGACGTCGAAATCGTCAAGAATCCCAAACCTTGGAACGATGTGAATCAGCATTGCATCAACCTGGTGCGAAGCTATCGGCTGGAGACCCAGGAGGACCTGGCTGTTTTCGGAGTGACGATACCGGTCGTGGATTTTCAGAATTACAGCATCGTCGATAGCCAGATCTTCATATTCCACGATGCGCTGGACAAGTTCAAAGAGACCTATCTGCTGACAGCCACCCATGAGGTGGGTCACTTCTGGGGTCTGGGGCATGAATTCAGCCGGGGCGTTCGCGGCGAAACTCTGCATCCCTCGATTATGGGCTATGAAGGTGTGAGCACGATCACGAGCTGGGATGCAGCTGCGATCCTTGCGCTCTATCCGCGTTGATCAGTCGCCGCTCTTGTCGTCATCAGGATCTTTATTATCCTTGGGATAAAGGGCCTTCTTGGCCTTTTTCAATTCTTTCCACCTGGCCTTGATCTGCTTGTAAGCCTCCTGCGGCGTGATTTTGCCGCCAGCTTCCAAGGCACAGACGATGCCGACATCGCTGGCGAAATGCTGCAAACTTTCCTCCATAATGGAGTCCTTTGCATCGTGCTTTCCGTCTTTATGAACCACTTTGTTCCCCCGAGGGCGCTTCCGTCCAAATAAAAAATTGAAATACTGGGCCTCCTGCTCGTGCAGCCAAAGCGCAACGATGAGAGTCCTTGTCCCAACCTAACCGAAAGGGGAAGGGATTTCCACGATCAAAGCTTTGATTCTACACTGTGGGCAAGGCCGGGCAAAAAGCCGCGTTCAATCCGACGAAGCAGTCGGTTCCAAGTATCCGCTTCACGGCTGCTCCAATCGATGAGCTGAACGGCTATATAGGAAAAGGTTTTGAATTCTTCGTAAGCCTGGTAGGTGCGCACGATGCGCGCCAGGGGTTGCACGGATTCCGGCAGCCAGAGGCGAGCGACATCCAAGCGCAAGGGAAAGGCGGTATCGTTAGGCATGCTGACATAGTTACTTCCCTGGACCGACCGCAGCAGCAGACCCGAGCGGGAGATATCAACGGATTCAAGCATCTCCAGATGTTCCCGACCAGGCCAACGGGCTTCCACGTAGATCCTGGGGTTCACAGGGCAGCGAGGAAATTGCAAACGGCGCTCGCTGGACGCATCAGGGGCAAGAAGTCGATCGAGTTCCATCAAGCAGTCGAGGCAGCTCAATCGATAGCGTTTGATCATGGGACCTTGATCGGGGCGGACAGGCGGCAGAATCTCCGCAACCCTAAGCGGAATGCGGCGCCCCTCGGCCTCCATCACCAGATAGTCATGGCTACTCAGATTTTCCGATGTCAGAATTCCGACGGTGCAGGCCGACACTTCATAAAGCTGGTAGTTCAAAGGCGCGTTGGTTGCGATCCAGCGCAAAGGGTAAGGGGCCTCATCGGTCCTTGTCCATTCCATGCGTTCTCCTCCAGTCCGCCTGGGACGTGAGGACTTTCGGTCCCTGGTCCGGCTGACTTAATGCATCGACAAAAGGCCTGCAGTCTTGAGGATAATCCCGATCTCTATTGCACGCGAATGTGTGCGGGTGGGGTTCCCTGGTTTATTTCATGGCAGCAGAGCCTTGGTCCGTTGAAATAGAAAAGGCCCGGACAGAGCCAGGCCTTGGATTCTTGGGGACAGGGAACTTATGCCAAACGCAGCGGCATCATATCGGAACCGTTGCCTTCGCGCGACTCGCCTTGTGCAGCATTCATGGCAACGACATCGTTTCCATAAAGCTCCTGCAGGGCGTGAATGTCCTTCTGAATGATAGGACGTGGCGGAAACCAACTCGCATAACTGTTGAAACTTGCCAGCTGTTCTCCACCGCGCATGCGACGAAGAATGTCGGCGTTGCGTTCCTTGCGGAGATTGCGGCTTTTTATTTCAGTGACCTTTTTCATATGACCCCTCTCCTGCGAACTTGATAAGGAGTCTATCGGCAGCCTCGGTATCAACTTTAATCAGGAGCGCAGGGTCGGCTATTTATGTCAATGAAATCAAAGTCTTAAAATCTTACTTAAAAACCGAATATTCAGAGGCCGGCTTGGACGCCAAGCAGGAAACTTGTATTTGTCGCGTCACCATCACGCTTGAAAAGTGCCGGATCTATGCCTGCTGGCAGGTCTTTTACCTCGTCGAAACTCAATTCGCGGGTACCCTGCTCGACTTCCAGCATCACACCCAGGCGGAAGAGGAAGTTGTACTTGGCACCGACGTTGATATAAGTCCCCGATGGCTTGTACGCAAGCTTATACTCCTGGCCGGCGGTTTCCGCAGTGGCCACGTAAGCGCCCGCGATGGTGTAGCCGAGTTTGCCATAAAATTGCAGACCGCCCAGATCGATCGGCAGCCAGGCTTCGACTTCCAGACCCACTTCAAATCCATCAAGGGACTTGTAGGCGAGTTTATCCGACTTGTCCCAGTTGATTTGACTCAAGGAGAGACCGAAGCCAACCGGCACCAGGGGAATGGGATCCAGGTGAGCGGCAACTTTCAATTCGGTTCCGGATTCGGTGTTGCTTACGCCTCCGAATTTAAAATCGGTCGAACGTTTGCCCGTCAGAACCTGAGCATCAAACAGGGCCCACGCGGGGCTCGCAAGCAGAAAGGGAACGATCAGGAGCAGTGCCAGACAGCGTTGCTTCATCGAAAAAACCTCCGCAGGGTGGAAAAAGGTGTTGTCCCCTGTTTCTATCATGAATACGATGCCGCAACAAGCGAAGTCGAGGGGATGAATGCCTTTCAAAGTTTTGCACATCGATAGCGAAAGCACCTGGCGTGGGGGAGAAAACCAAATTCGCCTCCTCCTGCAATCGGTGCAGAATGAAACATGGCAGTGGCATCTTGCAGCGCCACCCGGCAGTGAAGCGATCGCGCGCCTGTCGCATCTGGCCCAAACCCTGGCGGTGCCGATGCGTGGAGCACGTATCCTGACCGCAGCCTTCGCGGTTGCCCGCTATGTTCGTCAGCATGGGATTCAGCTCATCGATTGTCAATCGGGGCGCGCCCACAATCTGGGTCTATTCGTGAAAAAACTTTGTCCCGATGTGAAGCTCGTGGTCCATCGTCGGGTTGATTACCCACCAGCCCCCGGCTCCTGGCACCGACGCAAGTACCTGCATCCCTCCATCGACCGGTACATCTGCATTTCCAGTGCCATCCAGCGTATTCTTGCTGAGTTCGGTGTGCCCGGCACACGTCTCGCTTTGGTGCGCAGTGCTGTGGATGCGGGACCATTTCAGGGCATCGATCGAAGGGAAGCTCGGCGTTTTTTGGCTGCGGAATGGCAGATTCCACCTGAAAAGACTATTATCGGCAACCTTGCTTACATCACCGAGCAAAAGGATCATGCAACGTTGATTCGGGCTTTGGCTGTGGTGCGCGACCGAGGTTTGCCTTTTTTCGCTTATATTGCTGGTGATGGAGCCCTGCGATCGGCGGCCGAAGCTCTGGCGCTTGAACTCGGCCTTGGTCAGGATCGTTTACGCTTCCTGGGTGTTCGTCAGGATGTCGCCCAGCTGCTCGCGGCCACTGATATCTTCGCCCTCTCATCGCAGGACGAAGGGCTCGGCACAAGTCTGCTCGATGCCGTGCATAGCGGGTGTACACTGGTCGCAACCGCCGTGGGTGGGATACCTGAAATCATTCTCCATAATCAAACAGGCCTTCTGGCCCCAGCCAAGGATTTTCAAAAATTCGCCGATAATCTGGAGCGCCTTCTGCGTGATCCGCCGTTGCTTGAAACGTTGCGGCAAGGAGCGACCGCGCACGTCGCCCGTGAATTCTCTTTGCAGTCCATGGTCCAGGGCAATCTCCGCGTCTATCAAGAGCTGTTGAGCGGGCCGTCTTTCCCGCACAAATGAATTAGCCAAATTAACCAAAAAACACGCTGCTAAACTGCTTGCGAGCAAGGGCAGCGTGTGCCATAACCTCTGCCTGTACAATCCCAGAATCAGGTGCCGCCCGTCTCTCCGCGCCCCGGTAAGGAGAATTTCCAATGAAGAAAAAATTGGCTTGTCTATCGGTCTGTGTTCTTGCCTTGGTGGACGTCGCCTGTCAGCCCAGGACGCGCACCAAAGTCGTGACCGTGGCAGCTCCCGAAGCCCCCGCACCGAAGGTCAGCGAACCGCTGGTATTTAAGACGCAAACTTACGGATCTCCTCTGTCTTTGGCCCTGGCGGATGCTGGTTGTGAGACGCGCTCGGAAGCTCAAGCGATCAGGGGTTCAGCCGTCCAAGGCGCGTGGTTTGGATATCAGGATACGGAAGAGGAAACGATCGCCATCACCACAAAAATCCTGGATAGCCGCACCTTCGAACGCGAGCTCACCAACAAAACGGATATGCGCTACACTGTCCAGGGCGAACGCCAGGAACTGAAGGTTTGTGCCCCTTTGGCTCCAGACGGCAGTCTGGAAGCGGTGGCCTTGCAATTGAAGAAAGCGGTGGAGGATTCTTTTGCGTTCTACAAAAAACTTCAGGACGTGACGCCTCTGCTCAAACTCCCGAGCATCCCACCGATCGGTCTCGGCCTTTTTCCCAAGTATAAAAAGGATGTGAAGCGCGTTGAGGAAACCATCCGCATGGATGGAACGAAAACCCAAACAGCCACTCAGACCGTTACGATTCAAACCGATAACGCGTTCTATTCCCCCTTCGCCGATGATACGCTCAGCCCGGAACTCTATGCGATCTCGGTAATCCCGCAGAGTGCCGAAGCCAGGCAGGATGGAATCTTCAACGGCAGAGGGCTTTGGGAATTCCCGGTGGTCATTCACCATGAATACGGGCATCACATTTTTCAAATTCTGTTTGGTGATTCCACTGTGGTCAGCTTTCAGGCTTACCTGGATTACTGGCAATCGCATCGTCAATTGCATGCGATCCACGGCGCGCTCGATGCCCAGGACCGTTCGGGCAATCCGGAAATCCACAAGGAACGTCGCGCGTTTCTCTCCAGTCCCGGTTATATCTTTGGCTCACTGAATGAAGGCTTTGCAGATCTCTTCGCCCACTACAGCATGAAAGAGGCCAAGGGGCTCTTTGATATTGACTGCTTTAAACAGACCCGCGATGTCCAAAGTCCGGTGATGTATGGCGGCCTGCCCAAAATATGGGATACCACGCTGTGGCGTGAAACCTTTGACATCAGCGTGCGCTTGGGAGCCGATACGGTCAACAAGAATGAAAGCTCACCCCTGGAGCTTTGCAGCATTCCTTCTTTTGATGATATCCATGTGGTCGGCGCCGTGCTCGCGCATACCGTGGATGCCGTGTTTCAAACCACGGTCGCGACACGCGCCCCGGGTGTAACACCAGCATTGCATAAGGCTGGGCTTCTCATGCAGTGGTTGCAGGACCTGCGGGCGAGTGATGAAGTGCTCGAACTCAGCAGCAAGCAAACCCTGAGCCGGATCGTGAATAGTGCCCTTGGAACCGCCCTGACAGCACTTGGCAAGCATGATAAGATGGAATTCTGTACTGTGGTTCGCCAAAAATTCCCCATCGTGCTGAGCCGCTGGCAGGATAAGCCAGCTGAAGACGCCGCAGGAATTTTGGAGGCCTGTCAGTCAGCCCCATGAACCTTGCCTAAAGGTGAGCTGATGCGCATATGGCTTGTCCTCGCCCTTGTTTTCGCCGCACGTGCCCCAGCCGGCACCCGCACAGAGCAATCCTTCAAAGATCCCGTTACCGGCAAATCGGGCCTTTACACAGCCGCCTTTGCCGAACGTGCCGCCCCCAATAGCCACGGCCTTTTGCTATTTTTTCATGGTTCCGGTAACACCCAGGGTTACGCGGGTTCGTTTGAAACTCTGGAGGCGGCTGGCCGCGAATTCAATCTGATCCCCGTGGCTCTGCAGGCGCCCAACCAGGCCATCACCTGGCCTGAAGGTCCGAATGCACCCAACAACCGGCATGTGGAATACGTCGAGTCGTTTCTGAATCGCGAAATTTACGCCAAGCATTCGGCCGTGGATCGTCGGCGTTTGATTCTCGTGGGTTTCTCCGCAGGCTCGACCTTTCTGAGCGGCGATTTTCTAACAGCTGGCATTCGCCAATATCAGGGTGGAGCCGTCATGCTCTGCGGTGGTGGTGGACCGGTGCGCATGCCACCTGATGTTTTTACCAAACTCTCCAGCGTGGAAGCGAATCATTTCCCTTTGTATTTTCTGATTCAGAAAAAGGATTTTCTTTATCCGCAAACCATGCAAGGCATCGCCTATTGGAAGAATCGTCAGGCCAAAGTCCAGGCCGAGACCCCCGAGGGGGGCGGGCACTGTGCTTTTGATTTCGCGACCGAACTGAGGCGAGGCATCCGTAAAATAGGTGATTTTTCCCGCTCCGGCGGTCGTTAATGAACCTGGGATTTTCCCATAAGATCATTGCGTTATGCAGTCGCATCAATCCCTTCCCCCTGGTCACCGATAAGTTTATTAGACACTCATACCGGGGATGACATATGAAATACGCGACAGCGGTCAGCCTCCTCGTTTTCAATCTGGTGGCCTGCGATCGAAATAATTTCACCAGCAAAACTCCTGCGGGTGACATCACCACGGTGCCCACGGAAGTCGTTGAAGAAGAAGTGCCCGCAGCAACCGACAACGCCGAAAGCCAGCCCCAAAGCCAGGCTGGTGGCGTACCGGGTGGACACTTCGATCTGGATACTTCGACCGAAACCTATGCGTTCAACGCGGGCACCACGATTCGTCATGTCCATGAATACGATGATAAATTCAGCGTGACAGGCGTGGATTACTTTAAGCTGCTCGACAGCAAGTTTGTCGATCCCACCGAAGCCGTGGCGGCCGATCTATCGTTCAAAATTATCGTGGCCAATGCCCAGCTGTCCCCAGGGGCCCGCGTGGTCATCAACGGCCAATCCCATCTCGTCACGGAATGGCAGAAACGCAGCCAATCGGGTGATCTGCCGGTGTACAGTTTGAGTGGGGCTCCGGGCACCCAGAAATTAACCGCTTTGGCCCTGACCTTTGATCCACAAAAACCCATCAGCTCGCAATTGATTCCGACTGTCACGGACCTGGTTCGCAGCAACGCTCCTGGGCCAGGCCAGACCTATCGCGCCGGGGCCTTGACCATCCAGATCATTGACGCCAAAACAGGCCAGATCGATCCCGCCTTGGGCGTGGCGAAAATTGGCGTCCCGGGCATGCTTTGGGAATCCACTGTGTTTTGGCACAAGGATTAAATCCGACCTGTGTGAATCAGCTCCCAGATCGTCTCCAGACCGGATAAATCATCATGAAAATAATCCGGTAACGCTTCATCGATAGCGGACCTTTCCACAGGTCCTGTTCCCACGATCAGAACATCCGCTCCAATCGCTCGGGCGCACCGCACATCCGCGGGCGTATCACCAATAATAAGTACTTCATGCGGTCGCAGTTCACCGCCTCGCAGGCGGACGGCCCGACGATAAGCTTCCGCCGCGATTTCCGCACGATCCTCATGATGATCACCAAAACCGCCAAAATCAAAATACGGCCAAAGCTGAAAGGCATCGAGTTTGATCTGCGCACAGCGCTCAATGTTACCCGTCAGCAGTCCCATCAGATGCTTTTGACCTTCGCGCAGCCTTTGCAGCAGCTCGCGCACGCCGGGCAAAAGAATGGGGGCCCGGCTTTGCAAGGCGTCCTGAAAATAATCGGCATAGAGGTTCAGAAATTTCTGTCCCGCGTCCGGATCCCATGGAATCCCATGCCGCTCAAAAAGTTCCCGGGTGATCGACTGATCCGTACGCCCGCCGAAGTTGATATCCACAAAGGGCTGCTCGATCGCATAGAGCTGATTCAAAGCCTTGGCCAAAGCTGCCTTGCCGGCACCTCCTGCGCGCACCAGGGTACCATCTATATCAAAAAGCAGGACGCGGTAACTCATGCCTGGCTGACTCCTCGTTTTGTAAGGGACGGGTTATCCCTCGCACCCGCCCCAGTTTAGCTCGACTTTTTGCCAAATCTCAAACCTGGAAATGGACCCCTGCACTCAATTCGAGCAAATTTTGACCGAAGGAAGAATTACGATTTGCAAAAGTCTCCCACGGCGTGACAGGAGGTCCGAGATGGGATTGAGACACCGTACAGCCGTCAGCATGATACGCATGCAACGGCAACAATCCGAAGCCAATGCCAAGAGCGTCACGGGTAAAAGTCCCCTGCGTTCAGCCCGCAGCGTCTCTTTCAGCCAGATTGACCCTGCTCGGGATCCACGCCGGCATCATCTGAGCACTCCCTTGCATCGTCATGATCAGGAAGATAGCCTGCGCCTTTTGCAGCGTCTGCGTGAGGCTTTGCATCCCTGGTCGAACCAGCAGACACAGGCCAGCAAGGAATATGAATCCTTGCAGGATGAATTGATGCGACTGTCGCAGCATATAGCCCAGCAAAAAACTCAAACAACCGCTGAAATATGGGATGATCAGGCCGCTCCTTATCATTACGCTGCTGACGAAGGCCCGGATAGCCTGCCCTATCGCACCATTAAGATCGTGACCACCGGGACGCAACCGATCGAACGACTGGATGTCACGCCGATGGACCTCAGTCGCTATCGTCAGGCTATTCAGGAAACACCGGCCCCGGCCCGTAATTTGACTTTGGTTCCAGCCGATAAGACTCCAGCGCCCGAGCCCAAGGACTTGCTCATTGGCGAGGAGGTTCAACTCGGCCAGGCCACGGCAAACCTGACTCAACAATCCCTGGCATCCCGGGGCCCCAGCAGCACCCGCATCGCCATTAGCCCTGAGGTGGCCCTGAGCCTGCTCGACACTTAAGTCGGCGCGACTCGTCAGACTGGCCACCACAGTCTTCCCTCCCTCCGATTCCACCTTGAGCTCTCATCGGGAACAGTCTATCTTTTCCCTTTTCGAGTCTTATCAGCCAGGCAGGAGTCGCAGCTTTGAACGAATTGGACCTCATGACAAAAATCGTATCTCTCTGCAAACGCCGCGGCTTTGTATTTCAAAGCTCCGAAATCTACGGTGGCCTGAAGTCGTCCTATGACTACGGTCCACTCGGCGTCGAGTTGAAACGGAATATTGCCGCCGCCTGGTGGCGTTCGATGGTTTACGAGCGCGATGATATCGTCGGGATCGATGCCTCGATCATTATGCATCCCAAGGTCTGGGAGACATCCGGTCACGTCTCCGGTTTTTCCGATCCTTTGGTCGACTGCTTCAACTGTAAAGAGCGCTTCCGTGGTGACAAGGCCCCGCGCGCCGAAGTTGGCAGCGAAGTCGTTTTTCAAGAAGGCGGCAAATCATCGGGCAAAAAACTGAAAGGCACCGTGGGCGCCATGGGTTATGTGTGCCCGGTCTGCGGTTCGTCCAATTTGAGTGAAGAGCGGCAGTTCAACGGCATGTTCCGCACCACCCTCGGTCCTGTGGATCCGCTCGCCGATTTTTTCAAAGAGATCAAAGAAAAAAATCTCGATGAACGCGAGATGCGCACGAAATATGAAGAGTGCCTGAAACGTTCCCTGGTTTATCTGCGGCCTGAGACCGCGCAGGCGATGTTTGTGCAATTCTTGAATGTGCAGCAAACCACATCGATGAAAGTTCCCTTTGGGATTGCCCAGCAGGGTAAATCTTTCCGCAACGAAATCGTCGTGGAACATTTTATTTTCCGTTCCTGCGAATTCGAACAGATGGAAATGGAATTCTTCATCGAGCCCGGCACGCAGGATCAGTGGCTCAAATACTGGACCGACGAGCGCATGACCTGGTACCGCAAATATGCGAACAGCTCGGAGAGTTTCCGCCTGCGTCAGCACGAGAAAACTGAGTTGGCCCACTATTCCGACGATTGCTACGATGTCGAGTATCTTTATCCCTGGGGTTGGGGTGAGCTGGAAGGCATCGCCTCCCGCACGGATTACGATTTGAAGCGTCATGGGGCAGCCACCGGTTCCAAGCTGAGTTACTTCGATCAAAACAAAGCCGATCCGGAAACAGGCAAGCCCGGCTGGCGTTACGTGCCCTACGTCATCGAACCCGCGGCAGGCCTGACCCGTACAGTTCTGGCCATGCTGCTCGACGGCTATTGTGAAGAGAAAAGCGTCGATGCCAACGGTCAGGAGAAAGTCCGCGTCGTCCTCAAGCTGCATCCGGCCTTGGCCCCTATTAAAGCCGCCGTGCTGCCTTTGGTCAAAAAAGATGGTCAGCCGGAAAAAGCCGAAGCCATTGCCAAGGAATTGCGTCGCGCCGGACTTAACGTCAGCTTTGACGACGCCCAGAGCATCGGCAAGCGCTACGCCAAGCATGACGAGATTGGGACCCCCTACTGTATCACGGTCGATACCCAGACCCTGGACGATCAAACGGTTACCCTGCGCGATCGCGATACGGCGCAACAGGAACGCTTGACGATCTCTGCGGCCATTGCCAAAGTAGTGGAAGCCTGTCGTCATCCTTGATAGCTGTTCCGCGCCGCGATTGTTGCGCCAGGGAGGGAATTTGAATAGACGTCCCAATAATCAACAGGGTTCCGGGCCCGGGTCTGGATCCGGGAATCAGGATCGCAACCGCAATCGTCGTCGTCGCGGAGGAGGCGGTGGTGGCAATCAGCAGGGTAGTGGCGGTGGTGGCCAACGTCCCCAACGCCAGGCTGGAGAAGCTCAGGCCCCCGTCGAGATCGCGCGTACGGCACCGCCCGTCATGCGACGTTATGGGATTATCTTCTATGATAATCACGCCCAGGCTCGCGAGGACATGGCCAATCTTCTGGAAAAATCCAAGGAGGTTGACCAGCTGAACATCGTCATCCGCGCCGAGGGAACAATGGACGATCCCGAACTTCTCAAATATGGGAAGATTTTCGCCGGTGAGGCCTGGCATTTGATTCACCGCCGTCGGGTCGATGATAAGTGGTACGACGAGCCTCACGAGTGACATCGAGCCCCCACCTATATAGAGAGGATGGGGGTAAACGTGAATCGCATCATATCCCCGCAGAACTTCCCAGCCCCTATCAGTTCAAAGTTTCAGCACTTCAGGAGATAACTGTTTCATCAGAACAACGAATTCTCTTGAGGAAAAAAGTCATGATGAAACAACTGATCGCCTTGGCCGCTCTCGCTTCCAGCTCCGCTTTTGCTTCTGGCTGGGTCAGCCATGGTCGCCTGCAGGTCAATGAAGACAGCATCAAGTTCATCGGCAACGGTTGCAGCGCAGACGACTCGTTTGTCAGCTTCAACGGTGACGGATCCTTCGATCTCGTGTTCACTAACCTGGAAGCAGCGGCTCAAGGTTCGCGCGTCAACAAAGTGTGCCAGTTCAAATTTGATGGCCGTATTCCTGCTGGTCATACTTTCACATCCAGCAAAGTCGGCGTTGCCGGTATCTCCGATATCAAATCGGAAGACGGCGCCACGACTGCCACGCTGCGCCACACCCTGGGCGGCAAAGTCGGTGAAGCCGCTATCGCGAGCTACACCTATGATTCTCATGCCGACGTGAAAGACGTTCTTCTGGAACAACAATTCAACTTCGCCAAATATGTCTGGAATCCTTGCGGCAAGGAAGTCACATTCAAGTCGACGATCGCTCTGAACGCTGCTGGCGAAAACGCAGCCATCAATATTTCTGAAGCCGCCCATAACGGCAAGACTTACTCGGTCCGTTACTACCTGACCTGGAAGCCTTGCTGAACCCCTGTTGACCACGGAGGTCGAACATGAGCCTTACAAGTATCGGCATCATCGGTTTGATCGGGACCGCGGGAATGATCCATGATCCCTCGCGCGTCCGCCTCCTGGGTCCCTTGTGCAGCAAATTGGATAGCACGGCGGTCAAGTTCGATGACGAGGGACGTCTCGTCATCGATCTGTCCAGCCTGCCTCCCCTGACCAAAGACCGTCGCAAGGCGGTCTGTCAAATCAAGGTTCCTTTTCACGAAGGTTCCCGGATGATGGCAGGATCGTGGCAGATGGATGCTCAGTACAAAGCCGCCGACGGCAGCAAAGTCCTCTCCACCGTCCGTTTCAGCGGCGTGGGTTCCGTGGGCAAAGCGCGCCTTTGGTCGATCGATGAGCCTTCAACGGATCCATTGAGCTGGAAGGAGTCATATGAGATTCCCGATGACGGCGTGGATGAAGATGAACTCAAGATCACCTGGACCAGTGAAATCCAAATGCCAGCTGAGGGAACCCCTGCTCCCGAGAATAGTACGGGTCCCAGCTTCCAGTGGAAGCAAATGATGGTCGCTCCCGTTCCGCCCGAAGCTCCGCAATAAGCCCCTCTATTCGGCCTGTCCTCAGGGCAGACCGGGCTTTCCCCCCTGTCCAAAATTCAGTGACTCGATGTCCAAGCCCTAATCACTATCCCAAAAAAACCTCAAGCCCGGTCAGAATTCTGATCACCCTCCCTATCAATTCAAC
>NZ_DASQYZ010000227.1:0-4283 GCF_035638955.1 Oligoflexus sp. | reverse complement strand
CTCTGGTTGATCGTGCGCCTCTAGACATGAATGCCTGAACTGCACGCTCTTTAAACTCTGGGGAATAAGCTGTAGCTGCCATGATAATCCTCCATGATGGTTTTATATCAGGAAACGACATCTTTTGTGACATCTACCGGGTGGATTAGGTGGTCGGATATCCGTGTATTACGCAAAACGGCCGAAGCGCTCATTTTCAGGATTTCCACCCGCTCGACCATGGCGAGGGGGATGTTATTGATATTGGTTCCGCCGAGACTGGCTTCAGCCGGCAGACGGCGGCCGTTCACAAGAACCAGGGTACGGCCTGATCCAAGTCCACGGAGATTCAAAGTGGCTTGCCCGACGGATGAGTATCCGCCACCACCTGTAAAGCTGCCAAAGGTATTTTCTGTCTGATTCTGCAGAAGTTCGCTGACGGATGTTATGCCAGCTTTCTTGAAATCTTCCTGCCGCAGGACTTTGGTGGGAACCGCGTTCTCCACGTCGATTCGCTTAAGCCGCGAGCCGGTAACAGTTACTTTTTCTGACTTGGGTTTATCCGGGTTTACAGGACTTTTTACTTCCTCGCCATGGACTGCAGAAGCGGAAATCACTGTAGCTAGAAGAGCCCGCGACAAATATCTTTGAGACCAGTCCTCGTTTTTTTTCATAAAGCGCACCTTTTTGGAGTTGGATTCTGACGTCCTAATGGCATCTACATGGTGTTGCCTGGAATGTAAAGACTATCTAAATCTTGCGTAAAGCTTAACTTACGCGGTGTTCACCGATGATCGCTCACACTGATTTACGATGCGCATCCCCGGCGCCGGAAGGCTCGGCACCAGCAGGCATCTAAAAAGCAACATTCGGCCTAATTTTTACAGCATTTTTGAACAGATGCCGGAAATTACTCGGGCGCGACAGTGAAATTTTTAAAAAAGAGGCTTTAAGTTCACTATCAAGTCATCCATAATTTCAATGCAATCGATGAAACATCTTCGGCCTGTGAAAGGGCGCGGCACTGGGCTTCCGTGGTAAAGCCTTCAGGCGAGCGTCATGAAAATAAGTCAGGAACTATCTGCAACTTGGCTGCAGCAGATCGTGACTTGTCCTCGCGACCCGACATCTTTTGACTGGCGCGGAAATCCGCACGATTGGTTCTGAGGGGAGTTGAGTGTCGCAAGGCACTTCTTTTCCCGACCTGCCGCAGCGTGTAGAGCACCTATTAATCCGGGAAATGCCAATGCTCAATTCTGATTTCGAGTGTCGACCGGTTGTTGTGATTTTTCAATGGCTTTTTTGCAGGTTCGCGGTTCCATGAGATTGATCAGCAATTAAAGGAAGGCGGGCGAAATACTTACGATTGAAGCTGAATCGGATCAAAGCCTCATAATCCGAATCGTTCATTCTTAAGTGCGGGTAAGGGGAATGCCCCATTACTCCGCAACCAGCCTGCCTCCAGTGACATTCAACTCTTGGATGATCATAACCTGCAGCATGTAGGAGTTCATGAAACATCAGGGTCCGGAGCTCTTGAGGGCTATCAAGCATCGAGATGGGCCTATGGTCCTGTTCGATAATGTTGTTCAAATATCTGTTCTGACGAATTTCGATATCAGTGCCTTCGTCCTCATTATAAGTTTCGATGCCCGAGGTGTTGGCTCCGCTTTTGTCAGTAGTGATTTTCACCGGTTCATCGTTTGACCTGACAGCCTTCAAGAGAAAGCGCTTTGCGGCTTTCCGGTCGCGCTTTGCTGTCAGCAAATAGTCGACTGTATTGCCTTCCTGGTCGACGGCCCGGTAGAGGTAATTCCACTGACCCTTGACTTTGATATACGGGTGAGTAGACCCTGGCGTTTCATCCGTCACACATGGCTTTCTACTTCAACTTTTTCCTGCTCAACCTTCTCCACCTTATCCGCTGCGTTTCTTTTTTGGTTACACAGCTAATTGCTATAATCACGAGAAGACCACAAATGAGGAACAACAATTTCTGACACATCATTGGCAACCCCAGTTGTTGGATGCCTACTGCGCTAATTTTGACAGGTGCAAATATCAATCCCTCTGAAAACTACCATCGATCAGCGGTTTACGTTGCCTGGTCCCGGCGTTGTTTGAGCGTTTGTCGATATTCTGATCGCTTTTACATTGTGGTACGTTAGCTTACTCACTCTGCCCAAAAAAGCGGTTTGCATTTAAAACCCTGGAGGCTTCACCACCTCAGTGATAGCTCTGTATGAATACCGCAAAGCCACGTACCTAGGCCATTGCAATCGCCACCACATGATCTTCCTGCCAATGTTTTTTCTCGCATCGAGCCTCAATCCACGAATTTCCATTCATGGCATATGGCGTATTCTTCTATGAAGGGGGACTCGCAGATGAGAGGCTAACCCATCTCTGTCACCGGAACACACTGAATGAAGATCACCAAATGGATGCAATGAGCTTTGTAGCGGTTTGTGTTGATATATGCATGCGACCTGACCCAAATGATGGGCGCATTTTAAGAAAACCCCAGCATCCAAAGGATGTGAAGCGTTGAAAAGGAATTACATGCATTGCCGTAACTCTCATCTTCTTCTGAAGAGCACTTGATTGGCAGCAAAATTGTTATTCATGGAGAATTTTCGGCAGATCATTATGTAAAATTGTGTTCGCGAAGCACCCCCACAGGTTTTGAAAAATCATTGTCCGTGAGCACTCTGTTCCGGAGGAGATCAATACAAAGAAGTCAGGGGCAAAGGCCCCGGTGGCCCTTTGCGAGTTTTTTTAAAAGAACCGCAACACCTGGGGTTTAAGGCACACATTGGTCCCTTCAGAATTTCACTTGAGCCTGACAAAACCTTGCGACAGAGCCGAAAAATTTTTTGATCACGACCGCAAAAGCCAGGACGGGTAATTCCTATACTTATGTTGAATCAAATATTTTAAGCTATTGAGCCTCGACCTGCTCGGCCACAACCCGAATCAAGCAGAAGCCCATGAAGTCCTGTAGGAGTGGATAAGTGACTGTTGTTGCGGTTGTGATATCTGAGTTGAAAAGGAAAGAACCCATGATCATGAAGAAATCGAAAACCCTGCCTGTCCTGCTTGCCTGTCTAGCTGCCCTCCATGCGCTGAACGCCTGCGGTCAAAAACCTCAAAAAAATAACCTTGATATCGTTGGCGGGCGCCTCGTCACGAGCCAGAATACTGGCCCTGAAAAAGTCTCCACGGTCGGCCTGAGTGGGTGTACAGGAACCATTGTAGCACGCGATTTGATATCGACGGCGGCTCACTGCGTAGAGAATGTTTTGCAGGATCCCTATGCGCTGTTTGGCATCGATTTCGGCGGCAACGATCGCAAGGTTATTGCCATCGAAAGTTACATTGTGAATCAAGGGTATTCTGGTTCTCACAATGACGTGGCCATGCTGAAGCTCGCCAAAAACATTCCCACCGGGTATGCCCCTGTGAAACTTCTTCCAGCCGGCATGCCCTTGAATCCCGGCGACGCCGTTCGTCAGGCAGGTTACGGTACTGACAATCAGGACACTTTTGGTACCCTCCGGACAGTGGACAGCTTTTATGTTGGCTGGTCTCCCGGGGGCACTTTACGGGTTGAGAATGGCAGAAAAGCTGCATGTAGCGGTGATTCCGGTGGACCTCTCTTTGTGCAGAAGGACGGTGAATGGTACACCGCAGGGATTGCCGCCACCGCGACTGCTAATTCTCAGAGTGAATGCATAGGCGGCAATGATTATGCGAGTGTAACCCAAAACTATAATATGCTTCTTGATATGGCCCGTGAGCTTACAGGCCGCCAGGATCCCTTTGGTGCCGGCAGCGCAGCGCCCCAGAATACGCCTCAACCAGAGAATCTTACTGATCCGCAAAAGCCAGCTGAATTTGAGGTTGTCGGAGAGCTCGTGGAGCAGAACAATGTACTCAGCATCCAGGTAAAAAACATCTCGGGCCGGGTGGTGCGCAACTGTGAATTCACGGTGACACCCGTTCGTAATTTCCAGGACGACTATTCCGTATCATATGATCTGACTCTCAAGGTCAACGAGTCCGCAGTAAATCAAAAGCATGATCTGACCTTTCAGGACCCTTTTGCCAGCGATAGCCGCCTTAGTGATATCCTTAAGTACACGATCACAAAGAGCTGCCAGGAATAAGACGACAGGCATCTTTGGATTTGTCGTGTCATAGGAATAAGGGCGATAGGAGATATAAGGAAAAATCAGCTGCTTCCGTTGTACCTCGCTCAGCTGCGAATTCCCAAATCGGCCCATGATGAGCGAAGCTGTCAC
>NZ_DASQYZ010000226.1:0-2512 GCF_035638955.1 Oligoflexus sp. | reverse complement strand
TTTTGGCAAAAGAATCGCTGATAATGTGCGGATGATGCAAAGCTGGCGAGGGCCTCCTGGCCCTGTGTGATCACAAGGAGGCCCGGGTCGATCAGGCCCTGCGTGGCGTAATTCGCTCCATGACTTTTTCGGCAAATAAGGCAATGACAATTCCCAATGAAACGAAATTCACCATTGACTTCAAATTGCACGGATTCGCAGAGACAGCTGCCTTTGAACATGTTGCATCTCCTCGTCTGACTTGTGTGATGGGCTGGTTCGGCCTTATGTCCAACTCAAAGTTATGGCATATACCCAGGAATGGGAAGTAGGCAGGTTTTTCTGCCTTGGTCACCTGGAAGTGACTGTGAACTTTTGCGTTCGGCAAGGAGCAATGGCAATGGCAAACCTCGATAGGCCCGCATGCATGGACGACGAAAATGGCGAAACGATTCGCACGGCCCTGGCCATGATCGGCGGCAAATGGAAGGTTTTGATTCTCTGGTTCCTGGCCATTCATCGCGTTTTACGCTTTGGTGAGCTGCGCAGGAAGCTGCCCGGTATTTCCCAGCATTCCCTGACGAGCCAACTGCGAGAACTCGAAGAGAACGGCCTGGTTCGCAGGGTGGTCTTTCCCGAGGTGCCGCCCCGTGTCGAGTACTCCTTAACGTCGGAAGGCGAGGATCTCGGCGAAGTTTACACAGCCGTGTATAACTGGGGTTGCCATCATAAGCAGCTGGGGGAAAAGGCGGCGGCACCGGGCCCGTGCGGGTGAGGTCCGACGTTTAAGAAATGTCAGCCTTGGCCCATCCACGTCCTTGGAAATTGACGTGCGAACCCGTTCATAGAGAAACAGTTGCGAATGATCGCTGACGAAAAAGCCCTGAAAACGTACAATAAGCTCCAACCCGTAATAGGTTTGCCAGGATATCAATGCCGGGATGCATGTATGATCGGCATGGATGGGCTCTAGGGCTTTGTGGAATGGACCCTTATCATGAAGCGGCCTCGAACCTTTTGGTGCGCGGCACCTTCTTCCAAGGGTCCGCGGGTCGCGGCCTGAGGGTCGGGCTATCCCCTCTGCCAGCCAGGATCTTCATCGATATCATGCAGCCCGACGACATGGCTGGCGTGCAGGAAGCAGGTTAAACCTGCCAATTTAATCTCGGGGATCGGCTCTCCAGCCCAGCAATGGGCGAGAGTCACGGAGTGAAGATGCTTGCTTCGATCCAGAAGGATTTTGCATGTGTCAATATTGGAGGCTTGGATAAAGAATCTCATATCCTCAGCAGCAAATCCTCCCCTCCTTCGTCATTCAGGCCAACGGAACGAGCTGGAATAGAACCAGCCGGTTCAAGTTTTCATTGCACGTGGAGTATTTCATGTTATTGCGCGGCCTGATGTTTACGTTCTTCATGGTATCAGCATCGGGATTGCAGGCTCAAGCTGTAGCCGATGTTGCCGCCTTAAAGAAGATCATTGCACTCCAACAAAGCCTTCTCCGCTCACAAGGGGAAAAAATTTCGGCCTTGGAAAAAACCACGGAAACACAGGCTCATTTGGAAACAAGGATCTACCACAAATATAACTTTATTATCAGCTCTGGCTACGTGATGTGCAATGGTGAAGATATTGCTATAGGCGGGGGCTGCTCCACAATTGGCGAGGAGGCGTTCATGCTGGATAGCCGCCCCGTTTATAACTCGACAGGCGGTGATCCGCAGGCGACCTATCCCGTGACCGGTGGCAGCGGCTGGAGATGCTCTACCAAGCGTAGTATTGGTTCGGGATCCACCGGCATCGACGCGAATGTCATCTGTCTGACTGTAGGAAGGTAGGAGAGTGGGAGGGTAGCAAATGAGCCAACCTCCATGATCACTGATCCCAGTCCGATCGAGTAGGAGGGGCCGATTAAACCCTGTCCTCTCACACCACCGTACGTTTAATTCCGTATACGGCGGTTTCTTCGAAACTGACTCATCCAAGCGATGAAATACTGTGGGAAAATAGGAGCCACAGGGACGTGTCGGCCTGCAATCGGACCCGACAATCCTGTTGATTCAGGATTTTGCCGCCTGCTGCCTCCAACGCCTGGAACAGAGCCGCAGATTATCGAGGAACGGGACGAGGAGCTTGATTACTCGGTCCCCAGCTGGGCCTTGTCCAGCCAGGTTTCAACGGCAATTTTGGCCCACGGATTAAAATCCGTCTCTATCCCCTAACGCCAATGTTCGAAATCCTCGAGAGGTGGCGATACGCCTTGACGCTCAAGCGCCTTTGCTTCATGGAAGCAAAATCATTGACGCACATACTGCATTGCTGATTTTTGACGAAGGGCCCAGGATCTCAAATCAGTCGACCGTCACTCTCAACGCAAGCTAAGCATTGAGCGTGGGCCGTCGAAACCTGCTACATCTAGCCGGACTTGAGACGGTCCCATTTTTGATCCAGTTTGTCTGATTCCAGCTGAGAAAAAATCCTCATCCTTTCCATCTTTCCCGTGACCCCGATTTCCTCTTTCTTCCAATTCGCC
>NZ_DASQYZ010000225.1:0-2525 GCF_035638955.1 Oligoflexus sp. | reverse complement strand
CTTCAATTTAAACTAAAATGCCAGAATTTGTCAGATGCGGAAAAAATGAAAGTGATCAGGGCAGGTCTCTATGCAGGACTACGGATAAAATTCAAATGGGTATGGTCCGAGTCCTCAGCCAAAGATAGGATTGAGTTCGATCAGCGTATCGTTAATCATTTTTCCATACGAAACAAACACCATAACGGAGGATAGCGCCATGTCCTGTGAAATTAAGCTGGAAGGCAATTCGTTCTCCATCAGGAATCGCATCGAAGGGATGGGGGGACGATGGGTGAAAGAGGAGGATGCCTGGTATATACCGGCCGAGCATCAGAAGGAGCTACAGGAAATCCTTGATCATGAAACCGTCCGGCAACTTAAAAAAAAGTTGGGCAGAAAAAAGTTTGAGCAGCAGCATCCGGAGCTCGCCGTTGCGGACGCAAACACAAGCGCCAGGGCGTGGCTTGAATTTATTAAAGATGCCGTGCTCGGCGGTCGATGCTGGTATGAAAAGGGCGAGGATAGGGTTGCTGAATGCAAGGAAACCCTTATGAGCCTGGGGCAGGATGTGAACTGGATTGATGAAGAGCTGAAAAGACTTCGGAGCCTGGACTGCGAGAGGATAGATAGTTTAGTCCTTCAGACCCATGGGGGTAGCGGTAAGGGATAGCGGTCAGGATTCTAGAAATTTCCGCCATATCCTTGTGAAGGCCAATTCGGATAAGGATTTGTGCGGAATCGGAGGATGGTCGGGATTCGTTAAATAACCCACCATTTGTCCTGGAGCACTTGTCTGTAAAGGATTGCCATGTCATCCGCATTTATCCGACGCTCCGCTCCTTTTTTTAATTGCAAAAAAGCCCCAGATCGTTCAGCCTCTTGATGCGTCAATAAATTAAGTCTGCTCTAGATTTGGTGAATGATCTTGGAGAGATACGCGCTCCACATTTTGTTAAGCATTCTCCTGTCTTTCATGTGCGGCATTTCCCTACACGCCAGCACGAGAAAATCTCCACAGCGCATCATTCTCTGGGAGCGTAACTGGGCCACTGGGGGCGAAGCCGTCCCTCTACTCAAGATCATCCTGGACGCGACTCGTGAAGAGTTTGGAAGTTATGAACTTATCAAAAGTGTTCCCATGGAACAAAAGCGGGCGATGTCAGAATTGGAAAACCGCCGGACTCTTGATATTGTTTCGATCGCGACAGATATTGATCGGGAATCAAGGCTATATCCTATTCGCACTCCAACTGACAAAGGAGTGATAGGCTACCGAGTCTGCCTCATCCATCGGGACAATCGAGCCATGTTTCGCAACATCAAATCTGTAATGGACTTGCAAACGGTTCGTTTTGGACTCGGTGAATCTTGGCCCGATGTTCAGGTGCTGAAGCATGCCCAACTTCTCGTCGTGACCTCAGTTCGTTACGAAGGCCTTTTCCCGATGCTCGTCAATCGGCGCTTCGATTGTTTTCTCCGGGGCGTTGGCGAGGTTGAACAGGAATTGCAGCGGTTTGCCCATCCACACATGGTTCTGGAAGAGAATGTGCTCATAATTTATCCCCAGCCCAATTATTTCTTCGTAAACCGGGAGAATCGTGCCCTAATCCACAGGCTGGAGACTGGATTTACTATTCTTTTGCGGAACGGTGGGTACGACGCTTTCTTCGACCGATTTTTTCAACCGCAGTTGAATAAGCTGCACATTCCCAAACGTCAGCACATCTTTCTAGACAATCCTCACCTTACTCCGGAGACTCGCAAGCTGATGCGGGACAGTCGATTTAAAATTCTTTTCTGAGCAGGGGACAGGGGCGTTAAAGAATGTGCCAGCCCATAGTATGGATTCAGGCAACAAGCCGTGAAACATTTGCGGGAAAAGGATTCTAAGACTAATGGGCGGGGTTTTATTTTCGTCATTTTTGGCTCAGAATGAACATCGCTGTCATGAGCGGCAAAGCTGACGGTAAATCCTTTGCAGACGTGGGGCAGCGACAAAACTCGTTGAGATAGGGCAGGTCTTGACACTTTGATTTTGTCATGCGTTTTGTCACTGGAACGATGCGGTTTTGCTGGCTTCCAGCAGCTGAGTTTTGGGAAGCGACAAATACCCTGGGCGCTGTTGCAAAAATGGTTATTTCCTACACTTTACTAATAATTTCAGATCGATATCTTTAGCTTCGAAGTCAAGAAGACTTACGAGGTGCATTATGCAAGGATTGCAGTTCACTGGGCCGTCAAAATCCCTATCTCGGCTAATTCCCGATAGCCATATTTTGAGGAAAATCGATAAGCAGATCGATTCCGATTTTGTCCGCGAGCTGACGCAAAGCTCTTACAGAAAAGGTGGACGACCATCGGTCGATCCAGTTTCCTATATCAGGATGTCGATTATTGGCTATTTACTCAGCGCTTGCGCGATTTCAGCCCTGAAACCTCACCGCCCTTAAGTTAAGCTGCTTCCTGTGTGATTATCTCCGCAAGTACCTCGCGAACCTGCTTTTTGAGACGCCTGACCCCATCAAATCTTGTCAGTTCCATAG
>NZ_DASQYZ010000224.1:0-38775 GCF_035638955.1 Oligoflexus sp. | reverse complement strand
GGTAATGATTCTGAAGTTGCTGAACCCACAAGCTTTTTGTCTTTGGATGTCTGGGACATGGATGAAGCCTCATTTCCGCCACTTTCATTATACTAATTTATCGGCAGAAACTGTCTCATACTTGGCTGAGATATAGGGCCTCGCCAAGTGCGAGCTCAACCCAGAAAATCTCTAAGGCAAAATTTTGCTTCAAAGTCCTGCCTTAGGGCCTCTTTTCAGAATGTCCCGCGTCTATTCAAGACTGCTTTTGTTCTTATAATAGCCCATTTTGAACCCAAAATAACTGTGAAACATAAAAATCAATCCGAAAGCCTCTTGAAATCATAAGCGGAAATTTTCAATATCCACGTTTCCTGTTGCGCTGCTGTTCTATATTCATGCTGAGTTTGTTGTGGCAAAAAGTTTCGATCGATATCGAATGCCCGATGAACTTTGGATCAGAATTGAGTTTCTACTTCCTGCCCGTCACCCCTACGCGAGTCCGAAAGGAGGAAGGCCACGCCTCCAAAAATTGAGGCCTGTCGCCGACGCCATTTTCTACAAGATGCGGACGGGCTGCCAATGGAATTGCCATTCCACGAGTATTCGGGGCCAGCAGTACTATTCATGATTACTTTCAGGAGTGGGTTGAACTCGGTATTTTCGAACGGATATGGGACTTGGCCTTGTACGAGTACGAACGTGAAGCGGAAATCCCATTTGCACTGAACGAGCCGCTTTTGCCCCGCAACCTAAGGTGGCAGCGCAAGTCAGGCGACTGGCTGATGCTGGAACTGGAATGGAGTGGAGTCCCATCAGCGGGGGCGAACGCATTGATAAGCTGCTGGTCACGGTTAATGATGTAACGCATCTGCGCAAGATGGAAGAGAAGGCCGAGGAAAAGGATCACGAGCTGCGTATTGTCAGCGAGATCCTGGCCTGTGACGAAAGGAACTGGCAGCGCTTTCTGCTGGCCAGCCGTCGCTATCTGACAGAAAGCCGGGAACTATGCCTGCTCACCAATTCCACCGGGCTTCGTGAACGGATTCAAACCGTGTTTATGAATATTCATACAATCAAAGGTTCCGTCCGCTCCCTGCAGTTGAAGCACCTGAATGAGACCTTGCATCGGGTGGAGCAAAGTCTGAGCGGAATGCTTAAAGACTCGCATGCTGAACTCCAGCGTCACGAGATCCTCGACCAGCTGACCGAAGCAGAAACAGCCTTGCACCGCTATGAAGCCGTGGCTCTGCAAAAGCTCGGGCGTTCATCGCAAAAATCCCGTCTTTTTACCCTGGGCAGCGATGCTGTCATGACCATCTATTCGGTTCTGCATAAGCTGGAACAACGTGGGGCACCAGGTCCCATGCAGGTCGAAAATGCGGCGCAGATCCTGCGTTCGTCCCTGTTTACGGGCATGGACGAACTGATGGATGATATTTTTGCGCCGATGCCTCTCTTGGCCCGTGACCTCGGTAAAACACCACCTCAGGTGGAATGCCGTCTGCCCAAGCTGTCCGTGACCGCACCAGCCGAAGAAGCGCTCCGCAATATATTCCTTCACCTGATTCGGAATGCATTGGATCATGGCATCGAATCGGCCGAGGAACGACACGCAGCCGGTAAACCCGAAAAGGGCTTGCTCAAGCTATCAGCCTGGTCGCAGGACGATCATCTTGGACTCAGGTTCTCGGATGACGGAAGGGGTCTAAACCTTAAGCATCTGCGTGAGCTCGCCAAGGCCCAGCGGCTCCTGACCGATGATCAAATCGCCAGTGATGAAGCCGTGGCGAATCTTATCTTTCTTGCCGAGCTGAGCACAGCCGAGACCATCAGTGATATATCAGGCCGGGGGATTGGTATGGCTGCTGCCCGCCGTTTCATTGAAGCGCTTCAAGGCCGGATTGAAATTGAGTTGACCGATGCTCGCGCCTCTGGCTTTGGGTACCGTTCCTTTGTTTTCGTTATGACCCTACCCAAGGAACTCTTCCCCAGTGCCGATGACGGCGTTGCGGCTTAATGCAAACAAAAAAATTTGCAGCAAGTGGAACATGACCTCGTCTCACCATCGCTTCCTGAATTTTTTTTACGAGGACATCATTATGCTGAATACATGTATCGTTCTGCATTTCTTGCCCTGCCCCTACTGTCGATGTTCGCATCCAGTTCCGTGTCGGCCAGTCAGATCGTAAGACAGTGGTACCACGGCTGGTGGGACTGCAATATTGATGGCCGTCCGGCCCAGATGGTCTGGGAGGTGGTGGACGATCCGCAGACCAAGCGTTATCCAGACGGCACCTGCAGCACGACCTCGGCTGTAAAAACCGTGGGCTGGTTCAGCGACAACGGAGCCCCCTGGGTTCACCTGGGAATCAATAACAGCTCAGGCACCTACTTCGGCATTCGCTATCTGGGCCAGGAGCAGGACAATTGGTATCTGATTCACAATCCTGCAGATGATACAGCCACAGGAAAAACGACCTGGCGTGGCCAACAGTATCCTCTGAGTTGCTGGAACCACCGCCGCTAGGATTGAAAGCGATTGCCTTTTGGGTGCCGGCCGCAGAAAAAATCGGGTTGGACTGTAATACCATGAACAGACAAATCGGTTTGGCCGACCGTCACCCTTAAAAATACCTTCCGTGTCCGTCCTTGAAACGCGCCTCCTGACCTTAATCCGCAAAATTCCTCCCATCAAACTTGCTTCGGATACGCACGCGTCCCCTTGCCATCAGGTGTTATGAGCACGCATAGGCATTGCCCATTTGTTCAGACCGGAGTAGGGTCATTTTTAAGACTGCCGTATTTTTCAATTCAATTATCCGTAACCCATGGACGTGCCCTTGTTGCCTAAAGGTCCTGATTAAAAAATAGTCTGTCCCCTTCTCACGTTCCTGACAGTGATTCTGATCAGGAACTGTGATACATATATTTGGCCAAATCGAGTACGAAAGGATGATCATGAAGTTTAAGCCTGCAACACTTCTCCCCCTTGCGTTGATGGTCGGGGGAACAGCTCCCCAAGTCCTCTTCGCTCAGGGCGAGACGACACCCGCAACCCAGCCCAATGCCAAAGCAGACAAAAAGGGCGAGAAAATCCAAGTCACCGGTTCTCGTATCAAGAGAATCGACGTCGAAGGCGCGTCCCCTGTCAGCGTCATCGACCGCCAGGCGATCGATAATTCCGGCGTGACTTCCGTCCGTGAACTCCTCTCCAACTTTTCAGGAACCTCATCAGCCTTTGACGGCGGCGGTTCGAGCGTGGCTGGTGGTGTGAGCGCGATCAATCTCAAAGGCTTGGGCGAGGGCCGGACCCTGGTCTTGATCGATGGTGTGCGCATGCCGAAGCACCCTGAACTGGAAGGCTTCGACTTGAACTCGCTGCCCCTCGCATCGATTGAACGCGTTGAAGTTCTGAACCAGTCCGCTGCGGCGATTTATGGTTCGGATGCTATCGGTGGTGTGATCAACATCATCACCCGTAAGCAATATGATGGCGCTCAGGTGGAACTTCAGTACTCGCGTCCCACAGGGGAAGGCGGCGGATCGGGTTCGGTCAGCGGCGTGATTGGCCTCAATTCCGGCGGTTTGCAATCGACTCTGGTGTTGAACGTTTATAAAGAAGACATGCTGTTTGCTAAACAGCGCGATTTTTCCAAGGACCGCTTGAGTAGCTTCGGTTATCCCGGTTTCTACGGCGGGGCCACTGGCCAACCTGCTCCCGATGACTATGGGACCTGGCCTGCAGCGGGCTGCCCAAATTATACCGAAACCGGCGGCGTACCGGATCAGGCTGGAAGTTGTAATTTCAATTACAACGACTACAACACCCTGCTGCCCTCCATCAAACGCGTCTCCGGTCTTTGGAACTTTACCTACGGTCTGAGCGATTTCGACCTGACCGGTAAGGTGATCGCCACCCACCAAGTGACCAGCTCGCAATTGCGTCCGGAAAACAATGCCGGCGGCCAGGCGACCAACATTGATCAAACTGCGATCGATGCCATGCCCCAGGCCCGATTCGACGAACTCTTTCCAGGCTTTGGCGGGACCAAGCCGGGCGCGGGCGGTGTCGACATGTACCTCCGCTTGAGCGATTTCGGCAATTCGACCACAGACAAAACGGCTGACCTTTTGGGTGCGACCGTCGGTTTGGGCGGAACCACTGGCGGCGGTTGGGATTGGAAAGTTTCCTTGAACTCGGCGCTTGCGAAGACCGAGTCGGAATCCAGTAACAAACTTCGCACAGCTGTCTTTAACGATCTGATTACCACGGGTAATTATATTCCTTGGGATCCGAACCGTGACCTTGGGTCGATCAAAGCGGCTCTTGTCACTGAATCGTCCTATACGGAAGAAACCGCAATGAATGGCCTGGAAGCCTCATCGACAACGACGTTGGGCGAACTTTCTGGCGGCCAGATTGGGTTTGCCGTTGCCGCTGGTGTTGTCGGCGAAACCTATAAGGTGAAGTTTGATGATGAGTCGTCCACTCTGGATGCTTTGATCAACGTCGCCGGTGCGGGTGGCGAAGGCGATCGGACTGTGACTTATGTTGCAGCCGAAACCACGTTGCCCTTGGCCAAGACCTTTGAAGTGGATGTCGCGGCACGCTATGACCAGTACTCCGATTTCGGCTCAGCCTTCAGTCCTCAGATGTCGCTCCTTTCGACCCCATTGCCCTTCCTGAAATTGCGCGGATCGGTCGGGACCGCCTTTAAGGCGCCAAGTCTGGAGCAGCTCAATGGTGCAACCGGTGTCTCGTTTGATAATGTCGTCGATTATCCCTATTGCAAGGCCAATGGCATCAGTGACGAAGACTGCGAAGCCGATCCCGTCGTAACAGCGGCTCAGCAGAAAACCTTGCGCCGTGGCAACGATGAACTGGATCCTGAAAAATCCTTCGTCTATGGCTTTGGTGTGGTTTTGCAGCCCCTGGACGATATGTCCTTGTCTGCTGACTATTGGAAAATCACTTCTGAAGATCTCATTGATCGTCGCGATCTGCAGGACATCGTGGATGAAGAGGATCCACTGGTGAAACGCGATCCGGCCAACGGCCAGATCCTGGAAATCGATTTTCCTCTGCAAAACCTGTCGAAGCTTATTCGTTCCGGCGTGGATTTGAACTTTAGCTACGCTCTGCGCACAGGCGGTTTCACCACCAATTTCCGCTCACTGGGAACTTGGTATCTGGAAGACAAAGAGGAGCCTAGGAACAAGCCGATGGAAAATAAGCTTGGCCAAAACGCAAGCTACAAGTGGAAACTGGGCAACGAAATCGACACCAGCTTTGGTCGTGCTTATGGCTTCACTCTCGCGTCGTCGACCGTGGGCACGCATCAGAAGTTGACCAACAAAGGTGATCGTCTGCCGCAGTACACCCGTTACGATGCTCAGGCCCGTTACGCCCCCACCGACAACAGCCAGGTGGCCCTGGGTGTGATCAACCTGATGAATAAGCAAGGCGGTATCGACGACAGCAACCTGGGTGATGTGGAGTCCAGTATCTACAACATCAAAGGTCGTGAATACTACCTGCGTCTGACCATGAACCTCTAAGACTCCGAAAGCCGTCAGGCCTCATGACCTGACGGCTTGCTTGATCTTCAGTCTTCCGCCAAGCGCGTTATTCCGCGCTGAATTGAAAGCGAACCAGGACCCGATCGATCTCATTTTGATTCCATTCTCCTGCCGCAGGAAGCTTCGCAAGATCGCTCAAAGCCATTGTTGGATCAGCCCAGATGATAGGTAGCATTTTTTCCAGTTTGGCTTTGACGGCGGCATCATTCTTCCGGGATTTATGCACCTTGCCTGTTTTCGCGTCCAGAATAATAACCGCAGGTGTCGCACGCAGGGTTTTCATCATCAAATAGCTATGACAGGTATCGATGAAATCTTCGGTGGGACCCATGTAACCAGCCATGCTAGTCATGGCCGAATCCGTCGTATCATCAAGCCCCAACATGAGACGGGCAGCATCGATCACAGACCGTTCAGACTCAGTCTTGCGGAGATTGTCAAAATAAGCCTTCAGTTCCTGGTTGATCGTGTAAGAATAATCCGCGCTTTGGGAAAAGCGGTTCAGCTTAATTTTTCCGTTGGCATCCATGCGACTTTTTAAAATGGCACTATCATGGGTGACGTGCGCATCGGCTATATTACAGAGTGACCTGACGACGCCGGATCGATAAAACCAATCCATAGCGTTGGGCATACGCTCCGGATCTTGAATGAGGTTGGTATAAATCAGATTCACGGATTCGGGCAGCGGCTTGGGAGTATTATTGCAAAGCGACGGCGCGTCGCTGCAGGTGAGTCCCATGAAAGAACTCAGCATCGGCACGCCATAGGCAGCTGCAGCAACCTTTCCTTCAGGCATTAAACCGGTGCCCGAGACCACCCTGACTTTGGCAAAGAGTGGCAGAAGTTCATCCGGCAGGCCGTCAATGAAGGCGTCCGTCGTTTCTTTTATCAACTCATTCACGAGTGTATGCTCTTTAATAAGCTCCCGGGTAATAGGCTGTCCACGGTCACCCAGGAAAGGGACTTATTGAACGGGACAGCTGCTTTCGTTGGTCGCATCGGCTGAACCGCACGACGCAAAATAAGGCAGATGGTCGGCATAGGGTGAATCGGTTTTCAAAGTGAATCCAACTTTCACCCCCGTGGTGCCTTGGGGACCATGATCGTCGTCCTTGTGACACGAAACCAGCGAAATTCCAAGGCCAAGGGCGATAAAGCTTTTTAAGAGGGTCATTCTGAGCTCCAGGCAAGTTGTCCAACTCAAAGACGGCGTGCTGACTGCGATGATGCAGTCTTACTGCAAAAAAACCCCCAAAAACTTTCAGTAAAATTAGTGAGTTACATCATATTGCAGCATTTTTCATGCAGCCTTGTCAGAAGTTTCGCCACGGCCGGAGTTCGCATGCTGCAAAGCACTGGAATAAGACAAGCCAGTCCCAGGCACGCGGTTTGCAAATCCACATGCAATATCTTCAGGAAATTCAAGTCTTACCCTAGGACAGAATCAGGGTCGCACATGAGGCCTTGATCGACTCATCACACGGAGGACCTCGATGCGTTCCAGTTTTATCAAAGCTGTCATCCCTGGTTTTATGCTACTGACCGCATGCGCCCATCATCGTGATGTTAGGCCCTCTGAAGACGGACTGCATTCGGTGCAATTCCAAACGGAAGAGAAAGGTCAGGGTTTCCGCGAAGGCATGAGCCAGGCAAATCATTACTGCGAGCAGTTCAAGCAGCAAGCCTATCAGGTCAACGAGTCGAGCCAATACGTTGGCAGCATGGACGAGTCGACCTATAATACCGGCAAGACCGTATCGAAGGTCGCAAAAGTTGCTGGCACCGCCGGTTATATTTTCGGTGGTAAAAATGAATCCAAGGTCGGCGGTGCTGCATCCGTCGGTGGCGTCGTGGGTGATGCCGTCCTGGGCGAAGGCTATCAGTATCAAATGCGCTTTAAGTGCAAGTGATCCCTTAAGGACAAGGGATTGTGGTACCGAGGGCGGCTGCGCCCCGAAATTTAGGCATTTTGGACAATTCTGAAGATGATAAATCCCTGCGGACAATTCCCTGATCGGGGAAGCATGCTGGAAATGGAATGCATGTGCCCATGGGAATTTCCTACTCCTGTAGCAAAAAATACGGATTCATAAACATGGTTTCAAATAGGGCTGCAACTCTTTCCTGACCCAACGCGAGACCGTGATTGCTTTCGAGGAAGTACTGCAGCCAGGAATCACGCTCTTGCAGAGGTGCATCATAGCTCATGACAAGCATCCAGAGCCCTTGCAGACGGTTTCGGATAGGTGTTGACGTTTGTTGCCAGGCGCAAAGCTCAGGAAGCATCGCCACAATGCTGCTTTGCAGTCGATACTCGGCAGCACCCTGTTCGCCTTCAAACGAAATTGATCCGAGTGCTGCTGGCAAGCGCTCACAATTCCGTCCGATCTCATGCGCTAGCAATGCGAATTGATTGTACCAGAGCATGGCACTGAACGGATTGGGTTCACCCGCCCGGAATTCGTACACCTCACCGGTATTGTCATGGTATCCTAGCAAGCCGCGAACTTGGAATATGCCAGGGCCACCGATAGCTTCAATCGCAAAATTCTCATTGCTTGAAACATTGTTGTCCAAAAGGCGAGCGCGCATGAGACCATTGATCGGCTCGTAACCTTCCAATTCACCTGTCCGCCTGCTTGAAAAACTCCAGTCTTGTTGAAGCTCAGTGACCATGTCCTGATTTCTACCACAGGAGCCAAGCAGAAGAGCAAACCAACAAAAATTCATCCACCGCATGAGGTATCCCTTGTATCAATGTTCAATAATCTGGGTCAGCCATTCATAAAATTTCTGGCGATCGGTGGGTATGATCGTTCGCCCAGGGGGCATTTTAGGGCCAAGTTCGCTTCCCGTGATGCGCTTGCGAAGGATTTGAAAACTCTCCTTCGGATCCCGTTGGATACCATTTTTTAGATGGGGGAATCCGAAGCGACCCTCACCCACATCGACCCACTGCGACAGGTTCAAACCACCCGAAGCATGGCTTGTATTGTGGCAACTCTTGCAATTGGTTTCCACGATCGATGCGATCAGACAAGGTGGGCGGTTTGTTTCAGTCTGTGAGGGACCATCATAGCAAACCCCTGGTTGGGGATCGAAAGTCTCGAATGAACGACTCAGAATGAATCGTTTGATCAGATGTTTAAAGCCCACGCTTTTGTTGTCTTCCGTCTGCCATGCGTCGGCGAGTTCGTTGAGCCAGACTCCATCGTAGGTCAATCCTGGTCCAATAAAGTGCTCGGCCATGCGTCTGACAAAACACATCTGGACGTCTTTGGCCTTGCCGGCAAATGTCATGAAGTCACTCAGCTTGTTCCCTTGCCAGTTTCGATGGGGAATGCCAGCCTCTGTATAGTATCCCACATCCCATTCACCTTTTTCATTCTTCCAGGATCCGAGGTAGGCATTCAATCTGTCACCATCCATGTCGATTCCATCGTCGAAAATCAAGAGATTTATGTTTTCGAAATTGGTTCCCTGCGTTCCATAAGTTCGGAACAGTCCCGCAAGGGGATCAAGCTTATAGTGGCAGGACATGCAAGCAGGATCACTGGCATGCTTTTTCTCCGAATGCTTGCTGGGTTCAATTTCAATCGCTCCCAATTCGTCGCAGAAATAGGTCCGCAGCATGTAAGCTGATCGTTTTCGATTGTAATTGGTGGATGTGTTGCGCAATTGATTCCAGAAGCCCTCGCGGCTGAAGGGCGTGATAAGAGGGCGCATAGCTGGTGGCTGCGGCAGTATGATGAAATCCTTCAGACTCTTTACAGGAGTATGGGCACTCGTGTCGGGTATCGCGGCGAAGAAACTTGTAAACGCCTCTTTGATCCGATTGAGTTCAACGGCTATGGTTTCGCCGGTTACATCGATTCGACTGCAGAGCGGAGGTTGAACCTGCATCTCTTTCGCGGCAGGATCTTCGACCAACGCCGACAGCCACGCGTTTCGGATCATGGATTCGAGTTGGGGGTCAAAGCCGGCTGCATTAAAACCGAGGCCGCCGTCGACAGCTTCAAGGGTGTTCCGTAACTTTTCGCAGCCTGAAATTTTACCGGCGCCCGCCCCCTTGAGGGTCTGCATGGCTTGATCCAGACCCTCGAGCATGGTGTCTCGAATAGCTTCGCGTTGCTCTTTCTCAGGGAGATCACCGAATAGTCTACGTGGCGTTTGCATAGGCCGCAGGACGAGATCAGGATACATCGTGAACAGATCCAGTTGGCGGTTATCCATGACCCGCCGAGCGGACGCAATAGCCTGTGGAACCGTAAAGGCCATGGGATTGTAGGTGAATCCTTGCGTATAAGGATCGGCTGATTTTATTTTATCGACATCGCGCCCCATAAAGTGCAGGAACGCACCCAGCGTCGCATCAGCGAAGGCAGGCTGTTCGATAAAATAATCGACGACATCAGCCCGGTTCATGCTCAATAAACGATCCAGTTCGTCTTTTTCACTAAGACCTTCGCTCTGCCCGAGAGCCTTGGCTGCTTTGTGAATCCAGCGAGCCTTTTCCCACGGATCTTCCGGGGACTGAGCAATGACGAGATTCGAAGTAAGAAGCAAGAGCCCGAGAGGCAGTTGAAGCAACCTTGCTGCCAATTGCATACCCACCATCCTTTGGTTTTCAGGCATTTGTCAAAAGCTTTCGCAACACAGGGGCCCGTTTGGAACTCCCCGGACCAAAGCGGAAATGGGATTCTTCTTTCACACCTGCCAGATGAAAAAGCGTATTGACGACAGACGGGAAGCACAGATGATGTTCGAGAACAAAATCCTCCTCGATGCCGGGCCGAGTCTGCAACGAGTCCAAATCCATGGGTAAGCCCATCATACAAAGCAGAGCTGGATCCAAAGCACGATGGGCTTTCGAAACATTCTGGAAGGATCGATTTTCACCCAAGGATTGCAGATCGCTCGATCCTACGATGAGCCCACCGCGTATACCCTTGCCGGCCAGGAGAACCGTATTCGTCAGGGGGTTATGATCAGTGCCGGTCGCATCGATCTCCGTTCGTTCCTGCCGCATGGTTCGGGAAAATTCAGAACTGATCATGACAGTGGTCACATCCAAAAAGCTTTTGCCGTTTGCAGCATCAAACGGGGTTGTTGTCAGCCACTGAAAAACCATAGCCAGCTCGTCCAGCAAGCTCTTATATTTGGCTGGTTGCTCTTGGGCATTTTCTTTATCGTGCGTATCAATGTCGGGATCGTAATCGATCATGATGGTCATGCAAGACGTGACACCCCGCATAAAGTATTGGTAAGCAACTTGAAGTGCTGTCGAAAGACCCGTGGTGTCGGCCGAGTCCGTCACTGATTTCAGAGCATCCGATAGCTGAGGAGCGCGTTGGAATCCCTGGAGCAATTTTCGTGTTCCCTGGGAAAAGAGTCCAGCTCCCGAGCTGTTTTGGGTCATTCTTTGCTGAATGAAGGCCGAAGTTTTAGTATTGAGATCGAGTTTTATACCTTTGCGCAGATCTTCAGCCAGTATCAAGCCGGTGTCAGCATTCAGAGCTACGCTTCCCGAAAAATTATTCGGCGGATCATTGCCGTCCCCTTCAAAGCCTCCGACGTGGACGGAATCCAGTGGCGTGCCGCGGGTACTGCCAAGTATGGGTACAAAGGAGGCGCCGTTGCCGCTTTGTCCATTGAAAAGAAAATAGAGGTTCTGACCATGCCCGACCAGGCCATTGGCCAGCATTACAACTCCATTCAGTATGGAAAAATGCTGGCGGTATTTCTCCAGAGGGTTTGCCAGGGGCGTCACCAGGGTTGCGACGCCGTTACTGCCTTCCCAACGCAGCGGTGTTGGATCTTTCAAGACTTGTGATCCGATGGCAGCATTCTTATAGAGATAATTTTGCAGTCTGCCTGCATCCGTAAACTCGAGAGGGCGCGCATCGAAGAGGTAAGTGACATCGGCACCACCAGAGATAATGAAGTTCAGGAAAAAGTGAGGTTCCTGTTCACGCTTGTCCGAGGCAAACAAAGGACTGGCTGACAAGGATAGAAAAGGCAAAGTGCTCGACAGAAGACGGCAGAATCGTCTTCGATCCACTCCATGGCTCAGAGTCATCGGACTCTCTCCTTTGTTCGATTGTAGAAAAAAGCATAACCAACTTTGCTCGAACAATCCAAAGATTTTTGTAAATAAATCATGTGATAATAAATTCAGCAGAAAGCTGACGATGAAAACAATCGCCGTTTCATCAAAGCGATCGACCAAAGTCCTTGCTTCGTTTTCAGAAATTTTCAAAAAGATGTCGATTTCTCTGCCAGGACCAGCATAACGACCGCTGTTCAAGTCCGCACGACTCTTTCGATATGATTCTTGATCAAACCAACCGACGCCGAAACCGCGGAAGTTGAAGCACCTGACGTGTTTTTAAATTGGATGCTAAGGGATGCTGAATGAGAACTGGTCCTCGAGGAAAAGAAGCCTTGCAGGCGGTAAGAAATCTAAACAGCATCAAGAGGCTCAGAATCGCGATATTGCGCTATATCTTGCTGCTATTATCAATTTAGACAAAGCTCACCAGACTAGGCCGGGGCATGGCCCCTCTCTTGGTATCACTGCTCACACACGACCCACATTTTGACGCCAGCCCGCGCAGCCGGAGCAGCCGGCATTCCTGCATGCTTGAGAAATCGCTTAATCTGGACTGGGTCCAGCACTGCAAAAATGATTTCCAAGAGATGACTTTCCTTTTTTGGGATTTTTCAGCGCCTTCTGGCCTCAGCGATACCTTGCGCTTACACTTGCCCGGAGTCAGGATTATTTCATCACGACGTTTGAAGTTCGACGCCAACACTCCACCGTAGCGCACTAACGGACTCGACCGGGAGGGATCAGAGCTATCAGTACCTGTTGAAAAAACTTTGGGGCTACGACGAAGGAATCGACGCATGAGCAAAGGTTATGAACGGCATCCCAGGACCAGTGAAGCCCTGGTTTACTTGGGAATGATCCGACTTATGCTGCGTCGTTTGGTGTGAAACTGCCGCCACGCAGTTTTTCAACAAGCACTTAAGCCTGACGCAAGGCACGGAGCAGCTCATGCAAGTGCTCTTCGTTGGTCTCTGGATTAATGAGTGTCGTTCGCAGAAAAAGCCCGCCGCGCAATCGCGTTTGAACCAAATAAAAAGCTCCGCTGGTGACGACTCGGGAGCGAACGCGCTCCTGCAGCGCATCCAGATCCTTCTCAGCCACCCCCTGACCCAGATAACGGAAGCACACAATATTGGCCTCGGGTGGGGTCGCCAGCTCAAAATCAGGGGCCTCGTCAATCATGTGTGCAAACTCCTGGGCTAAATCCGCCATGTCCTGCACATACTGGGCAAAGAAGCCTTCGCCATACGAGGCGAGACTTGCATATAAAATAAATCCCATCATATTCTTCGTGCATTCCAGCGTGCGCATGCCCACATCATACCAATTCTCCAGTCTTGCCTGCTCATCACCAAAAAGATATGTCGCCTTCTGAGCAAAACTTTCATACGAATGGCGACCATTCCTAAAAATAACGGCGGTGATAAGGGCCGGCGTCAGCAGCATCTTATGCGCATCCCAGACTACGGAATCGGCTCGTTCGATCCCGACAAATTTTTCGCGCAATTTCGCAGACAAAACAAACGAGGCGCCGTGAGCTCCATCCACATGGAACCAAAGCTTATGCCGCTCGGCGAAATCAGCGATTTTCTGGAGGGGGTCGATGGCACCCGTTGCGGTGGAACAGGCACTGCCGACCACAGCGATCACCTGCCGGCCGCTGGCTTCGGCTTCATGGAATTTTTCTTCGAGCCGATTGGGATCCAAACGATACCGGGCATCGCTGGGAACCAGGACTACACCGGCTTCACCCCAGCCCATGATTTGCACGGCACGCTTGATACAATAATGAGCCTGATCCGAGACAAGCAACGTCAAGGGGCGACCGGCATCCTGCCCGTTCTGCCAAACATCAAAACCGGCTTTGGCCTGCCGAGCTGCCAGCAAGGCTGTCAGGTTTCCTGCGGATCCGCCCGAGGTTAAAACGCCATCGGCCTTGTCATCAAATCCAAGACGTCGAGCCATCCACTGCAGCGCGCGTCGTTCCATGGCCGACGAGACATTCCCCATCTCATAAACGGCCGAGCCGTTATTCAGGAGCGACGAGACCAGATTAAAAACTGCAGACAGAGGCAAGGGGGACGTGACCTGATGACCCACATAGTGCGGATGGTGCAGATGATTGGAGCCTGCAATCACATCACGAATCAGACCTTGCGGATCCCGAGCCTGATCAAAGTCGCTCGTCCAGCGTTGCAGCATCTCATGGGGCGGTGTCCACGGGAGGACAGGCTCGGTCGCCGGCGCCTCCTGCACCTTTTGCAGATAATCAGCCAGAAGATCAACGACGGCATGGGCCTGTTGTCGAAAGACCTCGGGATTGAAAGCATCAGAATTATGCAAAGGTCATCCTTTCCTGGGAGCCGAAGGAGCTCTCGGAAAAACTGATCAATGCGTGGGACAAAAGCAAGATGATTTTGGGGGAAATACCTTGTGGCATAGGAAGGGCCGCCTTGCGGCAGCCCCTGATTGCAGGATTATGGCAGCGGACGATCACACGCTGGCAATTCCAAAGTGCGACACATCGCTTGAACAAACTGAGTCGCCGTCGGATTACCGGCCTTTTGCAAAGACCAGATCATCATACCCTGACCACCCTTGCTCAGGACATAACGCGCGCGATCCTGTGCTTCTTCAGGCGTCGACACATGACCGCCCCAGGCTTCCGGTGGAACTTCCACGCCTAACATCAGAGGACCTTTGTAGAGGTCGCGGTAGGCATCGAAGGCCATCTTTGCATCATATCCCGTGGCACTGCCTGCAGGTGAAGACGGTCCACCGGCATCGTAGGACATGATATAGATCGCATCAAAATCGGCGCCAGCCTCTTTGAGCGGATTCACATAAAGACCGAAGTTGGCACCAACCAGATTGCCTTTAAAGGACGAGACGGGGTACCTGGCCGTTCCAAAAGCACCTGTGCTCCACGCGGCGGTGGTGATCAGGTAAGGTCTTGGCAATGCGGCACGGAAACTGCGAATGATCTGAACGAACTCGCGGTCACCAGGACAGGACTGACCACCACTGCCCCATGAACAGGCGCCTTCGGTTGGTTCATAGTCGATGTCCGCACCATCAGCGCCCAGGTCTTTGACCAAAGCAGCAACAGCAGTGGCATTGGCTTGTTTCCAGTTCACATAGGTCGCGCCGCCGATCGACAGCAAGACTTTTGTCCCTGGATTTTTAGTTTTCAGAACTTTGATGGCATCTTTCACGACTTTAAAGTCCGATGAAAAATCCATCCCGGTTCCCACCCAGGACTGCTGACCTGCCTGATAGGACGTTTCAGGACGCACAAACGACAGAAGAACTGTGGTGATGTACGGTGGAAGTTTGGCCAAACTATGCTGGCTGCCTTCCGAGGCCCAACCAGCGCTCCAGCTCTGATAGTAACCGACGATTTCCCGGTTGCCTGTTGGCGGTATGGGAGTCGGGGTCGGAGTTGGAGTGGGTTCTGGTTTAGGGGTTGGCGTCGGGGTCGGCGTTGGTTCAGGGGTCGGACCCGGTTGCGGATTCGGTTCAGGCTGCGGGGCCGGGGTGCTCGGCAACGTTCCTTGACCCAAATAAAGGATGGGTTGAACGGGTTGAGCATTGGCCGTAAATTCCAGATTCAAAGCATCACCGGCATTAAGCCCAAGGTTCAACCAGGTCGCCGCGGGATCGCGACTGTAGCTGAAGCCATCGGCTTCCAATTGCCAGTTCACCCAACTGAAGTAGTCCGGGTTCTTGCCCCAAGGCTGGGTTTCTGGTTTGGCTGCAGAAAAGCGAATGTTGGCGTGAGAAAAATCCAGCTTGCGGCCACAGTTGTTGGTGATCTGCAGACGTGCGATGCGGGATGTGGCTTCATACGATGGTGTGAAGGCCACGCAACTCACAGGACTCAGGACGTTGTTCACTTTTGAGGAGTTCTCATCGGAACAACTCCAGACAGCAGAGGCGAGGATCAGCGCAATGGGGACACGAAACGAGAAACAATTCATTAGGAGCCTCCTAACAGGGTTGAAAACGGTTACGCACTCGTTTGCATAACCATGTTCTGGCTCTATCATGAAAAGTTTATGGTGATTGAAATCAGCTTTCAAATTCGGAGGTAACGCATCCTCCATATGGATGAAGGTCACCGCAACACACGGATGGCTTCAAACATGAGACAAATAGAGATCGAGCACGCGCTGACCTTTGTCTGTGTGGTAGGGATAAAGAAACCGGACGAGCAGAGCCTGCGGCTGCAGCAGAGTATCAGCCGGTTGGCGATTGTCCAGATGCACACCTGAGAAGTTAGCCAGGGTCCAGAAATTCTCGATGAACGCATCGATTTCCACAGGTGATTTGAAAGGCTTCAGGATGCCCGCTTCCACCCACAGGCGGGCGGTGCTGCGCATCGCATCAAAGAGCTGTTCATAACGCAGACGCCAGAGTTTCGCCAGCAGCGGATCGGACCGCAAAAGACTGGCGAACTCGCGAAAAAAGAATTGATAGCGCGACAACTCCCCAAAGCAAAAACGCATAAAGCCGGTCAGACCTTCCTTGGGGTTGAGCGGACCACGGCCCGCCCACTTCGTTGGCAAAAAGATATCCATTTGCCAGAAGAGGGTGCGGATGATCTCTTCCTTATTCTTGAAATGATAATAAAGGTTGCCCGGACTGATGCCCGCTTGCTCGGCAATCGCATGAGTCGTGATGCGTGTCGCTCCGTGCTCATTGAATAGGGACAGGGCTGCCTTGAGAATCTGCGATTGGGTTTGCAGGGCCAGATGCGACGAGGGCCGATCCTTTTGAAAGAGTGGTTCCTGGTTGCGAATAAGATCCTCGTTCAACATGACATACCCTCGCCAAAGAGATTTAGACAGTTATGTCTAAATTAAAGGAAAGTCATGGCCGGTGCCAGGGAAATCCGCTCCCTGCCCGGCCGCCCGTCCTCGGAATCGCGTGTTTGGTCCCCGATCATCCGGACCATAAATCGATGGAATCAGAACACGATAAAAAAGCTCGCGTACCCGCCGCCCCAGGGATGAAAACCTTGCTTATCAAACGGAAAATCATCCACCAGCTGGTCGATGTCCCACGTGGTGATCACCCGCAGGCGTCCGCTCGGGCCCAGCACAATTTCGGGTCCCCAGTTGATCTTGACTTCCGTGGACTGCTCCCGCTTTTCTTCATCAAGCTTGACCTGATTCAGCGTGAAGCCCCAGAATTGGGTGTACTTCTGATCCCAAAAGGGTCGCGACCAGTTGGCGAGGAACGCCGATTCCTGTCGCGTCATGGACTGATCAACAGCGGCTTCAGCGTCGGATCTTTGTCTTTGGGTCTCGCTCATCAGGCCCCACACAGCGTATTGGAAAGATTCCGACCGTCGTTGGATGGACTGGCCTATTTCTGCGATATGCCGCGTATCCTGATAAGCCTCGCCTTCGTCGGTTGATAGGGCCGTCAGGGCTTCACGTTCTTTTTCCTCATCGAACTTGACGTAAAAAGTTTGCCCTTCACTCCCCTCGTAGGACCACTGCAGTTCCGAGGTTTTGTATCGATACCCGTAGTGCTGATCCTTGGACACGCGATACCAATCCACCGGTTGATCCTGCTCAAGGCGGAGTCGTAAGGTCGACCGCCCCCATCTCTGCAAACCCGAGAATTCCCAGGACCAGGGATGGGTGGTTCGATAGTCTGCCCCCTGCAACTTTTTTTCGTTATAGAACGTATCCACCGACCAGCCGATGAGTTGCCAACGTGAGTCTTCGTGGGGGGCGTAATGCAGCCTCATGCCCAGGTCGGCAAACGATTTTTCGGAATGACCGTCACCCATAAGACCCAGACGCCAGCTGTTGGCCTCGTCGCCATAGGAAAGCTCCAGGGCCGAGTTATCTCGAACCTGGCGCGGCTCTTCATCACGCTGCGAGACATAGGCCAGCCGCCAGGCATCGTGGTTCGAACTGCGGAGGTGAATATGCTGACGGAACAGGAATTCTTTTTTGTTCAAACTGCCGGCGGAACTTCGAAATCCAACCTGGGATTGCTCCCAGGTTTTCTCGTCAAAAAACACGTCCCGATAGCTCAGGATATCGTTATAGTATTCAACGCCTAATCCTGTCACACGATTCAGACTGTTCGCATCCTGATGATTCCATCGCGCCGAGGCGGGCTTGGCGAGCAGAATCATCGGGATGGATGGAACCAAAAACCGCCAAATCATGGAATGCTTCACTGTATCGCTCATTAAGCTGGGGAATACCGCAGCATCGCAATCGATCCTGAAAAATGCAATCCAAACTTACGCCCTTTGCAGGCGAAATGACCGGGTTTTAAGAAGCCGGATTGGGCTTTTTAGGGTGATGCTTATGGGTGGCGCGGAACGTCTGAAGCTCCTCTTTGGAGATTGACCCGTTTTTATCCGTATCGACTTGATCAAATTTGGAGCTCAACCGACGCGCGCCCGCCACTTCCTCTTTGCTCAACCCCAGGTTTCCATCACTATCGAGCGATTCAAAGGATTTGGCTCCTTTCCCATGACCCTGGCCAGCCAGGACAGGAAGGGACGGAACGGCACACAAGGCGATAACCAATAGTCTTTTCATAGGGATTCTCCGGTTAAGTTAGCAAGCGCTGGAACACACTTGCCAACCTTAGACGAAGGATCCAGGGTCAAGGTTCATTCCGACTCAAAGATTTTGCGTGAGAATCTTATAAGTGGATTCCAGGCCCATGGCTTTGATACTCAGATGAAAAATCTCGGTGTTATCGATCGTTCTGCCAAAGGCTTCCGCGCCAGGCCCAATCGCATAAACCGGAACATTGACTCCACTATGGCTCAACGTGCCATCACTGGCTTTCGGCATGGTCCACTGATGATCAGGCACCTGGCGTGTTCCGCGCGACGCGCCTACCTTCAATCCACCTGTTTCGTGGTCCGCTGTCACGATTAAAAGCGTATCGGTGCGGCCCTGCATCCAGGTTAAAATCTCGTCCACGCTTTGCGCCAGCCCCTTGACTTCAAAGATGGTCTTATAAAGATCGGCAGAATGCGAAGCCCAATCGATTTTGCCGCCTTCCACCATCAGAAAAAATCCGTCCGGATCCGAACTGAGAAGCTGCAGCGCCTTGCGAGTCATTTCATGGAGGCGCGGGGCGGTTCCTTGCGGTTCAAATTCCCAGGCCAGTTCCGTGTCGGTGAAAAGTCCGGCGATTCTTTTTTTCCCCAGATCGTTCGGCAGACTTTCCATTTCACTCAGATTCCGCACCACGGAATAACCTTTGTACTGACACCATTCAGGATTGATCTCGGTCACGGCTCCCCACAGTAGATTGGGCCTTGAATCACTTAAGAGACTGTCGACGATGCCATTTTTCTTTTCCCTGAAATCTTCATGGGCTCCAAAGCCCGCAGGGGTTGCATGCGAAACAGCCACCGATGTGAGAAGACCGGTGCTTTTGCCGGCAATTTTAGCAATCTCGGTGATATTGGGAATATCGCGGGCCTGGGCATCACGCCCGACATAACCATTGATCGTCTTGACCCCGGTGGCCATGGCTGTGGCCGCAGCGGCTGAATCGGTGACCGGGCTGGACGCTGAGGCTGTCTTCATATCACCTTTGTGGGGAAACGATTCGAAATTCAAAGTCCCTTCGCGACCGTTGAAATAAATACCAGTCGCCTTGACCTGCTCATAACCCATGCCGTCACCGACGACGATGATCAGATTTTTGATGGAACCTTGCGCCAGCCCGATCTGTGAAAAGCATAGCAAAACAAGGCTAGTAAAAAGTCTCATAGGCCCTCTCCTTCCGAGTGAGGGCCTACCTTAACGGACAATCTTAATTCCTGCTAACGTTTTAGAACCCGGTGACATCCGCGGGACTGACGACGCAGGCTGGGCTTTCAAAAAATTCACCCCGTTTGGTGCTGCTTCCCTGCCCCTTATTAACGCCAGTATACTCGTTACAGATGCTGGGCTTGCCGGTTTTATAGTTTTTCACTTTGAGATGACGAATTTTTGCGGTATCGCCGTAGTTGCTGTTAACGCCCACCACGCCCGCGGTGATGGTGCCTTCAATGATGACGTCATCGATGATCACATGTCGCGGACCACCGTTATCCTTGCAGTCACCACAGGAACGCCAGAGCTTGCCGTTCTGACCTTTGACGGTGAAGCCGCCGGTGATAACGGTCGTGCTGTTTTTAGAATTATGCTGGAATATTTTATCCGGTTTGCCACCTGGGCCGGTCGTATCATTATAGACAGAACCGCCTTTGATGGTCAGGGTTCCGCCTTCTGATTTGTGGGTTGCGGCATCCTCGCAGATATCTTCCCAGACAACGTTTTCCAAAAGGCAATCACCGTCATTGCAGTGAATCCCATCCGACCCGCCGCCTGCTGCAATCCGCAGGTTTTTGACTGTGGCATTGATGAGCGTTAGGACGGGAGGCTGGGATTCATTATCAGCATCGCAGGACAAGCCCAGGGACTTGCCACCGCAATCCACCGTCTTGTTGCGGATGGTTGCGCCCGCGCGGCATTCTTCGGCTGAAGATGGAGGCAAAGGAGAAGATGGTGGCAGCGTTGGAGAAGGCGGCGTGGTTGGTGACGGTGCGTCTGGCGATGGCACGACTGGTGTCGGCACGGTTGGCGACGGTGCGTCTGGCGATGGCACGACTGGTGTCGGCGGAGTTGGCGACGGCACAGCTGGAGGCGGCACGGTTGGCGGCCGCACTGGAGCCGGTGTTTCACCTTCAGGATCCAACGCAACGGAACATTCTTTCACTTTCTTGCCGGGATTTGGATCGCTGCCAAATGTCGCCACGGAACAGACAAAGGTCCCATTCAGAACCTTGTACACAAAATCGCCCGCCGCTCCAAAAGCCACGCGCGTCTCTTGACTCAGAGTGCATGTTTCCCCAGACCGACACAGGGTCTCGTAACCCTTGGGACGGTTGGTTGCTGTCATTTCAGAAGGATTCGAGGCGGAACATGAAGCTGTTAAGGCTGTCAGGATCAAAGCGCTTTTTGATAATTTCAACATCGGGATCAACTCCAGCAAAAAAAGCCGGGCAGCAGGCGCTGCCTCGATCGCATTGTAGTTATTTTTCAATTTTTGCAATCAATGTTTTTGCGGCGGAGTCTGGGCAGGGTGAACACAGGATCAAAAGCCTCTCATTTCCATAACTTTACGCACGCGGTCGACTGCAATAATGTAAGCAGCCTGTCGGTAACTGCATTCAAATTTCTTTTTCTCATCCAGCAAGGTCATCCACGCTCTGTTTAACCACTGGTTCAATTCCTCAAAAACATGCTTGCGATCCCAGAGCGCTCCCTGCCGATTCTGGCACCATTCAAAATAAGAAACGGTGACGCCTCCGGCATTGGCCATGATATCGGGGATGATATGGGCTTTGCGTCCAATCAGGGTTTTTTCCGCTTCCACTGTGATGGGAGAATTGGCTCCCTCCACAATCAGTGGCGCTTTGACTTTCGCAACATTGTCCTGGTGGATCACACCTTCAATCGCGGCCGGTATCAAAATGTCGACATCCTGATACAGGGCTTCTTCACTGTCTTCACTGAAGCGATCGGAGGTCACCCGATTTTTAACGCTTGCCATGTCATTGTAAGTGCCGGGCTGATGAATCCATCGGATCAGCTCATCGATGTCGAGACCTTCGCGCAGGTGAATGGTGCCCGAAGCATCACTGACCGATACAATGCGCGCTCCCATGGCTTTCAGCGTAAGCGCCGCATGCATGCCCACGTTGCCGAACCCTTGGATGGCAACCGTGGCATTGCGAATCGTAATTCCTTCTTCCTTGGCCGCCCAACCTGCGATCACTGCCACGCCCCGACCTGTGGCTTCCGTCCGTCCATCAATACCACCAAGCAACACATTTTTGCCCGTCACCACACTCGGCTGATAGCCATAGATTTTGGAATAGGCTTCGGTGATCCAACCCATTTCCCGTTCCCCGGTTCCAATGTCGGGAGCCGGAATATCAATGGCAGGTCCCAGCAGCATGTGCATTTTTTCAACGTATCTCTTCGTGAGCGTTTCCAGTTCGCGCGTTGAAAAATCGCGGGGATTGATGCGAAGCCCGCCTTTCGCACCACCAAATGGGAGTCCGAGCAGAGCCGTTTTCCAGGTCATGAGTGAAGCCAGGATTTCCGAATGTTCGAGATCGACACTCGGATGGTAGCGAAGCCCACCTTTAAAAGGACCCAGGGCATTGTTATGCTGCACCCTATATCCACGGACGACCAGGATGCTGCCGTCATCGCGAATCAAAGGGATTTCCACTTCGACTTTGCGATCTGAATTTTTCAATAGAATCGCCTGGGCATCATCACTCCGGCACTTCAAAAATTGAAAGGCCTCGTCGAGGTAGGCGTTGAGAGAATTGTGCACTCGTGAAATGCTGGCTTCCATTGGATTCCCCCCTAGGTGATGCCATCAGTAGCATCCAAGCTTGATCTTAGTGGTCTGACGTGGGCAAAAGCAAGCGTTTGGCGAAGTCCACCCAATGCCCTAAGGGCGTTGAGGACGCAGTGCAGAATTCTTTATGGTGTAGGGGCATAGAAACAGGTTTTTTGGACGGACGGCGCCGCAAGGCCCAGGCTTGGGTTTCAGCTTGGGCTTGGTTTTTGCATCGCTCTCATTCGGGTTCGACACAACAAAGGGGTATACCATGAATCTTAATGCACCAAATATAGATCCTAATCCGCCCACAAGCCCAGTTCCTTCGGCACCGCCGCCATCGCGGTCACCTCAACCAGAAGCGCCACCATTTGATGTTCCAATGGTTCCGGCGCCTCCCGAGGCTCCACAGCCATATATCAACCCTCATCCCAGCCCAAGTCCTCAGTATCCTGAGCCGGGTTTGCCTGAGATTACCTCCAGCCTCTGAAAAGGCTGGGGCCTGGAATCAAATCGATCAATGCCGGTGTTCATAGTTGTGCGGAGCTTTTTTCGGTGCCCTGGGGCGATGGGCCCCAGTGTAATGAATCAGCTTCTCAAAGAGCTGATGGCTATCGATGGGTTTTCCTAAGAAATCATCACAACCTGCAGCAAGGCATCGCGTGCGTTCCTCTTTCATGGCATGGGCTGTCAACGCTATGATGGGCTTTTGATAGCCTTTGCGGCGAAGGGTAGCCGTGGCTTCAAAGCCATCCATCTGCGGCATTTGCATATCCATGAGGACAACATCATAAGAACCTTGCAAGGCCGCTTCAATCGCCTTGAGCCCGTCCTCGACTGATTCCACGTGCGCTCCACCCCGCCGGGCCAGGATACGGTCAATCAGAAGGCGATTCTCAGGGGAATCATCGACGACAAGAACCCTAAGTCCAGACAAGAGTTGTTCTTTCGCTTTCGGCGTCCGTATCGGAGCAGGACTTGGCAAGTTCGGCTCAGCGTCCACCAAAGCAAGCGAACCTTCATTCAAAGGCCCGGTGTCCACTGTGATCCTGAATGTCGAACCCTGCCCGGGCTGACTTGAAACCAATTCCACCTCGCCACCCAAGGCACGGGCTAAACGCCTGGAAAGAACCAGACCTAGTCCCGTTCCGCCATAGACCCGGGCAATCGATTGATCAGCCTGAACGAAAGCTTGAAAGAGCTGCGGCTGACGCTCAGGACTGATGCCAGTACCAGTATCTCGAACTGTGAATACGAGCTGGCCTGAGGCCGCATCCAGGGTCGGCTTGGACAATGACAGCTGAACTTCAACCTGACCCTTCTCTGTAAATTTAATCGCATTGCCAATGACATTGATAAGGATCTGCCGGAGTCGCACGGGATCGGTCTGGATGACGTCAGGCAAAGGCTCATCAAAATGCACGGTCAATTCAAGTCCCTTTTCCGTGGCCTTGCTGTTGAGCAAGGCCAGAATTTCATTCATGATATTTTTGATGGAACTGGGATGCTTTTCGACTTGCAGCTTGCCCGCCTCGACTTTGGACAGATCAAGAATATCATCGATCAAAGCCACCAGCTGCTCACCGCTGCGGCGAATGATTCCGATAAACTGCACGCGCTTCTCTTCTTCCAAGTGAGGATCCAACAGTTCATCGGCAAAGCCAATCATCGCGCCCAAAGGAGTTCGTAATTCATGGCTCATATTAGCCAGAAATTGGCTCTTGGTTTCACTGGCAACCTCGGCAGCCTCCTTGGCTTTTTTCAGCTCGTCTTCCAAAAGTTTCTGCTCAGTCATGTCTCTGGCAAATTTTATGAGCCCCAGCAGTTGCCTGTCTTGATTAAAGAGCGCTGTCAGGACACCCTGACACCAGAACCGCGAACCATCCCTCCGCATCATCCATCGATTGTTTTCAACCGATCCGGTCAGTCGAACGTTGGCTATTTCATTGGCCGCCGCATGAATCGCTCGATCCTCTTGGGTAAACAGTAAATCCAAGTGCTGTCCTACGGCGTCCTCGACAGAGTAACCTGTCATTTTTTGCGCCGCAACATTCCAGCTCGTGATGAAGCCATCGTTATTCAACATCACGATGGCATAATCTTTAACATTCTCGTAAAACAGCCGGAGCGCCGTTTCATTCCTGGCGAGAGTCTCCGCCTTTTCATGAGCATCTGTGACATCCAACACAATACCGCGCGCCGATATCGGCTGATTGTTGGTTTTCTCAAAATGGAAAATATCGCGAATCCATTTAGTTTGCCCTTGGGCCGTCGTCACTCGGTATTCCAAAACTTCGTCATGCCCGTTTGCAGCCGCCTTCAGATAAAGCTGAGTGATGCGATCCCTATCAAAAGGATGAATCAAGCGCGACCAAAAATCCTTTTCACTCAGCCACTGATCAGCTGTGTAACCCAGGATATTAAAGGCTTGCTCACTGACAAAATGATAGGTTGATCGCCCCACATCAGATTCCCAGAGGATGGCGTTGACGCCGCTGATAAGGCTTGTCAGGCGCTTTTGTGATTGCAAAAGTTCAGCTTCGTGCTGATGAAGATGATCCATGACTTCATGCTGTTCGGTGACATCAATGATGACGCCTCGAACGCCTGTTCGCTCGCCCTTACCGTCGACGACGATATGCAGAATATCACGAATCCAAATCGTGCGGCCGTCCTGGGTCACCGCCCGGTATTCAATATCCAGGTCACGGCCTTTCGAGACCGCCACAGAAAACATGGAGAGGACCTGATACCGATCCGCGGGATGAATGATCTCCTGCCAGACATTCCGCTCCGTCAGCCATTTCGTAACCGGATAGCCGAGGATATTTTCCGCTTTTTTACTGATAAAAGTGTAGCGTGACCGGTTGATATCAGATTCCCACACGATCGCATCCAGGTCATCAAGCAGTTCGTGCACCTGCGCCACCGCCGTGCCAGCTGTCCTGGCATTGACCAGCGCAAAGGCTGCACTTTTGCCAAAATCTGCAGCCAAGGCCGCATCAGCCTCCCCATACCGGCGGCCTGACATCTCATTCACAGCCAGAAACAGCGAGCCCATACTGGTCTCGTGATCCACGAGCGGTACACAAATGTACGAGTTGAGACCAATGAGTTCAAGCAGTCCAACGTGATCCCTGTTTAAAAAAAGTCCACTCAGTGTAGGAGGAGGAACATCTTTTACATATTCTGGTTGTTTGGTTTGCATGACTTGCATGGGTCCCGACTCGCTATCTTGCGAAAAAGGAAAACGTCGATTGAGTTCCCAGATCAGGTCGGTCTTGGCCGGATCGCTGTGGCTGCAGTTCTCAAGATACATTTTACCGTTGGAATCCAGAAGATAAAGGGCATACCAATCCGCGAATTCCGGCAGAAGCAGTTGAGTCAGATTGTTTTTCGTAACACCATAACTCAGCGTCGACAGAAAGGTCAGATAAGAATTAGCAAGGAAGTGACAGCGATCAAGGCTCGCTTGGGCATCGTATGAGGATCGATTCATGATAGGTTCCTCAAAGCATGAGGGCTTGAGCTGATGAGCCAAGCACCTGCTTGAAACCCAATGAAACAACCTTACGCCTCCGCATACGGATTGGCGATTGTATTCGGCTCAGAGGAAATTATGCGAACGGCGGTTGAGTTTTTCCCTGGCGCCAGGATTCAAACTCAACCGGTAGAAATACGCACAGTTTATAATGAGCTGACGGTTCTTAAATTTCCTTCGCCAACTGTAGATGTCGGCTGATCACAGGATCACTGGTTTTTGCCAGCAATCGAAGGCTGAGATCAGGCGCTCCTTTTTCAGCGCGTCGCAGAAGATCGAGAGCCGCTTGATGGGATTCGATGGCCATGGCGCGGAGCATGGCACGAAATTCTTCGTCTGACGTGGTTGCGGCCAGCATTTCATTCATCTCGATCAGACTTTCTTTAAAGCCTGCGACATCATCGTTGACCGAGGCTCCATCAAGCTCAACACCGAGGCCTTTGGCGACGATATTGACCATGCCATCCATAATCAGATGGTCCCTCACCAGAATACGTCCATACTTACGAAGATCTTCACTGTTCCCGCGATCCATAATCATCTGGCCCATGTCGATTTCTGCCAGATTATTGGCATGAATCTTCTGCAGAACCTCAGCGCTACCGATCGCTTCTGCCTCATCCACTTCCAACGCGAGCTGATCAGAACCAGCTGCTAGGGTGTCATGGGGAGTCCCTTCGTGCGCTTGAGCCGTCCAACAGAGACCCATCATGAGGAAACCCGCACAGTACTTTGGCAATGACTTCATGGAATACATAGTTAAGCCCTTAGTTGTGTTGTTGCTTTTGATTCTGCAGGAAAGGTCGCAAAAAACCTTCCATGGGCCTGTTCTAATAATTATCAGTTGAAAGATAAATGGGGCTTAACCCGTATTTATTCGTGAAAATTTCAGTTGATCCTACGCAAACGTCTTCCTGGTAAAATGCTTCGTTTGTGTTTATACCTACTCCTTTGTGGATGAAGCTTTCTCCTTTCGTACAAGGACAGTCTTTTGAATAAGCCAAAACCCAAGGATCCGCTCGAAGGCGTGACACTGGAAGCTCTTCTGACCCAGTTAGTAAATCATTATGGCTGGGAATATTTGGGCCAACAGGTGCCAATCCGCTGCTTTCAGAGTCAGCCCAGCATTAAATCCAGCCTGACTTTTCTGCGCCGCACCCCCTGGGCTCGCAGCAAAGTGGAGCAGCTTTTCAGAGAATTTAAACTGAAAGTCAACCATGAGTCATGAACCCTTGGATCGATTACTATTACCCCTGTCGCCCTCGGATCCGCTCCTGAAGCCGCTCCGTATGGGCCGACAGACGTTCCCTGGCATCTGGCGCGAGATGATGCCCCAGGCTCTGCAGCAGCTTCGTTTCCCCGAGGAACGGCAGGCCGAGTGCATGAACTGTCCCAAGTCGTGCTATGAGAATTGGCGAACCGATTATCGATGCTGCACCTACCATCCGCGCATCAGCAACTTTCTTTTGGGACTGGCTTGTCAAACACCGGTCGGCGAGAACGCGGTGGACGACCTCATCCGCAGGGGCATGCTGCTGCCCGAAGGCATGCATAGCTCGCCCCAGCAATGGCTTGATTTTGTCGATGATGAGCATGAGGATCGTTTCGGGAAAAGTCAGAAAGTTCTATGCCCCATGCTCGATAGCGCGACCGGATACTGCCGTGTGCATGTCTTCCGTAATTCCGTGTGCTCGACTTATTTTTGTGAAAAGGATCAGGGCCACGCGGGGCAAGAGTTCTGGAATCAGGTTCAAGCGCTGGGCACGCAGCTGGAAATGCGTCTTGCCCAATGGGCTTTGCGGGAAATTGGGTTTGATGTGGAAGCATCCCTGCGGGCTCTTGATGAGCTGGCTCCTCATCTTTCTCAGGTATCTCATGATCACGGCTGGCATCCCGATGCTCTCAGGCGGATTTGGGGCGCTTGGTGGGGACGTGAAAAGGAACTGCTCCTGGCCTGTGCCGCGGTTATCGTGAAGAATCGGGATCGGCTCTGGTCGATCGCGCAGCAGCAGGTTATCGCCGAGCCTTATCTTTTTGATCAGGCCCTTCTGCAAGAGGTTCCTGAAGAGCAGCGTGAGGATGAAGAGGACGAGGCCTGGGAAAAGGTCGATCTTTCGGCTCTTTGGCAGGATTGCCTTGTTGCCCATAATGCTTTATGGGACGAGCCTCGGGACCGCTTCATGCTGAGCCCCAATGTCATCTTTATTCCCAATCATCGGCAAACTGCAGAAGAAATCTATCACCAGGATAAAGCGGTCTTCATCGAATACCGATTTCAGAATCCGGAACGATCGCTCTTTTTTCGATTGGGCATCAGCCAGGAGCAGCAGGCTGCACTTGAGAGTTTCCGTGGCTTAGGGCGAAAACTCCGGGAGGCAGGAAACGATCACCTGGAATTTCTGAAAGAGATGGTGCATCGGGAGGTGCTGTGGGTTGTTGCCAACCCTTAGCCAGGTTCAGTTGGAGCCTGAAGGCCAAGGGATCGGCGTATGAGGGGGCAGAGGCTGGCCAAACACGGGATTATCATCCAGGTCCCACTGAAAAGGCTGCGTGCGTACATTCCGGCGCCAGCCCGCACCTCGATGCAAGGCCGCATGATAAACGATCCAATCCTCGTTCCCATCCGGTGACTGTGTGAACGAAGCGTGACCTGGACCAAAGACGTCTGCGGTTCTGGCGAATACCGGACCCCTCTTCACCCAATTCTGCCGATCAAGGATATCACCGCCCTGGAATGTTAACTGAATCAGATTGTAATCGTCGGTCCAGCTGCCGCTGCCTGAGTAGATGATATGAATCTTGCCATTTTTCTTGAGAATCTGCGGGCCCTCGTTCACATAAGCGGGCCCACCTTTTTTTTCATAATCATGCTCAGGCAGGGAAAGTACGATCCGATCGGTCCCTGTTGGCTTGACTTCGATGCGATCCAGTTCGGCTGATCCATCACCTTTGGCCAGGCGCAGAATGTTAGGTCCCGCAGCCAGCGAGGTGAAAGCCTGGACGGTTTGAAAATTCTCCCAACCCGAAGGTGGATACGGGACGACCTGTTTTGCCCCATCATTCAAGCTTAAAACATGGGTGCTGAGGGCCTGGGTTCCATTGGAATAACGAATGTCGATTTGATAAGGGCCGGCACGCGGCGCCTCAAAGGAAAATTCCACAAAGCTGTCGGCGCTATCGATGTTACTGACCGATCGCTCGCCTGAAGCCGAACGCGTGGTCCGAATCGTAGCCTGACTCAGGACGGCCTGTTCCGCTTCCATGGGGATAAAAGGCAGATCCGGCTGCTGCAAGGTCCACGGATTCACCATCGGTGCGATATAAAGATTTTGCGCGAAATCCTGATGGCCTTCCCACCCGGACCAAACAAAATAGCGTTTGCCGTTGCCAGCTTCCAGCACGGTGCCATCGATCGCCCAACGATCGGTCGCCGTTGCAAGCCTGCCCTTGAAACCATAAGGCCCCAAGGGATCTACAGCTTCGCTTTCCAAAACAAACATGCGATGGCTGGCATTATCACCCTGGGAAGCCGCGTAATAGATATACCAACGGCCATCGAGAAAATGTAATTCAGCAGCCCAGTGCTGACCGGAATGATCGGTGCCAGGCGGTGCCTGCCAGACTTTTACGGCTGGAACTTTGCCAATATCGTGCAGGTTTTTGGCCTTGGCCACAGAAATGGAGGTCTTGCCATCGGTCATGCAGTAATAATAAAAGCCATCCTTGTGAATCACCCAAGGGTCAGCGCCAGTTTCCACAACCGGATTGTGGAAAACTGCGGACGGCCCCGGGGGTCCATAAGGTAGAAACGAGGGATTGCGGTTTTCGCTTTCATGATGCTTCGGTCGACAGCCGCTGACATTCCAAACCATGAAAAAAAGACAAAACGGGACGCCCAGTCGCTTTCCAACGCGCATCAGAATCTCCGATTCGGGGACCGACTGTTTCAGACAACGGAGATTCAGCAAGGATTCCGTGAAAGGAATCCAGGCCATAGGAATTCTATGAATGGTTTATTCTAAACTGGCGTCTTGGCTGATGTCGAGAGTTTGCTGAGGCTTAAGCCCGTCCACGTCCGCAAGATCGTGGATGGGCTCATCATAAGGCGGGTTTAATGCTTGGAAGGAAACCAACGTAGATTCTCGCCACGAATATGCTTGCAAACGGTTTTGATCAGCAGGTCGCGATCAATGGGCTTGACCAGATATTCATCAAACCCACTTTCCTTGGCTTTTTCCATTTCAGATTTCATGCCGTGAGCTGTGAGGGCAATGATCGGTTTTTTAAAGTTCGAACGGCGAAGTTTCTCGGTCGCGGCATAGCCATCCACGCCGCCAGGCATCTGAATATCCATGAGCACCACATCGTAAGCTCCCGTTTCAGCCGACAGAATGCCCTCGGAACCATCTGAGGCCAGATCGACTCTCGCTCCTTCCACCTCGAGGTAGCGCCTGATCAGGGCCTGGTTATCCGGCGCGTCTTCGACGACCAGAACGCGGGACCCTCTGAGGCTTCCCCTCTCAAAACCAAGAGGCTGCTGCTTCACCCCGATGATGACATCCGAGCGTCCGTTCAAAACCACGGCTGATTTCCCAGGCACCACATCCCGCAGGCCTTCCCAGGCCACTCCGGAATCGATCCGGAATGCGAAGGTGCTCCCTTTCCCTGGGGTACTCTGGACCAGCCGGAGATCACCCCCAAGAGCATGGGCCAGGCGGAGAGAAAGCGAAAGTCCGAGGCCAGTGCCGCCATACTTTCGAGTCGTTGAGATATCCGCCTGCATGAAAGGCTCCCAAATACGGTCCTGTTGCTCGGCTGATACACCGATACCGGTATCCTGCACTTCGAATTCAATCTGCATGCTCTGGTCAGGTGGGGTACCACGAGCAATCCGCACGGTAAGGTTGACTTCACCACGTTCTGTGAATTTGATGGCATTGCCAACGATATTAAGAAATATTTGGCGAAGCCTGGTGGGATCCGAATGGATGGTTTCCGGGAGTGCATTTTCGCAACTCACGCGGAATTCTATGCCCTTTTCTTTGGCTTTAAAAGCCATGAGATTCGACGCATCCTTGACGAAATCCATCAGATTCATTTCCACCGGTTCAATCACCAGGCGGCCCGATTCCACTTTCGAAAGATCGAGCAGCTCGTTGATCAGATCGAGCAGGACCTCGCTGTTGCGTTTCATCGCTTTCAACCAGACGCTTTGTTCTTCTTCCTCGTTCGCCTGATCCAAAAGCAGTCCGGTATAGCCCATAATGATACCCACAGGGGTTCGAATCTCGTGGCTCATATTGGCAAGAAAAGCACTTTTCGCGAGGTTGGCACTTTCGGCTTTTTGCCGGGCGGCTACAAGTTCCTCTTCCCAACGTTTATGCCCATCAATATCCGTACACGTTCCCGTCCAGCGTATGATGCCTTTGGCATCCGCATGATCCAGCACAGCCCGTGTCAAATGCCAGCGAAAGGACCCATCCGCCGTTCGGATACGAGTTTCAGATTCGTAGGGGCTTCGCTCGGTGACAGCGGTTCGCCAGGCTTCCCAAACGCGCGCCCTGTCATCGGGGTGAATGGCATCCAGCCACCCTTCTCCAAGAGTCTGTTCCTGCGTAAGACCTGTGCACTCTATCCAACGCCGATTAACATATTCGACAGCACCGTCGGAGCCGGCAATCCACACCAACATCGGCGCTGACTCAGCCAGCACACGGAATCGGGCCTCGCTGATCCGTCGAGCTTCAGCTTCCTTGACGGCCGCGATAGCATCCTGTTCTCTTAAAAAGTGCTCTTTTTGCTGTTTGAGTTGATACCGCCGGTCAAGCGCCATCGCCAGCTGGTTGCCTATTCCATTCAAAATCGACAGTTTGCTCTCATCCATCTGGCAGCAGCTGAGTTGCAGAACACCAAACATAGGTTCCCGGTCCACGACCAAAGGCAGAGTAATGGTGGAGTGCGTCGATGCTGGCCGGAAAGGCGATCCAACGGTCCGAACGTTGCCATCCGGCGAGACAGGCGTTGGATAGCCCGAGAGGTAAGTGTAGGTACGAGCGGTTCGAACTTTGGCCTCATCATGTTCAAGCAAATGGCCAGGCTCGATCTCCCAGGCGAAGAACTTGACCCCCTCCGGCCGCCGCTCGAAGAGGACGGCCGCTTGGATCGAGACGGCAGGAGCAAGGATTTCAAACAGCTCGGGAAGCGTCAGCGCTGCGCTGTGGAGCCTCGCAATGCAGCTGCTGGCGGCATAGAGAAAGTCCAGAGTCTCGCGACGGATCTGCCGGTAACGATCGGCATCTCCTTTGCCATTTCGCAGACTCCTGGCCCGGGGCAGGCTGCGTCTTTGAAAATGGCTCATGTTACTTAACGCGCTTTTTCTGACTCGCTTTTTTCTTTCGAACATGAGTTTTCTCTTTAGGCACATTCTTTGGATTTTTTTGCTGGGCTCGACGATCAGCTGCAGCCGTTGCAATTTTAAATCCACCTCGTCCAATCATCACCGGATGTTGACCGAGTTGATGCTCTGTATGTCTGAGTTTGTATATTTCAAGAAAGCGTTTTCTTTGACGACCTTCTGCCGCCAAGGACAGAAAAATAATGCCGTCCAGCATGGTCTCTTCGATCCCAAAGCGGCTCATCTGATTGCTTCCATAAGGAACTTCTGAGGAAAAGAAGCCTATGGCGCTTAAATTCTGCACGATCGTGGCGAGTTGATAGACTTTTTCGCGGACGAGTTGCGGCGTGTCAATTTTGCAAAGGAATCCGGAAAGTGAGTCGAGGGCGATGCGTTTCGCGCCCATCGCTTCAGCCCTGTCTTTTATGACCAGGAGATGCTCTTCCACCAACACCTCGGGCTGTGGGATGAAGACGATTTCAACCAAACCGCGGTCGACAAGATCCTCCAGATCCCAGCCCAATTCGTGCGCCGCGAGGTAAAGCTTATCCTGGGTTTCGTCGAAAGAAAAAATGATGCCTTTTTCCCCAAATTGGGTTGCGCCCTCGTAAATGAAATTGAGCAGGAGCACAGTTTTGCCGGTGCCTGTCATGCCAGCCACAAGCATGCTGGTTCCCCGGGGAATGCCATCAGACAAAAGACTGTCCAAATCCCGAATGCCCGTCATGCACCGTTCCTGGACCGCACTTCCCTTCCGGTTATGGCTCGTCCGCCGAATCAAGACACGAGGGGCAAACAGTTGAATGCCATCGGAATCAATCAGGAACGGATGGTGATCCCGATTATGGGCCGTCCCGCGCATTTTAACGGCGCGCAGCATGCGAAGCTGTTCTCCTGACACTTCCTTCTGCGTCATCGTAATAACGCCATCGATGACTGAAAAGAGTGGATTATTCCGGAAATCCTCGTCAGAGTATTCTCCAAGCAAAAGCGCGGTGCATTCCCAAGCAATGAGATGGATAATGAGCTCATAATTAAACTTTCGGCTTTGCTCCTGTGATATGAGCAGATCGCCGAAGGCCTTGAAGCTATCGATAACGACCAGGGCCGGCTTTTCCCGTTTGATATGCTCCATGATCAAGCCGATCACAGAGTCGATGCCTTCAGATCGGATCAAAACGCCAAGATCGACAAAGCGAACACTCGTTTCGAATTTTGCTGTATCGAAATAACTGAACTGACTCAGATACTGAAGCCTCTTGGCGGTTGGCTCGCCCAGAGTCTGAAAATAAAGGGACTTAACTCCCTTGCCGGCCGCATGAAAGCCGATTTGATGGGAGAGGGTCGTTTTACCCGAGCCAGGAGGTCCGGCAATGACCGTAACCGAACGTTCCGGCAAACCACCGCCCAGAACGGCATCGAGATTTCCCACGCCTGTTTCAATACGTCCTATGGTTGTGCTGTTATTCACGCTCATGTCCGTGCCCTCTTATCGAGTGCGGATTTTCCTTGCATCGTCTCGACACTGCTCGCTTTCATTGGGTGGGTGGTGCTTTTCAAAACAGCAGCTTTGAGTTGGGCCGAAATCACGCCTGCGGTCAGCTCATGAAGTACGGACAAAAATTCGCCAAGCAGGAAACGTAAGCCGTCTAGCAGGTTCGATTGATCCAGGTCGCTTAGTTCTTTCGGCACAACTTTAAGCATGATACCGCTCGTCTCAACTTGAACTGAAGATAGCCAGGGAAAAGATTCTTGAGCGAGATAAGCAACGCGATCACCCACGGCCAGGAGAGTAATTTGGCCAAGAGTCTGTTGCGCTCGACACCAAACAGCAATAAGTGCCTGTTGGAAGGAATTCAACAGGGCTTCACGAGGAAGAGTCCCCAGAGAGTCGTCTATCCATTGATCGACGAAAATAAAATGCTGATTTTTATTCGTCATTCGACCCGCCGTCTCTTCATAACGAAAACCAAATACAGGGAAACAAAGTGATCGAATGATCCCCAACCCAGACACATGTTAGCCCAAAATTTTCGGAAAAACTAAACAAAAGTCTGGAATTTGCGGGAACCGCTCCAAATTTTATTACGGGCTATTGTGAGACCGTATGTGCCGCTACCCCCTATCGATCCTGCCCTGTAGGAAAATGACTTCATATGGGATTAAGCTAATTTTGTCCAAGTCAGGCCGATGCAATCCTTTCATGTCTGGTAACTTTTGATTGCGGATGTTCCAAGACCTTTGAGGAGTCGCAGCGTTGCCGTCTCCTTGTCTTTTTTCAAATGTTTGCCAGCTGTCGGCGGACTGGTATCGCGCAGACTGCTATCACCCTTGGGCAGGAGTCGGTTGATTAGACTCAGCCCAAAGAGCGAGAACTGCGGGAAAATGGAATAGAGGGTTGCGCCGACTTGGGCTGGCAAACCCAGGATGCGGAAACTGGCCTCATTCACGACGGCATCCATGATTTTGCTCGCCGCACGTTCGGCGGAAAGGGAAAGGAAAGGCAACGAGGCCGCGACCGAAAACCATTTATATTCCTTTTCCTTAAGGCCTTTAAATTCGGCATTGATAAAGGATCCGGTTCGCATCAGACCCGGCAGAATGGTGGTGACTTTGATGCCGTGGGGCTTGAGTTCTGTGTAAAGGCCGAGCGAAAAACCCAGGGCTGCAAACTTTGCGCTACTGTAGGGAATAAGATGCGGTACGCTAATTATGGCGCCGATGGATGTAATGTTCACAATCTGTCCACGCTTTCTTTCCCGCATGGAACGGAGAACCGCAAACGTTGGATAGAGCATTCCCCAAAACATACTATCCTGGGCCCGCTTGAAATCATCGACATTGGTCGCTTCCAGCGGGGCAACGGCAATCGTGCCGGCATTGTTGACAAGAATATCAATCGGCCCGTACACGCGGCTGACATGGTTCACCAAGAGATCAACTTCATCAGGATGCGAGACATCGCAGGGAACAGCCAGGATGGAGGCACCTGCTTCTTTGTGGATCCACGACCTGGCTTTCTCCAGCTCCTCGACACTGCGGGCGCAGATGGCGACCCGTGCTCCCTCACGAGCAAAGTTGCGGGCGAGTATCATTCCAAGGCCTTTGGATCCGCCCGTGATCAGCACAATTTTTCCTTGAAGGTTTTTCGTCAGAAAAAAGGATCGCACCCTTCGGAACGTATAGTATCCACCTGCAAAGGCAAGACCACGAAGCGCCCAAGGATGGGGCGTGAATCTGGTTTTCATGAAGGTTCCTCCGTTTGTTTCACTGGAAGCACTCAACCCATTAAACTTTGAGAGAGGAGACCTTCGATTGCAAGCCCCAAAAAAACGAAAGAGCGTTCCTGGAAACGCTCTTAATTAGTTTTCTGCAGGTGTATTCATGCAGATTAATTTTCCTGAAAAATGTAATCCTGAGGCCGAGCAAAGACGCTGGAACCTTCGCGATGTTTTTCCAATTCTTCACCGTGGAGATAAGTTTTATAAGCAAGCTCATCCGCGAGGAACACTTTGTACCTGGATATGGCATATCGAGCAATTTCTTCATGATGCGATCCGCCGAAGACAACATCGGGATGCGACATCCCATTGAACCTGGCAAAGGCTTTGGGCTGGCCTGTTTTTGCAGCCGTAAAGGCTCGTTCGACATAAACAGAAGCGGCCACGGTATCCTGCGTCCCGGTAATTGACAGCATGGGAACAGCAGCCTTGAGCACAGCAGGTCGGTAAGGGCAAAGCGGAACTGCTGCTTTCACGCGTGATCCGGCTTTATTAACGGCCAAAACCGTCCCGGCCCCGCCCATGGAAAATCCCATCACACCCAATCGATCGACGTTCAAACGGCCCGCAATCGGGCTTCCATTCCGTTGATTTTCCGACTCCAATTGACCCAATGAACCGAGATGACCTGTCGCCCAGATATTGGCGTCGACCGACATCGTGTTGGTCGGCGTGAAGACGATCGTAATGATGCCGTGGCTCGCGAGGTGTTTGCCCAGCCATACCATATACTCTTTGGTATTGGTGTAGCCGCCACTTAGAGTTGTGGCCGGGAATCGACGCTGGGACCTATCGTCCGGATAAAAAATGATCGCCGACTGATAAGCTGGGTTTTGCAGATTGTCGCTATACGAACGAACGGGGAACGGTCCAACTTTGCCTGGATTATAGAGTTTGAGCGGAAGTGGCTGTTCCTGAGGGGCAGCGGGTTTCTCACCCGGAGGTAGGACTTGAGGGGGAACAGGTTTGTCCGTCGAGGGTTCTTCAGGCACGACTGGCGAAGCTGGAAATGGCGGTGGCGTTGATAAATTCTGATCCCTCACAGAGTCAGTATTTCGGCTGCCGCAGGCGACTGCAAATCCAAAGGTCAGAACAACAAGAGCGTATCGCATAGGAAATTCCTCCTGGACTCATCTTTTCCTATACCACGCATTCGACAAGGGATTTAACTCCGAAATGCGGGCACCCCAAGGCGTTGCCAACTGCAGTCACCTGCGGACCTGTCACAATCCTGGGGGTTACGACTGTCTAAACCTTAACTAAAACTCGCCGATACTCAAGAATTAGCTGCTCTTTTCGGGAACTTGGCTGCTCCTTACGGCAGGTATACATTTTGCACAATTGAATCAACAAAGACTTGTCCACAGGGAGATTCCGATGAAAAAGCTCGTCACCTTAGTGTTAGCTCTCGGCCTTATATCCTGCGGTGATGCCAGCTTTCAGCGCGAAAACAAATCCGATCGCAATCCGTCTACCGAGGTTCAAAATTCCGAGGATACGGCACAGGATCAACCGGATGAATCCGTACCACAGGTTCCCAACTCATCAGACCAACTGCCACAGACGCCTTCAGACAACGGCGAAACTGCGCCACCGCAGGAAGCCCTGCGCTATCCCGGAACCAAAGGTCCTTATGAAGTCTCGAGCACAGTTGATAGTCTTGCGGATCCTGCTTATGCCTCAGCGATTATTTATTATCCTTCTGATCCCAAGGCTCGCATCCTCGGTGCCAGCACCTTGAGTGGAGGTTTCACCAACACCAAAGAGCAAATGTCCTGGCTTGCGCAACATCTGGCCAGCCACGGCGTGATCACTCTGGTCTTCACACCGACTAACAACCAATCGCTCAATCCTGCGATCTGGGCTACGGGACACAAAGGTGGTTTGCAGAAATTGATCGTGGAAAGTCAACGCGTCGGCAGTCCGATTCAAGGCCGGGTCGACCCTAAGAAAATAGGCATCATGGGATTTTCCATGGGCGGGGCTGGAACCATTCTCGCCGTGAATGAACTGGCGACAGCCGTGAAGGCTGCTGTGCCCATCTGTGCGTTTCTCCCTGTGACGCCCACGGCCGCGGTCCCCATCATGCTTCAAACCGGAACCAATGATACGGTCGCCGTGCCCCGGAATATTGAAGCCGCCTATGAAGCAACAGCGGACACCAGCCCCAAAGCGCTAGCCAATTTTCGCGGCATGACGCACCTTGATGTTCCCAACGGGGGATCAGCCATTCAGCATGAAAATATCGCCTACTATGCCACCGCCTGGTATCGCGTCCATCTCGGTGGTGACGTCCGCTATCAAACTTATCTTTCCGGTGATGAGCACAAAAAGAAAGTGGATGCGGGAACATTTGCCAACGCGGATGACTATCGCATCCTGCAACCTTAAATGCGAATCACGCCGAATTTTGGTTGAGCGAAGACGCTTCCGATTGACCATGTCGGCAGGATAATTCATGCGTTAGACCAAGCATAGACAGCCCCAATTCTTTCATGCATGCTGATCTAAAGCCTGATTCCAATCAGGTCTTGAGGATCGAACGGATGATGCACGTCACCTAAGTATTATTTCGGACGCACCCTAAAAAAATAAATACTGGAATGAAGTTTGGCCCTTGAACAAAGAGGCGACACACCGCCTCGTTCCAATTTTTAAGAAGGACACACAATGGAAAACATGAGAAAGCTCGTCGGCGTGATTGGGGCAGGGCCTGCGGGCCTGACGGCCGCGTACCTGCTGTGCAAACGCGGAATCAATGTTGTGGTATTGGAAGCTGATCCTCACTATGTTGGAGGTATTTCCCGAACGGTCCAGTACAAGGGGTATCACTTCGATATTGGAGGCCATCGGTTTTTTTCCAAAGCCCAGGAAGTCGAGGATCTGTGGACGGAGCTTCTGCCGGATGACATGCTCGATCGGCCTCGGCTTTCCCGTATCTATTACAATGGTCAGTATTTTTCCTATCCGCTCAAGGCCTTCGATGCTTTAACGAAACTGGGTATAATCCAGTCCGTCTTATGTGTTCTTTCCTACCTGAAAGCTCGAGCCTTTCCGGTTAAAGATCCCAAAAACTTCGAGGAATGGACCACCAATCAGTTTGGCAAAAGGCTGTTCAATATTTTTTTCAAAACGTATACCGAGAAGGTATGGGGAATGAGTTGCAAAGACATTTCTGCGGATTGGGCCGCCCAAAGGATCAAAGGCCTTTCGCTCGGTCGAGCTATTCTTCACGCCTTTTTGCCGAAAAAACGGGCCAAAAAAGGACCTGTCATCAAAACCCTGATTGATACCTTTCGCTATCCTCGCAAAGGCCCTGGCATGCTTTGGGAAGCCTGTGCTACCGGAAAATTTCAGGATTGTTGTCGCGCAATAGTCAGCTGACTGATCGGATGTTGATCTGTTTAGCGGAAGACTCATCGTCTTTCAACCAATTTAAACGAACCACTGAAATTTTCTTCCAATCTCGCGTATTTCCAGACCA
>NZ_DASQYZ010000223.1:0-47419 GCF_035638955.1 Oligoflexus sp. | reverse complement strand
ATACCAATTATGATATTTTCCCACAGCTGAGAAGACGTAGCAGCTTCCATTAAGTCACCTTTTTCGTTGGCGAGATGGAAACTTAGTAGAGATATTTGAGAGTTATGGAAATTTATAAAAATTAACCGAATGACATTGCTGCTTGCAGCCCCTTTTTTTCGCAACATTTAATGCCAGGCACCGTCCTTCCTATAGGTTGAAATCCTATAACGCAGGACGTTTCATGAAAATTCTCAGAGTGATCTTGTGCCTGGCCCTGGTTGGCTGCGGCGATTCTTCGGATAAAAAATCCCCTTCTCCTGTGACAACTCCAGCGGTTCAACCGGTTGTACCGGAACCCATTCCAACGCCATCCCCTACTGGCACGCCTCTACCTACGCCACTTCCGACCAACGAGCCCAATCCTCTTCCGACGCCTACGCTCAATCCCCTGCCTCGGAATCCCGAGTATCTGGATATCATAGCCCTTGGGGATGCCGGATATTATATGGCAGTCGACGGCCTGCCTGAAGATCCTATCGTTGTCGTGGATCGGAATGAAAAACCCACCTTCGATCTTAAGATTGCGATCTATGACAAAAATCGCGCTCTTCTGGCGAATGATCTGTTTAAATTCAAGTTGATAAGCAGTGATGCCCAGGCGCAGGGGATGAACTTGACCTTCGGTAAGCTCGACCTTGTCCAGGCCCGGGTTCTTATCCAAACAAGTGACGGGACATCGATCGGGATGATTTCCTTCAAGCTGTTGAAAACCACCACCGATAAAGTGGAAATTGCTCGGGAATTTTATCAGTTCGTCAGTGAAGTCGTTATGAGTTCAAAAGACGCTCATGAGCTTCTGGAACTAGCGAACGCCAAAGGAAAAGGTTGGTTGCTGACGTATAAGAAAGCCTATTCCTATCATTACGGCGTCAGCTTCTCGGCGCAACAGGCTCATGAGTTTGCTCGGAAGGTTGGCGACAAAGCCCAACCTGAAGCTTGGTTAACAAGCTACCAGGCTGCCTATACCTTTTATTACAAGGTCAGCTTTTCAGGTTCGACGTCTCATGAATTTGCCGAAACAACAGCAGATAAAGACAATAGCGCCGCATGGCTCCGGTCTTATGAAAAAGCTTATACGTTTTTTTACAAAACGACATTTTCCCAGCAGGATTCCCACACATTTGCCGAGCTGGCGGCAGGGAAGGCAAATCCGGAAGCCTGGCTTGCTGTCTATGAAAGCGCTCACAGTTTTTTCTATGCGAAGACCTTTTCAAGCCGACCATCGCAGGAGTTTGCCCTTAAAGTTGCCAACAAAAGCCGGGCCGTTGCGTGGTTCGACAGTTACAAAACCGCCTATGAACAGGCGGTAAAGAACGGCTTATCGCATAATAAAGCTGATGAAGCGGCTACGCAAAAGGCTGATGCTGCTGTCCCTGAGTGAGACATCAGGTTCCTTGAGCCGAGCTGGATCGTTGACACGACGAGGACAGGCGGCCAGTCCCTGAGCGGGACTGGACATATCCTGGAGGCTGTTCAAGGTAACTTTGCCTGTGTATCAGCCAGTGCCTGGGTACAAGCTGCGCTGGTGAGTTTGGTTTCGAATTCCTGCTTTTGGTCATCGGTCAGTGGCGCGTGACGGACGGGACCATGACCCGATCCTTGCCCATCGGGACGCTGACCGCCTGGTCCGTGACCCGGCCCGCGATTAGCACCGGCAGCCCCACCCTTCCCGCCTTCAGGCCTTGGCAGCATACAGGCTTCATGAAGAGCCTTGCCAAGGTCCATCCAAATCGCGAGAGCCGATTCATTTTCCGTGTGGCATGTTTCCATGCGTGTGCGATCAGCCGTCAGCTGATATTTATATTGAGCGCGGACGGCTTCGACTGCGGCACGCTTGTCCTGCTCGGACTTGCTTGTATCCTGACGAATGGCGTCGATGGCTGTCTTGATCGTCTCACGCAGGGTTTGGTCAGGCGCACAGATTGCATCCACCTGGGATCGAATGCCGCCATGAAGCGTCTTCGCTTGAGCCAACGCAGCCTGGGCTGCTTCACTCAGGAAGCTGACATCAGGTTCTTTCGAACCCGTTGCCTTGGATCCATCATTGAGACCCGCACTCGCTGCACTGTCCGTGGCAGCGTTCGCCACACCCAGGTTGTTGAGTTGATCCGAGTTCAGATCACTCAAGGATCCGCATGATGTTACCAAAGTCAGGAGGCCAAGCACGACGAGAGAGGTACGGGTTTTCATGAATTTCTCCTTGTGAATCTTGATTCCCAATCTGCGTCAGGAACCTTCACCCTGTTTGACTCCGCTCGGGGTGGAGAAGTTCGATCGCTCCGCTGAATTTTATTTTGTTCCATGTTTTCATCAGTATATTCTGAATCATTGGATTTTTTCAGAGGCATCGATCCTCTTGAGCCTTTGCGGCGTCCAAGTCCTATGAGAACATACAAAGCCGGCCGAGGAGGCTGCCCCTATGAAACGTTATGCCATACTTTTATCTGTTATTACATTGGGTTACATCCTAGGATGGACCGCGAGCGTCCTGCGCTTTGGGCTGCCGCCGCTAGGTTTTGACCGGCGCCCTCCTCGGCATGAAGGTCCCCAGGGAATGTTCGAAGGCATCGGTTTGAAAGATGACCAAAAAGAGGCCATCCGTAAGATTCGTGCTGAGGAAGAGGACGAGAGACAAGTCCTGCGTGAGAGGACAGACAGGGCGCGGCGTGAATTTGAGAAACTGCTGGATTCGTCGCAGGACCGCGAACTTTTGCAGGACGCTTTCAATCGCATGCTTGAACAGAAGAATGCGATGGAGCAGGCTCACTTCAAGAGTATGATGAAAGTTCATCAGGTGCTGACCCTGGAGCAGATTAAAAAATTGGGCGAGCAAAGGCCGAAGCGTGGGCCGGGTGGTCGTGGGCCTGGGCGTGGTCCAGGAGGCCCTGGGCGTGACCATGGGCCGCCGCCTCATCATGATGGTGGCAGGCCTGATGGTCCGCCGCCACCTCGCGGAGAATAAACGCCAGGGGATGACTCATGGGAAAGCTAAATTCATGACAACGCCGCAACTGTCCTTCAAACAAATCCATACCGAGCACGCCGCAGGTGTTCGGCGGCTGCTGCATCGCATGGGCGTCGGCAACGATTTGGATGACCTGGTGCAGGACACGTTTGTTAAAATCTTTCATCATCTGGACGAGTTTGAAGCCAGGAGTTCGCTGAAGACCTGGATTTATTCCGTGGCTATGAATACAGCGCGGGACCATTATCGTAAAAATAAACGCCGGAGCTGGCTGAGTTTCTTTGGCGACGACACCCATGAAGTGAGCAGCCATGAACGCCCGGATCATCAGGTCAGTGATCGGGAACAGATTGAAGGTTTGTTAAAGGCGCTGTCGCCGAAATTGAGGGAGACCGTGGTGCTGCATAGTGTTCAGGAACTCGAGCTGCAGGAGATTGCCGAAATCCTGAAGATTCCGCTCGGCACTGTTAAGTCCAGGCTTCATGAGGCTCGCAGTAAACTTAAAGAATTCCAAGCAAAGGAGGCAGCCCATGGATAAGTGGCAGGAAAATCTGGATCGGGCTTTGGGTGAAGCACCTGCGGCACCGGCGGATGAATTCGCGCAGATCCTTCGCAGGACCAGGATGGAGCAACCGGGAGCATCCTTGCCCGCAAGGGGTCAGTTATGGCCCACACTGCTGTGTGCCGGCTCGCTGGCTTTCGCTGTTTTGGTGAGCGTTTTCATAAAACCTGAAACTGAATCAAGTGAAACAACATCTTCGTCCCTATCCATGCTCTCGATTGAAGCAACCACGCCCTTTGACGAAAGCCTGGAGCGGCTTGAGGATTTGGCCGATCAGATCCAATGATTCGTTGAAACGAGGAGACGTTCCATGCCGATGAAAAGCTACGCTACTTTTGATGAATGGGCTGCTGATCAATCGAAGGCCAACCAGAGTCTCATTCGGACTATGCGCGCCTTCATTCGCAAGGCAGCTCCTGATCTTCAGGAGACTGTTAAGTGGGGCAATGGATGTTTCGTCGGTGAAGTTCAGCCCGTTATCTATCTTTATGCTGACGAGGATCATTTGCAATTCGGCTTCTTTTTCGGTGCAGCTTTGAAAGATCCCGGCCAACGCCTTGAGGGTAAGGGAAAGTTTGTCAGAGCCGTGAAACTGCGGAAGCCGGCTGATATAGATAAAGCCTATTTTACGAAATTAATTCAGGATGCACTGCGCCTTGAATCCAAGGAAGGCCTGGCAAGTCTGAATAAATCCAAGGGCTCGGATGCTTTCCTCGAATCCTTGTCGAAGCCCGCGATTCGAGCGCTCAAGGCAGCAGGAATCACGAGTCTAAAAAAGCTTTCCCGGTACAGTGAAAAAGAGATACTTGCCCTTCATGGTATCGGCCCTGCTGCTATTCCTATATTGCGCGCGGCATTAAAAAAGGATGGCTTGTTGTTTAAATCTATTGAGAAGGCAACCAAAGTCGCTAAGCCTACTCGGGCCAAGAAAATACCAAAGTAGTCGTCGGACAAACATTTGCCTCAACGCACGACGTCTTGTAGATGCAGCTTCATCATGCCCTCTCATAGGCCTCCATAACTTGGGTTCGTGCATGGAACTGCGGTTCAGAAAACTCGCAGCGGATTCCAAAATTATCCTCGTCTTCACTTTGTTCATTTGTGAACAATCCACTAAGCTAGTGATATTCCGATCTACACTTGGCTCAAGGACTTCACTTTGTGAAAAACGCAAGTAGCCAGCTCTTTGCTTTGCTTTTTCTGCAGTTATGGATGCCAACTGCCAAAGGCGAGGTCGCTCTTAACAAGGTTTCAGACGCCACTGTCGATCTCCAAAACTGGAATCTGCAGAAACAACCCATTCTACAACTCGATGGCGATTGGCGATTTATACCCAATAGATTCCTGACGCCAACCGAAACCTTAGTCCTTTCACCAGATGAAGGCTATGCTGCGAAGGTGCCAGGAAATTGGAGCAACACTCAAGGCGGTGACGACATGCTCGGCTTGGGATGGATTTCGTCGTGTCATTAAGGAAAATGCCCAACTCCCGAAACACCAATGGGAAATCTGGGCTTTTTTGAGATCAAAGTGAATTCGGAGACAGTCCTTGCATATATTCATAATCAAAATCCTGCTGATCCCTATACTCGCCGTTTGCTTTGCATGCAAGTCAGCTGCAGCAGATACAGTCGTTGACCTTGCTGCGCTGGAGGAAAGTGCGCTGGATGAACCTGCCGCCACCATTCGATCCGCCGAGCTTTACCTGGCTGACATCGATCCTTCCAAGGATTCCGAAAAATGGATGCGGATCTACTCTATCATGCTGGATGCCAAATACAGCCGTGGCGAGACAGACAGCCTTCAGCCAATGATTGAGCAATTGCTCAATACGGCCCGGCGCGAGGGCAACGCGAAAGAAACAGTCCTGGCACTGGTCCTGAAAGCCAAGTCTCTGCATGAGAACTCTGACCGGAAGACTGTCATGGGCCTCTATGAAGAAAGCCTTTCGCTCTGCAACAGGTCACCAGAACGCGGCCTCTGCGCCATCCCAATGAGTAGTCTCGCCTATTATAATTACTTCATTGAAGACTATCCCAAAGCCTTGGAGAACATTCAAAAATCCCTGGCCATCATTGACAAAAACGATGTCAAGCAAGTCAATCAATGGTATCTGGCTCTTAACGTCATGGCAATCATCCTGGATAACCTCGGCGACTTTGACAAGTCGATCCCCCTCTATGAACAGGTTTATGCCCACGCAGTACAGAGGAAATGGCGTTTTTTTTCGTCGGTGCTGGCCTATAACCTTGGCAAGGCCTACCTCTTGAATGGGACGAAAGCGCCGCTCAAGAAGTCCTTGCAATACTTCGAAGAGTCAGCAGATCTCGCCGTCAGTATCGATGATGAACTTAGCGTTGGCTGGGCTCAAATGGGCATCGGTGAATATTATGGAAAGGCTCAAAAACACGATTTGGCATTACAACCCCTGCAAAAGGCTCAGCAGATATTCGTCAAGTTTGGAATGAAGCGCCAGTCCGGCGAGTGCTGGATATTGATCGCTCACGCCCACTTCCACCTAGGAAACATGACTGCCTCCGAACAAGCCATTGCCCATGGAAATTCGCTGATTCCAGTGGAATTTCAGGCTGAATCAGCCAATCTGAAGAGGCTTTCCTATGACATTGAGAAAAGGAAGGGCAAGCTCCAGACTGCCCTTGTTTTCCTGGAGGAGTATCTGCGCCTCTCCGAGGCACAAAGCCGAACAGAGCGGGAAAACCAGCTCAACAAGCTCAGAGTCCTGCTGGGCCTGGACGCAGCCGAGATGCGATCCGCTCTGCTGAAGCGCGAGGTGGAAATCAAGCAGCGTTTGCTGGTCAACTCCGAGAAGATAAAAATCCTTTTTCAAGCCCTCTTCCTGCTGTCGATCTTTACAGTGGCCAGTGCGGGCTTCGTCGTCTTCCAGATGAAGAAGCACCACAATCGTCGCCTCTGGATGGAACAGGTCATGAATGCTATGGAGGAAGGCATCATTACGATCAACCGCAATCTCACTGTGAAGCATGGGCAATCACGACAGGCGGCAGCGGCTCTCGGCTACACAGATATTCCCATCGAAGGATTGGATATCATTTCGATGGTTTTCGACCGTACACAGGACAGCTCTGATCAAAAAGCCATCTATAGGGAATCGCTGGCGGCGTGCTTCGGCCCCGATGACATCGGCTGGGAGCTGAATCAACACCACTTGCCACGAGAAATCATCCAGACAGATGACGTGCGCAAGGTGCTTTCCATTCATTGGCAACCGCTCCTGTCGGCCCAGGGTTCGCTTGATGAAATCATCCTGGTGATTCGCGATATCACCCAAAGCCGCCACTCAGAATTAGAGCTGGCGAGAAAACGCGCCCAACAGGACAAGGTCCATTCACTTCTCACTGAAATCACCAGCATCAAAGCCGGCAGGGCACTGGCTTTCCTACGCAGTTTCGACTTAAACCTGACAAGGGTTCATGATGCAGCATTGAACACCAAAGATCCCTATCCTTGTCTACGCGAGCTCCACACGATGAAAGGAGAAGCGCGGACCCTCGGGCTTCAGACTCTGGCCGACTCCATTCACAGTGTGGAAACCACAGTCCTTGGAGTGCATAATGAAACGCGGACCCAGACAGAAGGCGAACGTGATTGGGAGGATCTTCTCCTGGTCAGAAGCGAGCTTATGGAAATCGTCAAGGCCTTGCAAACAGACACAGCTACCTATCAATTCAGCAATCTGCTGGAGATCTCCGCGGAACTCAATAAGGAAGCTCAGCGGGAGCTAGGCAAACACGAATTCCCGTTCGATGGGATCGAGGTTCGCGACTCCTTTCAGAATTGGACACCGGGGATACTCAAACTGGTGCATCAGTCCTTGATCCATGCTCTGTCGAACAGCATCGATCACGGGTATATTCGCCCGAGGTCACGAGGACAAACGCCTCGCCATGCGAAATTTGAAATCGTAGCGCAGCGCGAAGGCCATGACCTGATCGTTGCCTTCTCAGATAACGGAGCAGGTTTTGAATTCCAAAAACTCAGAGCTCTCGCGGAAGCAAGACAATTCACTCCGAGCCCGCAAGAAACCATCGCCGATGTGTTGTTCCTTGAAGGCGTGTCAACGGCAGAGGCCGTCAGCCAAACGAGTGGCAGAGGGGTAGGCCTTGCAGCGATTAAAAATCTATGGATTGAAGCCGGAGGCCTGGTCCAATTGCGCGTCAGGGAGAGCGGAGGCACGGCCCTCACGATGAGGCTGCCATGTGATCCAGTTGAAAAACCATTTGCCGCTCCCCAACTCGAGGCCGAGGGAGCCTAAAAAGTCCCAAGCATCGGCTAAGGCGACCAGATGGATTGCTTGTTTAAGTGGAGGTTGTTGGACCTTGAGAACTACGTTGCCGACTTGACGGACATAAGGGAGAAGACGTTGACAACCCAAAACAAGGCAGCCCACCTCGGCGGGCAATGCTATCATGTGACATGACCTTCAAAACGCATCGAAAGACGAAGATGAAGAAAGCTGGAGTAAAGAACCTTTACTACGGTTTGCCCCTCCGATTGATTGCTGCTGCCGCGGTCATTCAGGACGACGAGTACGATATCGTCGAGCTTATCAGCTGGCCTAGGTCGGTCCAGAAAATGGATGCCTCGCGCATCGGCGGTTACAGCTTTTCCATCGGTGGTCGGGCCCTGGCCGCGTCTCGCGACCTGCATCTATCGCCTTTGGCTCTGGCAGGCACACCCAGCACACTCTCCTCTTTGGTCTGCGACGAACATCTGGTCTGGTGTTGGCTGGACGCTCCCCTCGTGCTCGAGACGGCATTAACGAGCCGAAGCAGGCTTTAGTTTTACCTGATCACGCACATGGGAACTTCTATGGCAACGATACCAATCTCTACGCCCAAACATTGCTGGAATTTTTCCAAACCAATTTGCACCTAAACCACCGCCCACAGAAAGGATGTCACTGATGCGAACAAGCAGAAAAGCCCTATTTTCCATGATCTCCCTGCTGGTCGTCGCCATGCCCGCTATGATTTGCAAACGTAAATCGAACAGCAAGGGAGCCGCGGATATGACCAGCGATGCTGGAGCAGATTCGCCCGGCTCGAAGTCGTCCAACCCGTCCAGCCCGTCCGATCCGAATTCCAATACTCCCATTGATCCAGTGGTCGAAAAAAACATGAATCCTGAAGTCGGCGAGGTCGTCACGGATCTCCCGACCAATCCAGGCACACGCATCAATGGAGGTGTCATCGCCCAGACACGTTGGACAGCTGCGGGCTCTCCCTATCATATTCTGGGCGATATCACTTTACCTGACGGAGCAACTCTGGCGATCGATCCGGGCGTCACCGTGATCTTTGACGGAGCTTATAAATTTTCCGTCATTGGCGGCAGTCTGCAACTCGCTGGCACTTTGGAACAACCGATTCGATTCACGGCAGCTCAAAAAAATCCAGGTTGGTATGGAATACTTTTTTGTCCCGACCCGACGTGCACATCTTCGGTGAACAAGGGCAGCATCGACGCTCGTTTTACCATATTCGAATACGCCCGCGCCAACGACAAGGAGGGCGATTTCCGATACTGGCGTCGCGGGGGCGCCCTGCTTCTGCTCCACACCAGCAGCGTCAAAATCAGTTCCAGTGTCTTTCGTTATAACTTTGCCTATGAGGTCGGCGGCGGGCTGGAACTTATTGCGATCGATAATAGTCAAACCGTGCAGCTGGACAATATCCTTTTCCTTGGGAACGAGGCGGGATCGGGCGGCGCCCTGCGGCTCTCGCATATTCACAATCGCAGCTGGTCGGGACTGATCTTTGAATCCAATCGCGTTCGCAACTGGCCTGATTCCTATGGGGGAGCGATTGAAGTCGAAGATGCTAGCAACATCACCATGACCAACACCATCGCCTCGGCCAACCTCGCGGAAGTCGGGGGCCGCAGCACCGGGATCGGTGGCGGGTTCTACTGCTATACACCCGGACTCATTCTTTCGCCACCGTATGAACTCAGCAATAATAGCCCGGAGCACAGCGTGGGCTGCGGGCAGGAAACCGAGTTCAATAATCAGCAAGGTAAAAGCGGTCAGGTGAATCGCATGGTCCCCGCCTATTGAAAAGCGTTGATGAGTCTCTTACCTCTTGGCAAGGTTCCACCCTCCACCCAGCTCCTTCGCTCTATAATAGATTAATTTCATTGAATTATTTATCGGATTCGGGACGCCATCATGAAGTCCCGATTCGAACCCTTCATTTATTTTTGCGTATTACGACAACCTCTTGAAATATCCTGCACTGTTTTCCGGCCGCAGACCGCGTTCAAAAACGGAGACTCTTCTCATGGCATCGAGCGTCAACTACATACCTTATGAAGGTGATCCGTTCAGCGGCGGAGGCGAACTCAGCCACGTCGTTCCCTCGACGGAACCACAGAGGGAAATCTGGGGTGCCCTGCTCTTGAACCCGGAAGCGACTCTCGCTTACAACGAATCCATCACCATGAGCTTAAATGGGCCCATGGATCACGATATCCTGAACCAGGCTGTCGCCAGCCTCTACGTTCGCTACGAAGCCTTGCGCGCGACCTTTACCGCAGATGGTTTGACCATGTGCTTTTATAAGGAACCGCGCATGGATTACCGGAGCCTGGACCTGCGTACTGTGGATCAAAAAGATCAGGTCGCCGCTTCGGAACAATTGCGTGAAACATCGCAGCCGTTTGACCTCCTGAACGGTCCACTCATCCGCTTTCGTTTGCTCATGCTCACGGATACCACGCACCGGCTTATCATCACCGGCCACCATATAATTTTGGATGGCTGGTCGCTCGCCGTCCTGGTGAAGGATATTTTTGATTGCTATCGTCAGCTGGTGCGGAAGCAGCCTTTCACCAAACCGAAAGCTCAGGAATTGAGCCAGTATGCTCTGGAACGCGCCGGCGAATCGCAGGAAGCCGACCTGCAATATTGGGTGCAAAAGTTTCGAAGCGTTCCCACTCTGGATTTACCGACTCGTGGTCAAAGGCCGCCCCAGAGAAGTTTCGGCGCGGGTGTGTATTTCAGGATCTTCGATCTCAATCTCATTCAGGATTTGAAAAAGGACGCACGGCGGCACAAGTCGTCATTTGTAAACTTTATTCTGTCCGCCTTCTCACTCACTTTGAGTCAGATCTCGGGACAGAAGGATCTCGTCATAGGCCTTCCAGCGGCTGGTCAGGCTATTTTCTCACAGCCTGACCTCGTGGGTCACTGCGTGCATCTCCTGCCTTTGCGTTACCAGGTGGATCCAACCCAGACCTGGCCCGAGTACCTGGATCAGTGTCGTCGGCAGTTTCTTCAGGACTGGGAACACAACCGAATCACCTTTGGATCCCTACTGCAAAAACTCAACCTTGGCCGTGACCCCAGTCGTATCCCGCTGGTTCCCGTCGTATTTAATATCGACACGAAAATTCCCAAAAAGGATCTCACCCTGGATCGGCTCGACGTCGACTATACCATCAACCCTCGACAATTCGAGTCCTTCGAACTCTTTATCAACTGCGTGGACAGCGAGGGGGTCTTTGAAGTCTGCTGCCAGTATAATGCCGAACTTTTCGCTCATGAACACATTGATCGCATTTTTTCGGGACTGGAACGAATGCTGCAGCAGATCGCCCGGAATCCATCCAGTCTTTTGAGTGAACTCAGCATCACGGATGAGGCCGCGATCGCCAAGGTCAACCAGTTACCGCAATCCTTTAGCGGACCCAAGACTTTTGTGGACTGCTTTCAGGCTTTGGCGAATCGGCAGCCGGATGCACCGGCTCTGGTGAATGATCAGGAACGCATCAGCTATCAGCAACTGGACCGCCGCAGTCAGTCCGTGGCCGGCCTGCTCCATCGGGAAGGCATAAGGGCTGGGGACCTGGTCGGCGTGTGCCTGCCGCGCGACCATGATTTGCTCATCACGCTCCTGGCCCTGATGAAAATCGGAGCTGCCTATGTACCCCTGGATCCGAGTTTTCCCCCTGTTCGCTTGAAAATGATCACCGAAGACGCGGCCCTTAAATTCGCCGTGATCGATGCCTCCACGCGCGACCTCATTCCGCAGCTTCATCATATGATCGACCGCAGTCAATTCCCTGGTAAAGGTTCTCATGAAGCCTCGACGGACCTGCCCGTTCTGGAGTTCAATCGCGAGCGCTTGGCCTATGTGATGTTCACATCCGGATCCACCGGTCGCCCCAAAGGCGTGATGATCACGCAAGCAGCCATGCTGAATTTTCTGCGAGGCATGGCCGAAACCATAGGCTTTAAGCCTCAGCACCGTATTTTAGCTGTCACCACAGCCAGCTTCGACATTTCGGTTCTGGAATTTTTCATGCCGCTCATGACCGGTGGATCCATCGTGCTGGCTTCGGCTCAGGATGTGAAAGATGGCTATCGCCTGGCGGAATTGATTCAGCGTTTTCAGGTCAACATCATGCAGGCGACACCATCCGGCTGGAAGATCCTCCTGATGGCGGGTTTCAAAGCCCCGTCGGGTTTTGTCGCGATTTGCGGTGGCGAGCCGTTTCCCCGCAGCCTCGCCGAAGATTTACTGCAGCAAAAAATGCTGGTGTGGAATGCCTATGGACCAACCGAAGCTACGGTGTGGGCGACGGTCCAGAACATTACCGATGCCAGGGCCCCTATACTCGTGGGCAGGGTTTTGCCCAACTATGAAGCCTGGGTGGTGGACGAGGAAGGCCGGGCCTTGCCTTTCGGCTGCAAAGGTGAATTGGCCCTCGGCGGCGAAGGTCTTGCTGTGGGTTACCTGTCCCGACCTGATCTAACCGCCGAACGTTTCTTCTTCGATGCGCAGGGACGTCGTCTCTATCGAACCGGTGATGTCGCACGACTGCTTCCGGATGGCAGCCTGGAACTCTATGGCCGCAACGATGCACAGGTGAAAGTCCGGGGATTCCGCATCGAATTGGATGAAATCAAACTGGCTTTGGAATCCCTGAGCGAAGTCCGTGAAGCTGTGGTCCTGGTCAAGGAACAAAACGGCGACAACGTCCTCGTGGCTTATGTGCGAACGCGCTCAGGCGACATTTCGGATCGCGAACTCCTGGAAAAACTGCGGCCACTCCTGCCGCTCTATATGCTACCGCAAACTTTGATTCTCCTGGAAGCCTTTCCGCTCCTGCCCAATGGCAAAATCGATCGCAAGTCTCTGCCCGATCCAATGAGTCAAAAGAAGACCGATCTCAGCATCGTCTTTGTTCCGAAAACCGATGCCGAGCAGCTGCTTCTCAAACATTGGATCGCCATCCTCAAACAGAACGAGCCGAAAGCGGATGATGACTTTTTCATACAGGGTGGCCACTCTCTATTGGCAATGCAATTCCTTGCTCTGCTCAACCAGGATCTGGGAACCGAAATTAGGATCCACCATCTGTTTCAAAAACCAAGTCTGGCTGGTCTCGCTCAGCTGCTGTCAACCATGAGAGTGGAAGGTCAGGGGAAAAGCGCTCCGATTTTGCATCGTGCTGCCCATGATCAAAGACTGTCTTTGTCGCAAAAACGCATGTGGTTTGTGGAAAGAGCCGAGGAAAAGACCAAGGTCCATAACCTACCGGGTTCCTGGAGGATGCGTGGCCGTTATGATCACGATCGTTTCCAGGCGGCCTTCGACCTTCTGATGCAAAGGCATGACGCACTGCGCATGACCATCATTACCGTGGGCAGCGAACCCAAGCAGGAGATACACGACAGCCGCTTTGCGCTCAATTTAATTGATCTCAGCACGGAACAGGATCCCTTCAGCGTGTGTCAGAGCATGATGGCGGTCGCTGCCGATACCCACATGCCGATCGATCAATTCCCTCTGTTCATTGCCCAGATTTATCGGCTTAACGCCGATGACCACGTGCTTTTCTTTATGCCCCATCACATGATCTGGGATGGATGGTGCTTTGATATCTTCCTGGATGAACTAAACAGCTGCTACACTCATCTGCAGGGCAAGGCTGATCTGCTGCCTGGACCGCCGATCACATACGGTGACTACTCCAGTTGGCAGGCTGAACGCCTGCAGTCTGCAGCCATGGCGGAACACTTTCAATACTGGCAAAAAGTTTTCAGCACCATTCCCGATCCTTTGGAATTGCCACAGGATGTGCCGCGTCCCCAAACATTCAACCAACAGGCTGGAGTGGTTTCGGTTTTCCTCGACACCCACTTGGTACAAACGCTGGATCAGTACTGTCTGAAGCATGGTGTGACACCCTATATGGTGATCCTTGCTGTCTATGCTTTGGCCCTGAGGCGTTTCGGTCATCAAGATGATCTCGTCATTGGCAGTCCAGTCCGGGGTCGTCCACGGGCTGAACTGGAACGTCTGCTGGGTGTCTTCATCAATGTCATCCCTTTGCGCATCCAGGTCGATGAAAAGGAAACGTTTACGGATTTTCTGGCCCGTGTTCGCCGCATATGTACCGAGGCCTTCGAACACGAAGAGATGCCTTTCGAAATGCTGGTTTCCAAGCTCTCTGTGAAGAGGGATCAGAGCCGCACCGCTCTTTACAGTGCGATTATTTCCTATCAGGATGTCAGCGCGCGGGTGACGGGTTTTGGTGATCTCCTGCTGCGTCAGGTCCTCGTGCACAGTCCGATAACGCCTACCGACCTTTTCTTCTGGGTGAAAAAAGGTCGGACTGCTTTGGAATTGGGTCTCGATTTTTACAAGGGTCTTTGGCATAAGGCTACCGCCGCTTCCTTTCTGGAAACGATTCGAATCATGCTGGAAGGTGCTTTGCAAAGCGATCGCGCGCCGATGCACAGTCTCTCGTCGGTCAGTCCCTCCGCCTGGAAACAGCATATCGCGGCTCAGGGTCCACTCACAAAGAATTTCCAAGTACCCGGCCTGGTTCACGAACTGCGGGCCGCGCATGCCAAACACGGATCGCGGGTGGCCCTGTCCTTCAAATCCAGGCAGGTAACCTATGATCAAATCTGGCAATCGGCAGCCGCTGTCGCTTCAGAACTGTCCGCGAAAGGTCTCCGCACCGGCGAATTTGTCGGCATTTGCATGGAGCGTTCCGAAAATTTGATTGCGGCGATGCTGGGCAGCCTTCTGGCTGGTGGAGCTTACCTTCCACTCGACCCCCAGTATCCTCTCAGCCGGCTTGCTTACATGATTCAGGATTCAGCCTGTCGTTTTGTGCTGCACGATGACGATTTGCTCGACACTCTACCCGTGCTCGATACTCTCCAATTGCTTGCTTTTGAAGCTATTCCCCAACAGTCGGCGCCTATCAAGCTGCCCCTGCTCAGCCTGGATGATCCCGCTTACATGATCTATACTTCGGGATCGACAGGCAATCCCAAAGGTGTTGTCATCAGCCAACGGGCCGTTCTCAACTTTCTTTGGGCTATCAAAGAAGCGGCTCAGTTCCCACCACATTTTTCGACCCTGGCTGTCACGACAATTTCCTTTGACATTTCCGTGCTCGAAATTTTTTCCACTCTCCTGGACGTTGGTACAATCTATCTGGCCACGAGCCGCGAAGCCATGGATGGACAGAGGCTCAAGCAGATGCTGCAGGAATCAAAAATTGATCTTATGCAAGCGACGCCGGTCACCTGGCGCCTGCTCCTCGACAGCGGCTGGGAAGGCCAGTCCAGTCTCTGTGCGTTGATCGGTGGTGAAGCGCTGCCGCATGATTTGGCGCAAAGACTAGTACCGAAAGTGGCTTCGCTCTACAACGTGTATGGCCCAACCGAAGCTACTGTCTGGGCTACAATCGCAAAAATCGCCGATTTGCAGCAACCCATCACCATTGGTCGCCCCTTGCCCCACTATCATGTCTATCTGCTCGATGAACAGAAAAAAGCCTGTTCACCGGGAATGCCCGGGGATCTTTACATCGCCGGACCTTCCCTGGCAACCGGTTATCACAATCGTCCGGATTTGACGGCTGAAAAATTTATCAAAGCGCCCTGGGATTCCACGCTTCGGCTCTATGATACAGGTGATCGGGCTCGATGGACAGATTCCGGTCAGCTGCAGTATCTGAGGAGGCGGGATACGCAAATCAAACTGCGTGGTTTCCGTATCGAATTGGAAGAGATCGAACGACGGCTGCTGGAAATTTCGGGTGTACAAAGAGCGGTAGTCATTGTTCGCGAGGACCGTCCCAATGATCAAAGACTCGCGGCTTATTTTGTGTCAGCCCGTGAAATCGGCAACGCACAACTCAACCAGGAACTTAGCCGGCATATGCCGCGCTATATGATACCCAACATCTATATGCGACTCGAGGCTTTGCCGCTGACAGCCAATGGCAAAATCGATCGCAAGCAGTTGCCCGCACCGGAGTTCAGTCTGGATTCCACGCGAACCAAAAAAGAACCTGAATCCGGGGAAGAAAAACTGATCGCCCAGATTTGGCAGGAACTTCTGACTCTGGAAAAAGTCTATCGTGAAGATAATTTCTTTGATTTGGGCGGGCACTCTCTGCTGGCTATCGAGGCGATTCAAAGAATTCGCGAAGGACTCGGCGCAGAAATCCTGGTGCGGGATATCCTGCTGCACACACTCGGTGAAATTGCGGCGGAAGCCGCCTTGCGAAAAGTGGTCTAAGCGCATAGGAGCGGAGCGATGGCGGTTGCAATTACATTTCTTTCCACGGGCGAGGGTTCGATCACCCAGTATGAAACGGCGCCCGATACGCAGTCCGTGAAAGACGAGGGTGTTCTCTTCATTAATTCCGGTCCCTGGGACATTATGCGCCTGAGCTGGCTGCAAAAACAAATCACTGCACAATTGAGCGATATGGGCTATCACGTGACTCGCTTTGATCTGTGCGGCACAGGCGATTCGCCAGAAGCCACTGAATCCGCCAGCTGGGAACGCTGGGTCCGCGAATGCTGTGCTGTGCGGGATGCCTTGCGTAAAAAAGTTCGCAAGGTTCATGTCGTGGGTATTCGGCTGGGCGCGGCCCTGGCTTTAAAGGCGAGCGAGAACTATGCCTTTCGCTCATTGCATCTGATTGACCCTATTTTCGATGGAGCCGCTTACTGGGAAAACCTGCAGAAACTGCAGCAGAATTTTCTGGCCATTCAGAATCGCTTTGGAACGCAGATTGAAACCACCCATGAACTGCTGGGATATCCGCTGGGACCCGCTTGGAAATCAGCGATCGAAGCCCTTAATTTCCGGCAGTTTGATGGCAAAGGCCGGCGCGCCTATATCTATGGCAGCCATGCTCTGCCGGCCCAGGAAGCTTTCGTCGAAAACCTGGTGGCCAAAAACTGGGAAATAAAATCCGTTCCGGTTGCTGATGATTTCGCTTGGCTGGACCCAATTAAAATACACCTGCAATGTTTCGCGCGAGCGACCTTGCAATCGATCTATCAAGAATTCGCGGAGCTATAAATCATGCAGCTGAAGGCCGTTCGATTCGGACAGGACCAACACCTCTTAGGCTTCTACCGTGAGGGCCCGGCGCGATCCACCTCGGTGGTATTGTTCTGGAACACCGGTCTTTGGAACCGATCGGGGCCGCATCGCTTGAACACGGAACTGGCCATGAAGCTGAGCGATACCGGGATCTCGAGTTTCTGCTTCGATGTATCGGCACTTGGTGACTCGGGCAACCGACAGGGATCGACCGGACAGGAACGCACGCTGGCCGATCTTGCCGACGCCTGCGACTATCTGACAAAAAATTATGGGTTTGAGTCCTTCATACTCTTCGGCGTCTGTTCGTCGGCGATCGATGCCTATCATTTTGCGCTGCGGGAAAAGCGCGTTGTTCGCCTGATCATGATCGATACGTTCGCCTACCGCATTCCCCAATTTTACGTTCACTACTACGCGCAGCGGGTTTTTTCGCTCAAACGCTGGAAAAATAAGCTGAAGAAAATGCCCGACCCTTCTGAATCCGTAGAAGCCGGCCAGGCCGATCTCTTCGAAGGCGTATATCCCGACCAGGAGGAAGCCGCCAAGGGACTGCAGACTTTGGTGGATCGCGGCGTCTCGCTCTGGGTCGCCTTCACCGGTGGCTTTCGTCACATCTATTCCTATGAAACACAGTTTGCCGACACTTTTCCCAACGTGAACTTCAAGGACAGTCTGCAACTCAATTTTTATAAGGAAGCGGACCATCTCTTTTCCATCCGTTCCCAAAGGCAAAAATTATTTGGGGATCTGAACGGCTGGTTTGGACAGCCCAACGCGGTTGCGGCACCCCAAACCATGTCTCTCAATGCTCTGATCGAACGCTGGGAAAGAACTGCAGATCCTGAAGCCACAGCCATCGTTTTCAATAGCGCACGCATGAAATATGGTCAATTTCGCGAGGATGTCGATCGCTGGGTCAGTGCTTTGGAGAGTCGTGGCATCGGCCCCGGCGATCCGGTGGCAGTCGCCATACCACGCAGTCCTGAACTCATCGTAGGAATAGTCGCTGTTCTGAAAATAGGGGCCTGCTACGTGCCTCTGGATCTGGGTTACCCGGCTGAACGTATTCGCACGGTCCTCAACATAGCCGGGCCCAAACTCGTCCTTTGCCAAGACAGCTATGCAAAGAACCTGCGTGATCATCAGGTCCTGACGATCGAAGACATCCGCGCACGGCCGGGTGCCGGATCTCGCATAGTTGTGCCACGGCAGGCGCATGATCCCGCCTATATCATCTTCACCTCGGGTTCGACCGGAACACCGAAGGGTGTGGTCATGGGTCACGGGGCCCTGGCCCAACTCATCCTCTGGCAAAACAAGACCTATCGCCCTGCTGCCCACACTCTGCAATTTTCACCGATCGCCTTCGATGTTTCCTTCCAGGAGATTTTTTCGACCCTCAGCACAGCGGGGACCCTCGTTCTCATTCGTGAAGAGGAACGCCTTGACCCGCGCCTCCTTTTGGAAAAAATCCAGTCGGAAAAGGTCGAGCGGATATTCCTGCCCTATGTGGCTCTGCAGCTCCTCGCAGAAGCCGCCAGTCGAGATCCATCCGCCGTCATTCCGCTGGTCGATGTTTTCACGGCCGGAGAACAGCTGATCTGCACGCCCGAAATTCGTCAACTCTTTACGCGGACCAGCAACGCCCGACTGCACAATCAATATGGTCCTTCAGAAACGCATGTCGCCACGGCTTATACCTTGCCGGCTGCCGTTCATGAATGGCCCGACCTGCCGTCCATAGGCGCGGCGATCGAAGGTAGCGCCTGCTATATCCTGGACGATCTGGGCCAGCCGATCAAAGATGATCGGGAAGGCGAACTCTATCTGGCTGGTCAGTGCGTCGGTGAAGGCTATTGGGGCGATTCCAAACGCACAGCTGAGCGGTTTATTCAGCTCAATGTCGATGGGCACACGCAGAGGGCCTATAAAACAGGGGATGTGGCGCGCTGGATGCCTGATGGTAATATCGCGTTTCTGGGACGCAGTGATGATCAGGTTAAAATTCGCGGATTTCGCATCGAACTGGGTGAAGTGGAAGCCGCTCTTAAGGAACATCCTCAGGTGTCTCAGGTAGTGGTGCTGGCACTCGGGGATGCGGTCAAGCACCTCGTCGCTGTATTGCAGCTCAAGGATCCCAAAGCCGACTGGCAGGATCTGTCGAAAATAGTCGAACGGAAATTACCCGAGTATATGCGGCCGCAGCGCTATGTGGTGGTCGCGGATATTCCGCGCACGCCCAGTGGCAAGATCGATCGACGCGAACTGACGAAACGCGAAGCCCCGTCCACTCCCCAACCCGCAGCACCGGTGTCTGTTCCCAGAAGTCTGGTCAACAAAATCCGTGCGGCATTTGCCAGCATCCTCGATCGCGAGGATTTGGAGGACGATCCCCATTTCTTTGAATCCGGCGGTTCTTCCATTTTAGCTATCAAACTCGCTTATCGGCTCGAGGAGATCTTCAAGCATCCTGTCAGTGTTGTGCAGATTTTTGAAAATCCGCGCGCCTCTCAGCTGCAGAAATTCCTGGATACCCATATGGTTCAATCATCCAGAGAGGTCCACAGCTCTTCGGTCCTGCCTACGCATGCCCTTGATGAACCTATTGCTATCATCGGCATGGCCGCGCGTATGCCGGGGGCCCCTGATCTTGCAGCCTACTGGCGTCTCCTGATGGATGGCAAGGAGGGCATCGCCACCTTTATGCCAGAGGAACTGGAAGCCGGTTTGGATCCGAACGAGATCTCGAGTCCCAACTATATTCGGCGGCGCGGAATCCTGCAAAGCGCCGATTGCTTTGATGCGGATTTTTTCAACATCAAAAAAGCTGAAGCGGAGTTGATCGATCCCCAGCAGCGGGTCTTTCTAGAAGCTGCCTATCATGCTCTGGAGGACGGTGGTTATGTGCAGCGTGAGAACGAAAGGGTTGGTGTCTTCGCCGGATCCGCTCATAGCACGTATTACATCAAGAATGTGCTGCGCAGCAAAGGGTCCCAGTCCTCGCAGGGAGCATTTGCCGCGATGCTGGCCAATGATAAGGATTATCTTGCGGTTCGCGTCGCCTTTAAGCTCGGTCTTACCGGTCCGGCCTTGGATATTCAGACCGCCTGTTCGAGTTCAGCGGTGGCAATCATTCAAGCGGTGATGTCACTGCGCAGCGGGCAATGCGATGCTGCCCTTGCCGGTGGCGTGGCCATCACCGTTCCGGTGAAAAGCGGCTATATGGCGAATGATGGAGGCATGCTCTCCCCCACCGGACAATGTCGTCCCTTTGGCAAGGATGCCGATGGAACCATATTCTCGGACGGCGTCGGCGTTATTCTGCTCAAACCACTGCGCACGGCGCAACGCGACGGAGACCGAGTGTATGCGGTCATCCGCGGGATTGGGATCAGCAATGATGGATACAATAAAGCGAGCTTTACAGCACCCTCTGCGCGTGGACAAAAAGCGGCGATCGAAGCGGCCTGGAAAAATTCCGGACTGTCACCGACCACCGCGACCTTCCTCGAATGTCATGGCACCGCCACGGCTTTGGGTGATCCGATTGAAGTGGAAGCTCTGAAGGGCGTTTTCGCTGAGAATAAACCCGAATCTGTGGCCCTTGGTTCTGTCAAAGGCAATATCGGGCACACGACTGCCGCTGCTGGTGTCGCCGGCATTATCAAATCAAGTCTTTGCTTGTATCACAGACAGTTGGCACCAACCCTTTATGCGAGCGAACCGAACCCCTTGCTCGGCATTCAAAAGTCGCCGTTCCGCATCGCCAGTACCGCCAGCGGGTTACCCAAGGATCAATCTGTTCTTGCAGCGGGTGTGAGTTCCTTTGGAGTGGGCGGTACCAATGCTCACATTGTCTTAAGTTCGGCGGATCAGGTCGTCACGGTCTTGAGTCCAGCGCGATCTCATGAATTGATTTGCCTCAGCTCTCGCGATGAAGAAAGTCTGATGCGGGCGAAAGATCAGGTGCAAAGCTGGTCGAGTCAACTTCTGCCCGAAGAACATCGCGCCCTTTCCAAAGCCTACCTGCGTTCCAATAGCGGTAAAAAACGCGCCTTTGCCATCCTCGGTCGCGACCGGGAACTGACCTGGAAAGGTCCGGCGCTTTCGGGTCAGGTTCAAATGCTTTGGACATTTCCCGGGCAGGGCACCCAGGCCGCTTTGATGGGTCAGCAGTTGGCTCAACAGCAGCCTATTTTTCAAGGGCATTGGCAGCGTATTGCTGAATGCATCAGAAAGCACGCGGGCTGGAGTCTGAGTGAAATCGTCCAAAATCCAGCTGAATCAGCGAAACTGGATCAAACAGAATTTGCTCAACCGGCGATTTTTTGCACCTCGCTGGCTATGGCTTATACGCTCCACGATTTGCAGATGCAGCCGGATTTCCTGATCGGTCACAGCATCGGCGAGATCGCTGCGGCAACCTATGCAGGTCTTTGGAGCGAGGAATCGGCCTGTGCCATCATAGTGAAACGAGGTCAATTGATGGGTCGATTGCCTGCCGGTGGCATGACTGCAGTGGCCGCAACCGAAGAACAGATCCGTGAGATCCTGCATCCGGAACTGGATATCGCGGCGATCAATGCCGCCAGTTCCTGTGTAGTCGCGGGTCCTCTGGCTGCTCTGGAAGCGATGGAACAGGATCTCAACTCCAAGTCGCTGCGGTTCACGCGCCTTCGCACATCCCATGCTTTCCATTCACGAACCATGAATCCGATCGTTCCCCAGTTTAAAGAATTCGTCGGCCGGTTTTCCTGTCAGGAGCTGTCACTGGAAATTTTTTCCACGCAAACGGGGCTGCTGCTGACGCGGGAGCAGGCGAGAAATCCGCAATTTTGGGCGGATCAGCTGCGCAATCCGGTCTTGTTTCACAAGGCAGTTCAAAGTCTGGGTCGAGCCTCAACATCTCTCCTGGCTCTGGAAGTCGGCAAAGGGTCCGTGACCAGCTCACTCATCAAACGCAGTCTGCCAGGGTGCGAGTTCCGAGGCGTCCCCACCCTTGAACAACCGGATCAGGAATGGCCCAGTTTCCTGCAGGCCATCGGCGAGGTGTGGCTGCACGGATTTCCGGTCAATCCTTCCACTGCGCTGGATTTGAATCAACAGAAGCCGCTCTGGGTGCCTGGTTATCCATTCGCGAGAAAACGCTACTATATCGAACCCGAAGAAAGTGGGCGCTCGCTGCCGCAACAAAACTCGACCACGTCTATACAGGAGAGGACTCACACCATGTCTGCGCAGAAAAATCAACGCTGGGAAGCCATATGCAATGAGGTTGTCACAGCTTTGGAAGAATGTTCCGGGATGGAAACCCTACGGGACGACCTGAACGCTTCATTTTACGATCTGGGTTTGGACTCCTTGTTCCTGACTCAGGCTTCGCTGACCATCGGCGAACGCCTCGGCCTTAAGGTCAGTTTCCGGCAAATGTCCGAGGATTTGACCTCGATCAGAGCCATAGTCGACTATGCGGCTCAACAGTTACCTGCCGATCGTTTCGCAGCACAGGTTGCGGATCCGAAGACGACATCAGCACCAGCGCCTGCCGCACGCGAGTCGTCTTCGTTGGCCTCGACACCGATGACGGCAGCATTCACAGCCCAGCTGGTGCCCCCAACATATGTCGAAGGCACGCGATTGGAGCAATTGTTTCATCAGCAGATGGATATTATGCGGATGCAGATGCAGATGCTTTCCGGACAACCTCAGGTTGCATTGCTGGCAGAAACACGATCCGGATCCCAATCGCGTGAGGCGCCGCGGACCGCTCCGGCCAATATCGTGCCGACTGTCAGCGACGCCAAGGCTCCTGCGGAAACTATGGACGCCCCTCCACCCAAGGCCGCCTTTGGAGCAATCGCACGCATATCCACGGATCGACTGTTCGGTGACGATCGACAGACCGATACGGTGCGAAAATTCACCAAAGTCTATAATTCAAAAACCAGGAAATCCAAAGATTATGCCAGCCAGCATCGCAAATCCATGGCCGACCCTCGGGTCGTAACTGGCTTTCGTCCTACGTTTAAAGAGCTGGTCTATCCGCTCGTGACCAATCGTTCTGAAGGCCCTTATATATGGGATATCGATGGGCATCGTTACATCGATATGCTCAACGGCTTTGGCAGCAATTTCTTTGGCCATGCGCCCGCCTTCATCAAGGAGATCCTGCATAAGCAGATTGATGCCGGCTATGAAATTGGGCCGCAGTTCCATCTGGTCGGAGAAACCAGTGAATTGGCGGCCGAACTCACCGGGCATGATCGGGTGGCCTGGTGCAATACGGGATCGGAAGCAGTTTTAGGCTGCATCCGCATCGCGCGTACCGTAACCGGCAAGAAGAAAATAGTCTCGTTCCTCGGCTCCTATCATGGCATCAACGATGAGGTTATCGTGCGCAGCAATGCTCGACGCAAACCTTATCCCGCAGCACCGGGCATATTGCCCAACAGCGTGGAGAACATGCTGGTCCTTGACTATGGCACCGATGAAAGTCTGGCAATCATTGAAAGTGAAATACAGAATCTGGCGGCAGTCCTGGTTGAACCGGTTCAGAGCCGGCGTCCGGAATTTGTCCCCTTGGAATTCTGGCGGCGTTTGCGCCAGATCACAGAAGCCGCCGGTGTCCCGCTGATTTTCGATGAAGTCATTACCGGCTTTCGTTATCACCCCGGTGGCGTGCAGGGTGCGTTCGGAATCCAGGCCGATCTCACATCCTATGGCAAGGTCGTGGGCGGCGGTTTGCCCATCGGTATGATCGGTGGCAAAAAACGCTTCATGGATTCTCTCGATGGTGGCTCCTGGCGCTTCGGTGATGAGTCCATCCCTGAAGTCGGTGTCACTTATTTTGCTGGTACGTTTGTCCGTCATCCTTTGGCGATCGCCGCTGCCTATGCGACTCTCGCGGAAATCAAACGAACCGCTGGCCAATTGCAGAAGGACACCAATGCGCGCGCGGATCGACTCTGTCGCGAACTCAATGCGCAGTTCGATCGCTTGAAAGTGCCCTATCACTATTGCAACTTTGGTTCACTGATGAAGCTGAAAACCACGGACGAAAAAAATCATTTCGCCGAGCTGCTGCCCTGCTGGCTTCGCAGCAAAGGCCTGCACACCTGGGATACATTTCCCAGCTTCCTTACGGCGAGTCATAAAGATGAGCACATCGATCAAATCGTCAAAACTTTTGAAGAAGCCTTGCAGGAGATGATTGCCGGCGGACTCTTTCCAGCGGCCGAAACCGCAGCGCCGTCCAATGTCATCCCTCACGATTTTTCGCCGCCGCAAGAAGGGGCTCGATTGGGCAAAACCAAGACCGGGCAAGTGGCCTGGTTTATCGAAGATCCGGATCGCCCCGGTCGCTATCTGCAAATTGCTCTGGCCAATTGAATGGATCAGGGAGCCGCGCAAAACGCCTGAACGGCTGGGGATGCAGCATTGGTCGGACAGTTTTCCGGGGTTCTCCCGCGTTCGACTGGAGTATCCCGGGCATCCAATGCGGTCAGGAGGCTGAGTGTGGCGATGGGTGCCAGAGAAACGACTGGCACCGAGACGATATGCAGTACGACCAGATCATTCAGACCAGCCAGTGGCGATAAATCACTGATAGCGTTGCTACTCAAATGCAGTTCCCGCAGTTTATTCAAACTGGAAATCGAGCCAACGTCCTGGACCAGGTTGCCACTGAGGAGCAGCTGCTGCAATGCGGTCAAACCCTGAAGTGGGCTTATGTCCACGATCTGATTAAAGTCGAGATCAAGGATCGCCAGAGTCTTGATCATCGAGAGTGGACCGAGGTCCGAAATCTTATTGTTGCTCAGGTTCAACGACCTCAGTTTCGGCAAGGCGGCCAGAGGACGAAGGTCATTGATTTTATTATCATCGAGATGCAAGGTTTCCAGGTTCACCAGGGTCGCTAGGGGTGATATATCCTGCAAATCATTGGCCGCAAAGTGAAGAAGCGTGATATTCGTGAGCTTGGAAAGCAAAGAAATGTCACCGATGCTCAAGCTTTCCGTGACCCAGAATTCCCGCATATAGATCAATTTATCATGGGCCCGCACGCAGTCGGTTTCACCAGTTATGGCCTTAAGAGCTTCGACCAAAGGTCCGTTGCTGTCTGTTGGATTCCGACAACTCTTCAGGAAGTCGGAACCGTCTCCCGGTTCGCGGCTGATTTTCTGAATGCCATCCAATATTTTGGGATCACCCGACAAAAGTTTATCAATGACGACCACTTCACCTTCAATTTCCCGGGTCACGACCATATCCGTCGATTGCTTGTCGGGATCGTTGGCCACCACCGTGGTGTTCGTATCATCCACTTGATCAGCGCCGTGGTTGCGTGATTTTTTTCGTATTGAACAGCTCGTGAGCGCAACGACCAGGATCAGTAGGTACTGGTGAACTCGACTGCCGTGTTTCATTTGCCCCTCACATGATCTCTAGGTTTTCGAGAGCTCTGCAATAAGCGTGCTCAGCTTGAAAGGAAAGGTTCCTGAGAAATCGGCAGATCTCTATTCGCCCAGTTAAAACAAAAATATCTTCGGCTTGCTAGTTCCAATCGTGATTTTTTTGGAATTTATGACCCAACGCAAAAACCCTGGACAGCACCTGTCCAAGTATTCTCCATTCTTCATTTCATCAAAAGCCGCGAGCGAAGCCTTTAATCATTCTGATAAGCAGCCGTCGACAAAGACTTATTGAGAAGCCATTCCGCAGGCATCGTCAGCCCTGCCCGAGAAGTTTTCCGCCGGTTTTGCTTTCGGACGTAAACCCGTGAAATGCCGAACACACCTCAACGACGCTGTGTCTTCGATCCTGACAGCTGAGGACAGGGCAGAACGAAAAATGAATTCAAGTTTAAGGCTGCCATGATGGGAGTTTTTAGCTTTAAAAAACTTTTTGCAACGTTTGGTGGGCCTCTTGCATTCACCGACCCTATCTTTCACAAACGAAATCAATTTTGGATACGGCGGGAGAAACTCCGTGGCTCAATCCACGAACGATCTGTCTTTAAGCAACGCAGAAGTCTTTCATCCTGTATTCGTCGACGCCGAAATGTCGGAACGTCGCCGCTCCTCGCGCCCAACGGAAGAGGAAGCCATCACCGGGCAGATTGGTCCCGGTGGATTGCCACAAAAGAAGTATTCATACTTATCGAATTCCATCAAACGGTTTATAGATTTGTCGGCCGCCGTCGTAGGTCTGATTCTCTTGACGCCGATCCTGGCTGTCATCGCCTTACTTATCAAGACCACATCCAAAGGCCCGGTTTTTTTCATTCAGAAACGCGTTGGCATGGGCGGCACGACTTTCAAGATGTATAAATTCCGCACGATGGTCCTCAATGCGGAAGAACTGAAAAGTCAGCTGATGGCTCAAAACGAAGTGTCGGGCCCGGTCTTCAAAATCAAAAGAGACCCACGCGTGACAGCAATCGGCCGCTTCCTGCGGAAAACCAGTTTGGACGAACTGCCTCAGCTGCTCAACGTTGTCTTGAATGACATGAGCCTTGTCGGACCACGCCCGCCTTTGATGGATGAGGTTGTGAAGTATCGCCAATGGCAAACCCGTCGTCTGTCGGTCAAGCCAGGCATTACTTGTATCTGGCAGGTCAGCGGCCGCAATCAGGTTACGTTTGATGAATGGGTTCGCATGGACCTGCGCTATATCGAGAAGCGTTCATTGTTTCTGGACCTCGTACTCCTGGTCAAAACTTTGAAAGTTGTGTTTATACGTCCTGATGGAGCATAATAGACAGCACCTACTGCCTATTCCAAGGGATGCACATGCCTTTTCGTATCCTGGCGATTTTCTCTTTATTTTCTCTGCTTTTTGTAGCGCAAACCGGGCTGGCTGATCGGATCGATCTCTCGAATTTATTTCGGCTTACCGCCGGTAAAAATTTCGATTCGATCGAAGCCGAGCGCGGCCCTGAAACCAGCGAAATTGTCCGCCAGGAAACGGCCTTCTATTCCCTGAATCTCGGCTTCGCCCTGTCTTCGAAGGCCGCTGTCTCCGACTGGACCAATGCCCTCCAGGTCGAGGCCGGCAACTCCGTCGAGGGGGGCGCCGCATTTCAACAGGCCAGTGCCAGCAGTGCCTATAGCGTGCGCGGCGCGCAGGACAATTTTAGCCTGACCCTAACCGGCTCGGGAACGCATGGGGATCTGAACTATCGGCGCCCACTGATATCGCAAACCGACCTCCTGGACACCTTGGCTGAAGCCGAGGATAGCGAGGAGGTCGCGAGCGACGAACCCCTGACGCCGGACGCCCGCTTCTATTCAGCCCAGATCGGCTACGGTTACAGCTTGAGTGCCTTTACCCGCTTGTCAATGGAAGCCCAATCGTCGGTCTATACACAGGACACTGTCGAAGTCATCACCCATCGCCTGAGTCCTCGCTACACCCAACTTCTAAGTTCTTTCTGGGACACTAGTCTGTTTGTAGCCGGCACCCACCAAAGAGCCAAGGGCAGTCTCGAACCCACGGAAGCGATAGAAGCCGGATGGTCCAATACCTTCCGTCTGTCGGTGCAGGACGTACTCACCCAGAGCGTGGGTGCTATACAAACCATCAGAAGCGACAAGCGGAGTTCGAACCACACCCTCGGCCTTGCGTACTCACATCTTTTTGACAACAACAAGCTTTTTCAGACTGATAGCTTGCAAGGAACCAAGGAGCCGGGCAAAGATGGTGAGCTGACCGGTACTCGACCCGCGCATTCCTTCGACTCGGCCGAATCCGAAAAAATGATGATAGAAAAACTGCGCGAGGCCAAGCTTAAGAACCTGGCCAGCATCTACTGGACGCGCAGCCTGTCGGCGGCGGAGGAAGGCAGGGAGCAGTATATTACCGAAGCCTACGGCCTCATCTATGACTACAGTCATTCACATGGTCACGACGTTCAAGTGAGTGGCTCCGAATCCTATCAACTCGACCCCTTGGATCAGACCCGGATTCAGCGCATCGATCAGACCGTACGGGCAGCTTATATCCGGTCCATGCGACTCTTCAATCGCGATGTGGCAGGGGGCTTGGATCGATTCACTATCGAGGGGCAGTATCAGCAGACGAAAGAGAGAAACCTGCTCCTCAAGGGCGTGCACTGGTTGGCTCTCATATCGTGGGCATCAGGCTTCTGAACTTCAGCGCGGATCGATCAGAACGGGAAAGATTCGCAGGATAACACCGGCGAGGAAATAAAGGCAAAAGTACCCCACGAAGAGTGCCAGCACCAACCGTCGATCCACTTTGAGCGATGCGAAGTTGCCGAAGAAAATCGCTGGCCCCAAAAAACACCCGATTATGGCCAATGAGATAAGACTCTGCATAGGATCCTCTTATTGCACCAGGATCACATCGCCCCGTTCGACCACAAAGGCACTGAGATTGTCCGCACCGCGCAGAATGTCCTTATGCCTCACAAAATACTTTTCAATGTTGCCACTGGCATCCGTGCGATGGATCAGGATATTGCCGGCCGCAAAATCGGTGAGTCCCCCGGCAGCTGACAGGACCTGGAGCAGAGTGGTCTTCTCTTTCAATTGATAAACTCCGGCTGCTTTGACCCCACCAGAGATGAAGACCCGATAGCTGTCATAGCCTGTGACTGTCACAATCACATCCGGGTTGCGGATAAACTTTTCCAGCGATTGTACGAGCGCACGTGTAAGCTGTGCCTCTGTGAAATCTTTGGCTTTCTGCAAACCAACCAGGGGCAGGTTGATGTAACCCGAGAGAGAAACCACATAGGAACCACCCAGCTCCGCCTGATTCCCAACCCGGACGAAGACCGTATCGTTGGCTCCAATGATGTATTCATTGTTCGGGGTAAAGGTCAGGTTCTTTGGCGCCTGCCTAATATTACGCCCATCCGGAACCGTGGAACAAGCCACCAAAAGAGACAGTAGGATTGGAATGAGAAGAGTTTGCATCACGCCTTCCTGAAGGTATGAGAGTCCTTGTACGTATCGAAGAGACTGAGAGCAGCGCCGATAAATAAACCAAACAGGCCCTGTGCCCGCGAATCCAAAAGTCCCATATCAAAATTGGCAAAACAAAACCAACCTATCACAACAGTATAAGCTACCAGCGCCAGAATTTGGACCCGTACGTCTTCGGCTGTCTTCATAAGCTTGATACAGGCTATCAATGGCACCACCAAAGTAACCCCGAGGGCAGCCATTCCCAAGGGACCGGCAAAAGCCCAGATGTACAGGACCGAGTTGTGCGGGATGAGGTCAAAGCCTTTGAAAACAAAAGAGATATCGGGCATGGGAAGTATGATAGGAAAGGGTCGCCCAAACCCCAGGCCGAGGAGAGGGTTATTGATCACGCTAAAATACAAATTGAAGTTTTCGATCTCACGATAATCAATCCGTCCGGACTTGCCAGCAAAGACATGTGCGACTATACCCAAGAGACTCGCCTGATCCTTACCGCCAGCCGCTTTAAACAGAGCGAGAGCACCAACCAGGGGGACGGAAAAGACCAGCGGCCAGAAAATCTTCTTAAACTTCTGCCGGGAGATCACCAGCGGGAGGAGGCCCATGGCAATCATTACACCTAAAAACGAGGCGCGACGATCGTTGATGAGGTAAGGAATCGTGATGATAAAGGCTGCCAAGAGCCAAGGTATAAGGCTGACAGTCGACAACTTCCGGAAGAACAGGTTGCCAAAAATAAAGAAAAGGCCCGTCGCCATCAAAAAAGAACTGAGATGATCGATCAGATACTCACGTTTGATGAGGGCACCACCAAAGATAAAGAAAAAGACAGCCAAGCCATACAGAGATTTTAAGAGGGTAGCCATGAGGATCGCCTGCATGCCCCGCCACATATCATGCAAATTCTTAGCGAGATAGAAGCCGATAAAACTCCAGGCTGCCATCAGTCCGATAAAGCGAATCTGTGTATAGGCGACCGCGAGCGAGTTACCACGCGGCACACCCAAAATGGCAGAAAACCAGGCCGCCGCGGGGATGGCGCAACCGACGAGCAGAAGCACCTGAAATTGTGAGGACCCCCGAAACCTGCCTTTGAAAATAATCCACAGCACCAGATAGTAGGAAAAAAATTCAAAGAAAGTAAAAGGCAAGGGGATACCGATGACCCTTTTGATGGGATCGAAGAGAAAAGCACCCAGAATTTCTGTCAAAGCAAGGTGCTCATAGTATGGCCGTGCCGAAGGTATATCCAGCAAAGTCATCATGAAGATCAGGACGACTATCCATTTTTCTGTGCTGACATGAAAAGTCAATGGAGCCACGATAAAAGCCGTGTAACCGAGCAGCACTATCATGCCAGGCACAAGATTGCCGTCAGTCAGCAGCGGACTTGCCAGGCATAGGCAAAGAACCATCAACGATGCATAGGGAGCACTTCTGAATGATTGAACCCAGCGTTTGAACATCTTAGCTACCTATGACAACGAGCCCTCGAAGCTTCTCGGAATCCATGTGCATCACTGTCCGACGCAACTCAGCGAATTGCGTTCGACTGGCGTCAACACAGAGGATGCAATCATCAGCCGCTTCCAGAAGGCAGGTATTCTCTATGAAATGATATTCAGGAAGGCCCCGTACGAAGACCAAATCGTAGCCTTGGCCAGCGTTGGCGAAAAATGCCTGCAGGCTTTTTTTCCGAAAGATACGGGTACGTTCACCAGAAAGCTCAGCTGGAGGAGGTATGAAATCAAAACCCAAGCCGAATTGTTTCCCCAGACAGATGGCATCCTGGATCGAACTTTGCCCCAGCACCGCTTCGACGAAACCAGTTTTGGGTTTCGGCTGCCCGGCCACAACAGGATCCTTATGATCCAGATCCACCAGGAGGCATTTTTTTCCGGTATCAGTAGTGAAGATATTGAAAAAGTTATAGATCACCGACCCGATTTCATCGGTCGATCCCGAGCCCAGAAGGAGCAAGACCGAACCTTTGCAGTGTTTTTCAACAGCCAGCTCCCACCGTCGATAGGATAGGAAATTTTTCGCACGGGTATCCTGAGCGCTGTCCTTGAACAGTTTTTCACGAAGACTATCGGCGGTCTGGGCCGAAACCTGCTCGCCTGCTTCCAGATTGGTTTTGGAGATCTGAGTGATAATGGGTTGACCTGAAGCCCGTTGAATGCGCCAATCGTCACGGGCCAAGGGACAACGAATTTCCTGCACCAGGGTGAAGCCAAAGACAAAAGCCAAACCCAGGACGAATATGGCGATGAAAAGGTCCCGCTTCTTATTGGCAAAGGGCACGGCATCGAAGGACGCAGGAAACAAGATCCGCAGACGTGTTCTCAAGTTGGGGTCCGATTTCTGCCTCTGCAGATTCTTGATCTCCAGATCGAGATCCTTGATACGATCATTCAACGCGACGTAAAAAGCGCCTTGATAACCGACACTGGTTGCAGCCGTGTCCACGGTTTCCCGGGTCGGGCCGGTTTTGGTGGCGCGAATGGACCACAGTGCCTGCTTCCATTGTTCCAATTCTTTTTGCGCTGCATCTCCTGCCGCGTTCAACACATTCATCTTCGAGTCCAGCTCGCGCTTCTTGCTGATGAGCATGGGATGATTGGGTTGCAAGTTAGTCAGCAGTTTCGCAATCTCGGACCCGAGCGTGTTGTTGGCCGAACTGCGTTCCGCTTTGATTCGCGAGACCTCATCGTTAGCCAAGCGAATCTTATCAAGAATTTCCGACTCTTTCTCATTGATCTTCATCATGTTCAGTCGGTTGGGCTGACTGTCAGCGGCGCTGGCCTTCTTGTCCCCGTTCTTATCCACGGATTCTTTATTCGAGCTCGCAATGGGGACGGTATCGTTCCGATAGAATTCCAGTTTCAGTTCCAGATTCTTGATCTGATCTTCCAGCTCCCGCGTAATGAACAACTCCATAGCCTGACTGGCCAACTCGGTCGAGATCTCTGGTGACTGGGAATAGACAGTCAGAGTCAGGATACCGGATTCCGGCTCCGGATAGACGTCGAGCATCTTGGTCAAATTGCGGGAAAATCGCGCATCCGGCGAAGCATCTGGATCGGCTTTTTTCGGCTTTACATTCAACACAAGGGCTTTCACCTTGTCTTTTGCAGCCTGCACGCCCTCATCGATGAAATTAAACTTGCCGGGAGGGAAGAGAGCCTCACCGCCACCCATTTTTTGCACCAGCTCGGCGAGAAATTCCTGTGAGCGGAAACGGGCTCTGAAGAGACGGGCTACCGTGTTGTAACTCACCTGAGGATTGATGCTTACGCCCGTACCTGCCATGTCTGTTTGGTCAAAAATAGCATGAATATTAGCGGTATACACGTTCTGCACAAAGATGGAGACGGAGAGCGCCACAGCAAAGATCAGAGCACTGCCCAGCAGCCAGAAACGATAGTGCCGCTTGAAAAGCTTTATGAAGTAGAGCTTGTCCGGCACAGGGCCGGCGATATCCTCTATGTCGGCGCGAAAGGAATAGTTCCGGGTCGGTTTTTCTTGCTGATCCATGGCTCTTTGTTCCGTTGTTCCAGAGTCGATACGCGCAATGGCCTGCTTTGAATTTATCATGTTAGTTCTGCGAAGCCAGGGAACGCTTTGCCTACCAAACCCTGAAAATTACCAAGGTCGCCTTAAGCAAATTATCGTTACATTTCCATCATTTCTCCGCCAAAGTCGGGTTTAACTCAAGAAATCACTGAGAAATTCCGATAGAGTTGCAACTTTTAAAAATACATTCTGTTTTTTTTGCATGACTTTCGGAAGGGCATCTCCCTAAAAAAATTAGGGAATTTTTACAATTTCGGCTGGTTTGCAACAGAATCTCAAGCCCCTCAAACCATCGTAAGAGAGGTTAGATCCCTATGTTTGGATTCCAGGAATCCCCCCTTGGGGTCCATCACAACGTGACAAACATCAATTGGTCGAAAGGCACGAGTCTGGCTTGTCAGGGTGTGCTTCTCACTCTTGGTGATTACTACGGAACCCTGGCCGCTGCACGTTACTTCGGCAAGCTGGGTATCCCTGTTTATCTCGCTGAATGGCGGCGTTTCGTGCCGTCGGCGCTATCGAAATATGTGACCAAAGTCATTCGCTGTCCTAACGTTAGTGACTGGCAGGCCTTCAGTGATTGGCTTTTGGATTTCGGACAGCGCCAGCCAGGACTGTTCCTTTATCCTACCAGTGATGACACGGCATGGATCTACGCAAGTCGCAAGAAGAACCTATCTCAGTATTACTACATGCTACAACCAGGCTCGGAAACGATTTACTCGCTCCTGAATAAGGTGAAGTTGCATGAACTTTGTGAGAAGGCTGGCCTCAAGGCTCCCAAAACTCACCTGGTTCATTCCGAATTTGACTTGCAGAAGGTGGCTGAGGGACTGGAATATCCGGTTCTGATCAAACCCCGCACCCAGATCGGCTCCATCACTCGCGCCAAAGGCCACATCTGCCAGACCAAGGCCGAGTTACTCGAAGCCTATCCGAAATTCATGAAAAAGAATAGCTACGTGCCCGAGATCAAGGCAATCGATCCTTTTATCGAGTGGCCCATGATCCAGAGTTTCCATAAGGATGCGATGGGCAATACCCTAAGCATTGCCGGTGTGACCCTGGAATCCGGTGAAATCTTTCTGGTTCGCGGTTCCAAAAAAGTCATACAAAGGCCACGGAAACTCGGAATTGGGCTATGTTTTCAAGGTTGCGATATTCCCCCTGAAATCGCCGAAGCCTGTCGCCTTTTCTGTAAGGAAGCCAAGTACTTTGGAGCCTTCGAACTGGAGATGATCTATGTTGAGGAAACCGAGACCTATCTGCTGATCGACTTCAATCCTCGCTACTATAGCCAAATGGCCTTTGAAATTGCGCGCGACCTGCCGATTCCCGGTCTCGTCTATATGGCTGCTGCAGGAAAATCTGCTGAATTGAATCAACTCGTGACGACGGCCAAAGCGTGGAAAAGTCACAGCAAGGATATCTACAGCATTAAATGGCTCTTTTACCTCTTCCTGAGCACAGCTCTGATGGGACGCAATATTTCCTGGAAAGAATACACGGGTTGGCTGAAGTGGCTCTATGAGGATCAAACTCACTATGTGGATGCCGTGATGGATCGCAGTGATCGACGTCCCTTCTTTGGTGATGTCCTGACTCAGATGTTCCACTACGTGAGACATCCCTTCTCGACCTATAGGCGGTTCTTTCGCGATAACTGAACCTCAGGCCGCCTTGTTCTGATCAGGTCCTGGTCCGTTCCAAAATGTTTTGAGATCAGCCCGCAGTGGGGTTAACCAGGTACGGAAGGCGCGGGTACCGCTGTCATGAAACACGAAGAAGTGATTCATACAGGCAAACAGATAAATCCTGCCGACGATTCGATAGCCCAAGCGATGAGTGGACTTGAGCGACGCAATATTTTCCCCGCCGACTATGGACATCAATCCCTTGTAATTTCTATCTGTGAAATGCTGCAGCGCATGCGCCATGCCATAAGCATGAAGCCTTTGGCCACGAAAATCGGGATTGGTGTAGCCGTGATGCATATATACGTACTCAGGGGGAAAATGAATCTTGAAGTCAGATGTGACGGGAGTTGCCTTTGTAGAATACCAGCCGTAACTTGCCAATTCCTGCCCTTGTCTTATGCCGTAGCAATGATCGCCGTTTTGCAGGGCGCAATTCAAAAAATCCTGATGCAGATGATATTTCGTGTTTTGGGCAAAATGTTTGATAAGTTCTTCACTCATAAAGCCGCTTTCAAATTGCGGCAGGGCTTGGATGAAGCTGGGGTCCGTGTCCACCAGGGACAGAGTCATGAGGTAGAGGTGATCGAAATAGAAAATGCGATTGATCAGGACAGAGCACATGGCGGTCGCCACACCCATCCAACCAAACATTTCATAGCGCTCTTTGAAATCGGCCCATTTCATACTGCTTGCTCCTGCCTAACCCGCTGACTTCAGGGCGTCAGTTGGTGGATCGTAAGCGGGCCGCTCCGCAACCTGACCAGTGACCCAGGCATACACATCCAGCATTTGTTGGGCCTTGTGATCCCAGGAGTAGTATTCGAGTATACGCTGTCGAGCCTTCGTACCGAGTGTTTGTATCTGGACAGGATTATTCAAGAGTTGATCGATCACAGCCTGCATGGCCTGGACCATGCCGTCTCTATTACTCAAGGCAATATGGAAGCCACAATCAGGACGCACGACCTCCGCAATGCCACCATAGTTGGCGACTATGGGCACAAGGCCAAGGCCCATGGCTTCGATGACAGCGCCGCCCCCGAATTCTTTGATACTGGGAAAAGCAAACACCTGATTTCTAACCAGCTCGCTACGGACCTGACTATGCGGAACCCAGCCGTGAAAGACAATACCCTGGCCTTGGGTCAACTCACGAGCCAGGTTCTCAAGGGACTCTCGCTCGGGACCATCGCCGATAATGTGCACTTCAGTTTTGCCGAGTCTTATCGAGGGAGCGCAGGCCTCGAGTATGATGTCAACACACTTCAGAGGCACGAGCCGCCCGACGAAAGCCACCCGCATCGGACCTTGGCGTGAATAGGAAGCGCTATCCTTATAGTCCTGTGGAAGGATACCGTTCTCGGGTATATAGAAGCACTTGCTTCGCAGATCAGGATGAACGTCTTCAAATGCAGCGTTTGAACCGACCAGTATCGCCCGGGTGTGTTTCATCATGGAACGCATGTAGGGCAGGAAATTTTTCAGTTTACGGAAAGGAGTGAGCCACTCGCGTTCCTGATGCTGGATGTGCTTGAAGCCTTCGGGCCACTTGAGGCCCCCATTGATAGGTCCCAGTACAAAGGGGATGTTGATTGCTCGCAAACGATTGACAATCAAGCTGGGCACAGCGGGGCTCAATGGCGTGATGCGATGGACCACATCGTATTCGCCGGCGGCCAGGGCCTTTTTAAACAACTTCCATGTCCGCAGCTCGAAGGCATAGTACATAGGCAATTTAAGGACATTCTTCGTCGTCCAACCACCCTTCTGGCTAACAAAAGACGAGGCCCAATTGAGAAAGCTTTGAGTGAGGCCGGGCTCGATGTAAGTGATTCGCTCCCGTGGGAAGGATGTCCGATCTATGGCTTCTTTGTTACGGATATGCGTAACAAGGTGGACGTCACACACTCGTTCCAAAGCGCAGGTTTGCATCCAACCGACCAAAGGAACACTCACCCACTCTGGATTGGCTTGCTCAGCGATGACAAGAACTCGATACCTTCGCAACATCCGGAGAAAACCTCGTTCTTTGCTGCGCGTTAAGTCATGAGACACGATTGTTTATCGGTTGCTAACCGCATATTCCTTAGACCTGGCTCATACTTGTAAGCAAGGTTTATTGCTATAATAAATCTTTGACCAATGAGCTCCGCATGCGACGACTCATCAATTTATTCGCGACAGTACTGGCAGCTTTCTGTCCGCCTGGGGTTATTGCCAGAATCTATCGCTTATCCCTGGGAACCCGACACCTTACGATGTGCCTCCATCGGGTTTGTGATGTGCGCCGCCCGACCGATCCCTACCCTGCCAACACCATTGAAAGAGACAAGCTGATCCGGATTCTGGCTCTGGTCGGTGATTTTCATCAGAAAGGCCCATCCCGCCTCACCCTCTCCTTTGACGATGGCTATACGGATGCCATTGACTTCGTGAAGACCCATGCACCTCGGCATCCCTATCTAGGCTGGATAGTATTTATCTGTCCTATCAAACTCGAAAAAAGGCTTGGTTTCCGCTGGGATCGCTTTGAGATAGCTCAGCATGGGGAAACCGATCCTGCGATGATGATTCTCAAAAAGCAGCTTGATGCCCGCACGTTTCCCCAGCTGGCTCCCGGAGAAAACCTCTACCTGCATATCAATATGAATCCTGATCCAGAACTTGACGCCAGGGATCCGAGTCTGCGAATTTTTCCAGATTGTGAACCTTTCCGTTTGACAACTCTAGCGGATCTTGGGGAATTAGCAGGCATACCTGGAGTTCGTCTGGGGAATCACAGCAACTCGCATATGCGATTCAGCCATATGTCTCCGGAGCGTGCACTGGCAGAGATAAAAACCTCGCTCGAGGATATGCAAAGGCTTCTAGGGCCATTCGAGGACTTTGCCATCCCATTCGGAACACCCGCACGGGACTATCAAATCGAGCATATCGAGCTCCTGAGGAGAAGCGGAATACGCCGCATCTGGACCACCTATTCGGCTCCCTATGAGGCTCAGGAACTTGTGGAGGGCGCGGTATTGCCGCGCTTTGTCATCATCGGGACCTGGTCCTATCAACGCATCCTCTTGTATATGGCCCTGACGTCCCTTTACTATCGCTTGCGTCGTTCCACTCCTGTTACAAAATACCTCGCTCTTTCAAAGACCTCTTGAGCTTCTGCAGACCACGATAAAGACCGGCCTGCCGTCGTACAATCTGCATAGTCGCACGGCGCAGAGGGGCATAGACCTTGTCCTTGACGAAACGATAGCCCAAAGGACCCACAATGCGAACCCGGTTCGCGTAATAAAATTTGTAGGGTTCATCTCCAAGCAGAAAATCGAATTCTCTATGGCCGGCGTGAAAACTGGATTCGAGCATGGACTCCAGCAGGAGCTGTCCAGACTTATACTGCTGATACTCGATATCGTAGGCCGGCAGAACGAAATAAAATCGTCCTTCCCGCACAAAACCAGCATGGAGGGCCAAGGGTTTATCACCGGCAAAAACTCCAGATAGCTGCAGGAGATCGGCCTGGAGGAGGAGTTCAAAAAACTTGCGGGTGCGTGGTCTCGCAAAGGTATCCATAAGGCCTGTGCGCTGATACTGTTTGGTTTTCCAGTCCATCAATAAGGCCAATAGCGGCTCCGCGCTAGCCTTCGTAATCCGGTATTCATAACGCAAGGAACCCTGAAGCTCGCCCGGTATTCTTCCCCATTTTTTTTTCTGTCGCTTGCTAAAGGCCTGGCTATTGTTTTCCTGAGCATACTGCACAAAGCTGGAAAATTCCCGCCAGTCTTCCCATAGAATTGTCGGTGAGGCTTCCATTCCGTGGGGAAATCCGCCCTTTCGCCACTCGTCCACCACAACCAGCTTGTGACTTACCCGCGGCAGCCAGGCTCCTTTTCTCGGCATCGGATGTTCGGGTGCAGGCAAGGCTTCCAAAAAATCCATAAAGGGAACGCTACCAATCACCTGCTTGCCATCGATCACCAGCACACGAAAAAATTGTCCGCGAACCTGCACGAACTCAATCGCCCAGCTCTGACCGGAAAAAAAAGCTTCTACGACAATATGCAGGAACTCATCACTGGAGTAGATGTTCATGCCATTTTTCTCGCAAAAGGAGCCACGGTTTTAAAAGGTGGAGATACTGAATCATCACTGCCGTTTGTATCCAGGACCTATCCCGCGCCGTACGCTTAAGCTCCCCTATCAGGATGGGCCAGTTCGCGCGATTCCATACCGCCTGAATGATCGTGATCGACAGTTCATTCGTCTGCGTGGTATGCCACCAACCATTTGGATTGTAGACCGTATCACCGGGTTTCATGATCAGCTTAATTGGATTCGCGTTCCCGAAGAGAGGAAAGCGTTCCCGATCCGGTTCCAGAACATGATTGATGTCGCTGAGGAGCGGATTTTTTTGGTTCTGATAAAGATAGGGGGATTGGTCCGGACCGAAGAGTATCAGTTCCTTTTCGCCGTAAATCTGCGAAAGAAAAGCATCCATGCCCCAGTAGTCCACATGCAGGACTGGAAATTTCGTACCCTTCCCGCCTATGAAGAGCTCCTGCAATCCCGGTCTGACCAACCAATGATGAGGCAAAAGCCGGGTTGAACGCCAATCGGTGCGAGCATAGTTGAGGTTAGGCGTAACATCCGGAATCAGTTGCGGCAGGTCCCGGCTCAAATCGATATTGCGCAGATAAAGGCCGGGTTCCTGGCCCGACAAAACCCGCTCGATCAAAGGACCGCAGAGGCCTTCAATATTCCCCTGCTCGCTGCGAAACCGGATGGGAGTTTGATAGAGCCTTTCCGCAAGGTTTTCTGGTGTCCACTGGCGAGCCTGCCAATGATCGATAGCGCCTTCGATCAACACAGGTTTGCGAGGCAAAACATAGAGCCTCAAAAAATCCTGATAAGGGATACCCCGCACCCGATCGATCAGCATATGAGTTCCTTCCAACGCCCTCAGTAATTCAGCTCGACAAGATGCATACTCAAGGGACTCAGACTCAATGTGGTCTGCTTGCCAGGCGGCAGAGTCCGCTGTTTGCGCACGATCACACCATCCAATTTCTCTGATACAAAACTATAAAGCTCCAGCTTCTTCGGTACCGGCAACCCTGCCAAATCCAGCTGCAGGCTTTGCTCTTTATCGACACTTTTATTCAGGAGTACAATGGTAATACGTTTGTCCTTGGCTTGACGTGCTGCATAGACAGAGAGTTCTTCCTGACTTTGGACCGAGTTTTCAATCCATTCATCACCAAATCCCCGGCCCTTCCCATCATAATTGCGGAAAAGTATGAAAGCCCAGCGGTGGCTGTTGCCGCGTTTAGGAAAGTCCCAATATTGAGCGGAATCCAAGCCGGTCTGTGCAAAAATGCCAAGTATCTCGGCTTGAGCCACAGCGCCTGACACGTCGCGCTCGGCGCGATAGTTGTATTCACCTATCGCGACTTTGGTGCCTTTCTTGAAATTCTCGGCCATTTCCTTGAGACGGGGAATCAAGTAGATCTTTTCATTGATCCAACTCTGATCCCGATAATCACGGTCCCAGAGCGATCTTGTGGATTGGAGCAAAGCCTTGCGACGCGCTGGGGCTTCATCACCCCCAGGTGGCCAGCTATCCTTCTCGGGATAATTATGAACATCCAGTTGATCAAGCAGCGAAACTTTCAGCTCCTGCTCTTTCTTTTTCAGCTCATCCAGGAACCACTGGAGAAAGGGCTTGTCACCATGAGCCAGGCGATCGGTTCGCTTGCGCCCCTTGCTATGAGGGCCCTCGATATCCCAGGCGGAGAGCTGCATCTCCAGCCAGCCCCAAGCCGCTGGACCAATGATGACGGCTTCAGGATCGGCTTTGCGGACAGCCTGGGCAAAGCTAACATAACGCGCGAAGTAATCATCGTATCGCAAGGGAAGTGGGTGAACATCCCTGTGGGTGCTGTTCCAGAGCATGGGCTCATTGTCCATGATATAAAAATGCGGATGATTGCCAAACTGTCCTTTAAGTGTGCGAACCCATTCAGCCACAAACTCAGGGCTGTTGGGAATACTTGTGGTCGTCGGGTCTGCAAGCAACGGCTTGCCGTCGGGCGCACGCCCATTACCGGCGTCTCCATCAAAATGCTGCTGCTGGGGAAACTTGCTACGCGGATAGCTGGCCGTAGCCCCGTCTTTGGCTATCCATGGGAGCATTGGAAGAGTGATGGCCGAGGCTGCCCCATTGCGCCGATTTTCTTCCATGAACCGGCCGATCATGTTTGGCCTCTGGGCCTTGAAATTTCGAAAAAACCAATCGCCTGCTGCGTTCCAGGCGTCCAGTTTATAGTTAAAGCGGCTGCTGGTATTTCCGCCCCAGCGATAGAGTGTCGGGCGCAGCTCCCATACGCCTTCCTGATCACGATCTTCATGCAGATAGGTGCCAAGCCCATAAATATAGGGACTGATTTTTCGCGGTTCTTTCGGGATCTGAAAGCGAACCGTATCGGCGCAAACGGCACGAGTTAATCCGAACAAAAATAGACAGAAGACAAGCAATGATGTTTTGTGCATGGACGTCCCTTGAGAATTTGCTGGCAGCCCCTCCATTATAGCAGCGAAAGGCAGCCTTTGTCAGCGAACAGCTTAGGGAGCAGTTCAGGCAAAAGTGATTCAAAGTCGTCCAGGGAAGCAGCCTTAGGAAGCGCTGCAAAAATGTGGGTGAGGTACTCGTAAGGTTCAAGGTCATTGGCGCGAGCGGTTATCATAAGGCTATAAAGAGAAGCGCTTGCATGGGATCATTACACGATATCGGAATTTCGGGCAGCTTTCCAGGAACACCGAAAACTGTGATCATCTCCGCATCAAACATCGCGATTTCATTTTTTCCGTAGCGCTTGACCCCTCCGCCAGCTGTCTCGGGGGTATCGGGAAAAAACTCATTGTCGCCATAGCCTACCAACACCACAGCAACCTGGACTTTGGGTTTTCTATCGATGAGCCGGCTCACAGCAGGCGCTGTTGCCAAAGGAAGGTTGACAACAGCCAGATCGTAGAGGTCGACCGATTTCTTATCACTTTTTGGATGCACCACGGCTGTCAGAGCCTGATGATCATTCTAAAAGGTGGCGGTACAGGTGCCCGTCAGTACAGTGAGTTGTTTTCACAGGAACAATCGCGTATTTTTAGCTCATGAGGAACAAGCCAGGCATTTTCTCTTCTGGACGAAGATATGATCAAAAAAACAGATTCGCTGCTTGAATCACGACAAACAGATCATGCTTTTCATTGACCATGTCAGCAAAATTTCTTTTATTCATCCATGAGTAGAGTAGTATAGCGGTCATGATATGGTCGCCAGGTTGGAAGCTATGTTAGTTGTAAATCATCTTTCTCTAGATCTGACAAATAGCGCACAGCAGTGGTCTGTCGATCGTTTTGGTGATGATAGCCGCTTGATCAACATGCGAAACAATAAATGCCTCGACGTTAGCGAAGGTGGAGATGCAGGCATAGGTCTCCAAGTACCGGCTGCGCTTTTGGATTGACAGCATAGCAATTGGCAGCTTTAAATCTCAACCATCAGGGCCAGCCGAGCCTCATTGCAATGAACTTTCATGCTCGACAGAGCCTTATTGCCCTGACCTTAATGGTCAAGCAAGTCCTGAGGTCTGAGGTCAACACGATTCGTTTGCTACAATGAGTCGAGATCGGATGATAGGCAGCTTTTCAGATCTATTGCGATGATAAAGGGTTGAAGTATATGATCCCCTTGAATTATAGGGGAATTATGTTCATTTTCGATGGAACTCTTGCCATGGCACGCTTTTCTATATTCGTCTTCATCACCGCGGTATTAGCAATTCTCATCATATGTTCTCTGACGCATTGGTCAACCCAGTTTAGAATGCTGCAGATCAAAGCTTTGAAGTGCTTGAGCGAAAATGCCAATCGCCTTCGCCAGGGTTTGGAACGGCGTGAGTTGAATAGCAGCGATTCGAGCGGAAATCGAGAGGATGAGGCAGGGCGGCAGCGCTTCGATCACCGTCAGCTTGCCGAACTGGAAGCGATCTATCAGATAGCCCCCGTCGGTCTTGCTTTCCTAAACCATGAGTTGCGCCTCGTCCGCATGAATGAACAAATGGCGGTCATCCTGGGCGAATCTGGTGGCATGCAGCTGGGACGTCCGCTGGAGGAATGCTTTCCCAGGCTTGCCGCAACGCTGGGGGAAAAGATGAAATACCAGCTCGAGACCGGCGAAGCGATGCGCAACTTCGAGATTGCTGTTTCTGACCCATGCAATCCCGGCAAAACTATTTATGTGCTTGCAAGTCTGAATCCCGTTGCGGACGCACAGGGGCATATTCTGGGAATCAATGCGGTTCTTCAGGACATTACCAGCCGTAAACTCATCGAGGAAAACGCCCGGGCGATGGCCGAACGCTTCCGCTGTGCCGGCGAGATCGCAGCGTTTCTCATCTACGATTGGAACACTGTGACCAATACCGTGATCCGACTGAGTGGGCTGGCCGATATTCTTGGCGAGGACGCTGATGTTGGAGTGGGTAAACTGGAAGACTGGGCAAAAAAAATTCATCCGGACGACTTTGAGTACACTGTTGCGGAGACCACTAAGGCTTTTGAATCCGGAGCAGCAAACTACGACGTAGAATATCGAGTCCGCGACGTGCACGACAACTATACCTATATTTGGGACCGTGGAGTCATCTTTCGTGACGACACCGGCCGGGTGGTCTCGGTCATCGGTGTCAGTGTCGACATCGAGGTGCTTAAGAGACTTGAACTTGAGTTGCGGCAACAGGCGGAACGTCTGGCGGAAGTCGATAGGCGCAAAGATGACTTCATCGCCATGCTTTCCCATGAGCTTAGAAACCCTCTGACTCCGATTCGGGTGGCAGTAGAAATTCTTGAAAGCCTGGAGAACGAAGATGAGATCCATGCTCAATCACTCGCCATGATTTCCCGTCAAGTGGCCCACATGTCCCGGCTCGTCGATGACCTTTTGGACGTGTCGAGGATTTCTCAAGGCAAGATCACCATCCTGAAGGAGAAAATCGACCTAACGAAGATTGTGAGAGATGCCAGCGCCGATTACAGGAATATCGCCCAGACGGCCGGGCTTAGCTTCAAGGCTGCGCTGCCGCAGGGTCCTCTTTGGATCGAGGGAGACGAGATTCGACTGGCTCAAGTCATTTCCAATATTCTGCACAATTCCATCAAGTTTACCCAGCCAGGGGGAACTATAACCTTGACCTTGGAAACCATTGCGGCTTCGAAAAAGGCGGCTATCACCGTCCGGGATACTGGATTGGGCATTAGTGCGGACCTTCTGCCGCACATTTTTGAAATGTTTTCCCAGGGTGATCAGACAATCGATCGATCGTACGGGGGTCTTGGGCTTGGGCTTGCGCTCGTCAAGGCTCTCGTCGATAAACACGATGGTAGCGTCCAGGCCATGAGTGGCGGTTTGGGTCAGGGAACAGAGATCCGCATCCTCCTCCCGCTCGGACGCTTCGCAACGGCTGAGGCTCCAAGAATCAAGGCTCCAGGATGGGCAAAAAATCTTGGCCTTCGCATCCTCGTGATCGAGGATAGTCCCGATATTGCGGAATCCTTGCGAGTCTTTTTTTCCCATGTTTTGGATCATGAGGTTCAGGTGGCTATAGATGGCGTCAGCGGTCTGGAAATGGCCCGGCGCTGTCCGCCAGATATCATGCTGTGCGATATAGGTTTGCCTGGAGAGTTCAACGGCTATGAGGTCGCCAAGCGCTTCCGAGCTTTGTCCGACACGGGAGGCACAATACTCGTTGCCTTGACGGGCTATGGTACGCTTGATGATCAGCAGAAGACTCGGCAGGCAGGATTTGATGTTCACTTGACCAAGCCACCAAATTTCAAGGAACTGCGCCGGATCCTGGACAAGGCTCAATCCCGCAAGCCTCGCTACCCGACCGATTCAATTCCAATCGAACTTGAACTTTAGGAAAGGTCGCCCTCAATAATCTCCCAATTTAAAGCCGCCGCAATTCATCTATTGAGCAGGTGTGGGACAGGGTTCCTGGCGCTGAATCATAAAGTTCCTATCCGCCCGCGACCGACTTTCCGGGAGCGGGAATCCTTAGCTAGACACAGGGTAAACTGCGATATCAGACGCTTCAGCCGGAACCAAGGTCAACCCACATCGAGTCTCGCATTCCTTTCTCGCACCCGCACTATGTTGATGAGCTGTGACGATCGTTCCATTGATCAATGTCCATTCGTGATCAGAGTCTTAAACAATGGCTTTGAAAATAACAAATTTGACTTTGGCAGACAGACCATTCATTGAGCCGTTGGAAAACGAATTTCATCGAGCAAACTCTTCAAGCAGGTCACGTCGGGGACATCCTACTCTCAGTTTATTGAGCACGCCTTCAACTGTAGTGCACAAATTCGATTTGTCGCAGATGTCTGATCCCAGCATAATCGCCTTCAGCTTCGTCCAAGGCTCGTCCGTGAGCAGCTATCGTTGCATGGTAGACAGCGTTTAAGTTTTTCACAACACCAAACGCGAGTTACCTCCATATTTCAAGCACCTATCTCACGTCGACAGCCCCTATTGTGCCGGGACTAGAACTTCATAATCGCTCAGGTGTGCGAGCCCTTCAAGACCCCAACCAACAATCGAATTGACATTGCTCAAAAAAGGCGTGAGCTCGGACTACAAGGACTGCTGAAAGGCCGGCATCTGAGCCTTTAACTTCGCAAGAATCTTCTGGCGAGGATCGACGAGGCCTTGTCCGGGGGCGAGACGTTGACGGCTATCGCCGCGACCCTTGAAGTCAATCCCAGGGCAGTCTATCGCTGGCGTCGAGCCGTCTCCGTTCCTCCCAAACCCCACGGCGGCGCTGGAGGCCTCAACAAACGTCGTCCGTTGGAAATCAAACGTGTGATCGACTACGCACAGAAAAATCCCGAGCACAGATGCCGAAGGATTGCCTACGGCTTGGAGAACAAAGGAACATGGGTCGGAAAAACCAAGGTCGCAGAGATCCTGAAAGAGAATGGGCTCAATCACGCCTGGGACCTATCATCACGTAAGCCCGATATTCCACCCGAGGACATGCTCCGTCATGAGCCCCGAGCTAAGAATCTCCTTTGGGGTCTTGACTGGACCTGGGTTCGCGTGGCAGGCAAGCACATGTATCTCACGGTTCTTCTCGACTGGCACTCGCGCAAGATCCTCTCATGGACGTTGTCGCATCAAATTACGAGCCACGAAGTGGCTGCGGTTGTAACAGATGCTGTAGCCATCGAAAGAATCGATTCGCTGCGGGAATCAGCGCTCAAGCCTTTGCTCATGGCCGATCATGGGGCCCCAATGTGTCCAAGTGGACCCGACAGAATATCGAAGTTCAAGGACTCAAACTCTGGCTCTCCGGGATCGGAAGACCGACGGGAAACGCAAGGACCGAGCGCGTGATTGGAACGCTCAAAACTGAGGAAATCAAGCTGCAGGATTACTACGTGGATGAGGCGGAAGCACAGAGGAGAATCGCCGCGGTAATCCACGACTACTGTTTCAACCGACCCAACATGGGGGTGGGCGGGTTTGCACCGAATGCCGTCCACCACATGGGGCGCAAGGCACTGATGGAACGCAGGAAGTCGGGAAGAGAATCGACTCGGAGTTCAAGGCATGTATACTGGAAATCGCAGGAAGCCATGACGACGAAGGGGATGTTGACGTAATTTCAGATGGGTTTTGCGTCATCTACGCTCGGACAGGACAAAACACCATCCGGTCCTGCCTTTATGGCAAAGACACTGATCTGGAATACCTCTTCTCAAAAATCTAAAATCAAAGAGATAACGATCCATACAAGGGAGCGCCATCTCTCACGGTACTGCTGCGGCCATGAAATAAACTTCTTGCTAAAAAGAGGAAAGGATTAAACCCTGGCGCTTCTTTCCAGCCGGAATTGCAACGGTATCGCGATCCAGTGAACCAGACTCACTCAGGGCCTGGATTAATCTCCAAGCATTCTTTCGGGGACCCTGATTTCCTCGCTGAAGTTCATCACGAACACTGGTGCCATTTTTCATTCCCTCGTATCGTGTGGCCAGGACAGGAGGATTGTATTGTGACGAGAAGGTTTGCTTTAACACTTAAGCTAGTGACCCTTACCGCGCGTGGCGTTAACTATGAGTGTGAGACCAAAGTCGCAAGGAGGCGCGTACCATTGACGTTTGCCACAAATTACTCGAGCATACCAAATCGAGGCTCACCAGGATTTGCTTGCTAATCGAAAAGGGTCATGGCAGAGTCCGCCTCAAGTTGCCGACGGGGACAGACTTTGGTCAAGAGGCTACGACTTTCCCATCTTAAAAAGGCAGCCTTCAAACATTAGAACTTAATTTTAAACTCCGGATGCCAGGTGTCATCCTGTGTGGGAATCGCAGCGTCCGACGGCGCAGCATGTGTGACTTAAAAAAGAGTTTAAGATTGCAAAAGCAGATTTCCCCTGATCTGAGGAGGCCATGTCTATGCAAGGATTGCAGGTAAACGCTGAGGCTTTCCGATTGAATTCTCTCTTCACCGATCCTGACTTTCTCGCTTTCATGAGGGATCGATTTCGAAAGGATGGGTTTGTCTACCTTGGATCACTACTCAGCTTACGCAGCTACATGCGGTTGCTGGCCGAGTTTGAAAAGCTGGCTGAAGACCTGAGGTACAAGAACTTTCTCATGCCCCCGTATAATACGCCTCGGCATATGGAAGTATTAGGCGGCCAGAAGATTGCTGATCTCTCGCCCGTTATTAACGATCTCTACCGTGATCCCCAGGTCCTGCAGCTGATCCGGACCATCACCTCCGATGACATCTATTTTTGCAAGCATCCCGAGGAGTTCATCGTCCGGCTCTGTTGCAAAAAATCCCTAGCATCCTGACACGGGAATCATCATACTTGCCAGTTCACCGTACCCAGGGAGTGGTTATGGCGCTGAGTTTCAAAGGACGGCACTTTCAAAAGTCGATTGTCCTGACCTCCATCCGCTGGTACCTGAGCTATAAACTCTCCACGAGGGACCTCGAGGAAATGATGTCTGAACGCGGTGTTCAGGTGGATCACTCGACCATTCATCGGTGGGTCCTCCATTATACCCCGGAGCTCGAGGCCGCGGTCAGAAAAAGGAAAAAGCCGGTATCAGGCAGCTGGCACTGGGATGAGCTG
>NZ_DASQYZ010000222.1:0-24225 GCF_035638955.1 Oligoflexus sp. | reverse complement strand
TACGATGGAATTTTGTGACCAATCTCCCAATCACATGTCGTCAAGAGGCGATCCAAACTATCGAATGGTACAAGCATAGGTGGAAAATCGAGAATTATTTCAAGATCATTAAGTCGGGTTTCAAAGCTGAAGAATCGAGATTGCGGACTGCAGATCGAATAGCGAAGTTAATCAGTATATTCTGTATTTTAGCTTGGAGAGTCCATTGGATCACTTATCTTGGCCGCGAAGGACAGCATATCAGCCCTTCTATTGCATTTGATAGAGTCGAACAGAAGATCATTTCAGCCTATTTCAAGAAGGAAGGAAAGCTTAGCTCCTTGAATGACTATGTCATACACTTGGCCAGGCTGGGAGGATATTTGGGTAGGGCAGGAGACTCCCCTCCAGGAAATATCGTGATCTGGAGAGGGCTGAGCAGGCTCAGTGATCTAAGGGACGGGTTCGAGCTGAATTGTGGGTAACTGGATGTGGGCAAGTTGCAGGCCGGAGGCGCCGCTGAGAACATTTCGCTCGTGACGGAATGCGGTTCAAGAAAATTGTACCTGATTTCTGCGACGGCAACTGGGCTAACGAGTGGGAAGAATTTCGTTTACCGAAACAACGTTTATACTCTCATGTCCCTAACGATGGCTAAAGGGAAACCGACTCTCGACATCATCAAAAAGGATGATGACGAGGAACAAGGTGCAAGCTGCGATGCCCGCGCTTCCGGCACCCACTTTGTCGATAAAGGCGGAAATTTGCGCCGCTACTGCAGTCAAAAGCTGGGAACCCGATTCCGCGAATCTGTAGGATCCTGCCTTGTACCCACGGCTCCGGACTTCAGTGAATGCAGAGGGTTTCCTGACTTCCTATGGGACAAAGACTGTTACAACGCAGTGCCGAAGACCATCATCCCGGGGGCCCCTACTGGTCTCGAATGCACTGACTACCTGCAGCTGGACGATCATATGTCTTTTACTGAAAGATAAAGTGCCCAGGCACTTGCCTAAAGTCATCAGGATATCGACTGGCTGAGAATTTTGATTCTATATAAAAGCCGGGACCATCCCGGCAGCGCTACAGCCATGGTATAAGCCCAGCTCTCAAAGCCGTTTAGGGCATGAATTTCTTGGATCCTATAATGTGAAGATTTTATGGATAATCTTTATGATTTATCCGGAAAGGTTCACTTAATTTTGTCTCCTAGCTGGATATGCCCGAGTTTCGCAAGTGCTCCGGGAAATACTCCCTTCAGACTTTCAAAAGGTGCGACACTGCCCTGCAGTGTCGATAGTGTAAATTTAAATCTCACCAATGTCCGGCTCTCCGAGATGACTTGCTTGTCATCTCCGCAATATAGGGTTTATGTTGATTTGCTCAACTTCAAGATTGCCTTGGTTCATGCGGAGATCGACGGAGACATCGTGATAGTCGACGTCAGGCGCACAGGAAAAATCCTTTTTTGCCAGGAGCAGTGAATTTGGCAGTTCGAAGGAACACTGCTCTTGGACTGTTGTCGAGGGCGATCCGTCGTCAGCGACGCCGCTGTCGGTGGTTCCCTCTGAAGGTTGCGCCGGCGTTGTCACGCATGAGCGATAGCTGTTCAGGGCTTCGATATAATCGAGTGGAAGCTTAAAAATATAGATCGTGTGTTTTTCATCAGTGGAAGATTGAAATTTAAATGTTTGAGGCGGTTGTGATCCGTCTGTAGCGGCAGGAGAAAACGAGGCGTTAAGCCCATGAGGATTCACCACCGGAAGTTCTGTAACGTTTCGGTGAATTTAATAGAGATATTGAGAATCGAGGAAATAAGAAAAATTTACTATAAGGGTTGGATGGTTACGGCTCACCCGTTGTGAACGGCACAAGATTCGATATGAAAGCGTAGCCTTGCATTTATCTCCAGACGGAGCCACTGGAGGCTGGACTGATACGTGGATTAGCCGGTACTTCACTGCGCATTTATTTTTTGGCTGTCTTCTTTTTGGGATCCTGTGTGAATTTGATCTGCAAACGACGACCACCTGGGGCCTCGTCAGGATTCAAGAAATCAATCGTTAGGGTTCGAAATTCAGGCGCGATTTTACTGAGTTTCAATGCCAGCTGATCAGAGTCGCCGACTGGATCACTCGCAATAGTTTCGTTTCGGCGATCGATCGTTTGGCATGACTTAGGCGCACCGTGCTCACAGTACTTGATGAGGGTACCAGCAAGCATACTTTCGATGGCAAGATAGGTCTTCGAAGCTGTCGTGGCAGAAGTAGCTAGGAGCAGGCTCAGTATGAGGTTCATTAAGAAAACTCCTCTAGACCTGTTTTCAGATCGGCTCACATGCATCGCATGGCTCGGGACCTAGATACCAGATTGATGTATTTACCGCGACAATATTGCGGCGATATGTGGCAAGTTAGAAAATAAAGAATAAGTCAATTTGGATCTTGGCTTGCCATGTCTTGGGAGGCTGGTTAATCCTTGTGACATCCCGCAAGAAAGGCGACGATAAGCATAGCATTCGGGAAGGTCTTGCCGGGTTTGCCGGCTTGCGCACAAATCTTTCAAAGAGGCTCAGCAGAAGCAACGCTAGCCCCCTCACGGTTCCGTGTACCACATGATGCGTGCGTTCGATGACACGATCCTTCAAGTCGGTGAAGCCGAGGAACAAGGCCCGTCTTATTTCTTCTGAAACAGCTAAATAGAAGTCAGCTTCCTGTGGCAGGTCCTGCGCTTTCGGCAACTCACCGAGGGCGACAGGCACCCGGATCAGGCCGAAATGTTCGCGCCACAACTCTTTCCACAGGAGTTACTACCCTGGAAAATTCCAGGTCCCTTCGTCTGTTAAAATCCCTGCCACCCGCCCCTTTCCATGAAAAAGGCGTACAAAAATGGCCTATTCAATAGATGTCGGCGGCAGCAATAATTCGAAGGATTCGTCGTATATCAGGTCAACATGTTCCAGCAGCCTGTATCGAGTTGCGTTCACGTGCGCTGCCCTTGACACCATGTTCAGCAATCGGATGGAGGTTCTTGAAGCTTCATGGATACCTGGAAAGACAAGCTTACGACGAGCTTAACCTTTATTGCGTTTGTCGCGTCTGTAAGGCTAAGTTATTCTAATAGCGTTACCCTTATTGCTGGAATCGTGTTGCATGAGTTGGGTCACTATGCACTCATGGGCAAGTTCGGATATTCCTCGCGTCAGGTGTATTTCGTGCCGTTTCTAGGAGCATGCGTCGTCGCAAAGCCGCCGGAAGGCATTGATGACTCGAAGAAGATCCTGGTCTACCTTGCTGGTCCGATCCCTGGCATCTTTTTGGGAATCTCGCTTATGATCGCGGATCTGTTTTTCATTAAAGTTCATCTGCGTGAAGCAGGTGAAGTCCTGATAGGCTTGAATCTGTTCAACCTTCTGCCAATAGGCTCATTGGATGGAGGTTGTACGATGAAGATTCTACTGTTCGCCAGACGATCGAGGCTCGCCGTGGCGTTTTCTCTTGGCGTCGGTATGGCGATGACGGCTTTTGCCTCTATTGAGTCGCAGGGATTTTTTAATATTCTGGCTCTATTTTCATTCTGGAAAGCCTTGAGCGGTCTCGCCCAAATGTGGGAGGATAAGCAGGAAAAAATTGCAATCCAAGCTCATTGTCAGTTGCAGAACGAACCTTCGGTCCTCTAGAAGGGAGGTTGGATTTACCGTCTTAAGCAAGGCAACTGGAAAATAAAGGGTATCTAGTGGGCTTGGCTTCGCCAGGGCTATTGCCGAAGGAATGAAGATGAATCCGGATAGCTGAATGCCATAAAGATAAAGCCCACGGGTGTCGTGGGCTCATAACAAAACGTCTTAGCAGAAGATTTTGCAATTCATTCTGGTTAAGACAGATTTTCAGGAGTTCGTTAGCTCTTACGAGCTTTCTTTTTGGTGCTCTTTCCTGCGGCTTTTTTCTTTCCAACAGGAATAGCTTTCAGTATCGCCTTGGCAACGCGCTCTTTAGCCTTCACAATCATTTCTTTTTTCTTAGCCAATCGCGCTTTCGCTTTATCCAATTTGGCTTTAATCTTTTGAGATTCTTTTCTGATTTTCTCAGATTCTTTAGTGAGTTCAGTCAGTTTTTTCTTTGCTGCTGCCAGTGGATTCGCTGCAGTGGATTTCTTCTTGGCCGCCATAACTATTCTCCAAATTTTAGCAAGGTTAGTTTTTATATTAGCACAGGATTAGCAAAAAAAGTCGGAGGACCCGAAAATCAGTAGGAATTTTCCCAAAAAGGTAAGAGGAGGGGCCTGCTACCCGTTAGCGACTAAGTCGAACACGGGAAACATCGCGGCATTCTGTAACGGTCGTAGAGCGGAATGGATCAGGATGAGGTGGGAAAAAGCGAGGCTCTCCCGCAGGAGAGCCATATCCATTATTCAGCTGACTTGACTGCGCTATAGGAATATTCCTTGCCCTGAGACGTCTCATAGGCGCCATCATGCGTTTCACGCTTGAAAGCCTTGGCCCGGAATCCACCATTCTCATTCGCATCATTCGGCTCGCCGATGGTCGTCGACAGCAGGAAGGTGCCGTCGGTATTTTCGGAAAAACCAAAGACTGGGGCCGATGCCCAGCTTTTGACTTCAGCCCCGTTGGTTCCGGGTTCTGTGAGATCCACATCATTCACAGTTCCGCGGTTGGGGTAACCCTCATTCAGGACCTGGCGCAGGCTGCCGCCAAGAGGCGACGTACCGTTGTCAAAGTACAGTGTGGCGAGTGACGCTTCGTTGATCGTATAGCGTTCGCGAGTCGGCGTTGCTGTCTGAGTGGACGCCGCCACCACGAGCCGCTGCGTGCATAGGGTAATTTCAGACGCGTTCATATCACCAACGCAGAATCCGCCCGGGTGTGCCACTGGGCTGACTTTCGAGCTGTCCACCGCAAATGCAGAATAAAGAGCGTCGAAATAAAGTTTGATGGTCAGAGGCTTGGCATCCGACGGCTTTTCACTGTCTTGCGCTTCAAGGACCAGAGGACTGGGAAGGTAACTGATGGAACCGCCGCCGAACCCGGTATAGGTTGATTCCTCAGCGGGCCCTGTGGTCGATGGAGCGCCTGAGCTTTTCGTATAGTACTTCTGCCCGCCCAGCGTGAATTCCGCCGTTATCTTGCCGTCCCAATTCGTGGCGCCTTCTCCAAACGAAACGGAGATCTGCTGGAAGGTGCCGGTCCCTTTCACGTCTACCGTCTTATCGGCGAGCAGATTGGTCAGTTCCGGACCAAGGAGGTCGACGTCGCAGTCCGTATCACAGGAGTAAAGCGTCTGCGGATTCTTCGTTCCCGAATCGCCGGTCATCTCTGAGAGTGTGATGGCACGAATCGGGAGCTTCAAGGACTTGATATCGATATTGCTGGTCCACGCGTAGCGATCATTGTCCGGGACCAGGCCGAGGGACGGTTGGCGAGAAACGCCATAAGAAGCTCCGCTCATGCGCAGAAGCTCCATCTTCACCTTATAGCCCTGATTGGATTTATCCTTGGAGGTGCAGGCTGGCAGAATCAAAAAACCAAGGCCGTAAGCCAGAAATATTGAGGGCTTAACAAACATGTACAGCTATCCTCCGTGGAAAATTCCCAATGATCATTTTCATTCACCGGGAATTATACCACATGCTCGACCGGAGGCGTTCCGTTATAGCTTGCTCAACTGCTGACTGGGTCGAATCCACGACTATTTTACGCAATTGCATCGAGGGTATTGGGATCCTTGGTTGCTGTCCCACGGCCATGCTCTCGGAATTGATAGTAAAGTCTTACTGCTGCCGGATCGTCCCTGATCAAGAGGCCCTTCTCCCTGAGATTGACCTCGATAAAATTTGTACGATATTCGCGGTCCAAGCTGTGATAGACCCTTTCCTGGATGATGATCACGCTTCGAGGCTTTTCACCTTCGAATAGGGTTTTACGCATGCCTTCGTAGCGAGTGGCAAGGATAATAGCCGGTCCAAACAGATCGTACTCTTTCGTGCCTGTTTCGGGGTAGAACCCGTTCAAGGATTCAATGGCAATGCCGATTCCACAGCAAATCGGCGACTCAGGGTGAAGATTTTCAGCCTCGTCCGTTAATATTTGCGAAAATCTTATGGCGAGATCGAGGGCATCGTTTGCAGGATTCTTTGATAAAGATTGAAAGGGATACCCCACTGCGCATAAAAAACCGTCGCCCATTTCTTTAATGCGGTACGCACGGGCTCTCAAGTTACGACCGTCATAACCCTCCATCATTGCATCATTACACCGCTTGAAAACATTTCTAAAAAAATCGGGAGCGTTGATATGCTGAATCTTGGAGCTACTCACGATGTCGAAGGAAATAACGCACGCACGGCTTGGACCCGTCGGCATTGTTCTTTCCAGCTGCTCCCCATTCTTAATCAGAGCTATTTGATGAGGATAGAACACCTTGGTGAGCTGGGCAAAGGCATGTTGGCTGTCATTAATGGCCTGAGTCCGCTCTTCCAATAAACTCATTTCGCTCAACCTGGCTTTCTGTGCCATGGCAAAGCTGAATGCAATCGCCTCGACCGCGAAGCCAAGTGGCATAAACCACCCTGTAAAGACGAATCGACTGGAAAATATGCTAACGCTGCTCAAGGCGAGGATCGTAAAAAGAAGAAGCCATCCTACAAGCATCGCATAGGCAGGTATGTAGCGTCTGTACGCAGCGGTTCCCGCGAGGGCAAAACAGAGAAAAAAGCACGCTGGAGTTGTAATATAATTGGCCGAAGCGGCTTTGGCGTAACCCGACACGACAGCGAAAAATACTACAGTCTGAAGACCAATCTGAAAAAGGCCTACTTTATAGAAGTAATGATATCTGCTTCTGGCACTTAGGAGCTCGAACGACATGAGAATCACAAAGATTCCTGAGCCCCACAAAGACGCGTATAAGATAAATACGGTAGGATCGCTGTATGGAACAGCGCCGTTGACCATCATAAGGTAATACAATGCACAGCTGGCATATAAGGCATAATATAAAAGATAAATTTTTCTTATCATGAGGAAAAGCACAGCATTATAAACAATTAATGTGAGCATGATACCGGAGATGCTGCTCAAAGCAACCAGATCCTGGCTCTTTTCCTCTTCGAACTCCTCCAATAAAAAGGGGCGCAATTGCAGCTTCACCAGGCCCGGAAATTTCCCTCTTTGAAACTTCAACAGCAGGATTTTTCCAAATTCCTTCTGAGTTATGATGTATGACCCGTAATAATTCTTTAAAAAAGGCAAGGGACGTGCGCTCTGGTTCTCCAGCGCAAAAAGTCTCGTGTAATAAGGTCGATCATTCCTATCAGCATTCATGATCCGATGAGTCAGAACATATTGTTCCGTGTTCAAGGACGGTGCGCGGAGCAATATGAAATAGTCGGTTTCAGCAGTGATCGACACACCCTCGCCATTCTCGAGATCCTTCCATTCATACCGGCTTGGATCTTTCGCGATATCTTCTGGTGTGATTTTTCCAGAAGGTGCAAAAAAGTATTTGATCCCATCTATCGACCTTGCGTCGGCAAGGGCCTTCCCCGTGCAGGCAAGGAATAATAGAGGTAGCAGCAATATGGTCAATTTCCGAAACAAAAAGCCTCCAGTCCACCATTCCAGCCACTCTTATCGTACGGAAACGGAAGAATTTAATGGAAAACTTTGCCTACCTTGCCTAGCAGATTTCATAGTGTAAATTTCCGGGTTGGGCTTTTAACCAACTCTCACACAATACATCATCTATGTTCATGCCTTCCCCATCCCAATGAATCGAGAAAGTCGCAAAGGAAGACTGCGGCGATAGTCTGTTCCACCACAGAATGTTAGGCTAGAAGTTATCGCATGATCTGGGAGAGGTTCATGATTCGACTCTTGCTGACTTTTTTGCTCTTCTGTCCAGGAGCACTTCAGGCAGCAGAAGGCCTTCGTCTGGATAAGGCCTGGGTCTTTTGGAATGAGGTGTTAACACCCGATGCTGCCGCGCGGATGGAAACGGGAAAACTTGAAACCGTTGGCATGTGGTGGCAGACGCGACCCGATGTGATCGAGCGCAAAGGGCTTGGGCATGCGGCTTATAAATTTCCTCTGGGCTCGCTCGATCCGGGTCTGCATGAAATCAGGTTTGATGGGATAATGAGTGCCATGGAAGCCTGGATTCTGCCGCTTGATAAATCCTCAGCGGCCACATATATCCAGATCGGGCAATTTTCGGCAGATGGCTTGGCGGAAGTCCCTTACATGACGAGGCGCGTAGCAAGCTTCTCGGTTACAAGTTCCGAGCAGCAATGGGTTCTGCTCGTGAATATATCCAACCATTCGCGCTATCGTGGGGGGATTTGGAGTCCGCCGATGCTGGCCAAGGCCCCCTTGCTCTCCACCGAAGACCGGCGTCAGCAGCTGCTCAATTTCCTGTCCACCGGGGCCATGCTGATCATGCTCTTGTACCAGCTCATGATCTTTCTGCGCCGTACCAGTGATCTCGGTGCGCTTGCTCTCGCTGCCATATGCTTCAGCATCATCATCCGTAATGTCGGAATCGAGAACTTTTTTAATGAATGGATCCCCTTTCCAACGACGTCCTTACCCCATGACCTCGCCATCAAACTCGAGTATATCCCTATCATCACAGCCCCTTTTAGCTGCCTGTGCTTTCTATTCGCCACCTTTCGGCGGGTTGCTTTTCCTTCCATTCTTTTCCCCGCCTGCGTCGTCGGCTCTGTCGCGTTCTGCTGTTTGATTGTGATGGGCAGACCCATGACGTTGGAGCAGCTCCTGCCCGCGTTTCAGCTCTTCTGCGTGGCCATGGTTGGTTTTTGCCTTTGGTTCATTGCCAAAGCCGTTCGATTGAAAGAAAAAGGCAGCTCCTACACGCTGATCGGGTTGGCCATCCCGCTGCTCCTGGGAATCTGGGAAACCTACCTTTTTGCAATCAACCAAGGTGTGAATATTACGACCTTTGGCGCCGTTGTCTTCGTTTTTATGCAGAGTCAGGTGCTCGCCAAACGCTTTGCTTTGGCTTTCAATCAAGCCGAACATCTCAGCCGTGACCTGCAGAAGGAAGTGGCCCAGCAAACCTGGCAAATCTGTCACATCATGCGGCACGTGCCTCAGGGGATCGGGACCATCAACCGTAAACTCCATCTGGGCCCCACCTATTCGGACTCGATGTCCAGTTACTTTCGACATCAACAACTTGAAATCGAGCGCTTTGATAAACTCATCTGCAATGATTTGATCGTCGACGAAAACAGCCGCACGCTTTTCCCCACAACCCTGGAAACCTTGATTGGCGAGAATACGCTCTCCTGGAACATCAACAGCCACCTTTTGCTCCACGAGGCACGTACGCGTGACAATCGCGATCTGGCCTTCGAGTGGAATCCCATTATTAAAGATGGTGTGGTGGATGAAGTTCTGGTCACGGTCCGCGACATCAGCGAGCTTAAGGAACTTCGGCAGCGTAATCTGACTTTGGATCGTGAATATGAGTGCTATGTGGCATTCAGCAAACTCGATCGGGCTCATGCATCACAGGCCTATCAACATCTGGCTCGTCTGCTGGAAGAAGCCCGCAGCCTGAGTCTTGTTCCAAGCATCAATGGTGTCTGGTCAAGACGGGTTTTGATTCTTCTGCACACCATGAAAGGCAATGCCCGGCAGGTCGGGCTGAAGTCCCTGGCTACTGCCCTGCACGAGGAAGAACAACAGGTCATCGAGAGGGGTGCCAAAGCTCTTTCAGGGCAGGAGCAGCTCCAGGGACTGCGGGATGCGGTGCAGCGGCTGGAGGAAGCCATGGCTGCCATCGAAACTGTGAAGGATCGGATCTTTGGCGCCATGGACGACGCCCTGCCAGAGTCTGATATCGAAACCATATTGATGCGGGAATTTAAGGCTCTTTGGATCAATCAAGAGAGGCCTGCTCAAGCCCTGCCTGAGCTTGAATTGAAAGGTCCTTTGCACCTCCTGCGAACGCCTTTCAGAGACGCCTTTCTCGATATCTGGCTGCACCTTTTGACCAACTCTTTTGATCATGGGTTGGATAGCAAGAACCAATTGGTGATCGCTGGTTCCAGTCAAAAATCGAAGGTCATGCTGCACGCTGAAGTTCGTGGGAATCGCTTGCGTCTGATCTATGGCGACAATGGTCGAGGTATCCATCTGCGCACGATTTGGAACAAAGCCGTCGACCTTGGCCTCGCCCAGCCCGACCGCGTGCCGAGCCCGCAGGAGATCGCAGCTTTTATCTTTGCGCCGGGATTCAGCACCCGCAAGGACGTGACTCAATCATCGGGTCGCGGTATCGGCATGGATGCGGTCAAAACTCTTTTGGAAGCGATCGGCTGTAGCTTGGAGATCAAGCTCAATGAAGTCGCTGCCGAAACGGACAACTATCCATTCCGCCTTGTCGTGGATGGTCCTCTCGGTCAAATCCTTGGTCTTGCTCAATAAGCGGAAGGTACGCAAAGAATGAATCTCAATACTTTTCTGCCAACCCGTCAACAGCATACCTTGGCACGTACCAACCTGCGTTCCCTGGCCATGGTGGGATTTGGGCTGTTTTACCTTCTGGTTCTTTGTCCTCTATTTTTTCTGTCAACGCATGAGCCGCTCCAACGCGTATATGGTTTGCTCTTCATCGCATTAAACCTCGCGGCTGGCGTCAGTAGCCTTATTTTTCTAAGGCGAACTGGAAATTTCAAACTTGCCGGACTCTTTCTTTGCACGTTCAGCGTAGGTGTCGGCACACTCTTATCGCTTGAATCCGAGGCCGCGTATACCCCATCGTTGTATTGGCTGCCATTTCTGATAACCTTTATGGCTTTGCTTGACGGAGTCCGAGGCAGCCTCACCTTCGCTGTACTATCGTGCTTTTTTCTGGTCGCCTATTTTTTGGTGGCACCGCGCTTAGGCATTCCCACGATTGAGTCAGCCCCCTATTGGACTCATTCCGTGCTCATGCATATGGTCCTTTCGCAGATGGCTTTTTACGCAGTGATTTTTGTATTCGAATGCCTGCGGGAAGTGGACAATCGGGATGTGCAGCGCCAGAAGCATCGCCTCATGCAGAGCGCCAAGGTGCAGTCCACTCGTTCTCTCAGTCGGCTGATGGAGAAGAAAATCCTGGCCTGTGCCGATGTCAACCGTCAGGCCATCAGCACCATACAGAGAAATCCCGGACACGACAGCAAAGTTACCGTAAAGTCCTTGGAAATCGTGCAACGGCAGATGGAAGGCCTTTGCCAGATTGCAGATTATTTTCTGGATGGTTCACTGGAAAAAGTTAACACCAAAGACGGCATGGTCTTTGTGGAGGAACTGCTCCGCGAAGATCCACATTTTCACCTGGTCGACTTCCAATTCAAAGCCAGTTCCTGCTCGGGATCGATAGGCATGCGCTTTCAAGAGCTCTATCCCTGGATCGAGATGGGCCTGGAGCTGCTGATCAAGCCCTGGCGCGAGGCCCACAATTTCAGGGTCATGGTGGAAGGCGAGCACGCTCAGGAATCGTATCTTCTTCACTTCAATGCCTTTGTGCCTCAAGGCGGAGAAAATGGAATCTCGGAAATTGATAATGAGAATTTTGCCAGCTTGCTTTTACCGCATCGCCTGGAAATCAACTCCACATCTGTGCGTCTGACTCTGATCATGCCTTACCTGAGTTGAGAAAGGATGAACCTTGCGATCTCTTCACTTTTTTGCGTTTATTGATTTCTTCATATCGCGCCCGCGCCTCCCTAAAAGTCGTGATGAGCTGATCAAGGCCCGCATTTTTGTACTGGGGGCCTTGCTCTTGGCTTTGATTTCAATCATGGACATTGTCCGTCTCGCCTTGCGGGATGTATCGGCGGGTTATGTTTCAGAAGCTTTGAACCTGTCTTTTGCCACCCTGTCTTTGATCTGTCACTATAGGTTTGGTCGACCGCAGTATTTCATTCTACCCTGCGCACTGGGCCTCGTTCTCCTTCTTGCCTTCAACGTGATTATCCCGGCTCATAGCCTTTTGGCGCCCAGTATCCAATGGCTGCCTTTGATCGCTGGCATCGTATTCTTCGTGAGTGGCCGCTGGTGGGGATCTTCGTTCGCATTCTTGATGATACTGACGACCGTCTGGTTGCATCGAAATCACCTGGCCTTGCCCGTGAAACTTCCCGCTGACCAGACTTTGTCTCAATTCGTTTCGGATATGCCGATCACCCTGTTTCAGGTTCTTGCGGTCGTCTCCATTATGGTACTCGCTTACATTCAATTGCATCGCGAGGCCCGCATGGAGCTGATGAATGTGCAAAGTCAGGTTGCACAGGCTCTCCGTTCAGCAGAGAACAGTGACTTTTCCCAAAACATCCGCAGTCGTATTGATCAGCAGCTGAGGCCCATCAAGTCCTATATCGGCATTGGAAGATCCTTGACTTCGGACGAATATCTCGAGCAGCTGCAAAAGCTGACGACGGTCCTGGCTGAAATGCGGGACTATACCCTTCTGCAAAGATCCGTGCAGGAAACCGACAACGCAGACCCTGTGAGTTTGATCACGTGGGACGAATGCGTCCGCCGCATCAGGTCTCTCTTTTCTGGGTGTCACGGTCTACTTTCTATTCGTTATGAAGATCATTTTGAGACAGCGCCCGCCTGCCCCCTTGATTCGCGGCTGGTTCTGGTCCTGCTCGAAGGATTGCGGCTCCTTTGCTACCAGACGCAGGCTCGCGGCTTCGCCCTCTTGCAGCTCAACACCTATGCGCTCAACCATGAATTCGCACTGGTTTTAAATTTGACTTTGGAAAATGCCAGCCCGATCGATGCTGACGAAAAAATCCTTAACGAACAAAAGCTGGAACTCACGATGGGGATCCTCAAGCAGAGTCTTAAAAAGCAAGGAGGATCCCTGCAGACCCGGAAACAGGATCAAAGTTTCTGGCTACAGATTGCCCTCCCACTCCCATCTCGCACGGCCGCATGAGCCTCAGCGTGCATAGGGGATGAAGTTGGATTTTTCAAATTTCTTCAAACGGCTCCATCAAAATCGGCATACATTCATTCCTTTTGTTGTGCCGAATGGAGCGGTTCTCAATGACGAAACTTAAAAAGCTTTTCAAGGCGGGAATCGAGTTCTCGGGATTCCAGAATACGGAGACGGGCAAAAAAAGTTCCTTTAAGGGAACAAATTTGGTTTCATGCATGGCCAAATTTTGTGCTCCGCTGATTGTGAGCGAAACCCCTTTCCCTGTAGCCACCAAAATGGGACAATTTTCTCTTTCGCCTTTGATGTATATCTTTGGCTTATGCTCTAAATCCTGAATAAGTCGACACACTCGGTCGTGAAACTCTTGGGCTTCGCGCCGGTGATGAAGGATGATGGTCTCGTCGCGCAGTTCAGAGAATTCTATTTCACTTCGTTGAGCGAGTGGGTGTTTTTTGGGAAGCAAGACCCCCAAGGCTTCATCCTGAACTTTATGGCTTTCAAGTGACTTCTCCGATGTGATTCCGTCGACAAAGCCAACATCGAAGGCCCCTTCTTTCAAACCTCGCAAAATCTCATGACTTGATTCCTGTTGAAGTTCCAGTTTGACTTTCGGAACACGGCCCCTGAATTCTTCGATTATCGTGGGCAATCTCGCTAAAAATGCGGTTGCAGAGAAAGCCACGTTCAGTGAGCTTCGCTTCATTTTGCTTATGGAGCGAAGTTCGGCTTCAACCCTGTCAATGGAGGCGAGAATGTTTCTCCCTTCATTCAAAAGCACGACTCCTGCACCCGTTAAGTGAACCTGCCTGGTCGTCCGCTCAAAGAGTCTGACTCCCAGATCTTTCTCAAGGCCCGAGATCAGTCGGGTCAACGGCGGCTGAGACATAGCGAGTCGCTCCGCGCTCTTCCTAAAGTTCAATTCTTCCGCAACAATCATGAAGGCTTTAAGTTTATTTATATCCATAGCTATTGATACCATAAAGGTATCAATGGTCAACCAGAATAGCAATTATCAACCAGCGGCGAGCAGTTTACATTCAATTCTTGGAGGCTCTATGAGCCCCCTTGCTTCAGTTACGACTCAGGAGAAGAGCATGACGTCTAATTATGAGGTGCTAGTCATTGGCGCAGGACCAGCGGGTTTAAGTGCGGCGATGTCGTTAGGAAGAATGGGCAGGCATGTTCTTCTCTGCGATGACGAACGACCGCGTAATGCGGCCTCAGAGCATTTAAACAATTTTCCAACGCAAGACGGAATCAATCCGAGAGAATGGCGAAAGCGAGCGAGAGAGGATCTTGGGAAATATAAAACGGTTCACTTCTATCAAGGCTCGGTCCTCGGAATCGAGAAGAATGGCCAGCACTTTAGAGCTCGATTCGCCGTTCGTGAACCCCTGAACTTCAGAAAAATCATTCTAGCTTACGGCATCGTTGATCATTTCCCACCCATCAGTGGTATGAGCGAGCTTTGGGGAAAATCAGTTTTTCACTGTCCCTATTGTCATGGATTCGAAGTTAAGAACACAAGGCTTGGATTGATTGGAAACGGTCAATTTGCTGAACACATGCTTCCTATGCTGTATAGCCTTTCTGCAGACATGATTCTTTTCACCAACGAATCTCAAGATTTAGATGCCGAATTTATTAAGAAATTAGAAGCAAAAAATGTCCGTTTGGTTGATGGAAAAATCAAAGAACTCGTCCATGAAAACTACCGTCTTAAATTTCTCGTTTTGGAGAATGGCGACACATTCGAAAGAGACGGTCTTTTCTTAGCTCCCATGCTTCCTCTTCAGAGTAAGTCCGAACTCGGGCAACTTCTTGGCTGTGAAAAGAATGATATGGGCTTCTATAAAATAGGCATGATGGGAAATACGACGGTCGAAGGAGTTTTCGCGGCTGGTGATATTACAACCCGCATGCATTCGGTTCTCAGTTCCGCAGCAACAGGGCAATTGGCAGGAGCGGGTGCTGTCGCCGAACTGGTAGCAGAAGACTTTGCCTCGGACTTGGATAGAGGAGTTGGCCCACCCGATGGCGGCAAAGTGCGCTGATGTGCTATCATCTTGCGAGAACTTCTTGGAGGGTTTTGGAAGTGTTTAGGAGAATTGCGAGGATTTTACTTCCGCTCATTCTCTCTTCAAGGCTCTATGCTGAAGCGCCGGCGCAGAAGGACATTTTTCCAAGCCGAGTTTTAATTAGCGAAGCCTAATTAAAGGATACTTATGAGACGCGACGACCTGCACCCGGATCTGCAAATCGAATATAGCGATACACCGGGGTATGGCGTTGAAAAGTTCATGGATTGGATGGCCGTGGATGCCGTCAGACACCCCCTGTCAGACTACGCGATGATTCCCGCAGGAGACGAGGAGTCTATTCCTTGTGTGATCCCACTCCATGAACATATCAAGTGTTTTGTGCTGCTGCAGATAGAGAATGAGGCCCTTCGCAGTTTCCAGGAAATCTGCCGGGACCAGCATTCATAAATCCAGCGCTTGATCACTTACCCGAGGCCTCGGCGTTCTGAGGCAAACTCTGGAGCACTTGGCCTTTATCATCGAGAAAATCCAGGACCGGGCTGCCGTCCTCAGTCACCATCATCATGATGCGCGGCCGGCCTTTGGCATCGGCAAGGACGACGGAAGGATTTTTATCCCGGCTCCGCCCGACGAATAGGCGTGGAGTTTGACGCCCGCCGGCTTCTTCCCACTTCTTCAGCAATGCCTCCTTTTCCGGGCCTTCAGGGGCTTTCTTGTAGGCTTGCCACAGGGGATCATAATCTTTGATGAGACCGCGATCGAAAACTTTCAATCCGGTTTCCATGGTACCGCCTGATTCGTAGTGGCCGAGAGCGAGCTGTTGATCACCCCCGAAGCGATCCATGGAAAAATGCATGCCGGAACTGGGATGTCCTGACTTGTCCAGCTTGCCGTCGAAGACCAGGCCACCGTTCTCATCACCTATTTCATTGTAGAAAATCAGACCTGGGCGGGCAGGACCCACGCGTTTGCCCTCTTTGCCGCCAAGCACCGGCTCCGGCATACGCAGGCGATTGGAGATGACCAATTCTTTCTTGCCTTCGGGCGTGATGATGTTGATGCGCTCCACGTCGATTTCAGTGAATTTCTGATAGGTCAGGTTGGACTTGGCTGCCAGGAGGACGAGCGATCCTCCGGTCAACGTACCTATGAAAAGGAGCAGTTTCAAACGACGATTTTGTTTCTGAAGCTCTGATATTAGATCTTGACTCATGGTTCCTTGCCTCCGCTTTTGCCTGTTTTCAGGAAAGTTTTAACCTTAAAAAGGCTGAGATGTCCTTACGATGTCTTCAAAAAGCGTCCTCACGGACCCCCTTAGTATACGTGCCTGCTGCTTGAATGCTGCGACACCCCCGGTTGCAGCAAAGATCCAAGAAGCGCGTATGTTCCACGTGCATGACCGCTACCTTGACACGTATAAGGAATATGAAAATGACTTGGCGGCCGTGACGCGCGAGGAACTGGATAATAACGCCGGGCAGTGGCTATGTCCTGACTCAGATTTCATCTGGGCAAATATTGGATGCCCATCAATCCGAAGACATGGACTTTGCCGTCGTCACACGACCGCCTGAAGGGAATGCGAGTCTGCTCTGAAACCTAAAGACCGCCGACTCATCGAAGGTTATGCTGGAGCGGTTCCAGGAAGGAGCGAGTTGCCATCGGTGGGCCTGCGGTGGATTCCGCAACACAGATTATTCCAATAAGGAAAGAGCCAGGAATATTGTCTTGGCTGTCTGGGGGTCGTCAGTATGAGATTCGTGTCAATGACCGCCAGGCGGCAGTCCTTCGATTCCATGATAAATTGCTTCTAATCGGCCGTGGAAAAGAAAATCTGATGATGGATGCCTTTTTCAGCTAGCATGAGTTTCAGACTGAGGGGAGTACTCGGGCAGGTTGAGGATAACAATCGGAGGACGCACGCATGGAATGGTTCGGCCTGGCTGCTTTGATACTTGGCACCTACATTTCCATCGGCAACTGGGTCTATTTCTTTCGTGGCCAATCCGCTATCCCCTTGATAGGCGCAGCCCTGTTGGCGATAGGTCTCCAAAGCTTTCCGATCACACGGCCCTATTTACTCCTGAGTCTCCTGGATTTTGGCTTTCTCGCTTTAGTCATCGCTTTGCCTCGACTCGCCTGGGATGCATGGGAGACAAGCCGCTTTAGGCTGCTGAAGCGATTTGAAGCCAGAACTGCGGACGCGGACTATTCGCTGCGACTTTATAAAGGCTTTGTCTTTGTGATTCAAGCGGACTTCCACCCTCAGGTTCCACAGGTGTATCCCATCATGCTCCAATTTGGACTGCATGGCCGTTGGCACATGCATGAAGATGACATCGTGCTGGAAAATTATGCCAACGATCGACGAACGGTCTTGCATCGGCAGGTTTCAGGCTTCCATGCTGCTGAAACAGCGGATCCGAATGACACAAGAGATGCGACACGCCTTCATGGAATCACGTTTACAAGGGTAGATTGATTGAGCAATAAAAAAGGACGGGTGGCAGTCCCCGTCCTTCTTTTTCTCTATTTCTGAAACTTACTGAGCTGGAACTTCGGGAACTTCGGGAGCCTTGGCAGCCTTGCGCTCAGCTTTTTCGGTGGCCTTGAGTGCCTTGGCATCAGCTTTGGCAGCCTTGCGATCAACCTTCTCGACCTTTACTTTTTCCACGCCCTGCTTGCTGAATGCAACAGGAGCGCTCAGAGTGATAGTAGCGATCAAAAGCGAGAGGGTTACGTTTTTCATGTTCGATCTCCAAAAATTTTCGAGTTGCTTTGAAACCAGATATTCCTTTATCGACAACTCACGCGCAGAATTGAATCAAACGTGCAAGCCACTTCGCACGCAGAAATTTTAGCGCGACAATTTCAGCCAAGCGCTTTCCATGCGCGCCGTCATTCGATATCCTTCGACGCTTTTTCATAAGTGTCTGTTCAAATGAAGATCGTCTTCTCACTGCATTCGCGCGCCGAGTCTCCTTCTACATAAGATGGAAGAAGCTCACCGGAAGAGAATTTTTGGGAATTTTTTTGTATAGATTTCCCAAAATTAACTATCTGGAATTACAATGAAAACTTCCGATGATTCAAGGTTTTTCCAAAAATGACGATATGAAAATTGTGTATGCATCCCGCTGCTGGAGGAAACCCAAAAGTGCGTACTTATCTGGTGACCTTGATGGTCACTGTGCTTTGCCTCGCTGACTCGGCATGGGCCACGCGTCGCAGTTTAAAAAAACGCATCGAGGCTCCTACACAGTGGTATGGCAGCGCTGACATCTCCTACAGCAATTGGATCAAGGATCGGTTGGAGGGCGGCGGGGAAAGCCAAAGTGCAGGTTTTCAACTCGGCTTGAATCTGCCGCGCAACGTTGCAACATACATTCGCTTCAGCTATATGCCTGAGCCTGTCGGCATCCTGGACCTTCGCGCCGGTATCAGCAAGAGCGTCAGCTTCGGGAATTCCTTCCGCAACAGCTGGTCCTCCTCGCTCTCTGCGCCGACCTCGGAATACAGCCGCTCAATTCATCAGATAACCCAGGCCTCGCTGGCGTCGACGCTGGAATATAGTCACGGCAACAGCTCGCTGAGCTTCACGGTCTATGGGACCAAGGCCTATTATTCGAGAGAGCCTGAGTCGTATGAATACAGCACCGAACTCTGGCTCGGCAAAAAAATCAAGCATAAGCAGAAGACAAAGCAAGCCCGTCCACCCAGGGCGTCGCCGCTCACCACGCTTGATCTCAATCCTGCGGAAACCTTTGCGGATGGAGAAACTGTCGAATTGGATTTTACGGATATTATCTATCTCGCCCGCTTTGATTATCTCACCGGTGGTGCGCTTGATCTTAGTTATCGATTCAACAGTGAATGGTCGATTAACACGGCAGGTTCCCTGACCCGTTCCAACTTCACTGCCGAAGAACCTATTTGGTCAGCTGACGTCACTGTGTTTCAGGCAAGTTGGTCAAGAAAATCTTTGTCGATCTTTGCCGGATTTGGCTTCATGGATAGCGGTCCGGCTCCTCGCATGCCAGGATACCGAAACTACAACGCGGGAACGAGCTATTTCTTTTCCAATTGAAACCTGGGTTGCCAGGACGGAATTCCATCAGCCGGCCGGTGGCTTAGCGGTGTTAATCGCCGCTTGAGCATCGAAAGCCCGCTTGTAGGCAGGCCGTGCTTCACCACGGGCGACATAGCTGGACAGGTTTGTAAATTCGTCCAGGATGCCTGATGCTCGTAGCCTGAGCAGCACCGACACCATCATCAGGTCACCGGCGCTGAACCCACCGTCGACCCAGTCGGCATTGCCCAGGCGAACAGAAAATTGATGGAGCCGGTTGCGGATGCGATCATGGATCAGAGGCAGGCGTTCCTTGGTCCAGGGCTTATCGCCCTCCTGGTACATAGCGGCTCCGAGTTCAAGGATCGGCGGCTCCACCGTGTTGAGCGCGGCAAACATCCATGTGATCGAACGCGCCCGGGCCTTGGCATCCTTTGGCAGGAGGCCTGCATAGCGCTCGGCAATATGGAACACGATCGCTCCTGTCTCGAACAGAACGAGATCACCTTCCTCATAGGTCGGAATCTGGCCGAAAGGATGAAGCGCCAGGTGCGCGGGTTCCTTCATCGCACGAAACGAAACAAGCCGAACATTATACGGTTGGCCCACTTCTTCAAGCGCCCAGCGAACGCGCGTATCACGCGCCAGTCCCTTGCCGCCATCGGGTGATCGTTCAAATGCGGTAATGGTGATAGTCATCGGTAAGCTCCTCCTGGCCGAAATCATCGGCCTTGGGCTGGCAAGCTGTCAAGGCAAACTCACCTCCTACCATAGGCTACAAACCCGCAAAGCGCAGCCACCACCAGCCAGTAAGCCACAGGCCCGAACTCCTTGTTACCGGAGGCAAAATGCAAGCCTGTAAAAACCACCATTTCCCCTGCGATGCCGAGTGCGGCGATGGGGACTAAAATACCCATGGGTTTATAAAGTGCGGGCACGATCAGGGCGAGGCTACACAGAATCTCAAAGATGCTCAACCCTAACCAGATTCCTGGAGGAATCGCCTTCAGTGATGGCATTGTTTGCTCGGCGGAATGACTGAACTTCCAGACAGCACCAACGATGGTATGCAGGGCGAGAAGAACTTGCAGGACCCACAAGAAAATATTCACGGTTTACCTCCTAAAGGGTTCAGGGAAAGCGGTTTATTAAAATGCAACGCGAGCCCGACAAGGACTCGAGCCTAGGTCGTGATAAGTTCTATCTGGGTATCGGTGCGACTCAGCCGCAGCTAGGCTTCCTGGACCGCATCATCAGCTTCGTCAGGGGACCCTAACATACGGAAAGCCACGGCCTTCAGGTGGGCGCGATTGTCCTGAAAACTCTTTGCCAACCAATCGTTCTTGTCCATGGTGGTGTCCTATTCCCTTATGGTCCGTTACCGGACCTTTCCATAGCCTGACGGGTGACAGCCCCATAATGTGACAGGATGAGAAATATATTTATAACTTACTGAAAATATTAGAAAGTACAAGGCAATTTAAGCAGAGGATTCAAGGGGCATGACAGGGCAAGATAGAGCGTCGACCTCATCAGTGAGGCCACGCTTTGAGGCGGTTGCTGTTATGTTATGGTTTGACTATTTGAGATCATGCCAACAGGAATGGATGGCTTTGCCGACGACCTGAGCCGACTGTCCACATTCCTGTTGCGAATCGGGAATCATTTGGCCCACAATCCATTCGCAAGGCCAGGGATTGCTTCCCCCACATTTGGGAAGAATATTGTTGATCTGTCTTTTCAATGCGAAGGTGCAGCGGTTTTCCAAATTGCTATCAGCGGGGATATCCAGCGCACGAACGGTGCAGCGGATAAGTGGTATCACGGCAGCTCTGCGACTTATTTCGTTATGGGGCTCCACGGTGAGGCCACTCGCCAGATCGTTGTCTGTAGAATTCGTGTCGGCGAAGTCCTGTGCTTTCAGAATAGGCTGCTGAAGCAGCACTAACAGAAAAAACGTGATAAATGTTTTCATGGATGAACCTTTTACTGAAGTTTTCGTTGCCGTTGTACTCATCATTTCCAGTATGAATAAATTGCTATGCCGTCCGTAGTAAACCTCCTGGGGCTTCACATGCCTCCCTGCTTTGAACATGAACCAGTTGAGCAGGAAAGGTGCCAATGCACGGGGCCGAAATTCTTGAGTGATTTCCAATTCAATCTTGGCCTTTGTCCATCAGAAAAGACATGCGGTTCACTGCGTGTCCAGTTATGTGGACGCGATAGTAGACTTCTGCGTTGTTCCTATCTCCGCATCAGGACTTCGTATAGACAAAGAAAGTGTTTGCGGGTTATGACGTTGCCTACACGTCATAGGCTTCGAATTGCAGACAGGAGAATCCAAGATGATTATCGGAGAGATGATTTGTGCCCTGGGAATGACTGTCCTAACGCCCAATCCACAAGGGGCTGTGGCGTGTACCGCCGATCAGAAAGCGAGGATGGCGGTGCACTGCAAAAAAGGCGACAAAACCAGGTCCACGGCGACCGTACCCTCGCGGCCGAGAAAAGGTGGCTTGACCCAGCAGGATTGTAAGCCTTTGTTGGTCCAGGGGGTGAGCGGACCAGGCGTTCGGTAATGCGAAACCTCAGTGTCTCCTGAACAAATTTTTTCCCGGTAATGTCATATGGTGCATGTGAATCTCAAACAACGCTGGGTTTTGATCACTGGCGCCTCGTCCGGCCTGGGCGAGGCGATGGCCCGTCAGTTGGCTGCCGTTGATGGCGCACATCTGGTGCTGGTCGCACGACGTCGGGATCGGCTGGAAGCATTGGCCGAGGAACTCGTGCAGCATGGGGTGAAATGCCACGTTCTGACGGCTGATCTCTCAGAAGCTGCTGCGGTGGAGGAACTCTTCGCAGCGTTGCAAAGGGAGAATATCCATGTGACGGCGGCCATCCTCAATGCAGGCACCACGCATTTTGGTGCCCATCATGAGCTCTCATGGTCGAGCGCCCAGGCTATGCTGGCGACGAATTTGCAAAGCCTGGTTCACCTGACGAGTTTGATCAGTAATGATATGCGGCAGAGAGGAGAACCGGGAGCGTTGATGTTGATCTCGAGTCTGGCTGGTTCAGCGCCTGTTCCTTATCAAAGTCTTTATTCCGGGACCAAGGCCTTTGTCACCCAATTCGGGCAGGCTTTGGGCTTTGAACTTCGGCCCTTTGGTATTTCTCTGACCGTCTTCGCGCCTGGTGGAATTGCAACCGAGATGACCGAAAACTCCCGATTAAATCGCTACTTCCGTAGCCGCGCAGTCCTGATGCCGGCCGAGGTCTGTGGCCGCGAGGCGCTCAGGGCCTTGCGTCGTCGGCAGAGTTTCGCCATACCGGGATTTGTGAACCGCGTGAGTATGATCCTGAGTCGGCTGGTGGGGCTGCGGGTGTCCACGTGCCTTGTAGGACGCGTTTATGCGAAGGCCCTCAAAGCTCGCTCAAGGCCCTTATTAAGTGGTACTTCGAGGAGGCCAACCCCATGATCAGCGGACAGGACATCGACGAGCCGGTTTCTTTGGAGGATTATAATCCGATCTGGCCACAGATGTTCGAGACGGAAGCCGCTATCCTGTGCCTTATATTTGAAAAGCGTTTCCTCGATATTCAGCACTATGGTAGTACCGCTGTGCCTGGAATCCTTGCCAAACCTGTCGTTGATATTCTACTTGGTCTATCCGCAGCTGAACTCAGTGAGGCGGAACTTGTGGAACTCAACAAACTTGGCTACGAGTATTTCGGCGAAGCCGGCGTTAAGGGGCGCCTTTACCTCCGCAAGCGTGGCAAATCTAATTACAATATTTCGGTGGTTCAGCACCAAAGCGATCTTTGGAACGACAATATCGCATTCCGCGATTTCCTGAGAATGGACGCTAACGTGCGGAAACATTATGAACAAGCCAAGATATTAGCTCTGCGTGGCGGATCATCCCGGCTGCTGGAGTATTCCCAACAGAAGTCCTCAACGATTGCTGAAATCCTAACCAAGGCCCGGCCATGAAACCTTCATCCCGTCGCTTTTTTCTGCATATCATGTAGCCTCATTTATATCCCCTAACCTGCATAAATTATAGGATAATGAGACAATTATTTGAGTTTTTCCAAAAAATTCCGATACGTTTCTTGTAATTTCCAGCACAACACAAGTTCCCTATTCCATACTTTGGGTACACCCGAGAGGAGACCTATGCGCAGTTTATTACTTCTGACTTTGATCTTGAGTGTCGTGGGTTGCAATTCCTTTCAAGGACTTACAGGAAAAAAGTCGAGTAGCGATGCATCGGCTTCGGCTGTTCCTGGGACCAGTGAAGATGCAGCAAAAGGAGACGATAAAAAAGACCAGAAGTCCTGCCCCGTGAAAACTGAGGGTAAGGATGACAGTGATGATAGCGTTGAAAAAGAAGAAGAAAAGAAGGCCGAGAAAGAAAAAGAATACAGTGACGATGATGATTTAGGTCTTACCGATGGCGGAAGCGAGCACGAGTCCGATGACTGCGTGACCAAAGAAGGCGAAGACGACTAAGTGTCTATCCTAAAACCTAAACGTTTGGGTGACCCTGGACTTTCGGTGAGCGTTGTGACCGCATTTCAGCGGCTATAATCCCACTCGATAAAACCTGACCTTCCAGTTGCTGGCGTAATGCGCCAGCTGCTGCATTGTGCCGTTTGAGCACAATGGACTCAACGGATATGATTTGACATTGACTTCATATCTTTAATTCAGAGTTGAAAGGGAAAAGGATGAAAGTAAAGCGTATTGTAGCAAACATATCAGGCAAAAAAATCTCTGCCGCTAAAAAGTTTTATGAAGATATACTCGGGCTGGACATGATGATGGATCTGGGTTGGATTGCGACCTATGGATCCAAGACAAAAATGAGTGTTCAAGTCAGCTTCATGTCCGAAGGAGGTTCGGGCACCGAAGTTCCGGACCTTTCCGTTGAGGTCGATGAAGTCGACGAAGCTTATCGTCTTATGAAAAAAGCTAAGTTCAAGATCGAATATGATTTAACTGACGAGCCTTGGGGAGTGTAAAAAAGTTTGTGTAACCAGCCTCAACGGAGATAAGCTCGGACGCTGTCTCCATGGAAGGAGCTGGATATGGATAAGGAATCCCAACCATCAGAAAGCCTGCCGTTCGATCTGAGCAAAGTTCAGGATAAAC
>NZ_DASQYZ010000221.1:0-171773 GCF_035638955.1 Oligoflexus sp. | reverse complement strand
CGTAATTAGCAGCAGCACCGATCCTGGTTCCGCCAATGCGCTCCGGGCATTTTCTGCAGGAGCTATCGGGGTCATCGGCAAACCTCAAATGTCATCGGTTGAGGCTATGCAGGACTTCTGTACCGAACTCGTCGAGCGAATAAAAGTCGTGTCGATCGCCAAACTTGCTTTGCCAGCCCAGGTCCTTCGCGAGGGAAAGACGGCGCCCGTGAATGATGGGCTCAAGATTTCTCAGCAGATCATTGCCTTCGCAGCGTCCACGGGCGGCACCGAAGCGCTGAAGCAGGTCCTGAGTGAGTTGCCGCGAGGCATGCCCGGCATTGTCATCGTGCAGCATATGCCACGCTTTTTCACGCAGGCGTTTGCCTCCAGCCTGAATCATATTTGCCGCATGCACGTGAAGGAAGCGGAAGATGGGGATAAGATTCAGCCTGGGGTCGCCTTGCTCGCCCCAGGAGATTTTCATATGGAAGTCATCAGGAAGGGCGGTGAACACGTCGTACGTCTGCACCAGGCGCCCCCTCTTCATGGTGTACGGCCGGCCGCCGACTTCTTGCTCAAGTCGGTGGCGGAACATTGTGGATCCGCTGCAATTGGCCTTATCCTGACAGGAATGGGCAAAGACGGAGCGGCTGGTCTTCTGGCCATGCGTGAGGCCGGGGCAAAAACCATCGTCCAGGATGAAGCGAGCTCGATCGTGTTTGGGATGCCGAAAGCCGCCATTGATCAGGGGGCCGCGCAGTATGTGGTGTCACTCAATAAAATTGCGCCTACTCTTCTTCAGCAGCTGGAACAGGGCTAACGATCTTCTTCAGCAGCTGGAACAGGGCTAAGGACCCGCCCCTGTCTCAGTGATGCAAAACCTGAGCGATAAAAGCCCGCGTGCGTTCCGATTTCGGATGCGTGAAAAATTCCTGCGGCGCACCCTCTTCGATGATCTCGCCCTGATCCATAAAGATAACCCGGTCCGCCACCTGGCGGGCAAAGCCCATCTCATGGGTCACGCACACCATGGTCATACCGCTGCCGGCCAGTTCCACCATCACATCAAGCACTTCCTTGATCATCTCAGGATCCAGTGCCGACGTGGGCTCATCAAACAGCATGATACGAGGATTCATACACAGCGCCCGGGCGATGGCCACGCGCTGCTGCTGCCCGCCTGACAACTGCGAAGGATATTTATGCGCCTGATCCGGAATCTTGACCCGGTGCAGATACTCCATCGCTTGAGCGTCGATTTCCTTTTTCGGGCGACCTTGGACCCAGATCGGTGCCAGCGAAAGATTTTCAAGGACCGTGAGGTGCGGGAATAAATTAAACTGCTGAAATACCATTCCCACCTGGCGCCGCACGCTTTCAATGGACTTCGGCGCATCATCCAGGCGAATGCCATCGACGGTAATTTCCCCTTGGTCATGTGCTTCGAGGCGGTTGATACACCGGATCAAAGTGGATTTGCCTGAACCCGAGGGTCCGCAGATCACCAGCTTTTCACCGGCCTTGACCTGAAGGTTGACGCCCTTGAGGGCATGAAAATCACCAAACCATTTATGAACAGCATTCAACTGCAGCATCGATCCTGTCTCCTTTAACGAGCCTGCTCCAGGCGTTTTTCGAGTCGCATACTGGTCCGCGACATGGAAAAGCAGAACAGCCAAAACACCAGGCCGGCAAACACATAGCCTTCCATCGCAAAGCCCATCCATTCCGGATCCGTGCTGGCCGCCTGAACCATCCCGAGCAGATCAAACATACCGATGATCAACACGAGGCTCGTATCTTTGAATAAACTGATAAAGGTGTTCACGATCCCGGGGATGACCAGTCGCAGCGCCTGCGGCAGGACCACCAGGGCCGTACTCTGCCAGTAACCAAAACCAAGCGCGGATGCGGCTTCATGCTGGCCTTTCGGAACGGCCTGCAGCCCGGCGCGCACAACTTCAGCCATGTAAGCGCTGGTGAAGAGGACAACTCCGACAAGGCAACGGAGCAGCTTGTCAAACTCAACGCCCGGAGGCAAAAGGAAAGGCAGCATGACCGAAGCCATGAAAAGCACCGTGATGAGTGGGACACCGCGCCAGAGTTCAATAAACGTAACGGTCAGCAGGCGCAAAAGGGGCAACGACGAGCGGCGCCCCAAGGCCAGCAGAATGCCGAGTGGCAACGAGAGCGAAATACCAATGGCCGAAATCAAGAGCGTGAGCATCAGCCCACCCCAACGCGAGGTTTCGACCAGGGGCAAACCCCAGAACCCGCCTTGCAAAATAAACCAGCTGCTCACAGGCAAGAGCACCAGCAGAATCGGTATAATCAATTTCCGTGCGGGGAACCTGGTCCACCGAAGCGGTACAAATCCCAGCAGCCAAAGCCCCGTCACCACCATCGGTCGCCAACGCTCACTCTTCTCATAGAATCCAAAGATAAACTGATCAAAGCGTTCCCGTACAAACAGCCAGCACGCGCCTTCGCCGGTGCACGCGCTCCGATCATTGCCGGTAAATTGCGCTTTGAAAAACAGCCAGTCGAAGACCGGCCACGCAAGATAGATGAGGCCAAGCACGAGAAGACCTGTGATCAGGAGCTGCAGCGGCGATTTTTTGGCAAAACGGGACCATGCCGTAAGCGAGGTCGCCATGCGTTCAACTCCTCTGACCCAAATAATGCAAAGTTTTTCTTTGATAACGATTCATGACCGCACTGATGCTCAGGCTTAAAACCAGATACACCAGCATCACCATCGCCATGATTTCCACAGCCTGACCGGTGATATTGATGGCAGTTCCGGAGAACACCAGCACAAGGTCCGGGAAAGCAATCGCCGCGGCGAGCGAGGAATTTTTAACAAGGTTCAGGTACTGCGATGTCAAAGGCGGCAGGATAACCCGCAAAGCCTGAGGCAGGATGATCAAGCGCATGCTGTTCCATCGCGATAACCCAAGGGCCTGCGCCGCTTCCATTTGTCCCTTTTGAACGGACAGAATCCCGGCTCTTACGATTTCGGCGACAAAGGCCGCTGTGTAAAGACTGAGCGCCACCACCAGCGAAACGAATTCGGGAATCAGCTGCAGACCCCCACTGAAATTAAATCCCTGGAGCTCAGGCCAGCTGATGTCCCAGCTTTGGCCAAGGAACAGCAAAGTCACGAGAGGAAAAAGCAATGGCAGGGCATAAGGCACCGGATACCAGGCAGGAAAACGTCCCCGTTCCACCCGCTGCCGATCCGCAGCCTGACGGGCGAAGTGCCCCAGGGCAAGGCCGACCACCAGAGCCAATGCAATATAAACTGCCGCGACAGGCTCCACCGGGAAAGGAATTGAGAGGCCGCGATTATTCAAATACGCAAAACCAAAAAACTCCAGACTGTCCCGCGGCCCAGGCAGGTTCCGCAGTACGGCGAAATACCAAAAAAACAGCTGGAGCAGCAGCGGGATATTGCGCAGCGTCTCCACATAAGTCGTACCGAGAAGGCGAATGATGGGGTTGGACGACAGTCGGGCCAGAGCCACGATCAATCCGATGATCGTGGCCATCACAACACCGATCAGGGAGACGAGCAGCGTATTCAAGAGGGCGATGATAAAGACCTGACCAAAGGTCGTCGTCTGATCATAAGGTAAAAGATGAAAGGCCAGATCAAACCCAGCCGGCTGGCTGAGAAAGCCAAAACCGGACGCGATTCCCCGCGCCTCCAGGTTCAGGGCCGTATTGCGAATGAGGATGCCGATCAGACCTGCGACCACCACCAGGGCCAAAGCCTGCAAAAGCAGGCTACGCCAACGCATTTTTTTTGCAGCGACTTGAGCCATGCAGCGACCGATCAGCGGAAGGGCATGGAGTACTGCAGACCACCATCACGCCAAAGGGCATTCTGTCCGCGCGCAATTTTCAACGGCGTATCCTTGCCAAGGTTGCGCTCGAATATTTCCTGGTAACTGCCCACCTGCTTGATCACTTGCAAAGCCCAATCGGGCTTCAATCCCAGGTTCTTGCCGATATCACCTTCAAGCCCCATGAGGCGGCGCACTGCGGGATTGGTATTGGCTTTTTGCTGTTCGATCGTGGCAGCTGTCAGCTTCAGTTCCTCGGCCTCGATCATGGCATAGAGAGTCCAGCGGACAATGTCGGCCCATCGGTTGTCGCCGTGACGAACCCCAGGTCCCAGGGGTTCCTTGGAAATAATTTCAGGCAGGATCACATGATCCTCGGGTTTTTTCATGCGTGTGCGATCTGCGTACAGACCCGACTGATCGGAACTCATCACATCACAACGACCCGCATCGTAAGCGGCGACGACCTCATCATTCTTCTCAAAAGCCACCAGCTTATAGGTCATCTTCTGCGAACGGAAATAGTCAGCAAGATTGAGTTCCGTGGTGGTTCCCAGATTGACACAGACCGTGGCCCCGTTCAGTTCCTTAAGACCTTTCAGATTCAATTTTTTCGGGGCCATGAATCCTTGGCCGTCATAATAAAGCACGCCAGGAAAATCCACTGCCAGGGAACTATCCCGCACAATGGTCCACGAGGTGTTGCGCGATAAAAGGTCAATTTCGCCCGACTGCAGGGCCGTGAAACGTTCCTTGGCGGAAAGCGAAGTGTACTTCACCTTGTTCGCGTCGCCCAGGGTCGCCGCGGCCACGCCACGACAAAAATCGACGTCGATGCCACGCCACTGGCCGGCTTTGTCAGGACTGGAAAAGCCTGCCAGTCCCTGGCTCACGCCACACTTGAGAAAGCCGCGTTTCCTGACCTCATCCAACGTGTCCGCATGCAGCCAGCTGCTGTACATTAGAACCGAGAGTCCGCATATACTGGGCCAAAAGGATTTCATTCACTATCCTCCTTGTCGTATTCCGTTTCATTAAGTTGCAGTCTTATAACACAAGCCCCGCCCCAGGCAAACCATGAGCTAAGGCCGGCATTTCCAGCGGGCCTTGCCCCTCAGGGCTATATCGGTTAAGTTCGAGTGACATTTTTTCCGGCCTGAAAGTGCCCATACGAGCTGACAGGGAGCAGGTTTCGAGCATGACACAATTACAAAACTCCATGTTCTACGACATCCTCTTTCCCGCGGATGAAGAGGACGGCCAAAGCCATAGCCAGTTGTTCCTGCAAAAGGTCCTTCGCCATCATCTCGCCGGTGATTGCCTGGTTCGGGATTCGACCCTGGTCATCTTCGACTTTGAAACCACCGGCCTGGACTCACTGCGTGACCGCATCATCGAGGTGGGGGCCATTAAATATCAAAACGGGCAACGTGTCGCTGATTTTTCCACGCTGATCAAACCCGATATTCCACTGCCCGAGGTGGCCAGTCGCATCACCGGGATCACGAGCGAGATGCTCGAAAATCAGCCATCCATTGAAGATGTGCTGCCCTCTTTTCTCCAGTTTATTGATCGGTCGCTTCTGGTGGCCCACAATGCCGAGTTCGATATGGCCTTTCTTAAGAATGCCTGCCATCGACTCGGGTATCAGATTGAGTGGTCGTGTTTCTGTACATTGAAACTAGCCCGGCAGCTGCTGCCGGATCTGGAATCCAAAAATCTTGATAGTTTGGCACAGCACTATGGCCTCAGCTTCGCGGCCCGTCACCGGTCCATCGGTGACTGCGAGGTGACCGGCGCTGTGCTGCAATCTCTGCTGCTCGGCGAGGGGGCCGGACTGCAGCAATGGAAGGATTTTTCCGCCTTCCAAGTCGCGTGATACGTGGGGGTCTATGCGCATCTCATCCAAGGTCGATCGGAACAGTGAACAATTCCAGGCGAACACAGCTTATCATCAGAAGCTGACGCAGGAATTGAACGCCCGCCTGGAAGAAGTCCAGCTCGGCGGCGGCACGCAGGTCATCGAAGGCCTGCGAAAACAGGGTAAATTACCGGCCCGTGAACGCATTCAAAAGCTGGTCGATCCCGGCTCCGAATTTTTGGAACTCTCGTCACTGGCGGGTCATGAACTTTATGATTCACCCGTTCCATCGGGCGGCATTGTCACCGGCATCGGCATGATTCAGGGTCGGCCCTGTATGATCGTCGCGAACGATGCGTCGGTCAAAGGCGGGACGTATTTTCCGATTACCGTAAAAAAACATCTGCGGGCCCAGGAAATCGCCGCGCAGAATCATCTGCCCTGTATCTATCTAGTGGATTCGGGTGGCGCATTTTTGCCGATGCAGGATGAAGTCTTTCCCGATAAGGACGACTTCGGCCGTATCTTTTATAATCAGGCGCGCATGAGCAGCCTCGGCATTCAGCAGATCAGTTCCGTGCACGGTTTTTGTACGGCAGGCGGGGCTTATATCCCGGCGATGTCCGATCAAAGCGTCATCGTAAAAGGGACGGGAACCATTTTCCTCGCCGGCCCGCCTTTAGTCAAAGCTGCAACCGGTGAAGAAGTCACGGCCGAAGAATTGGGCGGCGCCAAGGTTCACACCTCCGTCAGCGGTGTGGCCGATCACATGGCGGAAAATGATGATCACGCGCTGCAAATCGTGCGTCAAATCGTAAAGTATCTCGGCAAAACCGCTAGTTCCCCCGTTAAACTCGAAACACCTGAAGAGCCGCACTATGATCCCGAGGAAATGCTCGGCGTGGTGCCCATGGATGCGCGCAAAGCCTATGATATTCGGGAAGTCATCGCTCGCGTCGTCGATGGTTCGCGCCTCTTCGAATTCAAACCCAACTATGGGACGACCCTGATCACGGGTTTTGCCCATATCTGCGGCATTCCGGTTGGCATCATTGCCAATAATGGTGTGCTCTTTTCCGAAAGCGCTCTGAAGGGCACGCACTTTATTGAACTCTGCACGCAGGAACGTATACCGCTCCTGTTCCTGCAGAACATCACCGGCTTTATCGTTGGTAAAAAATACGAACACGGTGGCATTGCCAAGGACGGCGCGAAACTCGTGCATGCAGTGGCCAATGCCAATGTTCCCAAAGTGACCTGTGTGGTCGGTGGCAGTTTTGGGGCTGGCAACTACGGGATGTGTGGTCGTGCCTATGAACCACGCTATCTCTTTATGTGGCCGAATGCCCGCATCTCGGTCATGGGTGGCGAGCAGGCCGCCGATGTTCTGGCTACGGTCAAGGTTCAGCAGTTGGCCAAACAGGGCAAGTCGCTGTCACCGGAGGATCTGGCCGCCATTCGCGAACCGATTTTGAAAAAATATGAGCGCGAGAGCTCCGCCTATTATTCCAGCGCCCGGCTTTGGGATGATGGTGTGATTGACCCGCGCAAAACCCGGCAGGTTCTGGCCATGGCTTTGGCCAGCACGCTGCACCACAACTGGGAGAAGACGGTTAACGGCGTCTTCCGCATGTAAAGCTCAAGACAATTCTCAAGAGGGGCATCACATTATGAGTCAGAAGAAAGTCATACGAATCGGCAATGCGGGAGGCTATTGGGGTGACGATCCCAACGCTTTGGAGCGCCAGGTCCAAGGCGGACGCCTGGATTACATCAGCATGGATTTCCTTGCTGAGATCACCATGTCCATCCTGCAAAAACAGCGGTCCACTGATCCCGAGATGGGTTATGCCAAGGATTTTCTCGGCATGCTCAAGGGCGTTCTGCCCAAACTGATGGCCGATAAAACCACTGTGATCACCAACGCGGGTGGTGTCAATCCACAAAGCTGTGCCCGTGCGATCGCGAAGCTTGCCGCTGAACTGGGCCTGCAACCCAGGATCGCCATCGTCTACGGCGACGATATTCTGCCCGATATTAAGGATCTGCAGTCCAAAGGCTGCAAATTCGCCAATATGGAAAACGGCGAGGATTTCGCCACGGTGCAGAATAAAATCCAGGCCGCGAATATTTATTTCGGTGCGGCCCCTGTGGTCGAGGCTCTGAAATGGAATCCTGATATCATAGTCACCGGTCGCGTGACCGATACCGGCATCACCATAGCCGCGATGATCCATGAGTTTAACTGGAAGCTGAACGACTGGGATCGCCTCGCCAGCGGCATCGTCGCCGGTCACATTATTGAATGCGGTTCACAATCGACGGGTGGCAATTTCTCGGATTGGGAAAAAGTGCCAAGCTTCGACAACATTGGATATCCCATTGTTGAAGTCAATGAAGATGGCAGCTTCGTCGTCACCAAACATGTCGGCAGCGGTGGAATGGTGACGGTGGATACCGTCCGTGAACAGCTCTTCTACGAAATGGGGCATCCCGAAGCCTATATCACCCCGGATGTGGTGGCGAATTTCAGCAGTATCCAGTTGGCTCAGGATGGTCAGGACCGGGTCCGCGTCTTCGGTGTCAAAGGCTTTGAGCCCACGCCTCTTTATAAAGTTTCGATGGCCTATGAAGATGGCTATAAATCCATCGGCTCCATCATGATCTCGGGTCCGAACGCCCGGCGCAAGGCTGAAGCCTTTTCAGAAATCTTCTGGAAGCGCTGTCCTGGGCCCTTTATTGAAACGCTGACTGAATACGTCGGCTTCAATGCCTGCCATCGTTCGTTGATTCATCGCGATGATGGCAATGAAATCCTGCTGCGTTTGGGCGCTCGCGCGACCGATGAAAAAGATCTGCGACTCTTCGGCAAAATGATTCCATCGCTGATCCTGAGCGGGCCCCCTGGCGTCGCTGTGATCGGCGGTGTGCCCAAGGCCCAGAAGGTCATGAGCTACTGGCCGGCGCTGATGCCTAAGGATATCGTGCATCCGCGGATCGCCCTTTATGAAAAGGGAGAAATCACCAGTGAAAAAACCGTCACGACAACGCCGGTGGGACACTATGCCCCGACCGAAGCCAAGGCTCAGGTCGCATCCAAGGCATCCAAACCCATTGCGGACGTTATCAAGGAATACCAAGGTGAACAGCTTCAGCCCTTGAGCCGTATCTGCCTCGCGCGCAGCGGTGATAAAGGAGATATGGCCAACATCGGAGTCATGGCGCGCAGCCAGGCGGCTTATGAGTTTTTGGATAAATACCTGACCGCCCAACGCGTGAAGGATCTCTTCCAGGAACTTTGCCATGGCACCGTTACAAGGCACAGTCTGCCCAACATGCAAGGCTTTAACTTCCTTTTGGATCAGGCCTTGGGCGGTGGGGGAACCATGACACTTCGCATTGATGCCCAGGGTAAAACCTTTGCTCAGGGTTTGATTGCGCAGCGCGTGGCTCTTCCGCAGAATCTTTTGTCCTAAGGAAGCTGAGATGTCTATCCAACGTGTTTTTATCGCCAACCGTGGGGAAATCGCTCGGCGTATTGCCCTCGGCGCGCGCACTCTTGGTATTGAATCGGCCGCCATTTATAGCGGCGACGCGCCTCCGGCTTTTCTGGAAGGCCTCGTCCATCGCTTTATCAAAGTTCCGGAAGAAAATCCGGCTCTTTATCTGAACGCTGAGCTGATGGTGCAGTTCGCTCAGCAAAGTGAATGCGATGCCGTGCATCCGGGTTTTGGTTTTCTGTCCGAGAACGCTCGCTTCGCCAGCCTTGTCGAAGACGCAGGACTGACCTGGGTAGGACCGACCGCGCGCTCCATTTCTGAAATGGCTTCCAAAGCCGAAGCTCGTGACATTGCCAAGGCGCATCAGGTACCGGTGGTCCCCGGTATTGAACGCTTGCCGATTCATGAAGATGGCAGCCACTTGAAACTGGTCCGGGATTTTGCCAGGCAACATGGTTTCCCCATCCTTTTGAAAGCCGCCATGGGCGGCGGCGGCAAAGGGATGCGCGTGGTTCGCGCCGAAGAGGAATTTGAGGAAGCCATCCGTCGTGCGCAGTCGGAAGCCATCAATGCCTTTGGTGATGGCGCGCTGATTGTGGAACGTTACCTGGAATATCCTCGTCACGTGGAAGTGCAAATCTTTGGCGACAGCCACGGCCACGTGGTGGCCCTGGGTGATCGGGATTGTTCCGTGCAGCGGCGCCATCAAAAAATTATTGAAGAGGCCCCAGCCCCGGGTCTGAGCGCCGACACAAGGGCCCGCATGCACGAGTCCGCGATCCGCCTCGCCAAGGCTGTCAGCTACCGTTCTGCAGGAACGGTGGAATTTCTGGTCGATTGGTCGCCTGAACAGCGCACCAAAGCCGAGCAGCAATTTTATTTCCTCGAAATGAATACGCGGCTGCAGGTGGAACATCCTGTGACCGAACAGATCTTCAACGAAGACCTTGTTGCCTGGCAGTTCCGCGTGGCCAACGGGGAAACGATTAAGGACCGCATTCATCAGACACCGACCGGCCACAGCATTGAGCTGCGCCTGTATGCGGAAGATACCAGAAATAAATTTCTCCCTGCTCCCGGTCCGGTGCATGGCTTCCTGCCGTTCCACGGACCGGGCATCCGTTGGGAAGTCGGCATTGATGCCATCGACGAAGTCACGTCCCGCTTTGATCCCATGATCGCAAAACTCGTGGCCACGGGAGCCGATCGGACGCAGGCGATTCAACGCTTAATTCAAAGCCTGACGCACACGGTGCTGGCCATTCCCACCAGTAATGTCCCATTTCTGCTCGCGGTCTTGCATCACAAAGCCTTCGCGGAATCCATTCCCACCACGCGCTTTATCGATGAGCACCTGACGGAAATCACGGAATGGTTGGATAGCAGGATCCAAAAGCAGCAAAAGACGGCGGAACGTATTCTGCAGAAGATTGAACAAAGGGATAAGCCAGCGTCGCAGCATACGCCCGGCATTTCCGAGCTGACACGTGATATCTTCCAAAAGGAATCCCGACTGGCTGATGTGGACATGTATCTGCCGTATGTTCAACAGGTCTCGGTGCCTCATCGCTTTCGCAATAGACAGGCGGTCCTGGGTCGTGGGCTTATTTTTGAACAGGGGCATCGGCAGAGTTTTTGCTTCTGCCAAGCCAGATACCAGGGGCATCGCCTGACCTGGGTGAGCCTGGATGGTTTACCCTATTGGCGCGAGGAAAGACCCGATGACGTCCTGGCTTCGGGCCGCTCCTCCGCACAAAGTGCTGACATTTGCGCCCCCGTGCCAGGAAAAGTTGTGAAAGTTCTGGTAAAAACAGGTGATAATGTTAAAGAGCGGCAGATCGTTGCCATTCTTGAATCCATGAAAATGGAATTCGAAGTGCAAGCCAGTCGTTCAGGGACTATCGATGAAGTCCTTGTGGCAACAGGTCAACAGGTTCAGGTTGATGAACTGCTTGCCCGGTGGCGTGTTGCGGCTCCGTAAGTCCGGAATTCGCTCCGCGCTGGACAATCCACGCGGAACAAGACATTATGACATTATTGTTCGCGCAGGAATCAGGCTCTTTCGAGAGAACTCAATGGGAAAGGAGGCCCCATGCCATTTCAAACTTTCATGACCGAGTCAGGCTTCAAGGTGCTGGCCATGGCACGACTCGGTTCATGTGAATACAGTATTTGCCTCTATCTTCTGAATTGTGCTGTGTCCAACATGCACGAACTGATTACGACCGAAAAGGAATTCGCGTCGCTGGTCGGGGAGCAGGAGGAAGTTCTTCATGCGGCCATGCAAAATCTTATCGATCGCAATATCGTGCATGTAAAAGTGCATGACTCAGGGCAGCCCAAAGGCCGTCAATCCCTGCGAATTGGCTTGCAGTATAACATTCATCTGTGGCAGTTGAATTTCGACAAGGATGTGACGAGTCACGATGCGGTGCTCTTCCCCTTCAAGCGCGAAAGCAACGTCCGTTATCTGCATGATCGTGAACATCAAAGCGACATCACCCCCACCATCAAGCATCCCCTGCCGACCTGGAAACGCATTTTGGAAGCGTTTATGGAAGGCCGCGATGATGTCAACGATCAGGAAATTCTCAACGCCGAACGCGATGCCAAGATTCTGGTCGACACTCATCCCGTGGATCAAGTGCTGATCGTCGTTCGTCACTTTGGAACGCGGATTCCCACCTTGAGCCTTCTGGCCAGTGCCTGGCATCACTACCAGACCCTGTTCGAGGAAGAGACGGAAAAGGTTGATATCCTCGAAGCCCGGCATAAGCACATTGAACTCGATCATCGCTTGCGTGATTCGGTGGAACTGCTTCTGCAACAAAAACAGGAAAAGAACCTCAGTGATGAAGAGATCGGCGTTCTTGAAATGCTGTTCAATCATCGGCATCCGCGTCGCCAGCTTTTCTGGGCTTATCAATCGCGAGGTCGTTATCCGCACCTTACGGAATTCTTTGCTCAGAACAGCTTCCTGATGCTTCCGGTGACGTCTTCGGGTACCATTTTTAAGAAAAAGCCCCATCAGGATTAGACCGCCAGGGTTCCGCCCTGGTTTTCTGGGAGGAACCGCATGCGTCTCACGGCGTTCGTGATCATGAATCTGGCTCTGCTATCAGCCTGCAAAACCACTCGGGACAGCCGTCCCACTGCGGTTGCCCTGGATTCCCTGGAAAGTGAAGAAGAGCTGCCGGCCTGTGATGACATCACGGTCGGTCGCGTCTATTGGGTTCGCAGTGTCAATGATCAAAGGGTCTGCACGGAAGATGGGACCTGGCAGCCCCGGGGCATCGAGGTCGAGCGGAAGGATGATCCGGGCTTTGGGCCACGCAGCATCCCCGAAAAAAATTAAAGGCGCGTAACTTTTTTGCCCTTATCCTCACGGCTGCCACAACCCTGAGTCGCCGGACACGACGAGCAGGACCCGCAGGAGGATTTTTTGCGACGGCTTTGCCAAAGATAATAACCCGCGCCAATCACCGGGACAAAAACCAAATAATCCCAAGGCTGCATAAGGGCTCCTTCAGGCCAGGGCTTCCGTCAAACCGTGGGCCATCCACGCAAACATATAAGCCAGGGCCAAAAGATAAAAGAATCCAGCCGCTGTCATCCGCCAGGAACGTGTTTCCTTTTGCATGACGGCGAAAGTTGCAAAACACTGCGGAGCAAACACATACCAGACCAGGAGTGCGACCGCAGCAGCCAGCGTTAATTCATGAGACAGTATCGATGATAACGCCGTAATCTGCTGCTCATCAGCAATGGTATGATCGATCGCATAGACCATGCCCAGGGCACCCACCAAAACTTCGCGGGCGGCGAATCCCGGAATCAAAGCGACAACTATTTTCCAATTCCAACCGAGCGGAGCAAAGATGGGTTCAAGCCATTGCCCCATTTGACCCGCAAACGAATAATGAATGCTTGGCAAGGTCGCATTGTCAGGCGGCAGCGGAAAGGTCGACAGAAACCACAGGATGATGACCACCGACATGATGAAGGTACCCGCGCGCGTAAGAAACGCCAGGCCGCGATCATAAAGTCCACGGATGACGTTCAAGCTCGTGGGCCAACGATAGGTGGGCAGCTCCATTACAAAACTACTGGCACCACCGACCCAGCCAAACTTTTGAATCACCCACGCCACCATCAGAGCTGACGCGATGCCGCCGACATACAGAGCAAACAGCACAAATCCCTGCAGATTCAAGAAGCCAAAGATGTGCCGTTCAGGAATAAAGGCGCTGATTAATAGCGTATAAACCGGAAGCCTCGCCGAACAGGTCATCAGCGGCGTAATAAGAATCGTGACCCAACGCTCGCGGCGCGATCCCATGATGCGCGTTGACATGATACTGGGAATGGCACACGCAAAACCGGAAACCAGCGGCAACACTGAACGCCCATTCAGCCCCACCCCGCGCATGAGGCGATCCAGGAGGAAAGCCGCGCGTGCCATATATCCGGAATCTTCCAGGATGAGGAGGAAGAAAAACAGAATAAGAATCTGGGGCAGGAAGACGACCACCGCACCGACACCACTGATAAGACCATCGACGATCAGGCTTTTCAAAAGTCCATCCGGCAAAAATCCGCCGGCCCAGACACCGAGGTTCCCCATGCCGCCTTCAATCCAATCCTGAGGCAGGCTCGCCCACGAAAAAATGGCCTGAAAGATCAGAAGGAAAACCAACATCAAAGCGACCGGTCCCAACCATGGATGCAAAAGCCATCGATCGATGCGATCGGTCCATCCCGACCCGCGCTTCATGGCGTTGGGTTGGACCTTGCGCAGCAGATTATTCAAAAAATGAATGCGACCGACAGGTTCCTGCGGCAGGGACAGAGTTCGCGGTTGAATCGACTTCGCATGCACCTCATGAATCGTGTCCATCAGTTCCTGCAGACCGCGATTCTTTAAAGCACTGACCGCACGCACGGGAATGCCAAGCGCCTGCTCCAATTCTTTCAGATCCGGCATGGTGCCGAATTTTTCCGCCTGATCCACCATGCTGATAGCCAGAACCATCGGCTGGCCTAGGGCTATCACTTCCATCACCAGACGCAGGTGTAAACTCAGGTGATTGACATCGGCCACGCAGACCAGCACATCGGCCTGGATCGGATAGTGGCCTTCGCGTTGAATGATCTGCTTCGTCAGCAGCTCATCATCACTCTGCGGATTCAAACTATAGGTTCCTGGCAGATCGAGGATTTTTATAGCCGGGCCAAATTGTTTGCGGCTCAGGGCTTCTGCCCAGTCCACCGTTACGCCCGGATAGTTGGCAACCTTATGGTTCAGACCGGTCAGGGCATTAAATAAAGCCGTCTTGCCACAGTTGGGACTGCCAACCAGGACAAGCGTGGGAAGACTGGCTTGCGTTTCTGACATCGTGGGACTCAGCTTAAGGTTGAAGGAGAGAAACCTGAATGCCACGGGCGTCATCGCGTCGAACGGCGACTCTGGTATCGTGAATCATGACCAGGATGGGATCGCCTCCAAACGGAGCCTCAGCCAGAATTTCCAGAATGGCATCAGGAACAAAGCCGAATTCCCGCAAACGCTCGCCAGTGCCTTGTGACACAGGAGCTTGCAGGACTTTGGCTTTCTGGCCTTTTTTGAGTTCGCCGAGGGTCATGATTACCTCAATGTGTCTGCTCAGACATGTTGAGAAGGATTCTCATCATTAAGGTTTACCATAGTGATCGAAGTCAGGCTAGGCAAGGGCGGAAGTTCACGAAGCCGCAGGGAGACTGGTTTTCGGGTGGAAAAGTCGCATCCCGTCAACTTCGAGTATGTAACCCTCGCTCGTGCTGGTCACAGAAACGTTCTGGACACCCAGTCGGAAGCTACGTTCCTCACCCAGACCCAAAGCACTCAGATCGAAATCCACATAGGCACTGGTATCGAAGGTGACGCGCATGTGCTCGTCCTGGAATGCAATGGCACTGACTTTAAATTGCTGACGGGTCGAAGAACCCTGCAGTTTCTGTCCGACCTGGCGTGATTTGATATGCGCCAGCTCGCTCGGACCCGGTTCAGGGAACTCTTCCATCGGTTCATTGATGGGTTCGAGTTCTTCATCGGCCACGCTCAACGTATCCGCATCGGTATCGAGGGACTCATCATCCCCGAGGATTTCGAGTTCATCGTCACTGCTGATTTCTTCCAGCTCATCATCGACAGCCAGCGGCTCTTCCAGGGTGGCGTCATCAAGTTCAATGGCCTCAAGGTCGTCGTCCATGGCTTCGGGACTTTCCAAAAAGCTGAGCGCGGCTTCGCGATCACCGACATTGGAATCCGGGTCAGCTTTGGCAATCATGCGGCTCTCTTCATCGATCGAGGCCTGAAGCTTTTCTTCAAATTGGCTTTCTTCTTCATCGGAAAGGTCGGCGACATCCGCCGGCAGCTCCTCACCGAATTCATCATGCGTGGCCGCTACGGGAGCCGGTGCAGGCGCTTGAGCCACCAGAGTCGGTGCGGGCACGTCTTCTGGAGAAAGATCTTCATCCAATTCTGGAATACCTTCCAGATCTTCGTCCAGTGGAGTTTCCGCCAGGTCCATGCTGCTGTCATCAAGGTCGTCACCAAGGTCCGCGCTCAGGTCTTCCGGCAGATCGTCTTCCATGGAGATCGACTCGTCGAGTTCCATGTCCGAAGTTTCCGGCAGAGTTTCGACCACGTCATCAGCCACGTCGAGTTCCGGCGCATTCAGATCGATGTCATCTTCCGCGACGGCCGAAGTTGGATCGAGGCTCAACTCATCTTCCAGGGTATCATCAAGCAGACTGTCATCGTTAGACGACGTCACGCTGTCTTCGGTAAAATCAACGTCGTTCATGTCCAATGCAACATCATCGTTGCCAAGAGACAAGTCATCCTCAAGCGATCCATGGCCAGCTTTATCAATGGGGATTTCTTCAAGAGTCCCTTCATCGAACTGGTCATCGACAACACTCAAGTCATCTTCAACGGCCAGATCCATTTCCAGATCAGCGGCCGGCGTAGCATCTTCAAAATCTAGAATTTCATCATCCGCAGAGTCCGCAGTTTCCGTCTCCAACGACTCGTCGCTCAGCGACTCATCGGCGTCGAGTGACTCCATGTTCAACGATGCGTCGTCCAGAGATTCAGCATCCAGAGATTCGCCATCCAGAGACACGTCGTCGAGTGAGCTGTCCTCCATGATCGCCAGATCATCCAAGGATTCACCGCTGGCTTCCTTGGCAAAGGGATCTTCCCGCTGGGCCGCATCCTGACTATAAGGAGCCAGGGCCTGGACAAAATCCGTAACCCCGCAGCGTTCGATCACGTCATGCAGGGTTTCGCCGTCTTCCGCGAGGCTCTTATAAGCTTCAATCACAGCCTTCAGCCGCTTCGGCAATTCCTTCGGCGGTACGCCCTCGGCAAAATAGCTGGCAAATTCGGGCATTTGCTTGGTTTTTCCACCAAGACTGATGCGGTAACCGCTGGCATCGCCCACAACAGAAATATCCAGGGTATGGCAAGGCGTGCAGCAACGGGCACAACCGTTCACCCCAATTTTCAAAGATGCACTCAGCTGAATGCTCGCAATTTCCTTGGTAATCTCCATGGCCGTGGCCATAGCGGGCTGCTCATGTTCTTCACAGAGTTCGCCCAGGCAGGATACGGGTTGATGCAGACTATCTTGATAATGACGGAAGCCAAGACCCATGGCCCGCAATTGCTTGGCAACGTTCTCGACTTCGCTTTCTTTGACGAATAAGGCCAGCCTTTGATCTTCAGTCGCTTTGACGATCGCCAGCTCCTTGGAGCATAACTCGGCGATTTTCTTCAATTGGCTGGAATTATAGATACCGCCAGGCGCTTCCGTCGACAGCAGCACAGTTCCATTTTTGAGTCTAAACAGCTGGCTCATCTATCCCGTCCTGAGGGTATTATTACACTCTCGGCATTCCAGTTAAGTTTCGGCTGAGTGGGTTTTAACTTTAGCCGGCAGGTCATGAATGATCGGGACAAATATGGGGGAGGAGGTGGAAACCACGAATCTGCTTATAAAAAAACCCGCTTCGAGAGGAAGCGGGCTGTTCGTTTTCACGTTTCAACAATCAATTATGGAATTCGAGGAAATCCCGCAATCTCTGATTCATAAGCGACCTGGAGACCCAGAACATATCCGCCAGCTGACGGAGTAGATCAAACGAAGTATCGATGCGATCCACTTCGCGCCGCAGCATGTCGCCAGGTACCAAAAGGGCACCAGCGAAGATGTTGGACTGGATATCAAGAATCTCGGCCGGGCTGTTGGCAAACATGCCGGTATCAGGATACTGACTGGCTACCAGGTGTTTGAATAGCGTCTTGGCGGCAATAAAGCGAATGTAAGGCCGGGTTTCTGATTCGCGGCTGACGATGGTGCTCTTCAGATCGCGACCTTCGCCTTCATGACGAACGGTGAAGGGCTCTTCCTGCTCCACGCGAGTGGCCAGCTGGATGGCTGGGAACATGCGGAGGATCTCAGGTATATAAATAGGAGCTTCGGTGAAGCCACCATTATGAATGATATCTTCGGCCAGGCGGACCACAGCATAACGCTGGATATCGAAGACTTCTTCGAAGGCCGAGGTTTGACCCGAGGACTGCCACTTGCCTGGGTTCTTGAAGTATTCCTTTTTCAGGCTTTCCAGGGGCTTGCCGCTCAGAGTGAACTGGCCGTAGCCGCGGAATTCAAAGACCGCTTCATCCAGCGAGACCTTGCCCGAGGTGATGTCGATCAGCAGGGATTCATCGACGTTCAGATGATCCGCGATGCTGCGCAGCGTGCTCAGCGAGCGGATATTCTTCTTACCCTTTTTCCAGTGGCTGCAGTCGGCTGGATCGTAACCGAGGATGGCACCGACGTCCTGATCGATGACCTTGACGTTGCCGTCGTAACGTATCTCGAGCGCTTCTTTGCAGAATCTGAACAAGGTTGCCGAATGGGGGTAACGGTTTGCTTCAACCTTCTTCATCGACTCTCCCATTGCCAGGTATGAATAGCTTTCAGATGCTAAAGGTCGGTGACCCTTAAACTATCTTTTCGGTTTGGCGAATTGAACCTTCTCCCATTAGAAACGATTTTAGAATCCAGGTCAAGTGCTCCAGGTATGTATGACCATACCCAAAATCAGGGATGGGCTGCTTTCATGCGACGCGCGAAGGATTCCGGCACAAAAGCAGCAAAATCTCCGCGATGTTTGGCTATTTCACGCACCAGGGTCGAGGAGATAAAGGCGCGTTCCGGGGATGTCGGCAGAAAAACCGTTTGAATGTCGCTGGCCAGACAGCGGTTGGTGTGGGCCATCGGCAATTCAAACGCCAGGTCGGTTTCGTTCCGCAGGCCGCGAATCAGAAAACGCGCCCCTCGCTGACGGGCGAAGTCAACGACCAGACCTGAGAAGGCTTCGGCCTTGACCCTTTTGCTCTGGGCAAAGGTTTCCCGGAGCGCTTCCAGCCGCAGCTCGGTGCTGAGCAGCGGAACCTTGGTCGCACTCTGACCGATGGCAATGATCACCTCATCAAAAAGATCAAGCGACTGCTCGACGATCTGCTGGTGACCGATAGTGAAGGGATCGAAGCTCCCCGGAAAAATGGCGACTTTGCTGGATGTTTTCATGCCACGTTCTTTCTTTTGCTAAAGAAGCTCACCCCAATTTTACCATAGGCTTTTTGCTTGTGGAGATCCCACATTCCTTGCCCAGTGGGATCGAGCAGGGCAGGAATTTTTTCCAGGTCAGCGCTATCGCTTTCCACGACCAGCGTGCTGTCCTCGGCACCGAGTCGGTTCAGTTCAGAGACGAGTCGTGGCAGGAGTTCGCTGATGATGGCAAACGGCGGATCGATCCACAGGATATCAAAACCCTCGGTCGGGCACTGGGTGAGGGCCTGTTCTGCAGCCTTGCCCAGCACCTGAATCCCGACCGTGAGACCCTGGTTTTTCGCCCGTCTTTCCACTTCGGCAAGGTTGCGCTGCAGAGCTTTCAAGGCGGCTTTATCCTGTTCAACGAAAGTCGCCCGGCTCGCCCCGCGGCTCAGCGCTTCAATCCCGACCGCACCAGAGCCGGCGCAAATATCCAAAACCCGCGCGCCTGGGAGTCGCAACTGCAATGTATTCCAAATGGCGCTTCTCACCCGACTGGCGGTGGGACGAGTCACGGATGCAGGATTTTCGAGACGCATGCCCTGACAAAATCCAGACGATAGGCGAAGACTCATCGGGTGGGTTCCTTCCTTGCCACGCTTGACCTCGAAGTTGAACTGTATATTCCTAACGACTTACGGAGGGCAGCTTAGTGGGTTCCGCAGCCTCTGACAAGGCGCTGGAGCTGGGTTGAAATCATTTTTTCCCCAGGGGGTATTAAGGCTTGCAATTTGCTAGCGATTCACTAAAGTATCGCTACTTTAGGTCTCTTTTGGCGGGGAAAAGCGTATGAATATCCAGCAGATACAGGAAGCTCGCGAACTCTACGGCATCGACGGCTGGGGCGCCGGCTATTTTAGCATTGCTGACAACGGCAATGTCGTCTGCCACCCCACAGGTGAAGAACATCTGTTTATCGATTTGCCTGAAGCTATCAGCAAGGCCAAGTCGCTGGGCATTCATGCGCCAATGATCATGCGTTTTCCGCAGATTATTGAGAATCAGATCGCCCGTCTCCACACCGCGTTCAAGGATGCGATGTGGGAATACAACTATCAAGGAAGCCACCGCGCGGTGTTCCCCTTTAAGGTGAACCAACGCCGTGAATTTATCGACAGCATCGTGGAATGCGGCCTGAAGTATAACTATGGTTTGGAAGTTGGTTCCAAGCCCGAGTTTATCGCGGCCCTCGCCTACGATCTGAGCCCTGATGCTCTGTTTGTCTGTAACGGTTTCAAAGACCGCGAATTCATCGACCTCGGGTTCGTTGCCAACGCCATGGGCAAGAATGCGGTTCTGGTCGTCGAAGGACCGGATGAATTGCAGATGATCCTGGATCAAGCGAAGACCGATCCCAAACACTGTCCTTATATTGGTATCCGTGTGAAGCTTTACAGCCGCGGTTCCGGTAAATGGGCGAAGTCGTCCGGGGAATCGTCGAAATTTGGTCTGACCACCATTGAAGTGCTGCAGTGTCTGAAGATGCTGGACGAAGCCAACCTGCGCGATCGTCTGTATATGCTGCACTTCCACATTGGTTCCCAGGTGACCGAGATCAAGCGTATTAAAAACGCGATCAAGGAAGCCTCGCGCGTTTACGCCAAGGTCCACAAGATGAACTTCAAACCTGTGTGTTTGAACATCGGTGGCGGCGTGGGCGTGGACTATGACGGCAGTAAAACCTCGTTCGCGTCGAGCGCCAACTACTCCCTCCAGGAGCTGGCCAACGACGTGATCTACGAGATCGGCGAAGTGTGTAAGAACGAAGAGGTGCCAAGCCCCCAGATCGTGACCGAATCCGGTCGCGTGATCGCGGCCTATCACTCCATCGTGATTACGGACATTCGGGAAGTCCAAAGCACCGAAAGCTTTTCCGCGGTCGGTGAATACGACTTCTTTCCACAGGAAAAGAATGGTTCGCACAAGGGTCTGGCCGAGCTGAAGTACATCCTGGATAACGTCAACCGGAAGAACTTCGTCGAGTACTACCATGATGCGATCGAATACTATGAAGAGATGTTCACGCTCTTCAACCTGGGTTATGTGACCCTGCAGGATCGCGCGAATGCCGAGCAGCTGTTTTACCGCATCTGCCGTCGGGCCCTGTTCTTTTCGTCCTACGAAAAGCACCAGCCCGAAGAATTCGAGAACCTGCAGCAACGCATGGTGAGCAAGTTCCTGGCGAACTTCTCGATCTTCCAGTCCATCCCGGATTCCTGGTCGATCGATCAGCTGTTCCCCGTGATTCCTTTGTCGCACCATGAGAAGAAGCCGACGCACAAGGCCACGATCGTCGACATCACCTGCGATTCGGATGGTTGTTTGGAGAAATTCATCGACCGCCGCGACATGCGCAACGTGCTGGATCTGCACTCCCCCTCGGCGAAGCCCTACTACCTGGGCTTCTTCCTGGTGGGTGCTTATCAGGAGAGTTTGGCGAACGAACACAACCTCTTCGGAGCGATCAACGAAGCGGAAATCATCATGAAGAACGACGGTCGTTGGGAAATCACCAAAACGACCACCGGCGATCCGATTGAAGAACTTCTGACGAGTCGTAACTATGAGATGCCATTACTCTGGGAAAGCTTTTTCAAGCAGTTGAATACGGCCATGAGTAAGGATCTTCTCACCGAAGCTGAAGCCGAGGGAATCAAAGCCCGCTTGAAAGAATATCTGGAATCCTCGCCCTACCTCAAAGAAGGCAAATAATTCCAGAGAGTTAAAAATCTTACCGAGGTCGCCCTGTGCGACCTTTTCTTTTTTGCCTCAAGGAATCATGTTTCAATCCGATCCTGCTACTAGTGTTGTGCCAGCGATGGGATACTGAGAGGGATTTCATGGGGATTAGCATACAAATCGTCCAGAAAGATGGATGGGACCATGTGAACTATGCCGGGCCGATCGACGCCGAGGCGGAGGTTCATCTGAGTCAATTACTCCCCAAGCTGGGTAAACAAGTCGTCTTTAATTTCAAGAACGTGGATTCGGTCAATAGCTGCGGAGTTCGTAGCTGGATCAACTTCATGCGGGACCTGCAGAAGGATCAGCGGAGCATCATCTTCGAAGAGTGCACTGGTGAAATCGTCATGCAGATCAATATGATACCCAGTTTCAAGGGCAATGCGGATATCCGCTCAGTTTATGGTTGTTATGTTTGTGACGAATGTGGTCATGAAGAAGATATACTGTTTGAAGCTGGTAAAAATCTTCCCGAGAATCCGGATGCTGGTCTTGAACCTGTAAAGTGTTCCTCCTGTGGTGCCGACATGGAATTGGAAGAGATGGAAGAAGAGTATTTCGCGTTCCTGGCGGCTTAGAGAAGCGCAGGAATTGAAGTTGAAGAAGCGGTCCTAAAAAGGTGCGGGCATGTCAGAAGCGGTAAAAAGTTTAGACAACCTCGAAAGCATTACGACGGAATTTGCGCGTTTTGAGCATTTCGTCAAAGTACTGCTGGACGCCTACATGGTGATCGACGCCCAAGGTCGCGTTGTCAAAGCCAATCAGATGCTCGCGCAGGTGACGGGGCAGAAGCTCCGTCAGCTCCTGAAAGCGGACAGCCTTGATTCCATCATTAACTTCTCCCTGGATGGCAAGACCATCGGCTTCAAGGAACTCCTTGAATACGACAGTCCCATTCGGATCGATGAAGTTCGGGGTCATCTGGCAGGCAAACCTGAAAACGAGACCTTGAACCTGATCCTGGGCATTTATCCCTTTGTGCAGCAAAGCACGGGTCAGAAGCTGGGCTTCTTCCTCCTGTTACGCGACGTGACGGCAGAAACCAATCTGCAGGATCAGTATAAGGACAAGGCGATTCAGTCGATCACGGATCCACTGACCACCCTCTTTACACGCGCCTATTTCGAAGAATACCTGACCGGCCAGGTCTCCCGCATGGAAGCCCTGCCTGAGAATGAGCGTTATCATATCTCGGTCGTCATGTGTGACATCGACTTCTTTAAGAAGATCAACGATAAATATGGTCACCAGGCCGGTGACTATGTTTTGAAAAATGTCTCGCGCATCATGAAACAGACTTTCCGCAAGACTGACGTCTGCTGCCGTTACGGTGGTGAGGAATTTCTGGTGATTTTGCCCGCGGCAACCTTTGAAAATGCTGCCATCGCCGCGAACAAACTTCGTCAGGCCGTGCAGGATGAAGTCATGATTTTTGAAGAGAAGCACATTCCCACAACCTTGAGTTGCGGTGTGGCGACGATTCAAATCGGCAAGGAAACCTATTCCGAAGCCATGGCCCGCGCGGATGCTGCCCTTTACGACTCGAAACACCAGGGTCGAAACATGGTTTCACTCCACGACGGCGGCAAGATCATCAATACCGCTCGAACAGCAACCGGCTCCTGAACTGATCAGGACCTGCTCAGGTCCTGACCTCTGGAGCCGTCCGCCTATTCCATCATCAATGCATCGCAGCCGAGTCGCTTTTCAGCAGCTGTTCCGCCATCTCTTCCAGTTTCAAATTCAAAATCTGACCGCGCATCTGAAAATCGACCGCTTCATACTGATAGTCAGCCCAGTCGATCGGCAGATAAACGTCCTCATGTTCCTGAGTCAAATACTCTTCAAAATAAGTATCGATGTAATCGAGCAGGAAAAGCGCGGCTTCGCCCTTCTGCAGTTCCTCTTTTTCATAAAGAACGCGGGCTTCCACCGGGTAGTAGTAGCTCTTGTCATGATTCGAGAGAACGACTTTCACAAAGACGCCGCGGCCTTTGACTTCGGCTTCCACCTGAAAACCTCGACCCTTCAAAGCCATGGCATATTTTGATTCCATGGTTTTGGCCAGGGCATCGCAGTCTTCCTGGGTCAAAAATTCGGAATGATCGTTGGCTTCACTCATGTCGTTGGCACCTCACTCTGTGAATCATGGGACGAACGCTTGCCGCGAGGCAAAACGATCAGCCCATGCAATTCCTCATGGATCATATCAATGACGGCATCCAGGACTTCGTCCTGGCCCGAATGTTCGCCCACCCACCAGGCTTTTTGCTCGGCTTCGAGGCGGTGTCTCCACTCTTCCAAAATCCGTGGCACGTTGCTGTCCGTCCCGGCGTTACGGATGGCGTTCATCGCCCCTTCACGCAGGACAAGGTCGATGGACTGATTCAACGGCAGGCCGCTGAATGTGGCCGCATAAAGATAACCCATAATGGTCTGAAGATTACGCTCCAGTTGCAAAAATTCCCGCAGGTTGATGATCGGCGCAAACACGATGCGATTCTGATCCTGCATCATGCGCATCGGCACCATCGGGAAGCGATTGAACAGACCCTTCATGACCTCACCGGCCTGCAAACCCACGTGGGTCACCCAGTGGCGATCGAGTTCCAAAAGAATCTGGCCCCACTGCCTGGCGATATAGAAGCGGCGCATACGATCCGCACGCGGCCACCGCATCTCTTCAAGACGCTTGATCACCTCGCCGCGCAGCTGGTCCACCAGACTCAGGCCGACACGGAACAGCGTCCGCGTACTCTCGCCCCGCAGCACCCGAATGCCGGTTTCCAATTCACCTTGAGCGAGGTATTCAAGACCCAGGCTCAAAAGCGCCTTGCCCTGTTCCAGCAGGCGATTCAATCCCGCGATATCATCAGGACCAACCTGGGTCGAAGCACACAGTGCGTTCGCCAAGTACAAAAATCCCTGATGCATATTATAAAGCTCATCCACCGAGACATTCTGTTCACGCGCGGCCTGGAGTACAGCGTCCAAAAACAAACCGGAACCGCCCTGCACCGCGAGGCTGGTCAGGTCCATGGACCGGTCGCTCTCGGTCCACTTCTTCAGCAGATTCGACGGATCGATCGGCGCGAAAATGCTCAGACTTTCCTCGTAACTCACAAAACCTTCATCTTCCAAACGACCTTTACGGAAGCGGGCGACCTGAGCCAAGGCTTCACCTGGAGGTTGATGGCTGGCGTGACCGAGGACGGAATAGGCATAACGCATATTGTTTTCCCGGATCGATTCCATCAGCTCTTCAAGGAAAGCAATCTCCTCGGGATCTTCGCTCAGGATTTCGTAGAAGACGCGATTGCAAGGCATGCGATAGGCCGTTTCCGCAAGACTTTCTGGCAAATCGTAAGCATCTTCCACTTCATGCACGCGGAAAAATCCCTGCAGCGCGGCCAGCTGATACTCTTCATCAAGGTGAGCAAAGCGCTCGTAAAGCTGCTCGCGACTGATTTCGCCAAACGGCTTTAAAAAGTTAAAGAATTTTTTAGGAACCAACTCATCCTGCGACCACGCCTCGTAGTCGAGCATGCGTTCCACCTGCTCGGGACTGAGCAGGGGCAGGAGATCGAGGGCATCCTCAACTCCCTGCTGTTTCAAGGCATAGTAAAGCGCCTGGGTCGGCAATTCCGGCACAACTTCAGCAGCATCAGGATCGGCAAGGATCGCCTTAAGATCGATACCTGCTAAGAAACCCGAAGGTGGTCCTGGTTCCCAGGCTAAATTTTGATGTCCAGCATCGAGACTGGTAGCAACGAAGGAGTCAGAAAGTCGATTTTCCATGGGTAGGCTCCCCGGCAAAAGGTCAGGCTGGATCGGAAGGTTTTTCCGGTCAAACTTTGATCCTTACACCTGTTCCCCGGGAATGTCCATGTCTTGTTGGATCAGGAAAGCACCCCGATCACAACCAAAATCGCAATCAGAACGCCCATCAGACTCTCGCCGGCAATGAATCCGGAGCCTACGGGAATCACTGTCTTTTCTGCCAAGGTCGGTCGGCTCTTCTCGAGCCATAAGGCCACCAGGGCGCCAATGAACATGGCAATCGTGTTATAGGCCGGCATCGTAAAGGCCAGACCCAGGCCGGTAGGCGATGGAATATACTTTTTCCAGCGCGGCAGATAGCGTTCCAAAAGCACCAGAGCAATCCCAAGCAAACCGCCCACGAGCAGTGACATCTGAGCTGTGGGATGCAGGCTATTGAAGCCTTTCGCCAGAAGTTCGGCCACACTTTTCCAGGTTTGGGCCCCAGGTGCGGGCCACTTATCCGTGCCGAGCACATCGGCGGTTGGAATCAGAAGATGATAGGCCGGCACCACAAAGAGCGAGCCCGCGAGAACGCCTAAAAATTGGGCCCAGAACTGCTGTCTGGGATCCGCTTTCAGAATGTAACCACTTTTCAGATCCGTCAGCAAATCCGCGGAATGAAGCCCGACCCCGCCGGTGACGTTGGCCGTCATCAGGTTGGTCGTGACGTTGCCCACATCCAGCGCTCCAAATGTAATCTGCGTGATCTTGCCCAAGGCCCCCGTAGGCGTGGTATCGGTTTCACCGGTGGCTCGACAGGCAACGATGGCAATGAAAAAGCTCAGCATCACGGAAAGAACGCCCATCCAGATCTTAATGTCAAAGAGATACCATTCCAGAAACACGACGAAGGGAGCGATCACCAGAACGCCCATAAAAAACCAGCTCATGGGCACTTCCTTGGCGTCCTCGCCCTGACCGCCGAAAGCTGCTGACACGCTGCGCACCGCACGCACCACGGTTTTCCATTGGAAGGCAAAGGCCAAAAGCCCGCTGGTCAAGATCATGGCCGAACCAAACCAAACGCTCCAGCCAACGATCACCCGATAGCCAAGCTTGGCATCAATCACACCGTTTTCATAAAGCCAGGGCGCAAGGCCTCCATAATTGATCACAGCGCCGAGCATCATACTCCAGGCAGCGCGAAACCCCATGATCATGCCCGCGCCGATCAGGATTAAACTGCTTTCCATCGCAAACGTGTAATCCACCAAAGGCCGACCGGCTAACTTGCCAGGAAAAGTGAATTTGTCAGGTAAATTAAAGGGAATAAAGCGTCCGTGCGCATCACGAAGAAACGCGATGACAGCCCCAATCACACCGGCGATGGTCAGATAGCGCGCCTGCTTATTTTCTGCGCCCCCGTCATGATCATGCAGGGCCTGCAGAGTGGCTGCCGCCGCAGTTCCCGTGGGAAAGCGCAACTGCTCCACGTTGATCATCTGCTGTTTCATCGGGATCGCCATCACCACACCCAGCATCGCAATCACGCTGATCCAGAAAAACATCGGCCACGCGCCCATGGTTTCGCCGGTGATCATCATCAAAGCCGGGATGGCCGCCACCGTACCCCCACCGGTCATATAACCTGCGGCACTCGCCACCGATTGCATCGCATTATTTTCGAGCATGCCAAAGGCCGTGCGCACAATGCGAAGTCGCAAGAGGACAGAAAAGATCGCAAAGGCCAATATCCCGGCTGTGATGGAGACGCCCAGGCTCCAGCCGGTTTTGAGTGATACATAGAGATTGGATAGACTCATGAGCCCACCGAGCAACATGCCTGCAATGGCCGCGCGAAGGGTCAATTGACGTTGGGGTTCTGCATGTTGCATGGAAAAGCCTGCTCCGCCGATGGAAACGTGAACACGAAATCCTGACAGGACATGCCCTGGGGCGAAATCTTTATACCTGTTCAGGAAAGAACCTGAGGAATCTAGCCGTTTCGCGCGACCTGCACAAAAGAAATTTCATGCGTTTATTTTTTGAGCCAACCTTCGCCGATATCCAGTTTATTTTTACAGACCGCCAACTCTCACATCGGCTACTATGATGCAAACAACTCGAAGGAGAATGCTATGGTATTGAGACCACAAGGGTGGGCGCTGCTCGGCTGTATGGCGTCAGGCCTGCTTTTGAGCAACTGCGCTATCCAGAACTATCCCGGTCAACCTGGAGTCCGCACCAATGGTTTTGCTAAAATCGACATGGAAACAGTCGATGAAGTGGGCCTATGGGTCTATGAAGTGACTTACGATAATTCACCCACTGGCGATGGTGTGGAGCAGATCGTCACCAAACTTTACCCGAGTGCCTATACGTACACCTCCAACGTTCGCACCAATTCCGACGGCACCACGTATCGGCACAAGTTCCCTTATAAGGGCGGCAAGATCGAAATGATCTCGATCCCGAAGGATGGAACGATCATCCTGCCACCCGATAACCAGATTCAGTTAATGGTGGATTACGACCTCTCCATGGACGAGATCGATGATCGCAATCTGAGTGAGGAAGGTCTCTTCTCCCGTCCGCAGGCTTTGATCGAGCGTGTTGCCGAACAGACCCGTATGAAGTGGGACATTCTGCGCGCTGGTCAGTTTATGGGCGGCAAGCTGCACTATGCAATCAGTAAAGTGCGGCTGGGCAACGAGGAACTGGATTTTGGCCAGGCTCCCATCAAACTGTCCACCACCCTTTCGCAGACCGGCGTGCTTATGAATGTATCGGCCGAGCAGAAGCAGAAGATGCGCGCCTTCATCAATGAAAAATTCCCTAAAGGCTATCAGGGTGCTGTGGAAATGCTTCTGACCGATGGAACCAGCTTCAAAACGAAGCTCGGTCTTAACACCCTCGAGACAGCCAAGGCCGCCGGTAAAAAAATCGTCATTCAGACCATCAATTGAGGAGCCTTTTTATGATGCAACGATGGACCTTATTTCTGGTTTTGTGGGGATGGACAGCGGCTCTGCATGCTGAATCCTATATCATTCTCTTTAAAAGTCAGGCCACTCTCGTGGTGGGCAAGGATGCTCACAAACAACAAATGGTCAGCAAACGAGTCAGCAACAGTGAACGCATCGACAAGCTGCTCCAGGCTCTGGGCGTCAGCAAGGATACCGTAAAATATCAGGACCTCTGGCTGGTTTCCGCCGTGGAAATGCAGTTGAAATCAGCGGATCTGCCCCAGGTGCAAAAGCTGGATTTTGTCGAGCGCGTGGTTCCGAATCAGACCCGCAAGTACATTGCGCCTGTGACCCAGGAAGCCCCAGTGGTTATGGATCCAGGTTGGGGTCTACGCCGCCTGAATACAGAACAGATTCATACCGATTTTCCCGGCGTCAACGGCCAGGGTGTACGGGTGGGTGTGATCGATACGGGCATTCAAAGTCGACATCCGGAGTTTGAACAGAAGAATAAAGTGGTGTTCAAGGATTTCGTGAACGGCATCGCTTATGCTTACGATGACAATGGCCACGGCACCCATGTTTCGGGAACGATTGCCGGCGCCACCACCGGCATGGCGCCCAATGTGGATCTCTATGTGGCCAAAGCTTTCAGTGCCACCGGCAGTGCGAGTGACGCCTGGCTCCTGAACGCCATGCAGTGGATGTATGATCCTGATGGCAACCCTGAAACCGAAGACTTCCCCCATCTCGTCAGCAACTCATGGGGCCTCGACATCCCGTTCAACATCACGGATATCGCGGAATTTGAAGCCTTTCATCGCGCCATGATCGCTTGGGTTGATTCCGATATCATTCCGGTCTTTGCCGCTGGCAACAGCGGAACCTCACCCAACGGCATGCCCGGTGGTTTTCCTGAAGTGCTGTCCGTCGCTGCGATCGACGCAGGCAACAATGTCGCAGAATTCTCCAGCCGCGGTCCCAACTACTGGCGTATCAATAAGAATGTGTTGAATGTTTTCAAACCGGATTTGGCGGCACCAGGTGTGGATATCTATTCAGCCATGCCCGGCAATGGCTATGCTTACATGTCCGGCACATCGATGGCGACGCCGCATGCCGCAGGCAGTATTGCCCTGATCCTGCAGAATACGGGTCGTATGTCCCTGGCAGATCTGAAATCGCTCCTGCTCTATTCGATGGAACCCAAGTTTGATTTCGACTTTGGTTCGGGCATCATCAGTCCGCTGGCTGCCCTGCAGATGATGACAGAACCCAACCAGCGTAAACTTTCCCGCTAAGCATCCGGCCTGGATCCCAGGATCCAGGCTTCCCCTTACCAGCTGCTGCCGAGCCCCAAATAAAAGACGGACGTCAACGCCACATTTTTATCCATGAAGACATCCTGCAGCGCATCGACGTTGGTGCCCAGACTTAAATCAATATGCGGATAGAGAAACACACTGTGCAGCGACAGGCCGAACGTCAGGCCACCGACCGTTTGCTTTTCCTTGAAATCGCGGTCGCCATAAACGCTCAAGGCTCGATTGACGAGCAGCACTTCCGGCCCAGCCTGCCATTGCCAGCGGGTTTGAATGCCCGCCGCACGCCGCGAAAGCCAGCTGATTTCTTCATGCTTGCCGAGCGCCACGCTGATTTTTTGCGCACTGATGTCCTGATCGGTCGTATCGAGACTCAGGCCAGTCCCGTCGTCTTCAAGGTCGATGATAACGTCCTGACGTCGGGCCGCATACTGGGCCAGTTGCAGATGCAGGTTGAAATCCCGCCAGGCCTCATCCTTCTGATAGTTGATATGCCAGCCGGCCCAGGGTTTGGGCGACCAACGGTCTTTCAGATCACTGGCCAGAAACTGCATGGCCGTGGGACCAAACGTGATGTGATGGGTAGGTTGACTGACAAAGAGTTCAGAAAGCGAATAATCGCGGCCTTTTTCAAATTCCACGACGCGATCCAGAACCACCTTTTTGGTTACGGGGTCCATAATCACCAGCTGATGCTTGCCATCAGGAATCGGCACCGCACCCTGCTGCAGAGTTCCAATGGGGGACTTGTTGACGAACACTTCGTATTTTCGCAGGCTCCATTGCCAGGCATAAAGGATCGAAGCCCCGACCTTGGTGGATTTACCCGAGACAATCACGGGATCCTTGCCCACAAACTCCACTTTCGCGGTAGGATGCTGGCTGTTTTGCGTATAGGCAATCACGCGGTTGCTGGCATACTGATGGGCTTCCGACATCGATACGGCACCGTCACCATCCAAATCGGATTTAAAGCCTTCCAGAAGAAAATACGTGTAAACACCATGCCCGAGCTTTTCACTCTCACGCGCTTCCTCGGCCCAGGCACTGGCGGTGTATATTGCGGCACTCTCGACCACATTATCCGGCGGCTCCTGCATCGCGCCAGCTTTTTGCTGAGCCAGGATACTCATGATCTGCGGCGTAAGATAGGCCTTCCCACCCCCGGCATAGCAGGAGTCGATGATGAGAGCCTTGCGACGGGAACGCAATTTTTGGAAACGACTCAGCAGTTCATCGATGCCCAAAGCGGTGTCTTCAGGATCATTGAATTTGGTATCACCCATCACCAGGAACTTTCGTAGGCCGAGCCCACCGCTTTCAGGACGGGGGCCGCTGGCGAGCGTGCCGTGTCCGGAAAAATAAATAACGATGGTATCGTTCTCGCTGCGGTTTTCCTTTTCAAGCTGGGCGATCGCATCCAGAACGCTGCGTCGCGTCACAGCCTGGCCTGTGCTTTGGGGTGTCAGCAGCCAGCCGCCGTCGAAGTTATTTTTCAAGGACTGATAAACAGACGCCGCATCCTTCTCCACGTACTTCAGATTCGGCCAGCGTTGATCTTCAAAATTGCCGACACCGATGGCCAGAACCAGTTTCTGTTCCTTGACCTTATCCTGGGCAAAGGTGACCCGCGGCAGAATGCCGAGCATGATAAAAGCGAGACATGACCAGAATTGACGCAAGACTTAGACTCCCTCAGAACGTGGTTCATGGCCCTCTTCGGCCGGATGCAGACGACTTGATGATAACATAGGGTCGGTCGACAAGGGCTCGATCAAAGGGGCTGCTGTCTCAGGACGAAGAGGCACAGCCAGATGCTGCATTTTGCTTTGAAAATAGAGCGGACCGAAGATCCAGGACGGCCATTGGCGCCAGCCTTGTTCAGGAAATTCGCGGGTTAGCAGGCGGAGCATGAACACGGCCCACAGCAGATGCAAAATGGGGATCACCGCCAGCAATGGCCAGGGGGCCTCCTGAAAGGTTGACGGATCAATCAGCACCTGGATGCCGCGACTGGCCAGGGCAGCGGCAAAGATGCCGAGCGACAGCCACATGAGGGACCGGGGTGCGATACTGCGCCCCGTACGCCGCATCCGACGATCGGCATCGGCATACCAGAATAAAGCAAAAGCCCCACTGCTCAGAATCAGCATGATGGTCATGAAATAGAGGGACCGATACGGCCATAGCATGCGCCCATCCACCCAATCATCGCTCTGCAAATGCCAGCCAATCGCCACGAGGAACAAAATAAAAAGTCCCAGGATCTGCGGAAAGGCTACCGTAAATCGTTCCCATACCGAAGGCGAGCCCTTGGGCTTGTAGCTCACATACCGCCCCAGTTCCTGCTGAACCAACTCTACGTCCTGCAGATACTCGGCCAGATCACTGACGTTCACATGATCCTGGAGGCTTTCCCATTCATGGGCAAAGCTCATGACACCATCCTGAAAAGTCTGGTTCATGTGATAGCGAAAACCAGCGTTCAGGATCTCAAGCTCAGCAGAAGGCATCGACCAATCGGATGGAATCTCAATCGTCTGCCGATGCGTGATCTGCAGGGGATGCATCTGCGCCACAGCATGGGTACGCTTCACCTTATGCGGCTGCGTAAGGTACTGCGCTATATAAGCCGCTGCTGACACATCCAATCGCCAGGTGCCGTCTTCGGAGGAACGCCATAAACCAGGAATGGCGTAACGCTCCTCAACCGTCAGTTCATTGGTGAAACGATCATCGCGAAACACAGGATCCTGCTGGATTTGAGCTTCGGGATACATTTTTTTAATGGAATTGGCCAGACTATCGCTCAGCACCACAGAACCCTGGGACGCGAGCTCGGTTCGCATTTTCTCGGCCTGCCATCCCGAAAATTTGCTGCGAATGGTGAGCACCAAAGGTTCATTCAAATCCTGCGCTGCATAGTGTTCGCTATATTCGATGCGGCCCAAGGGTGTGAGTTTGGAATCCTGTTTCAGCAGTTCTTTCGAACCGGGGCGGAGCGGAAGGCCCTGATACAGACCCGCATAATCTCGCGTTTCCAATTTGAAACCCTGATGCTGCATGGTGCCATCCACCCAATAGACGATGTCCGTCTCGGGATGTTTCACACCTACAATCACATGATTGAAGGCCAACGGTGTCGGCGGAATTTTATCCAGTTCCTGACCGCCTTCACTGCGAACCAGGATGGGGAAAGCCTCGTAACCGAGCTTTTGAATGAGCCGCGACAGCAGCAAAGTCTTATCCTTGCAATCGCCGAATCGGCGTCGCAAGACCTCATCCGGTTGCCTTGGGACAATGGAACCAGAGCCTAGTTCGATCCCCACATAGCGAATGTCATCCTGAACAAAACGAATCGCTTCCTCAATCCGTGCCTTGGGCTCGCGCACACGCTCGCGAATACGCTGAGCCATATCTTCCACGGCCAACTCACTGGCTGCATTCACCTGATAAAAAGGCAAGGCCCAGCGAGCCACCTCTTCCCAACTTTGCCAGCTGCTGAACGCAAAGCTATCCATCGGATCCATCCACGCGGGGATTTGATCTTCTTCCAGATGAGGCTGCAGTTTGCGCCCTGTCCATTGCGTGATCAGCTGCGAACCTTCTACACGTTGCTGGACGGCAATATCCGACCGAGTGACCTTCCACTGCAGCGGCGCATCCAGAGGCCATATTTGACGAACGTGAGCTTCCAGCACGGGAACGTTCCAGTTCAAATCATGGCGGCCGCTGAATTTTTTTCCAAGCAAAGGTTGCTGACCGGTCAGCGTATAGGCGAAGTCCACGATGTCACCGACGCGCAGATCATGCAGAAGGTAGGAGGCGGTGAGCGTGCCATCAAAAATCTGTCGTTCACTGTCCTTTTCACGACGGATCATTTCAAAATCACCTGGCTTCACAGGGATGACAGCCGTGGTCTGGTCACGCTTGATTTTGATGTGATGAACGATCACCTTTTCAAAGCCGGGATCAAATTCGGCCATGATCTGACTCAACTCATCGAGCCCAGCCGGATTATTAATGCGACCCACCAGCCGAAAATAAGCTTGGGGAACCGTACCCACAAAGGAATCCTGACGATCCACCAGCAGGTAAGTCACCGGACCATCAAAATCAGATACCGATGCTGACGTTGCATCGTGGGTTTGCACCCAGCCTGGAACCGGGCCTACCGTCAAGGTTTGAGCCGACGTTTCTGAAACCCATCCGAGCCAAATGATCCATACAAGCCAAAGATAAGGCCATCGCATAAGGGTTCCTTGCCAAACAAGACCTTGAATTATCCGCCCCAGAGTTTCAGCAAAGGCAGGGCACACGCAGTTCCAAGAAAATAAACGGAGCCGGCCAATTCAACAAGACCAAACAGCTCATCTGCCCAGGTCAGACGCTTTTCCTGGTCCTGAATCCCGCTCAAAAGCCAATCCTCAAGAACCTGGATCTGCTCATCATGTCCATCGCGTCCCATGATTTGTCCACGCTCGTGGATTTTGATCCAGGTTTCATGCCAGGGTCCACCCTGACTTTGGCCTAGAAACGCTCGGGTGAACTGGACCCGCAGTTCCGTAGAATCCGCCAGGGGATGAGCTTTCAGGCGTTGTAACCAAAGTGAGAGAATAAGGCTATCACCGATTATCAGCAGCATGGCCGGTGGGTTGTCAGCCAGGCGTAAAAACCAGGTACCATCCAGGATAAGACTGGCCAAAAGCCCCAGACCCGCGGCCAGTCCTAATCGCAAAGCCGCCCCATAGCCCACGCGACGGCGTTCTGCGTCGGCCCGATCCAGGGTTCTTATCCATGTCAAAAGAGTGCGTATAGCCTGAGGCTGCAGGCGCCCCGTCCGCAACTGCGCGCTAAAAAGGGTCATCAGCGGCGTCAGGACCTCGGTATCCAATGCATACTGTCGTGCTTCCAGGCACCGAAGCACACGCTGAGTTTCTTCAAACCAAGCCCGCAATCCCTGGGTTCCGCGCCAGCGATGAAGGATGAAACAATGCAAAATGATGAGACCCAGAAGTGCATTCATGGAAAAGACGACTAACCGTTTCATTCCATGTCTTCCAGGGACATGAGATGCTTCGGTTAGGATACGTAAGAAAAGCCAAGAAGATCCGTCACTTGAAGGACGGATCGGCTGGATAGGGTCTAGGGTCGGCCGTTGAGCAGGTGCTTCAAAGCCTGTTCTGTCGCTTCCAGGGCATGTTCAAGGTCGGGCAGGCTGGACTCGATTTGGTTGAAACTTTCTTCGTTGGCCGCGATTTCAATGGTCCCAAAGATCCCAGCCAGTCGATTGTAACCGGCATCCAGACACGATCCACGCGCGGTATGAGCTTTGCTGTTGAGGAGTTTTTTGTCGCGCTCAGCAATATGACTTTTCAGAAAGAATGTCGTTTGGCGTGCCGTCTCAAGGCATCCTGACAGCAAGTCGTCGACAAAAGGGCTTTCTTCTGTGTCGTATTTTCTAAGTTCGTCGATGCGCTCCAATGCAATAATCCTGTTATCCATAACTTACCTCACTGCATCCCACTAATTTTCCAGACTTATCGCATTTCCCGTCGAGTTAAAAGGACAAATTCATACCTTTTCATCAAATCGATCGCCGCCTTATTGAAATCTGCGAGAAAAGACCGATAAACAAGGCAGCTTCCGGTCTTAAGCGAAGGGACGAATCATGGTGCAAGAAGACCTCAAAATCAAAAATTCCATCCTGGTGGTGGACAACAGTTCGGATACCCTCAAACTGGTTGACGGCGTGCTGTCCGCGCGAGGCCATAAAGTGCTAACGGCTAGCCAGCCCAGCACGGCCATCCGCCTCTTCCATGAGCATCCTGAGCTGAAACTCATCCTCCTGGACATTGATCTTGAATCAGACACCAATGGCATCGCTCTGGCCAAACGATTTCAGGAAGAGCGCGGTTCGCGTGAGTTCGCCATGGCCTTTATCAGTGGCAAGCGTGTCGACCAAAGCTTTTTGGATGCTGCCCTGCGCATTGGCGTCGGCACCTTCATTCCCAAGCCCGTTCAACTGGACAAACTTATCACCAAAGTGGAAGACCTGCTCGGCATGTCCTGTGACACGCTGGATCTCAGCCGCAAGCTGGTCTGTGATTTCGCCTGCGAACTGGTCCACGTTAATATTTTGCCTGTTATGAAAATCGTTCAGGTGACGCCCGCAAGCTTTCTCGTTCGCTCGTCCGCCAACTTCCTCAAGGATTCCGTCCTGCATATCCTCTGCCAGGGTCTCGAGCCGCATTTAACGGAACGCTATTTCACCGTCAAAGTTCTGCGCAGCAAACCGACCCGCAAGGACGGCGACCCGTTGCCTTATATCGTTCGCACTCTTCTGATCGAACCCAATTATCAGGTACGCCTGGCTCTGGATTCTCTCTTTGCCAATCAGACTCCACCCGCTGGTTTCCAGGAATCAGCATAAGAGGCTCGTATGTTCAGGTTCCTCATGGTCTTCGCATGGATGTGGGCGGGCGTGGCAGGAGCGGACACTTCCATTTTTCACAAGATATCGGTGCTCCGCTTCGCCCAGGAAGAGATGGTTACGATTCAGGGCGGAACTCTGGATCTCACCCACCTTGGAAATCGGGAATACTTTCATGTGAACGGGAACATCCAGTTCATTCCCAACGAGTTCGTGGAAGCCCGGTACATGGACGAGGCCGCTTTTCAACAGCTGCTCGTCGAGAAAAAAGCCATCGAGACGCCGTTACGCCTGAAAACAAACCCCGATAACATGAAAGGGACCGACGCCACCTATGAAGATCGTTGGCCGGAGCGTGGAGGTCCATAGGCAGGAGTAGGAGTTGAAGGGCGTATCCATGTTTCCCGGATAGGCCCTTTCTTCTTAAAGGGCAGGCTTGACCTGATTGACGACCAGGACCACGCGACGGGTCTGCACAGCCTGAATCACCTTAAAATAGCCGCGGACTTCCACGGAGCGATCCAGAGCAAATTCACCGGTCAGGCCGTAGCTTTGCAAATCGATTTCGATCTTCAGTCCATTGGCCATGCGCAGCTGATAACCGGTAGACTCGCCGCCGATCCCAAACGCGCTTTCCAGCGTGCCCTTCCTGAAGGACATGGGCTGCACATCCTTGGCAATCAAACGCATATCACCGTCACTCGATTGGGTCCAAAGACCGCTGACCCGGACGTCCTTGCCTTCTGCAAACTGCCAGTACAGATCATTGGTGACCAGGTCGACAGTGACGGTCGGTCGCGAACCATAATAAATCTTAATGCCTGTGCCGGTGGCGGACCCGGTGGACACGAAGTTGCCCTCGAACTCCACGGTCAATGGGTCTACCTGGGATTGCGCAGCTGAGGAGAGAAGCAAAAGGCCGAAGAGGATTTTACGGAGAAAATTCATAACATGGACTCCTGGGAAAGTATGGGTACCGCAGACAGCGGCTTTTGATGCTCTTGTTTTATGGGTTAGCTGGAGGGACAACAAGGAAAGCTGGGGGACATCAAGGGACATTGGTGGCATCATGAGCCCTGGCGAGCAGGCTCAAGGTTTTTAGCCATCATACTCACGGCTCACGTTCCAGGCGAGGGGGTATGCGCACAATTTCACCCAACACAGAATAGCGCTTGGGTCTGCTGTGACTATGGGAGCTGCAAGTACAAGCTTTCTAGAAGCGCATGTTCAGTTTCCATGCGATCTCAGCATGAGCCCTCACCCAAATAATGCGGTCAGATGGCAACCGGGCGAAGAAAGCTACTTGAAGACTTCCACTTAGGTCTCCGATTCCCAATCTTTAAGCCGAATTTTCTTCTTTCCGAAATTTTTTTTAACGGGTGGTTTTTTGCCGACTGTATGAATCATGACTCCGGTCAAAAGATTATAGTCCGTTTTTTCGAAGTCGGCGTCTCCTGAAGATACGGCAAAGTTCTCTTCAGTCTTGCCGATCAAAAACCAGTCATTGTCCTGGAATCGAAAGCGAAGATTGTAGCTCCATCTCCAGTTGCTGTCTCCAGCAAAGGAAACGAGGAAGGAAACGAGGAAGGACCCTCTATTGATCGAAAGACCCGACCATGGATCTCCCATGACTCCACCTTCATCCGCGCGAAGGATGACATGATCGGATTGTGTCGACAGCAGGTATTCTTTCTCTGAGGTCTGCAGGGCTACAAATATCGTCCGCGGCGCCGCGACGTCCTCTTGGTGAAGAGGAGTTTAACTTCGAGGCCAATGCTGGCAAGTTACCGCTTGAAATGATCTATCGCGGCGCCAAAGACGAAAAATTTCTGCGCGCGACCTGGAACGTGGAAGATGACATTGTCGTCCGCCTCCTCGTCACTTTTCTGGACGCCACAGCTGAGCGGGAGTTACAGAAGGAGACCGATAAGCAGCGTCAGGAACTGATGCTGATCCAGGAACTGCTGAATGTTTCGCCCAGCAAGGCGGCCCAGTTCTTCTCGACCAGTCTGCCCCTGCTCAAAGAAAACGAACGCATCATTCATCAGGAGCAGCAGCTGACCCCAGCCGCGGTTCGCATGCTGTTTGTGAATGCACACACCGTGAAGGGTGCAGCGCGAACGCTCCAGTTCAAGGACCTGGCGCGCCAGATTCATGAAATGGAAGATTACTATGCCCATATTTTCAAAGACGGCGAACTGATCCTCACCCAGCGGCTGAAGGATGATATTGCCGCAACCCTGGCCGTCATCCATCGCTATGTGGACATTAACCGCAGCAAGTTGAATCGCGCCGATAACTATAGCAAAGTCGTCCTGGAACGTGACTTCATTGAAAAGCACTACTTCTTTATCAAGGACCTGATCGAGGATCCTCCGGAAGTCGGCAATATCATCGACTGGCTGCGTGAGCAGAATGAAGCGCTCACACGCCTCATCTTTGAGCAGCTCCCCGCGAGTTTTGATGGCTATAAGGAGCGGGCTCTGAAGATTGCCCGTGATCTGGGCAAGGCGGATCCCATCTTTGATTTTAATATAGATGATATTTCCATACCGCCCGACCAAAAAACGGTGCTTGATAACTGCATGGTCCACCTGTTACGCAATGCTTTGGATCATGGCATAGAAAGCCCAGCCGAGCGCAAGCGTAAGGGTAAATCCGAGCATGTCTGCATCAAGGCTGTCACCACCATCGAACCGCATCTGCTGACCATCAGCATGAGTGATGACGGTCGTGGACTGGCCGTTCAAAAATTGCGAGCCAAAGGCGAAGCGCATGGCTTACTGAACGGCAGCAGCACGCTCCAGGACGTCGCGGATCTGATCTTCGCGTCGGGGATTTCCACAGCTCATGAAATTTCGGAGATTCCAGGTCGGGGTGTCGGCATGCATGCCGTGCAGACCTTCATGGAAAAAGTCGGCGGCACTATCCACGTGCGCGTGGGAGCGCCCAAGGATGAAACCGCGGAGTACTACGATTTCTGGTTTGAAATTCAGTTCAAAAGGAGCCAGACGAATCTGGCTCTGGCGTCCTGAATCCGATCAAGGCTTGTTACAAACCTCGCGAATATTCACCTTCTTGGCCTTGCCACCTTCGATGTCGACGAGGCCAAGTTTGGCGCCGCAGACATAGGCGATATCCAGATACTCGATGCCCTTTTCGGCCGTTATATCCAGGCAATAAAGTCCCTTGGCGTTTTCCAAAGCCAGACTCACCTTTTCAATATAACTGGCGGACGTGATGCTGACGAAAACCACTTCAGGTTTATCGCCCGTCAATTGAATCGTGGATTTTTTCAACTTCTCGACATCCAGGGTGACCTGGCGAATATCATATTTTTCACCAGCCGCACCTTTATCCCACTGCGGCCAGCACTTGGCGAGTTTGACTTTCAGGGCATCAGGCAGTTCCGGGCCTTTGGCCGGAGGAGGCGTCTCCTTGCCAGGACCGGGATTTTCTTCGGGTTTGGGGCCGCCTTTGCCGATGGCGTCGATGACGCCTCCGTCAATGTTCTTATCAATCACGATCGTATCTTCATCAGGAATGACCACAGCATCTTCGCTGCCTTGGCCATAGGTCTTGCTGCCAAAACTCGCACTGAGCGAACCGAACTGCCGATCATCACTGCCGTTCTTTCCACCTTTACAGGACAGCAATAGAAACATTGCAGCCAAGCATAGCATGCGGTTCATGGCCTTCTCCGTACTTCAAATTTTTACCAACCTGAACAGATTTGCAAGGACCACACCACGAATAATTCAAGGGAATCATTATCATAATTGGCGGAAAAGTCGTTTAAGGGTGCGACACTGTCCAGGCCGGCAAAATTTTCAAAGCGATGACTGCTATCCTTATAAAATGCCAAAGACTTTTTTTGTGAGCTTTATCCTTCTCGTATGCAGTTTCAAGGCTCTCGCGCAAGTGAGCGAGATCCTTGACGACGAACGCGTGCTTGTGCTACGTGAAGATGATCCGCGCATACTCCTGAATATGACCCGCGAGATTATCAAGCGCGGTCCCCAGGGTCAGGAAAAACTCTGGGTGCGAGCGGTCTGGGCCGAGGCTCCCGTTGCCTTGGATTTTGGAGAAAAGGGCGCGACTCCCGATGACCGCATAACGGCAAGGCACCTTGCCCACGAACTGCGTCTGGTTCGGGAAGCCCTGGACCTGCAATTGGATTCCCTGCTCGAACAGAAAAAGCACTCCATGCAAAAGGATTTCGAGCAGCTCCTGGCGCAGGCGCAAGCTTTACGGCAACCGTTAGCCGCTTCACGCATTTTGCGAGAGCATGCGTTCTGGCTCTATGAGCGAGGCGATATGCTAGCAGCTATTCAACTGCAAAAAAAATCCGCTGACCTCTTGAATTCCATTCCCAACGTTCCCGCGATTGAACGGCTACGCCTCAAGATCGATATGGCGATGGTGCTGGACACGGAGGGCCAGCCTGAACGGGCCCTGCAGCTGTATCAGGAAATTGCCGCGCACTGCGATAAGCAGATGCTCCGTTCACTCTGTATTACCAATGCCCATGAGATGGGACTCCATTACAGCAGTTCCAAGGATCCTGAAGATTGGGCCAAAGCTGAAGCCTGGTTTAAAAACGCCATGCAGCAGGCGCGTCCCTTCCGTGATGAATGGACGATCGCCAAAGGTCATGCGGCTTTGGCCAGACTCTATGCAAAGCTCCAGCGTTATCAGGAGGCCATCGCTATGGGCCGTCAGGCCGTGACAATGTTCGACAGCTTTGACAATGATCTCTGGAGTGGCGACGCTTATAAAAAGTTGGGCATCGCCTATCTCGGCGCGAAGCAGCACGAGGAAGCCATGGCGGCTCTGCACAAGGCCGAGAAGCTCATTCCAGCCGACTATCTGTACGACCAGAGCGAAATCCATCAGATGCTGGCCCTGGCGTATGAAAGCCAAGGCCAGACCCATCACGCTCTCCATCATTTAAAAAAGTTCACTGAACTCAGTCAGAAGCTAAAGGCTGAGAATGAAGTTCGTGAATATTCCAAGGCTATGGTTGATTTGGGCCTGCGCGTGGAAGAGGAGCGCAATAGGACACTGAAAGCCGAGAATGACTCCCAGAGCCAGCGACTGAAGGATGCAGAGCATCTCCGCTTTCTGCTTATGATCAGCCTGATCCTGGCCGCGGTGGCCATCGCTTCGCTCCTGCTGGCTGCGAATCGATCCCGTCAGTTGAGGCGCGGGGAATTGCATATGCGTCGCATCCTGCAGCAAATCCAGGAAGGCATCTTGACCTTCGATGACCAACTGCGGATCAGGGCTGGATATTCCCAGTATGTGGAGAAAGTTTTTGGCAAACCTCTGCACGGCCGCCATATTCTCCGGGATGTCCTGGCATCGGCACCGTTTACGACCGAGGATATGCAGATATTTCAAGAAGTCCTGACCTTGTCGATGAGCGAAGGGCCTCTGACCTGGGAACTCAACCAGCATCTTCTGCCTGTGGAATTGATCTGGCAGAACGAACGCATTCTATCGTTGCAGTGGCAGCCCATCTTTGGCTCACGCGGCCGCATGTCGTCGATCCTGCTCAGTTTCCGGGACATGACGCATCAGAAGGAGCTCATGCAGCAGGTGGCGTTTGAACGTCTGCGCGGTGATCGCATCACGCGCTGTCTGCAGGAGCTTACCCAGCTGGGTCCGATCAAGGCGAGTCGCATGTTTCAAGACACGCGAGATTTCCTGAGCAGCTGCCCCAAATGGCTATCGGACCGCCACGGCGCTGAGATCTTTCGTCGTCTCCATACCCTCAAAGGCCTGGCGCGAAGTCTTGGACTGCGTGACCTCGCACAAGCTGCGCATGATTTTGAGGATATTTTCGTGGGTCGCGAACCGGATCCCGCGGAACTGCAGCAGAGTCTGGTGCGCTTTCAAGCCTGTTTTGATGATTACGTCTCCCTCGAATCGCATGTGACCCTCGCTCCCAGGGCAGCGATGGCTTCAGAGCAGTCCCTATTCTCAAGTCTTGATCATCTTTTGCCGGGTTTGCGCCGCCGATGCCTCGACAACGGATTGGACTTTCAGGGCGTTGTGGTGCGGGATTTCGTCAGGCATTGGCCATCGCGCGTCGTGGAGAAACTGGAATCGATTTTTGTTCATGCCATGAATAACGCGATCGATCACGGTTATCTACAGCCTCGGAAGGAAGGACAGGTGGTCGATTCCGTCTGCATCGAAGTGGACGCGGAGCAGGATGCGGGAGGCATTCGCCTCGTGATTCGTGATTATGGCCGTGGCATCGCCTGGTCCAAGCTCCGCGAAAGAGCACAGGCTATGGGGAAATGGGGCTTATCCGATCACGAACTGACCCATCTGGTTTTTGCGGATGGACTTTCCACCACCGAGACCGTGACCAACACCAGCGGACGTGGCGTCGGCATGAGTGCCGTGCAGAGTCTTTGCCACGAAACCGGAGGAAGCCTCCAATTTCAGCCCAATGATCGCGGCCCAGGCGCTATGCTGTCCCTTCACTGGCCTCAACCGCGCGCCGCCTGACTCCATACCCATGCTCTGTCTTCTCTGGCTTCAACCGCGGGCCGCTTCCATCGCCTTTTGAAACTGCGCCCGACGCGGGTGTATGCGCAGGCGGAAACCCTGAGGTTTGAGCGTTAGATTTTCTATGATCTTGAGCTTGTAGTTCTCAAAATCCTCAAATTCGAAATTCTTCAGAAGAAGGGCCAAAGCCAGCGTGGCTTCCACGGTGGCAAAGTGCTGGCCGATACAAACCCGCATGCCGGTTCCAAAAGGGCGATAGGCTTTCTCCGGCCTTTTCTTACAGGCCTCGGGCGCGAAATGATCGGGATTGAAAACTTCAGGCTCCGGACCCCAGATGCGTGGATCACGATGCACAATGGGTGTGAAGACCAGGACCCGATCCCCGAGCCGGACTCGATACTTGCCGCCCAATGTCGTGGTACTGTGCGGCGTCCGCGAAAAGGCAGGGGCTGTGGGCCATAGCCGCAGCGATTCCTTTAAAATCTGATCCAGATAGGTCAGCTTTTGAACATCCACAAAGGTGGGGTCCATCTGGTTGGCATCCGCAAACACATGATCGACTTCAGCCACAGCCTTGGCCATAATCTCAGGATTTTTGACTAGAAAATAAAGAGCGAAAGATAGCCATCCACTGGTTGTTTCGTGGCCGGCTATCAGAAACGTAATCAGCTGATAGCGAATATTTTCAGCATCGAGGCCGGTTCCCGTTTTACGATCGACACCATCCAGCATCAGGCCCATCAAATCCTTCTGTCCCGGTCGAGGATCAGCCAGACGCTCCGCAATCACATCATCAACGATGCGAAACATCAGATCACGATCCAGAGTAAACTGCCGCCTGCCCTTGAAATTGAGCAGCCGCTGCACAGGAGTGGACCGCATCTGCCGCCGGCAATCCGCCAGGCAACGGTTCATCGCGTTGACGAAGGGATGAAGCTCGTCGCTATCGAATGAATTGAACCGATAATCAAAACCACAGAGGGCAATCGTATCCAAGGTCAGCCGGGTAAAATCCTCGGCGACTTCCACGCCGGCAGGATCATGGTTGGACCATTTCTCCACCAGCTTTTTACCCATTTCGAGCATTCCAGGAAAATAACCGCGTATGGCTTTCATGCTGAACGCAGGCATCAGGATTTGATGCGCCTTGGCCCAGTTGGCCTCATCATTCATGGCCGTGAATAGGCCGTCACCGGTAAAACGCCTGACGTGTTTGAGCGGTCCCCCGACCCGCTTGCCAAAACGCTTTTCATCGCAAAGCTCTTCCGCCAACGCATAATCGGTCGCAACCAGCACACGATTCCCGGGCAGATGCAGTTCGAAAAGGGGCCCATACTGCCTGGCAAGTTTCATCAAACCCTGAACGAAATCCGCGCCCATGAAATGATGGGCATGACCAAGCAGCGGCAGGCGTGGGGGTTGTGGGATGACATCTGTTTGCAAAAGAGGAAGCGATGCAGTTGACACGAGGTCTTGCTCCTTTGTTTCCAGAGTTCCACTGGCATGGGTAAAAAAACCCTAAAATTCAATGCGTTGCGACATTCAAATTCTACCTTTATATCAGCCTCGAAGAGAAGACAAGAATGGGACTTAGGGAGTGGGAAGATCGTAGTTTTGAATCGCGGAACGATAGGCTCGCGACGTCTGGAATTGTTCGAACTCCAGACGATCTTTGATAATCGCTTTTTTCGCGTCCTCATCCGGCAAGGTAATAGCGCCGCCTCCCGCTCGTGACGGCGGCGGCGCCGACTTGCGGATGACCAGCTTGCGTCCGATCCAGGTGAAGTCGGTCTCGTCCTGCATGCGACCTGCGGCTCCGGTCAGGGTTTGCAGTGTGATCGGGAGCGATGTTTCCTGAAGCTCATCCATAAGCTTCAGGATAACCGCCATGACACTGGCCTGATGCAATTTTTCATAAAGCACCGCACGCAGCATCGGATCACCGCGAAGATCAACAATACGAAGATGATTGGCACGCATCCGCCTGATGCGAAGAAAGGCTTCGGATCCGGATGATAGACGCCGGGCATGCAAGGGCACATCAAGCGCCGCCGAGAGCACGCTGGCATCAACCACAAGATTCTGTTTCGTCAGTCCGGAGCTGCCTGCTTTGAATTCATGCCCTGGAAGCAGTGATTGTTCCCGCGGCGCTGAGGCTTCAGGCAGCGGCATCTGTCCCGTTGCAGCTTTGGGAATAAGGTCCGTGTAACGGGGAACGGGAGCAGGGATCGGTGACGCTGAGGATCTGGCATCGGCCTGCGGCTTCACCGCAGTTCCTGAGCCCAGTCCCGAAGCGGGCAAGCGTGGACGGCGAACCACTGGTGCCGTCTTTTCTGAGATTTGGATTTGCACAGGAAGATGGGGAGTCACCCGGCGTGGCGCCTGACGGGGAATAAAAAAAAAGAAAGCCCATCCGAGTATCAGATGAGCGACCAAACCATATCCTAGGGCCCGAATAATCATTCCGCCCTCTCAGGCCAGTTGCCCATTCATGAAACCTTCTCTTTGCTGCCAACGAAGCATTTTCAAAGTGAAAGCATCATCCTCGCCCGATTTTTTCTCAACCGGTTTGGAGAGGGCCAGAAACACCAGCAGACCGCGCAAATCTTCACTGCCCAGACGGTAATGCACACCCTTCCACATCGAACAGAGATCGATGCTCTGCTGCTGGCAGTTACGGGGCAGAATATCCGGCAGATAGTTGCAAGGTTCAATTTGCATGCGCATCTGGGCCAGTTCCAGAACCTCGGACAGCGAACTTCGACAATTGGCTGTGTTGCGTTTGTTCTTCTGCAGAACATTGGCCACAAAAGGCAGACCGGTGATGGTGCGCCAGAGCTCGCCTAAATCATAATAATGGCGGAAACTGCAGCGCTTCTGAAGGGCTTCGTTTTCAATGCGCAGATCCAGATTGGGTCCGTCCTCACCGCCACCGTTCCAGTTGGTTCCGGTTCCCGAGCTGCTGGCAATGCGCACCAGCAGGTCATACGCTTCGGCCCCAAAGATCAAACGATAAAGAACCCGAGCCAGGACATTCCAGGATGAGGCGGATGCATTCAGGCGCATGGTCGGCAGATTTTCCAAACGCGGCACCGGAAGATTCGCCAGACCCTGATGCAGAACAGTCATGGCCTGCTTCAGGTTTTCCGTCTTGTGCAGCTGGGCCCAACGGAAAACCTCGCGCAGGGCTTCCACGCGGGCATCGATGACATTTTTAAGGTGCATATTGTGATTGCTAAGACCCCAGAGGGCAAGGGAGCTGCCGCTTTCAACCGCGACACCGACAGGCAGGGCCATCTCGAAATCAGCATGACGAACAAGACTAATGGAAGGACAGAAGGCCATGGTGACTTCGCCCTGTTCCAATTTCCTATTCAGCCCCGCTCCATCATCGCGTACGAGTTGGAAACGAGGTGCGTACTTTTCGAGTTCTTGAACCAGAGGATGTGAGCTCCAGGAATTGGAACAACCAATGAAGGTCGTTTCCTGGCGGTCTGTACTGGCACTTTTCATTTTAATATTGACTCAAGTTAGCAAAAACATGATCAGCTGCTTCGAGAGTCGCGGCTATTTCCTTATCGCCATGGGCGAAGGAAACAAAACCGGCCTCGAACGCCGACGGAGCTAAATACACGCCTTGATGCAACATGCCGCGGAAGAATCGCTTGAACTGATCGATATTCGCCAGAGCTGCCGCCTCAAACGAGGTGGGCAATTCTGAGCAAAACATGAAGCCGAACATGCCGCCTTCACTGTCGACCGAAAGCGCTACACCATGACGTGAGGCCCGCTCCTTCAATCCCAGAACCAGCTCTCTAGTACGCTTACTCAGCTCTGTAAAGGTATATTTGTTTTGGATGAGTTCCAGCGTCTTAATACCGCAGGTTACAGCGACCGGGTTTCCAGACAAAGTTCCGGCCTGATAGACCGGCCCTGCAGGCGCAACCTTGCTCATGATTTCTGCTTTGCCGCCGTAGGCCCCGATGGGCATGCCGCCGCCAATAACCTTGCCAAGGGTGGTCAGGTCGGGCTTGATCTTCTTAAGCCCTTGAACCCCACTCAGACCGACGCGGAAACCCGTCATCACTTCATCAAAAATCAAGACGACACCATGAGTCGTACAAAGTTCGCGCATCAGCTCCAGGTAACCATCCTTGGGCCGGATAAAATTGCCGTTGCCCACAATAGGTTCCACGATCAGGGCGGCGATGTCCTTGCCCTGGGCAGCAAAGAGCTCCTTCAGTCCCTGACTATCATTGAAAGCCAGCGTGATGGTGTCCTTGGTCGAACCCTGCGGGACACCGGGGCTGCCAGGGATTCCCAAAGTCGCCACGCCCGATCCGGCTTTGACCAGGAGCATATCAGCATGGCCATGATAGCAACCTGTAAATTTGACCACTTTTTCGCGACCCGTATACCCACGCGCCACGCGCAAAGCGGACATGCAGGCTTCGGTTCCACTCGAAACGAGGCGCAGCATCTCGATGCTGGGCAGGATTTCCTGAACCTTGCGCGTGAGCATAATCTCAGCTTCACAAGGAGCACCAAAGGAAAAACCATCGCTCAGCACAGCCGTGACCGCCTTCACCACTTCAGGATGCGCATGACCAAGGATGGCCGGCCCCCAACTGCCTACGTAGTCAACAAAACGGTTACCGTCGACGTCCCACACATAAGCACCTTCAGCTCTTTTGATGAAGAGCGGATGCGCATCAACCTGCTTGAAAGCCCGAACGGGGGAATTGACCCCTCCCGGAATAATCTGGCAGGCTTCATCAAAAAGTTTTTTACTGCGCGTGAACGAGAGAGTTTTGCGACTCATCAAAGATTCCTTTTGCACTGAATTCAAGACCAGCCATCACCAGAGTTCATCGTCCTGAAGCCCTGCATCCTCTTCGATTTTCTTAGCCGGTTCCACCTTTTTTTCCGCGCCCGACACTTTCTCCACCGGTCGGACCATCGGCGCGTCGGTTCGAGCACCAGCGGGTGCGGGAGGAGCAGCTGGCATCACGGGTTCGGAGCCTGGGTTGGGCATTACGCCGGCCGGGGCTGTAACAGCAGCTGAGCCGCGAGGAGCTTCGCCCTTGGCAATCGGAGCCTGATCCATGACCGGCAGAACAGGAATGCTGCCTTCGCGAGCCGCACTATTATCCTTGCCCGGTAGACCTTCAATCAATTTGGGACCACTTTGCACGCCATCAGGTTTCAGGAAAGGCTGGAAAGCCCGGCGAGGAACCCGTGATCCACCGCTCAAGACCGTAGCAAGGTTCACATACGAACGAACGCTGGCACTTCGTGCGAATTCGTTCTGAAAGGTTTCACCTTCTTTTTCAAAGTTGGTGAATTCAAAGGCATCACCATCACCACCGCCCTGCATGACAAGACCTTGTGGCAAATCCACCGCGACCGGCGCGGAACAGCTATGCATGCGCGTCGGCCAGACCTGAATGTTGGCCATGGCTGGTTGCGTCGGGTCGAGCATTTTCTGGTAGCCGGTTTCCTTGATCATGGCTTTGGCATAATCGGTCCAGACCGGCAAAGCCCCGTAGGCACCCGAGATTCGGAATCCACCGCGCCGCATGGTTCTATTGTGATCATAACCAACGTAAGAAGCGATCACATGCGTATGAACCATGGGTTCCAGAGCTTCGTTCGGCTTCACAGGAAAGGGCACATAACCAGCGAAATAAGCTGTGGTGTAATCGTTGGTCGTACCTGTTTTACCATAAGCAGGAACACCAATTCTACGAAGTTTATCCGCCGGCTGTCCTTCGATCGGATATTCCAGATAAAGTTCACCGCGCGCACGACGACCCGTTCCGTGAGTTACGACTTTACGCAGAATCTCGCTCATCTGGGCCGCATAGCAAGGGTCGACCAGCTGGAATTCCTGCCGTTTGGGTTCATAAAGCAGATTACCGTCACGATCCTCGATGCGGCGGATAAAGTTCAGCTGATTGTCCGGACCTTCCTTATAGAAACGGTAAATCTTGCCGTTGGCGAAAGTCTGATAAACCTTGGCCACCTCGGCCACGCTCACATCATTGGTACCGAGGCCAAAGGACAGAACCGGCTCCAGTTTCGAGTACACGCCCATGGCTCGGGACAGGTTGCTCAAGTAGCGCAGACCCACGATGATGCGGAAATCGTGGTGGTTAAAGTATTGATAAAGAGAATACTGATCTTTCTGCGAGATCACCGACTGATACTGGTCTTCCATCGACTGCGCGATGCGATCGTAATAACGCAAGGGCAGGAAACCACCGAGGTTCACATCCTCAAGGCTTACACCGCCACCGCCCCAGATAGCCTGCGCGTCGAGCGGGTTCAAGGGACGGCCGGCAGGGGGATCTATGTTCACCATCTTGCCCCGGGAACCGGGTTTGAATTCCTCGCCCGGCAGCTCCTTCGCGTAACCCAAAGCAGGACGATGACCGGTGGACAAAACGCGGAATCGCGAAACCAGACCGAGGGTCTGCGGGTCTGAAAAAATCGACTCAGGGCCCGACGACGACACCCGCGAGGCTAGAATTTTCCAGTCCTGACGCGCATCCAGGGCCATCGTGGAAAGGCGTTCCCAGTTTTTCTTGACGAGATCAAGGCGCAGATTGCGTTCACGATCCGAGACATCACCATCATCCAGTCGATAGATGTTCTGGAGTTCGGTCATATAGCCACGACCCCACCAGATCTTGCTCACATCGCGGAGCAGTTCCATGCGGCCCGAGAAAATCAGGTCGGGCTTGAGCTCCTCGATCGCGCGGTTGAGCATATGCTCCTTAACGCCATTGTTATCAAGCTGGACGCCGGTTTCCTTGGCCACACGATAATGAAAGTCGCGTGGCGCCTCGCCATCCAGGGGAACCAGTTCCATCGAGCCCAGCAGTTCCTTGAATTCCTCGAAATTCAGCTTATCCAAAAGATGGGCCGTAAGATAAACGGTCGCCAGGTTTTCTGATTTCACACCGGCCCAGACCATCGAGACGTCTTCATAAGGACTGCTATGATCCGGTCGAGGCAGATAGTACTTGCCCTGGAAGGGGAAAATCCGGCGTTCGTTATCGATACGATCCAGGATGGTCCAACCGAGCTGGAGCGCAGCAAAGAACACCACGGATTTGAACACGGAACCGGGCTGCCGGGTGGCGAACACGGCCCGGTTGAAACCCTGCGAATCAAAGCCCGAGACCACAGCCCGAACTTCCCCTTCATCCACGGCAATCAAACCACCGTTGACTTCGGGACGCTTTTTCAATTCCAGGACGGCCAGATGTTTTTCCTCGTCGTATTCCAAAACCTCAAGGAAGACCACATCACCGACCTTCACGCGGTCGAGCATTTCCTTCAAATGATCTTCATAGGGCCTATAGGTGGGTATCGAAAGAATTTTCGCTGTGCGAATCAAGGCATCGGTGGCAATGATCCCTTTGGGCAAACCGAAGTCGATATGAACTTCGGGGGTCTTGCCCTTGATCACCTTATCCACTTTTCCATAATAGAACTGATTGACTTCAAGTTCCCGCAAGGGACGATAGTGCTTTTTATCCTCGACCTTGTAATCTTCCAGAATCATTTCCAAACGCGACAGGTTCCGCCGCATCTGGAGCTGGGCCGTGTCCTGAAGCTTCTGGTCGATCGTCGTGAAGACCTTTAAACCCGCATGGTTGAGTTCAGCAATGGATTCCATGTCGAGGGCTTCCAGGATTTCCTTTTTATCCAGCTGACCACGAATCAGGGATACCAGAGCCACTTCCTGGGTACGGAACTTGCCTTGATTAAAGGGGACTTTTTCCTTGAAGGCGACATTGAATTCGTCTTCCTTGATCCAGCCCTGCTCATACATGCGGCGGATCACATAGTTTTTCCGCCAGTTGGCGTTGTTCCAGGCGGTTTCCTTGTCCTCGCGGGTGAATTTCACAAACGGGTTGTATTTGTTCGGGGCCTTCACCGAGCCGGCGATGAATGCGGCCTCGATCAGGTTCAGTTCCTTGACGTCCTTATTAAAATAATAACGCGCCGCAATCCCTATCCCCTTGCCGTTGGCCGTGACATGGAACTGGTTCAGATAGAATTCGAGAATCTGCTGCTTGGAATACATCCGCTCCAACTGGAACGAGCGAATCACTTCCTTGAACTTGCGGCTAAAGGAATGTTCGCGGTGATCCATGATGTTTTTCACGGTCTGCTGCGTGATGGACGAACCGCCCCGTTTGAAACGGAACCCGCTCTGCACCCCTTCCATAAAGGCCAAACCGATGGCAAAGGGATCCACACCAAAGTGTTGGAAGAAGTTTTTATCTTCGGCCGCCACCATCGCCCGAATCATATTTTCCGGCACCTGATCAATCGTCACATAACTGCGATGCGCGTCGTCGAAGATGCTGCCTATTTTCGTCTGCTCATCGAGCGTGAAAAGAGTTGTCTCTTCGTTGATACGGGCGAGAATGGTGGATTTTTTTAATTCCGATACGTCGCCAAAGTACACCAGGTATGCTGTGATGCCTCCCAGGATAAGAAAGCTCAGCACCCCGGCCCCGGCCAACGCAAGAAGGACGGCCAGGAATTTCTTTTTTTGGAGTTTCAAGGGCACCTCTTTTGGCATGTAAAGCTCTGAACTCGTAAATTATCGCGCGAAGCTCGAGCGAAGTCCACAGCTTCTCTGTATCGGGTGGGACTCGCTTATATGCTATAATAGTGAAATGAAAATTTCAGGAGACGACGGCCCATGAAAAAAAGTGGATGGCGAAGGCTCGGCGTGCTGTGTTTTCTCATAATTACCCTGCCCTCTTTGGCGGAAGCACGCATTTTTCAGAGCTTTCATGACATCGTATCTCAAGTTGAGCCCAGCGTCGTCCATATTCAAACCAAAGAAAGGCCTCTGCGCCCTGCGAACGGCACAGATCCCTATGCCTTTTTTTTTCAAAGCCAGCCACCACAGAACAGTACAACGTTTCCCCTGGGCACCGGCTTTCTGATTCAGCCGGCCGGTTATTGCGTGACCTCATTTCAACTTGTCGATGGGCTGCAGCGCTTGGAAATTATAACAGCGCAAAAAAAGCGATATATCGCCGAGTACGTGGGTGGTGATCGGCAAAGTGATCTGGCGCTGCTGCGCATACGCGATGCCAAAGGTTTACGCACTCTGGATTTTGCCGATAGTGATCGCGTGGAAACCGGCGATCCCGTGCTGGGTTTTGGTTTTCCCCTGGGTTTTAAACCAATGGTCAGCTCAGGCATGATTTCGGCGCGTGGCCAGGTCATGGGAGCTGGACCTTACGATGCGCACTTCATGCTGGATTTGCCGACTCATCCTGGCAATATCGGTGGTCCCTTGGTGGATACGCGGGGACGTGTGATCGGTCTTTTGGCATCACCCTCATCCGGCCTGGGGAGTCTGGGTTTTGCACTGCCATCCCGGGTCATGCAGAGTCTTATTCAGGATCTGATTCGCCATGGCAAGCTGAGCAAACCATGGCTCGGCCTCGTGGCCAAAAATCTGCCTTCGCTGGATAGCGTGGCGGAGCTTTATGATCCCAGTATTCGCGCCGGGGTTTTGGTCGACAATCTGATCGTGGAAGGCCCGGCGGCGCGCGCTTCCTTCCAGGTCGGCGATCTGATTCTGTCTCTCGGTGAACAGAAAATTCAGAACATCACGGATCTGCAGGTCTTTCTGCGCAAGAGCAAACCGGGTGACCGCGTCACCGCCAAGGTTTTTCGCCGCCGCGCTGGTCAAGTTAACATCCCGATTCAACTAGGGGAAATCCCCGGAGCCCAGGACCTTCCTCAGGAACGGGATCTGTACTAAGCCGACATTCCTGCGGGGCACGCTTTGTCCTCAAGCGAAGTGATTTGACCATCACTGGCCTCGCCGCTATACTCCCGCCGCCACCCTATAGTATCCCGAACCGAGGACATTTCCATGAATGATTTGCAAACTATTAATGTGCTCAAGGGCCTTGTCATCGATGGCGTTGACAAAGCGAAATCAGGACACCCAGGCGGTGCCATGTCCAGCATGGATTTTGCCTATCTCCTGTTCCGTGAGTATCTGCGTTTTGATCCTAAAGACACCAAGTGGCTGGGCCGTGACCGCTTCGTTTTGAGCGCGGGCCATGAGTCCATGTTGATTTATAGTTTCCTGCACAGCATCGGCTGGCTGCCCATGGACGAACTGAAACGCTTCCGCCAGCTGCATTCCAAAACTCCAGGTCACCCGGAAAACTTCATCACCGACGGCGTCGAATGCACGACGGGACCTCTGGGCCAGGGCGCGGCCATGTCGGTGGGATTTGCCATCGCCGCCAAACATCAGGCGGCTGTTTTGGATGAGGAGCTGTTCAGTCACCGCACCTGGGCCCTTCTGGGTGACGGCTGCATGCAGGAAGATGTGACCCTCGGCGCCGCGTCGTTGGCCGGTCACCTGAAACTCGGCAATCTGATCTGGTATTACGATCGCAATGCGGTGCAGATTTCTGGAAAAATCTCGCGCTCGGCGACCGATGATTATCAAAAAGTTTTTGAAGGCATGAACTGGGATGTGGTCACGATCGATGGTCATGATCACGGCCAGTTGCGCAAGGTGCTCGATGGCACGGAAAAAGCCTTGAAAAGGCCTCTTCTCATCATCGGCAACAGCACCATGGCCAAGGGCGCTCACTCGCTCGAGGGCAGCGAGAAAACCCACGGCTCGCCTCTGCCTGCGGATGAACGCACCAAAACCAAGGAACGTTTGGGCCTGCCCACCGATCAGGCTTTCTACGCGCCTCAGGAATTCTATGATAACTTCCGTAAATTCTTCGGCGCCAAAAGCGAACGCGTGGCCAACTGGAAAAAACGCTTCGAAACCAGACAAAGCGATGCGAACTTCAAAAAACTCTTCACCGCCTATTACGAAACCCACGCCTACCAGAACCTGCCCCAGGTTCAGTGGCCGCGTGATAAGGAACATCCCACGCGCAATGCCTTCGGTGATGTGATCCTGAAGTGGGCGGAAGCCCTCCCCAACCTGATGGGCGGCAGTGCGGATCTGGAACCTTCAAACTGTCTGGAAGGCTTCGCGCATCTCTGCGGCGACTTCCATGCTGACACTGCAAAGAATCGCAACATCGCCTTTGGCGTCCGCGAATTCCCAATGTCAGCCATCTGCAACGGCATGGCGCTGCACGGCGGGATTATTCCTTTCGATGCCACCTTCCTTTCCTTTGCCGACTATTCGCGTCCAGCCCTGCGCCTGGGAGCGATTCAGCGGGCCCGCGTGATTCATGAATTCACCCACGACTCCTTCCATTTGGGTGAAGACGGTCCTACGCACCAGCCTGTGGAACACATGATGTCGTTGCGCTTGATTCCCAACTTCTATCTGATGCGTCCGGCCGATGCCTACGAAACCCAGGTCATGATGGAAGTTGCCCTGAATCTGCCGAGTGCCCCTTCGGCCATCTGTCTGTCGCGGCAAAAGCTCCCGATTCTGCCTGTTTCTTCGGAAACAGTGTCACAGGCCCGCTTTGGAGCCTATGCCGTGGTTGATACGGAGCAGCCCGATGTGCTGATTCTGGCCACTGGCTCCGAAGTCGCCCTGGCGCTGGACGCCTTGAAGCTCCTGCCCGGCGTGAAAGCCAAGGTGGTTTCCATGCCTTGCTGGGAACTCTTCGATGAACAGCCGAAAAGCTACAAAGACAAAGTGCTGAATCCAAAATGCAGCAAACGAGTGTCCATCGAAGCTGGCTCCACTTTGGGCTGGCAGAAGTATACGGGCAGTGAAGGTTTGAACATCGGTTTGGATCATTACGGTGACAGCGCCCCGGCCGGGGATCTCGCCAAGGAGTATGGCTTCACCCCTGAACAGGTCGCCGCTCGCATGAAAAACTTTCTTGATCTGAAATAATCATAGCCCCCTGTTCGTCACCCGGCGAACAGGGTTCTTGCCTTTTCACAAAACTCCTTATTGTCTTTTCCCAAGTCCCTCAGCTCACGTTTGTCTTCTCTTCTCAAAAACCCAGCCACGGCCCCTAAACGATCCCTTGAAACAAAAGAGAATTTGGTGAAGCATAGGCCAGACCAAATGCATTGGGCTGAAGTGCGCCTGACGGTGTCAATCAACGTACGCACGGGGCTGACGGGCAATGGACCGCAACCGACCAAGAATTTTTTAGGAGTTCAAGTATGCCGCTCAAAATACGCAGAGTTGCTGTACTCGGTGCTGGTGTGATGGGGGCGCAGATTGCAGCCCATCTCGCCGCTGCTGGGGTGCGCACCCACCTTCTCGATTTGGCAGCCAAGGAACCGCACAAGGATCCCAAGATTGCCAAACTCATCGGCAAGAATTTTCGCTCGACTCCAGCCCTTCTGGCCATTGAAAATCTGAAAAAACTGAAACCCTCGCCCCTCGCCTCGGATTCGATTCTGGCCAATCTCATTCCCGGCAACTTTGAAGATGATATGTCGGTGATCGCCGATGTGGATTGGGTCGTCGAGGTCGTCGCCGAGCGTCTCGATATCAAGAAGAATATCCTGAAGCAGATCGCAACTCATGCGAAGCCGCATATTCCCGTGACCACAAATACCTCGGGTCTGTCCCTGGAAAAAATGTCGGAAGACCTCGATGAGCATTTTCATCGCCGCTTCTTCGGGACGCACTTTTTCAACCCGCCCCGTTACATGAAGCTGCTCGAAATTATCCCCCACTCCAAGAGCGATCCGAAACTGGTGGCCGACCTTTCGGACTGGATCGAAAAATATTTGGGCAAGGGCATCGTTTACGCCAAGGACACGATCAACTTCATTGCCAACCGCATCGGCGTCTTCAACATGATGGTCTCGTTCAAGCACATGCAGGAACTGGGCTTGACCGTGGAAACCGTGGATGCCTTGACCGGCAAACTCATGGGGCGCCCCGCGTCTGCCACGTTCCGCACGATGGATGTGGTGGGGATCGACGTGTTCGCTCATGTGGCGAAAAACGTCCAGCTCTATGCCCCCAAGGATCCTTACATCGATGTCTTTGCTGTTCCGAAATGGATCGAAGTCCTCATTCAAAAAGGTTCGTTGGGTCAAAAGTCCAACTCGGTCGGTGCTTATAAAAAATCGAGCAGCGACAAGGGTGAAACCGAGATCCTGGCCTATCGTCCCGATACAGAAACCTATGTCGCCCAGGAGCCGCAAACGTTTCCCTGGATGGAACAGACCAAAAAAGTTCCCGACACCATCGAACGCTTGAAGTTGATCTTGAGCCACAATGATGCCGGCGCGCAATTCATCTGGCGAACCCTGCGCGATACCATGGCCTATTCGGCGATTCTGCTCGACGAGATTGCCGACAGTCAGCCGCTCAGCATCGACAACGGCATCAAGTGGGGCTTCAACTGGGAATGGGGTCCCTTTGAACTCTGGCAGGGTCTGGGCTACGACACCGTCCTGGAGCGCATGAAACTCGAAGGCGTGAAACTTCCGGACTGGCTCAAGGCGGGTGTTAAATTTTATAAACCGGCACCTAACAGTGTAGACTGGCATCTGACGGGCGCCGTGTCCCAATTCACAGGGGCCAAAGGCAAGGATCAACCGATCCCGAAACAACCGCACCTTTTCTATCTGCCCAAGGCGCATAATCCTGAAGACAAGCGCGTGGTCATTGGCAATGGCAGCGCCAGCCTTGTGGACCTCAAGGATGGTGTGGCCGCTCTGGTCTTCCACTCGAAAATGAATTCGATCAACGGTGAAATCACCGACCTGATCCATAAATCCGTGGAAAAAGTAAAAAGCGACTTCGCCGGCCTCGTCATCGGCAATGATGGTGAAGTGTTCTCGGCCGGTGCCGATCTGCGGCAGATCCTGGGCGCGATCAAGGAAAACAAGTTCAGCGATATCGATACCCTGATCCGCCGCTTCCAGGGCGTGATGCAGATGGTGAAATACGCGAGCTTCCCGAGCGTCAGCTGCCCTCACGGCCTCGTGCTCGGCGGCGGCTGCGAAGTCTCTCTGCATACTTCGGAACAGATCCTGGCCGGTGATACCTTTGCCGGTCTGGTGGAAGTGGGTGTGGGTTTGATTCCAGGCGGCGGCGGGACCAAGGAATTGGCTGTCCGTGCTTACAGAAATGCAGCGCTCGGCGAAAACGCCGATCCGATGCCCTTCCTCCAGCGCGCCTTCCTCCTGATCGGTATGGCAAAAACCTCGAGCTCGGGTATCGAAGCGATTGAAATGGGCCTTTATGGACATAAAGCCACCGTTGCCATCGCCCGTGATTATCAGATCATTCGCGCCAAGCGTCGGGTGCTGGAGCTGGTGGAAAACGGTTATCAACCGCCACTGCCGATGGCCCAAATTAAAGTCGCGGGTGATCCTGGCATTCAGACTTTCAATATGATGCTTCATAACATGGTGCAGGCGCGGCAGATTTCGCCTTATGATGCCTTTGTCGGTGAAAAAGTGGCGACAGTTCTGTGCGGCGGTGAGATCGATGGCGGTCAGCTGGTTTCGGAAGAATACCTTCTGGAAGTGGAACGCCGGGTGTTCGTCGAGCTTTGCAAAGAAAGCAAAACTCAGGAACGCATCGAGCACATGCTGAAGACCGGTAAACCTTTGCGCAATTGATCAGAAAGGACTTTTCCATGAAAACTGCTTATATCGTCAGTCCTATGCGTTCTGCGGTGGGCAAGGCCTTCCGGGGCAACCTGCGCAGCAAACGTCCCGACGACCTTTGCGCTGATCTCATCCGCGCGGTGGTCGCTGCCAACCCTGGTATCGATCCGCATGAGATCGATGACTGTATCGTCGGGTGTGCGATGCCGGAAGCGGAACAGGGTATGAACGTCGCCCGATTTGCTGTTCTGCTGGCTGGCATGCCGGACAACGTCCCTGGTGTCACGGTCAACCGGTTCTGCTCGTCTGGTCTGCAGACCATAGCCATGGCTGCTTTCCAGGTTCAGGCGGGGGCCGCACACTGTATTCTGGCCGGTGGTACCGAATCGATGTCGCTCGTGCCTATGATGGGGCATAAAGCGGTCGGCAGTCGCACCATCATGAAAGATGGTCGCGGCGATTATTACCTTGGCATGGGTCTGACGGCAGAAAACGTCGCCAAGGATTACAAAGTCAGTCGTGAAGATCAGGATCGCTTTTCCTATGAGTCCCATAAAAAGGCCGGGGAAGCCATTCAGAAAGGCCTTTTCAAAGCCGAGATCGTGCCGGTGAAAACGACCCTTCGGGCCCCTGGTCCGGGCGGTGCTGTGGCCCTTCAGGAAGTCACAGTCGATACGGATGAAGGTCCGCGTCTCGATACCAGTTATGAAGCTCTGGCTTCGTTGAAACCAGCCTTCAAAACCGGCGGCGTCGTGACCGCGGGGAACTCCTCGCAGATGTCGGATGGCGCGGCCATGTGCATGGTCGTGTCCGAAGAATTCGTTAAAAAATATAATCTGAAACCCATGGCCCGTTTTGTGAGCTTCAGCGTTGCAGGCGTACCCCCAAGGGTGATGGGGATTGGCCCCATCGAGGCGATTCCCCGAGCTTTGAAACTCGGTGGACTGTCATTGAAAGAGATCCAAAGGATCGAACTGAATGAAGCGTTCGCGGCCCAGGCTCTGGCTGTGATGCGGCATTTGGAAATCGATCCGAGCATCGTGAATCCATCGGGCGGCGCCATCGCTTTGGGCCATCCTCTGGGTGCGACGGGAGCCAAACTCACGGCCACTCTTCTGCACGGCATGCAAAGGGATAAACAGAAGTATGGTCTGGTTTCGATGTGTATCGGGACCGGAATGGGTGCCGCCGGCATCTTCGAAAAGCTGTAATCCTCGCGCCTCATGGGCCGCTATCAAGGGACGCGTCATTGCGTCCCTTTCGTCTTTTCCCCTTGTGTTCCTGCTTCCTTTTGCCGAGCAATGATGAGATGATAGCCTTCAAACAAGACCGCCGGTAAAGTTGGGGAAGTGCTGTATGGCCAAGATCCTTATCGTGGATGATGAAATCGACATTTGTGAAATGATGTCCTTCACCTTCGACAGCCAGGGCTTTGAAACTTTCGTGGCTCACGATGCCGCCCAGGCTTTTGAAATCGTGAAAGCCAAGGACCCTGACCTTGTGGTCAGTGATATTCGCATGCCCAAGGGTGGCGGTATGAAGCTGCTCGAGGACATCAAGAAGCATAACCCTAAAAGACCAAAAGTTTTTTTGATCACAGGTTATAGCGATAAAACGCGCGAGGAAGCGCTGGCGGCAGGTGCTGAAGATGTGTTTGCCAAGCCCATCAAGCTGCAGGACCTGATCGATCGGGTGACCAAGGCTCTGGATCTGACCTGACTCTGACCTTTGGGTAAAGTTTGCCCGTCCCTCTCATCCCAAACGTCATATTCACAGCCAAAAAAAGAAAACACCATCCAAGTTTGGATGGTGTTTAATATTTTTTGAGCAGTATCCGATTACATCGGCTGTGGCATTCCACCGTCGACCGTTACAGAGGTCTTGCGGCTTTTGCGCTTGGCCTTCTTGCGGCCTTTTTTCTTGCCAGCGGCTTTTTTGCCGGCGGCTTTCTTGGTGGCCTTTTTCTTGGAGGCTTTTTTTGCCTTCTTCTTGGCTGGCTTCTTCTTGGCAGCAGCTTTTTTGGTGGCTTTCTTGGCTGTTTTCTTCTTCACAGCTTTCTTTACCGCCTTCTTAACTGCCTTCTTCTTGCCAGCTTTCTTTGTAGTCTTCTTCGCCATAACTCTCAATTCCTCCTAACTTGGGATGTGATATAAGTCCCACCCGGGACCGACGGGATCTCTAAGGACCCCGGTTACCACCTTACGGAAGAGCTGAACCTGTTTTTAATCTTAGCACACATCTTTTGTGTGTGAGAAGGTTCTCATGTCACCTTCTCTTCAACTTGATGTTTACCTATCGGACCACATGCTAAGAACTAAAGAGTTCGTGATGCATTTTCTTCGAGAAATCCACTCTCAAAAAACCTTTAGCATTTTTTTCCGCTGAGTTTTCCCTGCCTTGGAGCCTTTTGGTGGCGCCGCTTTCCGCCTTTTTTTGGCCCCATTTTTTTGCCGATTTCAGGTGAATTTCTCAGCGCTGCTGCTCAGCTTCGATCGCGTTGACCACTTCCGTGTCTGCTGGCGAAGACTTCAAGCGCGGCTTTGGCCTTCTCGGACATCACCGTCTTCACCGCGGGCTGAGGGGTGGGCTGAGGTTGTGGAGCCTTTGGTGTGCTTCGTGTTCCAAGGTTCACGCCCAGCTTCTGGATCATCTCCACCAGCACCGAATCCTCGGTCAGGAGGAGGACGAGGCCACCTTCATCCGCATGCTCCAGCTGCTGAAGCAAAGCGATCCTCGCCTTGTTACCCTGAGCCCCGGTTTTCCAATGATAGGAAAGCAGAGGATGATCAAGGGTCTCAGCAGCAAAAATCTGCTCATTTTTCAGGGCTTTGCTGTCTTCGATGAGCAGGCGGTCCAGAGTGATCCATTCAATACCCGAAGCATAGATCTGTCCCCACTGCTCGGCCGGCATCGCCAGCTCGCCGAGCCCGATCTGTTCGGCAAGTTTTTTCCAGCGGGCGGACAGATGAGCAAAATCCTGCTCGATGCCTTCGCGAAGCTGCCGGAAGGCGTCCTGCTTGCTCTCGATGGCCCGAATCTTTTCCAGCTGGTTCTTCTTCTTGGCCACATACTGGAGAACTCCGCGCGCCTCGGCCAGGATCAAATGGATGTTATCCAGGGCGAGCGACTTCTGACTGCCCGTATGGGTTCTCCAATCCTGAAGCAGTCGACCGAGAATCTTCACCTGCGAGCGATAGGTCGAGAGTTCTTCCTCCAGTCGCAACTTCTTCTGCGAAAGGAGCGTTATCTTACTATAATTATTAATGTAATTAATGAGTGACTTCAGGCTGGTTTCGGCCGGAAGTTGCGCCTTGCGACTGACAGCCAGCCACTGCTCACGGGCCTTGCCGTATTCAGCGACCACTTTTTCATAGCGCTCATCCAGGTCCTGTAATTTTTCATCATGCAGCTCGCCATGACGTTCCAGGTCGGCATAAAGCTTGCCGATCTGGTTCAGGCACAGATTCACCGCCGAGCGGGACTGATCGAGCTGCTGCGCAGCGCTTGGGGCAGGCTGTCCAGGTTGCTCGCCCTCTTTCGCCTGCCAGCCCAAAAGTTTGTTCAGCTTGACCGCGAGTCCATCCTTTTTCCCGGCTTCATCACCTTCGGAACGCCGCACACCATCAGCGATCTCGGCCAGACATTGTTCCAGCTCCCGGATCAGGTCGCGATCAATCTGCAGGAACCGACTCACGGACGCGCGATATTCATCATAGGCCGGCTTCACCAGCGAACGGGCATCCTGAACGGTCTTGCGGGCCGCCTTTTCAAGTTTTTCGTAGGCCAGGTAACGAGTCAGCGTTTGAAGAATCAGACTCCAATCGACATCAGCATCGGCCGTCGGGGCAATTTTCAGCTCGAGCTGGGTGCTCAAAGCCAAAAGTTCCGTCTCTACTTCCACGAGGCGTTCCTTCACAACCTTGGGGTTGCGAGCAGGATCGAGCAGAGGCGCGGCGGTGTCCTGGATCTGCTCCAGCTGCTTCAGCTCCTGCTCCAGCCGGGCACTGAGATTGGAGTCCAGCTGGCTGAGATGGGCTGTGGCGCCGGTGATATCCCGTGCCTGCTGTCTTAAGGCCAGACTTCGCCGCATGAGGCTTTCACCATGTTGCAGAAGCTGTTCGATCTGCAAACGATTCGGCAGTTGTTCAAGATTTAAAAGTGTCTGCAGACTCTGCCGAAGTTCATCGGCACGCTCACGACCCTGGCGTTCCATGGCCGATTTTCGGACGCGACCGAGGGACCGTGGCCTTGCCTGCACGGCGCTGCCATCGAAATTCACATCGTACTCGCGCAAAACATCCGTCAGCGTTACGGCTTCCTGATGCGCAGCGGGCAGATAATCTTTCAAAATTTCTTTCAGGAAATTTTCGGGACGACCGTCAAAAGCCTGACGGTTTTTATAGGCGCGGAGCTGATCCACACTGCGATCAAGGACCCACGAATCGCCATCATTATCGGTCAGGTGAATCATGGCGGCTTTGATGCGAGGATCACGTGGTCCTCCAAAACCCCAGCGCAGCGCGGCCATGAAGAGTTGCTGATCATCTTCAGGAGCCTGGATGATGCAGATATTCCGATGCGCGCCTTGATCATTGCGAAAACGCCAGAGACGCGGTGTGTCGCCATCCTGCAGGATGATTTTCATTCCTTCGATAAACATATGCGGATTCCTTGTCCCAAGGACCTGAGCCCTGTTGGCCTGCATTGCGCGAGGCGGGCTGACTTTAGACGAAACGATAGGCTTTATTCTTCCAGTATAACATCCTACTCAGCGGTTTGCGTAGGTGTTGACCCGGAGCACAGAGAGTGTCATGGACAACTTTATGCTTCAGGAGTTATTGATAAGCGTCATCAAACTTTTTCTTTTCTCTGCATGGGTATGTCATGGAATCTCGTCTCGCTCTTCGCAATTACAGCCCCACGGCCCTGTTGGCCCGCTGGGGCACGGCACTTCTGCGACTCCTGCCGGCCGAAGCCGCGCATGATGTTGGCATGTGGATGCTGGAACGGGATCTCATCGATTTTTTGCCACTGCCAAGTTTGTCGCCACTACTGGATGGAATGGATGCACCGATACCTGGTATCGGAGATTTGGCGCATCCAATTGGTCTAGCTGCGGGTTTCGATAAAAATGCCCGCGCTCCCAGGGGGTTTTCCCGCCTGGGTTTGTCGTTTTTGGAACTGGGGACCATCACACCGCGGCCGCAGGATGGTAATCCTAAACCGCGACTCTTTCGATTGGAAGATCAGGATGGACTGATCAATCGTATGGGTTTTAACAGTCATGGCGCCGAGCGCGTGCGCAGTCGTCTGGAAAAACTTGCGTGGAATCACGATCCCGTTCCCCTGGGTATTAATTTAGGCAAAAACAAGGACACCCGCGAGGATGCGGCCATCGAGGATTACTCGCATGGGCTCGAGGTTTTTGCCCCCTATGCCCGCTATTTTGTGATCAACGTGTCCTCACCCAACACCGAAGGATTGCGGGGGCTGGCCAACGAGCATTTTCTCAAGGAACTGGCCTTCCGCCATAAAAAAGATCTGGGAAAAATTTGGGTGAAGCTGGATCCCGACATGCCCAAGGCCACCTTTCAATCCCTGGTGCAAGCCTTGGCTGAAGCGGGTTTTCAAGGATTGGTGCTGACCAATACCCATCGGGTCGAGCGCCCTGAAAAAGGCGGCATGAGTGGACATCCGATGGCAGTGCAAGCCAATGCCTGCCTGGAATGGGCTTATGAGGTGACCCGGGGAGCCTTGCCCTTGATCGCTTCAGGCGGTATTCTTTCTGGTCAGGATGTGTATCAAAGGATAGCCCGTGGTGCATCCGCGGTGCAGATTTATACAAGTCTTGTGTATCGCGGTCCTTTGGCTGTGTTTCTGATGCTTCAGGAACTGCGAAACGAAATGGATCTGCGAGGCGTCAAATTTCTGTCGGATGTGAAGGGCAGCTATTACTATGAGTCTAAATCTCGTTCGTCGAATCCGTGACAATCTTCATGGCAGCATTGATATTACGGAACTCGAAGATGCGGTCATCGCTCACCCCTTCTTTCAAAGGCTCCGGCGGGTCAAACAGCTGGCGTTTTTGCACTATGTTTTCCCTGGTGCCACGCACTCCCGTTTTGAGCATTCACTCGGGGTCCTGCATCTGGGAACTCTGGCCTGGGAAAAATTAAAAACCAATCAGGCCCGCCTGCGCAATTCTCTGGCCCGCTATCAGGATTTCGCCGGCTCAGAACCGCGGGGTGAAGGCAGCCATGGACGCCTCGCGCCCACGTTTGGGCTTATGGATACAGTCTTTTCCTCGGACTACGTTCTGCAATGCTTTCGTCTGGCTGCGCTCCTGCATGATGTCGGTCATCCTCCGTTTTCCCATAGCGGGGAACATTTCATGCCGACCTGGACCGAGGTTCTTCAGGCCAATCCGGATTTGCCGGATTACCTGCAAAAATACCTGCGCGATCGCATTGAAGATCTGCAGAGCAAAGGCCAGGATCCGGCTCTGACCCGGGTCCGGCACGAGATATATTCGATCCTGCTGATTGAAAGAATGTTCCGCGACATCTATCGGAGTTCGGTGGATAATCTGCCCAAATTCGATGTCCGCGATGTGATTGCGATCATCAATCCCGCCATTGCTCCATCGGAGCAGTCCCCTCTCTTAAAAGTCGGAGCCTATCCCCTGGTCCGTGAATTGATTTCAGGGGAACTCGATATCGATCGCATGGATTATCTTCTGCGTGATAGCCGGGAATGCGGGGTAGTGTACGGGGTTTTCGATGTGGACCGGATCCTGGATTCGCTCTGTGTTTATTATGATGATAATGACCAGCAGCTGCACGTGGCCATCCTTCTTTCGGGTTTATCCGCCTTTGAAGATTACCTGCGGGCGCGATATTCGATGTATCTGCAGCTCTATTTCCATAAATCATCCGTGGCTGCGGAAGCCATGATGCGGCATCTCACCGATATCCTGCAGGGCTGGCGGCTGCCGGCGCGGGTTGAAAGCTATGCTGCGATTGACGAATACAACATCGGCCAGGCCCTTTATGAGGCGGCCAGGATTCTTCGTTCACCGGCGGAGCGGGACGGTGTGATCATTCTGGTGGCTGATTTGCTTTATAATCGGCGTTTGTGGAAACGGGTTTACGAAATATCCGGACCGGCCCAGACTCTTTCGATGCAAACGGTCGAGGAAGTGCAAAGGATTTTGACCCGGCATGGGATTCGGCATCAGCTGATTTCGTCGGGCAATTCATTGACCCGATTTCAACCACGGGGCTCGCAGTCGCGGAGTCGCAACTACCTGCGGTTGATCCGCAAGGATGAAAGGCAGCTGCCTCGTATCGCTCCCATTGAAGATCACTCGTCACTGATTGCCAGCAACGATTCGGTTGCCATCCACCGCATCTATGCAGTGCCTTCCGCGGGACATGGCATTGCCGATATCAAGGCCCTGATCACCGATGAGTTGAAGCCTTAGCTCAACTGTCCGATGACTTCGCCGGAGCCGCAGGCGCCGGTGCTGAAGGAGCTGCCGGTGCAGGAGATGCCGCTGGAGCCGCAGGCGTGCTGCCAGCGCTGGATTCAGTTCCAGAGCTGGCAGGACTTTCCGGCTTTTTATTCGATTTGCCGTCGTAAGAATCTTTGTACCAGCCGCTTCCCTTTAACTGAAAAGCCGGCACACTCATGATCTTGGTGAGAGTCCCTTTGCCGCAGACCGGGCAAACGGCAGGCGCCGGATCGGACATTTTGAGCTGAAATTCCGAGACCTTACTACACTCACCACAGCGAAACTCATAAAGCGGCATCCCTAAATCTCCTCGAAACGTGACTTCAACGCTATTTAAATCATGCCGCTTAAGCCGGTTGTCAAGGGGAGAGCATCAAAAACCCGCGCTAACCTGAAAGGTCCCGCGCGGGCTGAGATTTTTTAATGGCCGTTTAGGCAGGCTCCAACAAAGGAAAAGAAGCCCGATTCAGGCTTCGCCTCGCTTAATCTTATCCATGAAGGCGGAGTCCACACGTTGTTTCAGCTCCTGACCCGTTTTCCAGAATGGCAAACGTTTCGGTGGAACGGTGATCTGCTCCCCAGTCTTGGGATTACGGCCTTTGTAGGATTTGTAGTCGCGGACGGTAAACGCACCAAATCCGCGGATTTCAACACGATCGCCCTGCGCGAGGGTTTCGGTTATGCTGTTGAAAAACAGATCGACCACTTCCTCAGCCTTGGCCAGCGTTATGTCCGCACGTTCGGCCAGACTCTCGATCAGTTCAGACTTTACCATTGATTTCCCCTTGTTAGAAACGGAGGCCCAAGACCTATTCTATCAAGACCTTGTGACGAGACGCAACTATTAGCAGTGGATACTGAAACTTAGCCAGACTTCGTGGCCTTTTGAAGGCTTCATCATCGCAACGTCCTGGTAGCAGACAAGCTTTGGGATGTGGACAAGCCGAAGTTCTCTCGCCATACTGACCCGCAGACTACGGCCCGGAATCTGGAGGATTACAAGATATCATGACGAAGTCGACCGTCACCCCTAAGCGCTCCATTCAGGCTTCACCTTCGGCTTTTCCCAACGATGCCACCATACTCTGCGGTCGGGACAAATCACTGACCCATCGCGCGGTGATGTTTGCGGCTTTGGCCCCTGGCGAAACTATCATTCGTGAACCCTTGCTCGGCGCCGATTGCCTGTCAACCATGAGTTGTTTTCGGGCGCTCGGCGTGAAAATCGATGCCCTGGATGCACGCAGCATTCGTGTCCATTCGGAAGGTTTTGCTGCGTTTAAAACCCCGACGGTCGATCTCGACTGCGGCAATAGCGGAACCACCGCACGTCTGATTTCCGGGATTTTAGCGGCGCAGCCGGGATTGAATGTGCGTCTGACCGGTGATGCCAGTCTTTCCAGTCGTCCGATGCGCCGCGTGGTAGATCCTTTGCGTCGTATGGGAGCCATGATTGATGGCGCTGAAGAGGGAAATTTTCTGCCACTTGCCATCCGAGGACAAAAAATGCGGGCCCTGTCGCACGAAGTCGACAAAGCTAGCGCTCAGGTAAAATCAGCGCTGCTCCTGGCCGGGCTTTTTTGTGGGGGGGAAACCTCCGTGCGTCTCCCCGCGGGTTCGCGCGATCATACCGAACGCATGCTGCAACGCATGGGTGCAAAATTGATCAGTGAGATTCAGGACGGCTGGGAATATGTGCGCGTGCAAGGCCCATTTGCCCCGCCTCCGGGTCGCTATATGATTCCGGTGGATCCCTCATCGGCCGCATTTTTTTGCGTCCTCGGCCTCCTGCGCAAAGGTGGAACCCTGCGCTTGCCCGAGGTCCTGGACAATCCCACCCGCACCGGCTTTTTGAAAGTACTTCAAAGAATGAGTTCGGCCCTGTCTCTGGCGCCGGACAACGATCAGCGGTTTGTGGAACCGGTCATGCAGATCACGCTCCAAGGCGGGACTTCCTTACGCGCCACCGATATTGCCGCGGCTGAGGTGCCAACCCTTGTGGACGAGATTCCGGTGCTGGCTGTTGCGGCTGCGTTTGCGGATGGTCCTTCAACATTTCATGGTCTGGAAGAGTTGCGCGTCAAAGAAAGCGACCGCCTCAGCAAGACCGCTGAACTTCTGCGTCTGGCGGGAGCTGAGGTTTCCGTTCAGGGTGACTCGCTCAAAATCGCTGGCCGCCTGCAGGAGGTTCAAGCATTCACCTATGATTCCGTAGGTGATCACAGGCTGGCCATGGCTGCGGCAATCATGGCTCGACGCAGCAAAAAGCCCTGTTGTATTTTGGATTCGGAATGTGTAGGTGTTAGCTTTCCTGACTTTTATGAAGTGTTGCACAGTATCGTTTGAACAGTGCTTTTTCGGGAGACTGCATGATTCCCTCTGCCCCTTCATCCCGAGCTTGTAAAATCGTAGCTGTCGACGGTCCCGCTGGTTCCGGCAAGAGCAGCGTCTGTGGTGAAGTCTGCCGACAATTGGGCTGGACCTACGTCAACACTGGTTTTCTTTACCGCTCCATTGCCTTGATTGCGCGGCAAAGACAAAAAACCCTCGATGACAATGAATCCCTGCGCGGTATCATCAATGAATTCTGCGAAGCTCTGCAATGGGATCCCAAGACCCAGGCTGTGGGCTTTCATGGACAGAATCTGACCCCGCAGCTGTATACGGATCAAGCCGGCAAGGACGCGAGTCTGATTGCCAAGAATCCTTTGGTAAGGGAACTGCTGCTACCACTCCAACGCAAGCTGACCTTGCAATCACCGGTCGGAGCTATTGTCGATGGACGTGATATTGGAACGGTCGTCTTTCCGGATGCGGATCTGAAAATTTTCATGACGGCATCCTTGGAAGTGCGCGCCCTCCGGCGCATGGGCCAGCTTCAGGAAGGGCAGATGCCGGATCCGGCGGAGCTCGAATCCATCAAGTCGAGCATTCTGCACCGCGACCAGCAGGATGCCAAACGCGGCACGGCACCTTTGATCCAGGCTCCCGATGCGATTGTTTTTGATACCAGTGATCTGGATATCAAAGGCTCGATCGACGCCATGATTCAACTCATCAAAACTCAAATTAAAGTCTGAACTTCGCATGAGTCCACTCGAACCCCGAGATTAAGCCGCCTGTGTGCCAGGCTCGGGGACGCGGATGATGTCTCAACCTAAAGCATGCAGGTTCGGTGTTGCGTCTCAAGCCGGCTCTGTGTCGGGCTCGGGGGACGCGGGTAACATCTGAGCCTGAATTTCGGGCTGTCTTGGGGCCAATAGGGTCCGAATCGGACGATGCTTCGTGCGTCGGATCGGGGATGGGCGTGGGGGTATTGTCTCTTTTTCGGTTTGCTGCAGAATTTGATTCTGGCCGGTCTTCAGAACCGCAAGGGTTTCCTGCAGCGCCTGCCAGGATTCAGTAAAACGGGACGTTTGCTGTTCCAAAGCCTCGCGCAAAGCCGCTTGGGACTCTTCCATATCGCGCCGCAGCGCCTGCTGAGCGACATGAAGCGCCCGGATATCCTGATGAAAACTGCCCAGCAAACCGCGCATATCCTGCAGTTCCTTTTGCCAGTCTTCCAGGACTCCACTCTGTTTGGTCAGCTGATCCAGGACCCGGCCCTGTTTTTTCTCGTGCCGATCGCTGGCGGCATGCTGGACTTCAGCCTGCTCCAAAAGTGTTTGATAGCGCTCGAAATCTGCCTCATTCAGCTTATGAACCTGCTTTTTCAGCAGCGCCGTCGATCGATCCTCGTACTGCATCAGCTTTTCCTGCAGGACGACCAGAATATCGCTGAATCGATCATCCAGACTATCGATCGCCTGCTCGATCGCCCGTGAGGAACTTTGATGAGTGGCCGTGGCGCGGGTCCACTCCTGATAATCCCGCACGTCCGCTTCCCGATAAATCGGCCGCAAATACCGATCCCGGCGAATCCGCGCCACCCGCAATTCCTTGCCGGAAATTTGCGTCAATCGGGATCGTTTAATACCTAGGAACTCCATGACCTGGTCCGCATCCCAATTGAACTCATCCACCAGCTCCTCATCCCCCCGCAGGTTGATGATCATGGGCAGCTGGCGATCTCTCTGCGAAGCGGGAATATCGTGCTCCATTCCAGGTTTCCTCTAGAAAAGCCGAGCGGCTTTGATAGCCCAGCGGTCCAGTGATTTGAACAGCTCAATGTTTTTATAGTCCTTCTTGTTCTCGAAGAAAAGCTGGAACGACATGAAATGCTCGCCTTCACGAAAGCGGGTGAGGTCGAAATAGAGGCCCAGGTTCACCGGGCTCTCGACGATCGGCCTGGTTTCGTTGTTATTGCGCTTTTTCAGAGCCTCACCCTGAATATCCTTCACATAGTAATAAGGAATATTGCCATCCTGGAGCATTTGCTGCGAGGGCCGCATCAGGACATACATCATTCGGTCGTCACCGATCAGACTGGCCCAATACTCCTTTTCCGGCTTGACCTCTTTTTTCAGGAAACTGAGGAGGCCGCTGCCCTCGTGAGCCTCTTCATAGGGTTTCATGTTGGTGCTGAATTCATACCGGTTCGGGCTTTCGTGCAGTGCAAAACCGTAATAAAACCCGCTGCCCTTGTTCAGGCTTTTCACCCCATCGAGCGGATTATAGATGATGGCGGGGAGGATGACCGAGTTGCTGAAGAAACTGACCTCGGTGTACATCCCCACTTCAAAGTTCAATTTCAAAAACTGATAAATGAAGGTGACCCGTACGATGGTGCGGACCGGCCCTGTTTTAAAGGCTTCCAGGCGGCTGTTGACCGAGCGGTGGTTGACCTGCAGGGTCAGAAAATACTTCAAATCGGCTTTGGCATAAAACGTCGAGGAATCAATCAAGGGCACATTTGCGGGACCTGACACCTGCCCGGGCTTCACCATTTCCACCCCATTGACCACCAGATAATTTTTCTGATCAAAACGATAGCGGTAACGGGAGGTCTGGATTTCGCCGGATTTTAGATTGAAGATGACATACTTTTGATCGACCTGGCTTGGAATATTCTGCAGGAACACAGCGACATAAACCGCACCTTCGGACGTCTCGGGCACACCCGCAGGAGGCGTGATGCGGATTTCAAAAACGGCATGCGGCTGTTGCCCACTGGGCCACGATTTGGGCGGACTCACCGGCCCCACGTCGTCACCCATGAAACTCAGCTCATCCAGATTATTGAAAACGCCGTCACCCGTCTGCAGGTTGGGCTGTGGTCCCTCATTCAGGACATAATCGCCAATGCCGTTGATTTCATCGATTTGAAAGGGAATCGGCACCGCTTCACCCGCCGTACCGCTGCGAAACACGCGATAGGTCTTGACCGGGTACTGGGCAATGGCGCGCATTTTGTGCGATGGAATGACAATGGGAGCGCGATGAATGCCGGCTTTCAGGGGCGCCATCCAACTTATCAGAAACAGCATCAGCCCCTGCTGGATGCAAGCGACCCAAACCGATCGTGCCATCTTTGACCCTCCACTCCGCTCCATGATCTGGGCCATGGAATCAGGACGTATTTTAACATACAATAGTCAGGGTTTGATCAACTTCACCAAGTCCGGGCGGTTTGATGGGTTTTTTTCTTGGTCGCATCCTTCTTCCCTTGCTTCTGTTGCCTTGGGCAGAAGCCCTGCATGCGGCTGCCCTTGCCAGTCCCGATGAGCCCAATTTCATCCGTCCTGGCCATCGCTTTTTCCGCTTTCCCGTGACCTGGGAGCTGATGCGATCGGGGTTCAATGCCCTTGATGTGGCCTTGGAGGCCGAGAGTTATGCGGAATACTGGGCCATCCTTTATATGAACCCGGATGAAATCGATCTCCTGACGCCAAGGGGTCGAGCCCGCGTGGTCGGCATTGCCTCCGATCCGCAAACGCCTGCGGGCTACCCCGATATGCTGATCGTGAATGAAGGCGACCTCGCCCGCCTCCTGGGGCTGGAACCGGACCCAGCCCAATCTGTGGAACAGGTGGTGTTCATCAAGCTTCCTGTGCATGACAATAACGAGCAGACTCTGGCGCTGAAAGCCAGTGCTAAATATTTTGTCAGTGTTCAACTCACCATGAGCTTTTAATCAAGGATGATACATGGAAGCGAATGAGCACCCGATCATGGATTGCAATAACTGCGGGCGCCTGTTTTTCTCGACCGAGGATTTCCTCGCTCACACCAGCCGCTGGCGGGTCTGCTCAGCTGGCCATCTGTGGTTTAACTGCGCCTGTGAATCGACCAATGTCATCAAAAAGGGCAGCCACGAATGGTATAACCCCTTCAGCAAATTGAGTCCCCAGGCCCAGTCGATCTTCAATCAGATTCCCAATCTCCAGACGCTGCCGCGACTGCCGATGTCGGTCATGGAACTTCTGCAAAAAATTGATGATCAAAATGCAAGTTCGCATGAACTGGCAGCGCTGGCGCGCAATGATCCGCTGCTTTCGGCCAAGATTCTGCGTATTGCAGAAAATCAAACCATGAATTACCGCGCCAAACCCAAATCGCTCTCGCATGCGATCTCCTTGGTCGGGCGGTATCATGTGAAGGAAATCGTCCTGCTGGCGGCCATCAGCAGCGTCGAAGCGAAAACACGCGTCTTTCACAGCGATGAGTTCTGGGATCATTCGATGGCTATCGGCCGCATTGCCGAACATCTGGCGAAAAAATTCAAAACCGAACTTGCCGATGATGAAGCCTACATCACCGGCTGTCTCTGCAATCTGGGCAAGCTGGTCCTGGCTTTATGCCGGCCCGATATTGCCGATCGCTTTCAAGTCGAGGTCAACGACATCCACACCATGGGTCCGTGGACGACAGCCGAACAAAGACATGCCGGATTTCAACATACGGTGATGGGCGAGATTGGAGGCGCTCTTTGGGGTTTATCGGAATCATCCATCAACGCGATCCGGGGTCACCATAGCATCGGCACCACCAACGATCCGACTCCCAATGAACTCATCGGTCTGGCCAACCAATTTGCGCATTGGATCTGGCTCCAGCCGCATCAGATCGATCGGGAATACTTTGGTCAGTTGCTGCCACGCTTTCACTTAACTCCTGCTGACGCTGAGCAGCTGGCGGAAGAGCTGATGCCCCTAGCGATTCAGGAAAGAGCCGGTTGAAAAAGTCCCAAAGCAGCCCGCAGAACCTGAGTTCTGCGGGTGTTTGGGAATTCCATGTATCCCTGCCTAAAATTTAACAACAATATTTAGATCTGTTCCAACCTGCCATAAAGTGAGTTCGTTTTCTCCTCAAACACTCAAGAACTTGTCAACCCACGCGAAAATTGGCACAATCGGCATTCAAAGTCCCCAATTAAGGAGAATCCGAATGCGGTGCGTTCATGGAACAAGAATTGGCATGTGCTTGGTATTGGGAATAGGCTTGAGCGGCAACGCCTGGGCCAAGCGAAACTACGGCACGGCAGGCTGCGGCTGGGGGTCGCAGATGATGGGCCCCGGCGGCAATCAGATTTCCGCGGCAACGACCAACCAATCGACTTATACACAAGCATTCGGCATCTCTTCAGGAACTTCGAACTGCCTGCCCTCCAAGGAAATGGCTGTTGTGATGAAGCAGGAAGAATTCCTGGCTGCCAACCTTAACACCTTGCAAAAGGAAATGGCCCAAGGTCGCGGCGAAACCCTGAGCGCATTTGCCGATATTCTCGGCTGCCCATCTGCAGTGCAAAAAGAAGCGACAGAGAAGCTGGCCAAAGGCTATCAAACCATTTTCAAATCACCTGGAATTGAGGGTGTCCTCGACACAGCCAAGGAAGAGCTGAAGAAGGACGAGACTCTGAAGAACCAGTGCACCATCGTTGGCTAAGCTTTCGCGTTGACTGCAAATCAGCTTTATTGAGGACACTATGAAACATATTCTGATCGGTTCCTGCCTTGCGCTTGTCTCGTCCAGTCTGATGGCGGCCCCTAAACCCAAAAAAGCCGCTCCCAAACCCGCCGCGACCACCGAATCCACCCCACAGCAAAAATCCCAGCAGCCTGCCGCACAGGAGGCGCCCCCGACCATGGCCGCGCGGAGCGCACCGGCTGGCGGAAAATACGGAATGGCTGGCTGCGGTCTTGGCGCTCTGGTTGTCGATCGTGATGAACTTTTACCTCAGGTGGGTGCCTGGTTCTTGAATGGCATCTACTCCAACCAGACCTACGGCATGACCTCGGGCACGAGTAACTGCGTGGAAAACCGCTCGGACATGGCTGCTATGGAGCAGGAAGTGTATTTCACCGCGAACCTTAATTCCATTTCGCGCGAAGCCGCTCAGGGATCGGGCGAGCATATCGAAGCCCTCGCTGAAGTCTTTGGCTGCCGCCAGGAAGCGGATAAAGTTCGTCTGGGTCAGTTGAGCCAGAACCACTATTCCGAACTGTTTGCCCAACCTGAGCCTGAACAAGTCCTCCAGCGTTACCTGATCGTGGTCAACGCGGATCCTCAGCTCGCAAAATCTTGTACAAAGGCCAGTTGATAACTCATGCAAGTTTTCGTGACCGTCTTTGGTTTCCTGATATGGCTATCAGTTTACGGCGCCCCCCTCCACGGGGAGGCGCTTTCCCGTCTTTACACAGAACAGGCTCACAAGCTGGCCTTGGCTGATGATGAAGTCTGGCAACGTCTGCTTTTTTACGAGCGACATAGCCTCGTGCGTGGGCCGCATGGCCTGGTCGATGATCCTCTCTTTTACCTGGCGCGGGATGGCAAGTCGAATGCCTCAGCGGAACTTGCGGCCACGCTCGAAGCCTTTTTTCAGCTTCAAACTGCCACCGAACCTGATCAGCATGCCCTCTGCCGTTTTCCGGCGCGACGCTCTTACCTGGAGCAAAAGATGGAGGGTCTTGCTACCAGCCTGCCCAAGGTTTCCTGTCCACGTTTTGAAACCTGGTGGAAGGATCGGCATTACGAATCGGTCTCGCTCGTGTTCTCGTCCTTTTATCCGGACAATCCGGCTTCGATGTTTGGCCATATTTTTCTGCGTCTGCATCGATCCCAACGGGGGGCAAGCTCTGACCTGCTCGATGATTCCATCAATTTTGCAGCCTTTACCAATACCAACAATCCCCTGCTTTATAATATCAAAGGCGTTTCGGGTTATTTTCCCGGCCGCTTCAGCCTGATGCCCTATTACATGAAAATTCAGGAATATAATAATCTCGAAAGCCGTGACTTATGGGAGTATCCGCTGAAGGCTTCCAAGGAGCAGCTGCAGCGCATCCTCCTCAGTCTTTGGGAGTTCGGGCCGCATTTTGCGAACTATTATTATTTCGATGATAACTGCTCCTATGTAATGCTGATGCTCATGGAAACGGGGGATGTCAGTTGGAATCTCACAGGTCAAAATCGGGTCTGGTCCACTCCGAGTTCGTCTTTAAAGGCCGTGGTCGATCAACCCGGCTTTATATTGGAAACCCGTTTTCGCCCCTCCGCCCTGAGTCGTTATCAGGAGCGTTACGATCAGTTGTCCGGCTCAGAAAAACATCGCTTTGCCCAGCTCATCGACCCTAAAAAATCCGGTGAAAAGCGCGAGACCTCGGTTCGGGTCTTGGATTCTGTCCTTGAGTACATTGATTTCCAGGAAAAGCTAGCCGGCACCCAGGCTCCGGTCCGATTTGCAGCGCTTCGTCACGATCTTCTGCTGCAGCGGAGTCAAGCCGGCGAAGCTCCGCTGGCCTTGGAGCGTCGGCCCGCCGACCGTGATCCCCGTCTTGCCGTTTCCGAGTCGTGGGTCATGCTCAGCGGGGCGGAGCGGGACGATCAATCCTTCCTGCGTCTTAGCTGGCAACCGGTCCTCCATGATCTTTTAGGGGAAAATAAAGGCTACGCGAATGATATGCAGCTGCAGATCATGCCCATGAGTTTTTCACTGGATCTGGAGTCACAGACCGTGGCCCTCGATAAGGTGGATGTTTTGAATGTGATTTCCGTTCAACCCTATAATCGGCGCCTGCAGCCCAAGAGCTGGATGTTCCAGCTCGGCTACGAGCGGCAGGTCCTTTGCCAGAGCGAGATACAGCGCATCTGTCCGGAAAGTCGACTGAGCTATAGCCGTGGCGCGGCCGCCTCGCTCGGTCAGGGATCCTATGCACCGCTGGGAGCTGGTTTCTTATCCCTGTCCACGGGTGCTGAACAGGTTGAAGGGCAGAACGTGGCCTTCTTTCAGGCCGGTCCTGAGGTTCTGCTGCATGGCACGACCCCTTGGTCACAATCCTATGCCCTGCGTGGTCTTTGGGCCCGTCGCTGGAACGCCGAAGGCTACGCCGACTGGTATGTAAAAAGTGATCTGCAGATGAGTCTGCGCCTGGCGCGCCTGCAGCAGGTTCGCTTGAACGCCAGCTGGGAACAGAAAAATTCCGATCGCGAGGAACCCACACGGAGTGATATACAGCTAGGGATTTTGCAGCATTTTTGAGGGGCTGTTTTTGAAAAAGAAATTCCTGCCACTGCTCTTTCCATCTTTACTCGGCGCCTGCAATAGTGTGTTTTATCAACCGTTGCAGCAGGATCTCTATGATCCCAAAAAGCTGGGATTGCAGCACAGCGAGGAACGCATCCCGTCGGATCAGGACCTAACTCTGGCAGCCTGGTGGTTCAAATCCATAGCCAAGGAAAGCTATAAGAAACTGATTGTCCACTTTCATGGCAACGCCGAAAACATGACCAGCCACTTTATGTTTACCGCCTGGTTGACCCAGGAGGGCTTCGATGTTCTGACCTTTGATTACCGGGGCTATGGTCGCTCGTCGGCCGTGGCACCCACACGGGAAGGATTGATTCAGGACGGCTGCGCCGTATTTCGCTGGGTGCAGCAGCATCCTGTCCTCAAGGACTATGAACTGTATGTGATCGGTCAGAGCCTAGGCGGGGCTGTGGCCGTGAGTGTGCTGGCTCATTGCCCAACGGATCAGGTCAAGGGTCTCGTGTTGGATAGCACCTTTTCTTCCTATCGAAAGATCGCCAGGCAAAAGCTCGGCGGTTTTTTTGTCACCTGGCCTTTGCAGTATCCGCTTTCGTTTCTGGTGACCGATGACTGGAGTCCGATCGACAGCGTGGCTCAACTCAAAATGAGAATGATTTTTTTCCATAGCCCCCATGATCCCGTGGTGCCCTATAACCTTGGCAAGGACCTTTTTGAAAAGGCCACCGCACCCAAGGTCTGGGTGGATGTCGAGTGGGACGGTCACACCCGTGCCTTCGGCGATCCTGAGAGTCCTTATCGCGAGCAGCTGGTTAAATTTCTCAGGTAACCGGCGCTGTGGAGCATGACCCAACGAGCACCGTACAGAATTATAACGTCATTCCAGCAACATCCTAGCCTTCCTTCTTCGATATTCAAATCGGCTCTCATCATATTTTTATGATGAATATTAGAGACTTTATCGATTCTTCCCTATTCATTGAGCGTGCCATCATGAAATTAAAATCGATCGCTCTTCTTTTTGTTGGAACTTTGAGCACACTCGCGCTCGTCGTTTCTCTCGCCCTCATCACGATAACCAACGCTCTTCATCACTCCTCAGCAAACTTGCTTAGCTCGACGCAGAGTATCGTTGCAGTTGAAGAGCTTGAGACCAGCCTTCATGTTCACAGCAGGGAGAGTTTACTCTGGACGATTACGGGCGATGCAGTGCATTTAGCCAATCGCCACAAAGCGCGAGAAGATCTCACAAAGTGGTTCGAAGAAAGCCATCTCCACATTGGTTCCGAGGATGAAGGTACGCTCATTAAAATTGCCGAAGACGCGGTAAATCAATATTTTGACGTCCAAAACCAGCTTGAAAAGTCGAACGCCTCACTCAACGATATTGCGACGGGTATCGCGGACGAGGCCGACGAGGCCATCCGTCGACTTCAGCAAGTCACAGATCTCAACCTGGAACAGTCCAAAGAGTTGATCAGGCAGTCCAAACGTACTGATAGCCTGGCGACTCTGATGGGCGCCGTCGTGGTTGTCCTGGTGCTTGTTTCCATACCGACGATCATCTGGCTTCTCAGGCGCATGATCTATAGACCTGTTCTTGAAATCGCGAATTCGCTCCGCAGTTTTCGCAAGCATCGTGTCGCAGGGCAGCCGACTTCGGGTGCTGTGGAGCTTAAAGCGATTTCAACTGAATTATCCGATATGACTTCTGAACTCACAAAGCAGAGCCAAACACAAATCAGGTACCTATCGGCTGTGGCTCATGACCTGCGCAATCCGATCGCTGCGATCATCATGAGCACCGACCTCACCTTGGTGGAGTATGGGTCTGAAATCCCCGATGATGCCAAAGAGTTGCTTGAGTTGATTCAGCGTCAGTCCGTTCACCTGGAACGCATGGTATCAGATCTCCTGGATACGACTCGCGCGGAAAGCGGTGACCTTGAGCTCAAAAAGTCCCTTTGTGATCTGAACTCCCTCATCAAGGGCTGTGTCGACCTATTTTCTTGTTACTCCCGCTCGCACACGGTCGTATTTGAATGTGGAACGTCGCTTCTTTTGGAGATCGATCCGACTCGTCTGACTCAAGTTATGAACAACCTCATCAGCAACGCCATAAAGTATTCTCCTTACGGTGGGCAGATCACAGTTTCGGTTTTACAAGGTCGGACCGAGGCTGTGGTCTCGGTTCGAGATTCTGGAATTGGAATTTCCGTAGAGGATCAAGAAACTATTTTTGAACCCTTCCGCCGCGCATCCGCTACGAAGGATACGATACCAGGTGTAGGACTTGGTCTTTTTACGGCAAAAAAAATTGTCATGGCGCATGGAGGAACGATTGAAGTGCATAGTCGCGTGCGTGAGGGGTCAACTTTTGAGGTGCATCTGCCTCTTTCGCAACGGGCCCACGGATCAGCCACACCTTTTGACGTTAAATTAACAGCCGCCCAGGAAACGTCGGACCGACGCTCGCATGGTCACCTTCCAGGAATCCGAGCCGATCAGGCGACCCTGGACTCACGTACGGAAAATCTGCTATAAATCGCCCATGGGATCGGCGAACGGATCATGCCGGCCCCTCATAGAGCAGGAATTCATTATGCCAAATCATAGATATAGTCCCCAGGAAATCACTGGTTTTACCCAGAAAGTCTTGCAGGATGGTTACTGCGTCCTGCAGAATCATTTTTCACCGGCCGTGTTGGAACATTGGAATGAGCAGTTCATGCCTCTGCTACGCTCGTACATCGATGCTGGCGGCACTACAGTGGGTCGCGGCGCGGCTCGTTATTATGTGACCTTGCCTTTTACGCAGCCTTTTGCGGATCCCATGATTTTTGAAGACGATGACATCCTGAGCATTGTCGAAAGCTTGGTAGGCGAGGATTTTGTCATGTGTCAGCTCGCAACCGACACGCCTCTCCTCGGCTCGGACTTTCAGGATATTCATCGCGATGCTCCACCGCTGTTTCCAGAAGCCGGCATCGAGACACCACCGTTCCAGCTGGCCATTAACTTCCCGCTGGTGGATGTGACGCCCGAAAATGGTCCCCTTGAAATCGCTCCCGGGACGCATTTACTGACCAAAGCGGAGCGCACGGAGCTCGTGGAAAAAGGCCAGCTCAAGATCGCGCCAGTTTATATGAAACGCGGCGATGTCATGATCCGGGACGTGCGCGCCTTGCACCGCGGCACGCCCAACCACACGCCGATTCCCCGACCCATGGCGGTGATTGGCTACAGTCGAAAATGGCTCTTCCGACCGGAAGTTTCGATTGAGATGCCACGCTCGACGCTCGGTGAACTTTCGCATCGAGCCCGACGCATGTTGCGTTACAATCCGGTCGTGGATATCATCGGCCAAAATCCCAAAAATGAGACCTACGATACCTTTGCTTACTGAACAGCTGGCAGTTTCTGGAGCGAAACCCGAATCGCTTCCAGAGACTGAAGCACAGGTCGAAGAGAATCTGTGCCCGGTTCCTTCATGATGGCTTCCATGCCCGCCATGACTTCAGTGAGACGCTCACTCAGGAGCATTTTTTCATTGCCGACTTCAAACGGCGTAAAATGTCGATTCAAGGCAAAGCTCATACCCGCATTCACGCCTGGACGCTTGGGATCGGCGGGAAGGCGGCACAAGTATCGGGCCGTGGCGGACAAGGCGTGCATAAGGGTGAAGGCGGCATTCAAAAGAATTTTTTTCTGATCCGCCGATCGACTTTCCATGGAATAAATCTGAACTAAAAAGCGCAGCATCAAACCATACAGGGCGTTGGCCAGATCCAAAACCAAAGCAGCCGGTTGAGCGTTGACCCAAACACGTTCATCATCTTCAGCAGGCCGACGCATGACAGGATTGCGAGCACACGGTCGAGCCGGCTGAAAGTGGGGATTGGCTTCAAGCAGGGTCATGTATTCGTCTTTGATGTGACAGAACGCTGCGAAGTGAGATCCTTCCTGCCCCTGCCCCCCTTCACCCTGCTCCACAATCGCATGCAACGCCCTCACCGCGGAATCTCCATCCGTGATCAGCTCAAGACCCTCCAATTGAACATCGGCTGGCCCTAACTGCAGCGAGGCAGGTCCACAAAACAAAGCAGCTTCACCAATCCTGTCTTTCAGGAAATGTATTCCATCTTCAACAGCCTGATAAAGTTGGCTTACAGTTTTATAATCTCCCACATGCGTCATCAACCGCCCACGTGGTGCACCACGTCGGTAATCTTCCTTTTCCTTCGAGTTGGCATCGTCCTCAATCGCCAGATCCTGAGGCCGCTCCAAAAAAATAAAATGCTGGATCGTATCCAGATCAAAGGGTGCCAGCTCCATGACAAATTCCGCGGGGAAATAGCCGGGTTTCATCGGAAAGTCGCTGCGAAAAAAGTGAGCTGTGCCGCCGACCGCCGTGGTGAGATTCGAAACCAAAGCGAGGTGCGACATTTCCTGAACACAAACATCCAGGATGGAGCGACGCCAACGTCCTACCGCTTCCATTTCATGGCGGGATAAACCTTCCGCCTCTGACTCTTTCAAAGTAAAAACCGCATAGAGATAGAGGCACATTAAATTGTGCTCCAACTCCGCCGCTTCAGCCAGTGTATTCAAAAGATGTTCACGCGTCTGAATATCGATCGTTTTCATGCATAATTTCCCGGATATTTTTTCGAGAAGGAGGCACGAGATGCCTGCAGGAACCGAGCCTACACTTTCGCACGAGTCTTGCTTCCCTGGAGTTAGCAATCATGGCAAGGAGGCATCCATGTCCGAACAACAGAATCAGAAGACTGAAAAAGAAGCAGGGATGAGCGAAGAAAGAGGGCTGGGCGGAATGGGTTCCGATGGGGACAGCACCATTCCGCTCGAGGATGAACAATCCAACGAGCGGAGGCGCTCCATCGACTTTCTGCGGGCCAGTGATGTCATGGGCGCGCAGGGCTGGGAAGGTGGGGAACCACGCCTCAACCAGGACGAGGAAGGCCAGCTCCGAGGATCGAGAGTCGGAAACTCAGGCCTGGGCCCTAAAGGCTATCACCGGTCTGATGACAGCATTCAGGATGACATTTGCGAACGCCTGACTCAGGATCCCGTCATCGATGCGTCCGATGTGGAGGTGCAGGTGCAGGATGGTGAAGTCACGCTCACTGGCACTGTCAGCGGCCGGATTGAAAAAAGCCGTATCGAAGATATTCTCACGGAGATCCGTGGTGTGACCAATGTCCTCAACCGGATCACGGTCGAGGCTGGTCCTCAGACTTCAAGAGGCGATGATTCCTCGCTGCCGAGCGTTGGAGCCACGTGAATGCCCAGGCGGTCCTCGAGAGGCACAAGGCAGTTATCACAGTGCCCGCAGGCTTGCGGATTTTCCTCGCCGAAGTACGTGCGAATGTAAGCCGTGCGGCACTGGGCTGTCTGACCATATTTCATCATGGCCTCCAGCTTTTCATGATCGGTCTTGTGCCGATCCTCATAGGCTGAGAGGAAGCTTTCAAACTCCTCATCCGTCTGGAAATCCCGCAGAAGGTGAACGCTCTGTCGTTCCCTTCTGATGATCCCAGCCCCATCCAGTTGAGCGGCAATAACCTTGCTCCGCTTCTCGGACAGACCCGACAGGTTTTTCAGTTCCGTCAGGCGAATGCCCATGCCCGCAGGGCGGCTGGTGGCAAGCCTTCGGATCAATTCAAAATAGCGCCGCGACTCCTCAGGGCCGGGATACTTGCCGCCTAGGAAATAGGACTGGATACGCTTATCTTCCAGCTGGAAGAGGAGTATGGCGCGAGCCGGAGCACCATCCCGTCCGGCACGTCCGACCTCCTGATAATAGCTTTCCACGGAATCAGGGAAATTATAATGAATGACAAAGCGAATGTTGGATTTGTCGATGCCCATACCGAAGGCTTTGGTTGCCACCACGACTTTAAATTCGTTATCCATGAATCGTCTTTGCGTATCCTGCCGCAGACTCGCCTTCATCTTGCCGTGATAACATCCAGCCTGGATCCCCTGCTCCGGGAGCCACTGACGAAGCTCATCCGCAGCTTTCACTGTGGCCACATAGATTAGGCCGGTGCCGGTCTCACGCCTGATCAACTCCAGGATCTTATCGTGCTTGGCCTGGGCATTGACCGTGAACGCGACTTCCATAAAAATATTGGTCCGCTCCACGCCCAGTGTGGTCCGCCGCACCTTGCGCATCCCGAGCTGCCGAATAATATCGTCGATGACTTCAGGTGTGGCTGTCGCCGTGAGCGCCAGGACAGGCGGTCGGCCCAACTGTTCAATGGCATGCCGGAGAGCTAAATAAGCCGGCCGAAAATCATGACCCCACTGCGAGACGCAATGCGCTTCATCCACCACAAAGAGTGATACGCCGCGAGCGCGAAAGGATTCCAAATGAACCGGTTTTTCCAAATGTTCCGGCGTCACATAGATGAGATCCTGTACGCCGGCCTTGATCTCAAGGATGGTTTCCTTTTTCTCGCTGGTGCTTAGGGTGGAATCCAGCCGGGCCGCTTCGATGCCGAATGTTTCCAATTTCTCCTGCTGATCCTGCATGAGGGACAGGAGCGGTGAGACCACAAGCACAGATTTTTCAAGCAGCAACGCGGGCAATTGATACGTCAAGGATTTACCGGCCCCTGTGGGCAGAACGCCGATGGCATCATAACCCTTAAAAACAGCTTCCATCAGCTCTTTTTGTCCGGGACGAAAGCGGCGGATGCCGAACTGGTCGCGCGCACGATCAGAAAGTTTACGCCAGTCGATCGGTTGGCGACCGGAATCAGTTTTTTGCATGAAGGGCTCTAGGGCCAACCTCGAAGGTCTGGATGAGCTGCCGCACGGACTCACGGTTGGAAGATGAGTAAGGGAAATGCCCATACTCAACGGCATGAAAATTGGGAATCAGAAAGTCTTCCTGAATCCGCTTGATGGTGTGCATGCTGATATAAGGGTCGTTCGGCGACGCAATGATCTGCGCTGGCATTCGCAGATCGAAATCAAGAGTATCGAGACGGGCTTTTTCCCGTGAATATAATTTCAGCTGAATTTTTCTGGCCAGGCTGGTCGCAATCACCTGACGGTAGACCTCGCGAATCATGCCGTAGCAGGGTTTCAATGCAGGGTCCACCTCACCACCGGAAACACGAATCATATGTTGGGTTAAACTCCAGGGCGAGATCTGCATCAGAAATGGGTGTGGATTCTTAAGGACATCGAAGTCGCGAAAGGCGGTGTTCAGGAGTGTTAGCGTCGCAGAGATACGGTTTTTTTTCTCCTGAAGCTGCATAAGGGCTTTCAGCGTCATGATCCCACCAAAATCGTGAGCCACGATGGAATCAGGACGGATCCGACTGATCTCCGCCGCCACGAAATCACCCCAGACATCCAATTGAGGCGACTGGGTCGCTTTCAAAACGTCATGCAGAGAGATCACAGTCGTGCCCGCTCCGAGGAAGTCGATCCAGGGCTCTTTGGGACAGCCGAAACCACTGAACATAAGTCGCTTCACGTTGCGCTTCCTCCTCGTGGGACAGCTCTCATCAAAACGCGATAGGAAGCTGCATGATCCGTTCCAGAGGATTATCTTAAAGCCGTGGCAGGACCTATCTCACCTGGGAAGAAAGCCATGCATCTCTCTCTCATTCCGCGAAATACGCTTATATGGCTTGGCCTGTTTGGCCTCGGATTTTTGAACGGAGCCCTGCGCGAACTTGGAATCAAGCGCTTCGTTCCCGAACCCTATGCTCATCACCTCTCCGCTTTGACCGCGCTTGTGATCTTTACTCTCTACGTGTTTGGAATTTGGAACAGGACCAGGATCAAAAATTCACGCGAAGCCGTCATGATCGGGCTCCTTTGGTTGGTGCTGACCATCCTAACGGAGACGTTTGTGTTGAACCGTTGGATTTCTCATTTGAGTTGGGAGCAGATTTTCGACACCTATAACATCGCGCGTGGTGAACTATGGCCCCTCGTGCTGCTTGGGATAGCCTGTCTGCCTTGGGTCGCACTTTCTCATAAAGGCCCATCATCGGACTGACTTTATGTGGCACAACCCTTGCTCTCGGATGTTCCGACTGATGCGGCTTTGAAACGGTTGGGCAGCAATTTCTTAATTCTCACGCACCACGTTATTCAACCGCAATATTCTAAAATTTCACTGTTTATCCAGGGTGGAATACACGCGGAATCTGGCAACAGATTCCAAGGCGTGAGTCACATTTGATGGACCATTCATTTCTTTTGGAGAGCTTCGATGGTTTCAAAAAGGCTTCCGTACGCCTTTGTACTGGCTTCGCTCATGATCACCTGTAGTAAAAATGATTCAGACAAGCGGCAAGACCCAGTCATCCCGCCCGTTGCGGGCCCCGGCTGTAGCGACGTTGCAGAAGGACAGGAGAAGGCTCTTACTTATTACAAGAAAGCTCGTGCTGCCTTGAATGAGACTTGTTCCAATCTTGCACTGCAGGTCACCGCTACCTGTCAGCAGGGTAAGCTCAACATCCAGGGCGAAGGTTTTCCTGCCTGTGATGAAACTGTTTTATCCAAAGTGACCATCAAAGCCACGTCCACTACAGTCAAGGTGGATGAAGCTCCTTTGCTCTTGACGCTGGAAGGTGTCGATCAGGATGGTCAAACCGTTGTGGTCGATAACAGCCTCGCGACCTGGACCTCGTCCAACGAGCTGGTGACAGTGACCGCCGACGGCCATGTTACGGCCAAAGCGATGGTCAACGATGTTGTGATCAAAGCCGTGGTCAAAGATCTTGTGGCTGAAGTGAAAGTAACGGCCATCGTCAGTGTTCCTCCCGTAGTTCGCAAGGACTGCGGCGAAATCAAGGACGGCGCCACCAAGGAATTCCCACGTTTCAAAGCCGCTCTGGTGAACTTCCAATCGAAGTGTGAATCCTACCAGGCTCAGGCCCTCTGCGATAACGGCGAATTTGTTTTCAAACCCGAAGACTCCATCACCGAGTGTAAGGTTGCCCCAGTCAAGTCGTTCAGCGTCAACCCCGAAGCCTTGGCTCTCAAAGGTGGCGAGAGCCGTCCTGTGACGGCCGAAGCGGTGGATGAATCTGAATTCAAAGGCGCATTGAACTTTGCTGACGTCAAGTGGACCGTTGAAGCGGCCGCTGCGGATCAAGGCAAGATCACGGTCGCCGACGGCAACATTGCGCTGTCCGCTGACCTCGTGGAAGATGCCTCGATCAAAGCTCAGTATCTCACCTTCACCAAAACCATCAGCCTGGCCAAGGTCAAGATTGAACCCACTCGGATCAGTTTTGAAAAGGAAACCTACCTGCTGAAGAACGGTGACACTCTGGATTTGAAAGTCCTGGGCTTTGCTGCCGATAAGCCTGTGGCCGTCGATTCTGCCAAACTCGTGCTCGAATCGAGCGACACTCAAAAAGTGGTCATCGAAAATAACGTTGCCAAGGTCCTGACTCCTGGCGCCAGCGTGACCATCACAGCCAAGTATGCTGGCGATGCGATCACCGCCCAAACCAAATTGACCATCGAAGACGAACTGAAACTGGAAACTGCAGCCACCCGGGATCCTAAGGATGAAGGCACCGTGACGGCTGACCACCCTTACGTCACAGCAGCGGCGCAAATAACCTTGTCAGGCCCATCTGTGGAAAAGACACCCGTTATCGTGTCGAAAAATGAAGTCTGCTCGTTCAGAATTTACCTCAGCCAAAGTCGGTGGATGGTGGACGTCAACCTCAAGGCCGCGCCAAGCCAGGTCATTCCCGAAGCTTGTCAGGCTGAAATTTCCGTAACCTCAGCTGCTGGCCAGAAGCCTGTTCTGACTGTGGATGTGCCTGTTCGCTTTGTGTCCATCGACTTCAAGGAATCGATTCTGAAAGATGCTTCGAAGCCTGACAACCTCATCGCAACCCTGACCTATAAACTGTCGAGCAATGTGAAACTCACGAACCTCGCTGTTGTCGCGCACAAAATTGCAGAACTGTCACCTGCGACTTGCAAATTTTCCGCTCAGCAGAAAGACGGCGTCGTCGAAGTTCTGGCTGATATCACAGCAGCTCCCGAAACGAAATTTTGCGCTGGCTTCCTGACTTATGTGCTGGACACCAATGGTAAACAGGAAACCGTTCGCGAGCAGCTGACTGTTTCGAAATATCGTCCTTTCCTTGACACTTGTGCCGACAGAGACCCCGCGATCAAGCTGACGATCGGAGCCATCAACGGACTCCTGCGCGCCAAGGACTGCAAAGGCATGGACAAAGCGCTCCGTACATTGAACAGCGATTCAGTCTATTTCCGCAACGCAGTGTTCACCTTGGCTTTGGACAGTAGGAATCTGACCAACCTGGAGCCCCTGGCTCGTTTGACTGGACTCCGTGAGTTGATCCTGACGGACAACCCGATTACTGATGTCAGCCCCTTGGCATCTCTCAAAAGCCTGACACGCCTCGACGTGGACTTTACAGACGTGAAGGACTTCAGCCCACTCTACCTCTTGAGCGCTATGAAATCCTTCGACACGGACGCGGAAAAGATCGACTGCAAAAAGAGTGAAGTGACGAATAAACCTTTGAAAAATCTTTGTACTCAGGAGTAAGCAATATGTTGAATCATAAAATATCGGCCGGTCTTCTGCTCGCCCTCCTTGCTGGTTGTGAAGCGCCTCAGTCTTCAGACGTCAAAGACAGATGGGATTCCGCCAATAATCCAGTCACCATGATGGCGACTGACAATTCCTTCGAAACGAGCTACGACGCTCTGCCGAAAAGCGGTCGCCCCGCGCTTGCGCCCTGGAGCGATAACTACTGGCCTACCTATCAAGGCGGCGTCGGCTATCGTTGGAATGCAGAAAACAGCCGTGAACTGAGCCGGCTCGAATCGAAATCAACCGATCGTCTGTACCGGGGCCAGTTGGATGAGAATCCCGAACTGCAGAAACTGCGCAGCGAAGTCTACGGCTACACGCCTTATACCAAGGAGCAGCTGCTGGCCATGCCGGAAGCTGAACGCGAAGCCACCATTCGCAGCCTTTCGCCTGCCGAGAAGTATGATATCTACCGCGGTGATTTTGAGTACACGACGCTGAAATCAGAGCGCGCGCGGACCGGTATTCTGCAAACTCTGCGCGATCAGCCGGATTACAAAAAGGACAAGAAAATCGAGACCTGGTTTGGTATCTGCCATGCCTGGGCTCCTGCTACCATCATGTTCAAGGAACCAGCGGCCATCAGCGTCGAAACCAAGGACAACATCAAAGTTGACTTCGGCGCCTCGGATGTGAAAGCACTCCTCTCGCACATGATCGATGTTGATGACAACGTGACACGTTACAACAGCTTTATGGGTGTCCGTTGTGACAGCGATATCAGCCAAACCAACGTTTCCAAACTCGACAAGGAGTGGTTTGAAACGCTGGAAGCCAAGAACAATGCACACGTCGAGCAGGCGATCGAGAAACTGCTGAAAGAAACATCGATTGATGTGGCCATCAAGGTGGGAATGCTTCCTTATATTCTGGCTTACTCGGATTCTGTGGAATATGCCCAGAAACGTTTTGGTGAAGTCAGCACCAACCTTCGTCGCTATGTGAGAGACCGCGTCCGCGCTGATTTCGAAACAGCGTATAACAGAGCTCCTGCAATTCTGGCATTGGCTGGCACAGGAACTTTGACTCCAGCCGAACGCCTGGCAGGCTTGCAGGAAGCCATGCGTACTACGGGTTGCAGTGACACCAACGCTGGCGCCTTCCACCTGGTCCTCGCCAACATCGTCGGCCTTCAAAAGCAAAGTTTTGTGGTTGATATCACCCGCGATCGCGAAGTCTGGAACCAGGCTGTTGCAGGTTACACGTCGAGAGAAATTCGTACCCTGACAGGCGACAAGATTTCGAAGACCGCTGCCCCAGGCACAGTCAAGGAAGTCGAAATCGCGACCACGTTCTATTACACAGGCGAGATGAATCCAGCATGGGAACCGTTTGGCAACGGCACCGACCTGGACAAGCGCTACCACCTGCCTCAGAGCTATCGTTACAAAATTGAGATCGATAGCAATGGCAACATCATCGGTGGCAGCTGGATCTCAGATCTGCGTCCTGACTTCCTATGGGACGCTGCCAACCCGGTTTTCAGCCCGGAATTTAGGGATCTGAAGAAGCTCTATTACAAAGCTATTCAACCCTAAGAGGGTGTTGATATAACGGAACGGTGTTGGCCTTCAGGGGTCAACACCGTTTTTTTTTACATCAGCCCGTCGACAAAATTCCTGGCCACGGCTGGATTCGAAGCCCAATGTCCATGCGCATAGCTGGCCAGAATTCGGCCCTTGGCATAACCTTCCTGCACAACTGTTTTTTGCCGTTTCCCGCGCAAGCGCCAGACCGTTGGAATCGTTTCATCCGTTTCAAGATAGGAATAGCGGAACTGATGAGCTCGGAAACGGAGACCAGCGGGACCCAGAATGGTATCCGCATCCTGTTCAACCTCCGTGTAGCCCAACGCCTGAATTTTATCCTGCATGATGGCCTTGGCGGGCAGTAGATCCAGCATTGGGTACGTAGTGCCATCCAGAGTCTGCAGACTTCGGCATAAATACATCAGCCCGCCGCATTCCGCGAAAATGGTTCCACCTTGGGCTGCAAAATCCTGCAACTCCTTACGCATGGAATGCTGTTCAGAAAGGTTTCGGGCGTACAGCTCGGGGTAACCCCCTCCAATAATCACGGCCTGAATCTGACGCGGCAGAGTCTGGTCCTTCAGCGGGGAAAAATAGACCAGCTCAGCACCGGCTTTCTGCAAAAGCTGGAGGTTATGGCTGTAATAAAAATGAAAGGCTTCATCATAGGCCACAGCAATGCGGCAACGCTTCGGCGTCACAGCTTGATGGGATGGCGCCGGATCCGGTAGAGCCGGCGCTGAACAGGCCAGGTCCCAAAGCCGATCCACATCCAACCATTCCTGAGCCAGGCTGGTCCAATGTTGGATGCGTGCCTCATCAAAAACATCCGCGAGGGCTGCATGCAATCCCAGATGCCGTTCGGGAATGGCAAGGTTGGGATCCTTGGGCAAGCCGCCGAGCAGTTCCTCACCGCAGGCCTTTTTCAGAAGATCCAAATGCCCTTTCGAACCCACGCGATTGGCAAGAAGTCCAACCGTTCGGACTTCAGGATCGAATTGCTTGAGTCCCAAATAAAGAGGCAGAAGGGTACGGGCTACACCTTTGGCATCGAGAGCACAGATCACTGGTGCCTGCAGAATACGGGAAATTTCTGCCGTTGACCCAACATCGCTCGTGGCTTCAGCGCCATCGTAAAGCCCCATGACGCCCTCGATCAAAGCGATGTCAGCGTCGGCCGAAGCCTCCATAAACGTTTGCAGCACAGCATCCCGACCCATCATCCAGCTATCAAGATTCTGGGGATCGCGACCGCTGGCCCGCTTGTGCCAGGTTGGATCCAAATAATCCGGGCCGCATTTAAAACACTGAACCTTAAGCCCGCGGGCTCGAAAGGCGAGAGCCAGCAGCGCTACGATCGTGGTTTTTCCCACACCGCTGCCGGCACCCGCAATGACCAGGCGAGGTAGGGAGGGCATTAGAAATCGACTCCGATAAGGGCCTTCTGGCCGTGATCATAGGGATGCTTGACCTTGTTCATTTCGGTCACACAATCGGCTGCGTCCATCAAACCCTGCGGCGCATGACGACCGGTCAGCACCACGCTGATGCCCTCGGGACGAGCCGCCAGTGTCTGCAAAATATCATCGAGCGCGAGCCAGTTATAATGGATCGCATAGGTGATCTCGTCGAGGATCACCACCTGATGCGCACCGCCGTTGATCATTTCCTGGCTTTTTTCCCAGGCTTTTTGCGCCGCTTTCTGATCGCGGGTCAGGTCTTCGCTTTCCCAGGTAAAGCCCTCACCCATCACATAAAAATCCAGACCTTCGGTACGGGCTGCCTGGTGTCGTTCGCCCGTCATCCACTTGCCTTTGATAAATTGCACCACACCCACCTTGTGGCCGCGTCCCAGAGCTCGAAACGCCAGACCGAGGGCGGCTGTGGTTTTGCCCTTCCCCTGGCCGGTATAAACCAATATTTGTCCCATATCATTCCTTATGGCGAGATTGCTGAGTCGAGCCCGTAACCTCTGTGAATGTCGGCCAGCACAGGTTCGACGCCTCGACGGAGTGATTCACCGATTAAGCAAATGCCCGGCCGATGATCACAGGTTTGTTCCACAATACGTTGCAGTTCAGAAAGGTCCGACATCACAACCGATTGATCACCACGCAATGCAGACTGCACATAGGCCGCGGGTGTGTGTCGGGACCAGCCCTGGTCGAGCAGATCATGCATCAGGTTTTCAAGCCCATGCCGAGGCATATACACAGCCAGCGTTTCGGACGGATGATGCGAAGTCTCGTCGGAACTCCAGGTCATCAGCCGCAGAGATGTCGAGTGACCTTTGCGCGTCAGGGGCCAGCATCCGGCAGCCGCTGCAGCGAGAGCCGCCGTGATTCCGGGCACCACGCTATAAGAAAGACCCGCCTCATCCAGCATGGCCATTTCCTCGGCCGCGCGACCGAAGATCATCGGATCACCCGATTTCAAGCGCACCACCTGGGCCCCATGCCGAGCCGCATCGATCACCCGTTCATGAAGGATGGGATGCTGCCCCCCTCGGGACCGGGCTCGATAACCGATGGATAGGAGTTCACACTCAGGTTTGACGACTGTAAGAAGTTCAGGTTCCACGAGGTGATCGTAAGCAACAAGGTCCGCTGTGCGGAGCAGACGCTCGGCTCGCAAGGTCAGAAGGTCCAGGGGTCCCGGACCGGCTCCCACAAAGTAAACCCAACCCTGCTGCGGTTTCATGTCAGTGATTCCTCGACTTTGGCTTTACGGAATCCATGCGAAAAGTCAGATGCATAGAGACGGGATTCTGCAAAATCAGTGGTGCCTAAAACCCGCCCGATAATGATAATGGAATGGCTGGTGATCTTCGCATCTGTGACCTGAGCTGAAATATTTTCAAGGGTGCCTCGCAGAATCAATTGGTCAGGCCATGTCGCTTTATAAACAATGGCCACAGGGCAATCGTCACCCAAAAGCGGTCGCAGCTGCCGGGTAATTTTTTTGATCATGGCTACGCTTAAAAACAGAACCAGCGTCGCCTTATGCTGGGCCAGAGCCACCAGATCCTCACCCTCGGGCATGGGTGTTCGACCTTCACAGCGTGATATGATCACCGTCTGCGAAAGTTCCGGCAGGGTTAATTCCTGCGAGAGAGCGGCGGCGGCAGCGGCATAGGATGAAACGCCTGGAATGACCTGATAGGGAATGCCAAGCGCATCGCAGCGCCGCATCTGTTCCGCGGTCGAACCATAGATCATAGGGTCACCGGTATGCACGCGCGCCACATCCTGGCCACGATCATGAGCCGCTTTCATATGCCCGATAATTTCATCCAGATTCATGCTGGAGGTATCGGCTATGAAAGCATCCGGAGCGGTATCCTGGAGGAGAGCCCGCGGAACAAGCGATCCTGTATAAAGCACAACCGGACAGGTTTGAATCAACCTGCGGCCTTTGACAGTAATGAGATCCGGATCACCCGGTCCGGCCCCAATGATATAAACGGTCAAGGTTCACCTCATGAACAACGTAAAATGGTATCCCGTACGATTTCCCAGACGCCGCGCGGCGTGTGCCGGAGCCAGTCCGCATCAATCAAGCCGTCGATGGGCTCAGGACTATACTGCAGACAAAGACGCCAAAGCCTTTCACTAACCGAACCATTGCGAAAGATGAGAAAGGTATCCACCAGCAACTGCGGCAGGGCTTCTCCTTCCAACGCGATATGGAGTTTTTGCCCTTCGATCTGAAACGCGCCACGCTTTTGCAGCTTGATATAAGGCTGTTCCAGGACGTTACGTTCCGCCGGATTTTCCAGACCGTATCGATGAAAGTCACAAGGTTCCTTGCAATCACCGACCAGATAAATATCTTCCCCACTTACAGCGATGATGGCTCCGACGAGCCGGCCGACTTGAGCCATGGTCTTTGCACCTCGGAAAGGGGAACAGTCAGCGAATGCCCTGGCGTCTGGCCCGGACGGACCGCGCTGCTGTCCAAATCATATTTATTGCGATAACCACGTGGTGTGATCATCAGTCCTTCGTAACAATAGGTTTGCGTGGATCCGACCAGAACAGTCGTGAGCATCCCGATGTTATAGTCCAGCATGGAATTCAGATCGGTGTGTACGATTTCCTGGCGAAAACGATAGGCGCTTTTCACCAGAGCCACCGGTGTGGTGGACAGCCGATGTTCCAACAGGATTTCACGAGCTCGGGCAATCTGCCTTTGCCGACGACCGCTGGCTGGATTATAAAAGCCGATGACAAAATCAGCGGCCGCCGCATGCTGGATGCGTTTTTCAATCAGCTCCCAGGGCGTGAGAAGATCGCTCAAGGAAATCATGCAAGCGTCATGTCCCAGCGGAGCTCCCACCAGCGAGGCGCAGGCATTCAAGGCCGTAATACCGGGAATCAAAGCCACCTCGGGGGATTCCCCCTGTTTCCAGCCGATTTCCTTCAGGACTTCCAGAACCAGACACCCCATCCCATAGACACCGGAATCACCGGATGAAATCACCGCCACCTTGCGACCCGATCGCGCCGCATCCACAGCGGCCCGTGCGCGACCGATTTCCTCAGTCATGCCTGTGCGAATCTTGTCCTTGCCCTTGATGAGTTTACGGACCAGGGTCATATAGGTTTGATAACCGACCACCAGTTCGGCTTCTTCGAGGGCTGCGAGCGCTCGGGGAGCAATCAAGTCATGCGCCCCGGGTCCAATGCCGATAATCCAGAGTTTGCCGTGATCACTCATCCCGAGACTCCTTCGCGCGTTGCAAAAGGCTGCCTGGCGATGGCCAGAGTCATCTTCTGCTTGATGCCGGCTTCGCCATATTTCTGTTTCGGTACCAAAAGATCCGAAGCCCCGGCAGCCAAAAGACACGAGGCTTCGGAAACGGAACGGGTACCAACGTGTTCCCGTACTTTTTCCGACGGATTCTGGATCGGCCCCACGCGATCCAGAGAATCGGCACTGAAAACTTTCAAGGTCTTTCCATAGTCCGCACACAGCCGCAAAAGTCCTGGCTCATCCTCTTTGACATCAACGCTGGTCAATCCGGCTATGGATTTTTCCGAAAGCCTGAATTCCTGTAATAAGGATTGCAGACCACGCTTCAGCAGTTCATAAGGCGCATCGCGGTCGCAGCCGATACCGATCCATAACGTGGGAGGCCTAAAAACAAGGCCTTTCGCATAGATGTCGGGATAAATCCGGGGAATATCCCGATCCGATATGATCAGGATATGATCCCAAGGTTGCGGGTCCACCGTATCGATATCCCGCGTGTAGGCAACACCGGGCGGCCAGGATTTTTTCAAAGGCCAAAAATCGGGTTGCCCACATTCTTGAACGATCAGTACCGGCCTTTCGTTCACCACGGCCGCACAGCCGGTTGTCACATTATGATCCTGGTCCTCAAGCACCCAGCCCAGCTCGCGGCCCAGAATATCAACGGTCAGGGTTCCCTGCACATCTGAAGCTGTGGTGATAATCGGCTGACACGAAAGGGCCGAGGCTATCCGTAAAGTCTCACGGTTGCCACCGCCTACATGCCCTGACAGGAGGCAGATCGCAAACTGCCCGGCATCGTCGATACAGACCACAGCGGGGTCCTGTTTTTTATCGCGAAGATGCGGAGCGATCATGCGCACGACAGCGCCGACGCTAATTATAAAAACATGCGTTTCATAGGCATGGAAGACGTCTTCGAGTAGGGGGCCCAGCGGCAACTTCACCGGAACAACGCCGGGCTTTTCTTCCTGCGAAATTTTATTCGATACATAGAGGGTGCTATCAGGAAAAGCTGCCTGGAGTCTTTGCGCCAGGGCAAAACCGTGACGCGTGATGGCGTGAATGGCCAGTTTCTTTTTACTGGACATGCAAAGCCTCCCGCTCGGATTTCGGGGCATCACCACGCAGAATGCCATTGCGATGCTTTTTCGTGACGACCACCATGGAAAAATACACGCAACGGTCATTGCGTATGCTGCGCAGATCATGAATGATCCGCTGGTCTTCGGTGGTGGCTTTCTCCACATAGACTGAGCATTCCAACAGATTTTCCTCTTCAAGAACCTGGACGATCTGCGGCATGATGCTCGAAACCTTCATTAGAACCACGGAATCAAAGCTGCGCAAGATACTGCGCAGATCCTCGATGCCATAGGTCGCTGGTATCACCGCCAGACGCTCCTGCCCGTCCACCAAAGGTCGCCCGGCGACGTTCGGCACGGCATTGATGGAACTCACACCAGGGACCATCTCGACGTCCAGGCCCGGAATATCCGCTTTCAAGGATTCATAGACATAAATAAAGGTGCTAAAGACAAAGGGATCACCTTGCGTTACGAATCCAACATCAAGGCCCGCCTCAAGCCGGCTCCGGATCGCAGCAAAGGCTTTGGTCCAGGCTGGAATCAGAATCTCGGGATCACGGCTCATCGGAAATTCCAGAAACAGATGTTCCTGACCGTTATCCGTTAAGAGGTGTTCCTTGATAATGCGAAACGCCAGGGACGGTGTCCATGGATTCGGCCTGGGAATGGCTAAAACGGGCAGCGTGTGCAGATGCCGCAGCGCCCGGAGCGTAATAAGATCGCTGGCGCCAGGCCCCAAACCGATACCGATGAGTTTGCCCGTTTTCATAGGGATATATCCTTGCTCAGTGAAAAAATATGGATGGGATTCAGCGCTTCGTAGCGGTGATATTTGCCGGCCAGGAGTGAACTGCGAGCGATCTGAACCAGGTTCACATCGTAAGTCAGGCCCATGCCGTTCAATGTATTCACGGTTTGGCTGACGTTTTCCATGGTCACAGCGTTGATGACCAGTCGTCCACCGGGATTGAGTCGTTGCCAGACGAACTGGATCAAGGCATCAAGCTTGCCCTTGGATCCGCCGATGAAAACAGCATCCGGGCTATCGAGACCTTCCAAAGCCGCGGGAGCTTCCCCGGCGATGAGCCGCACATTATCGGCTCCGTGTTTGAGAATATTTTCAGCACAGAAGCCTTGGCTTTCCTCTTCGCATTCGATGGCTAAGACCCGGCCTTCGTTTGCAATGCGTGAGGCTTCGATGGAGACCGATCCGGACCCGGCGCCGATATCCCAAACTACCGCATGGGATGGAAGCTGGAGCGCGGCCAGAGAGAGGACACGAATTTCCCGTTTGGTAATGAGGCCAAGTTTCGGGATGCGGCGCGCATAGGCTTCCTCGGGTTCTGAAGCAAAAGCGGGCGGGCAACGCCAGTTCGCGTGCCGGGTCAGAATCAGTACGTTCAAGGGCGATACATCGGTCAGCTGACTCAGCTCTTCCAGATTCAAGCGCCGAACCCGCTCCTCGGTGCCACCCAGGTTTTCACAAAGCACAGCATCCCACTGCGCATCATGATATTCCTTAAAGTGAAGCGCCACACGAACCGGAGAATTCTCCTGATCGGTCAGCAACGCGACCTTGCTGAGGCGCCGCATCTTCTGGCAGAGGCCCTCGATGGATCGACCATGGACCGAGAGACACGTGGCATCTGACCACGAAAGGCCGGCAGCCGCAAAAGCCAATTGCATGGAACTGGGCTGGGGAATAAAACCGCAGAATTCAGCCCCAAATATTTTCACAGCCAGGCTGCCAACGCCGTAAAAGAGAGGGTCACCCGAAGCCAGGATAACGATGTTATGATCCCCGGATTCATCGCGCAAACCTTCCAGGGTATCCTTGACCTTTTTTGCGAGTACGACGCGCCGCCCCGGATAGTCATTGAAAAAATCCAGTTGCCGTTGTCCACCGACCAGAATCTGCGACTGGCGAATGCAGTTGTACGCGCGGCTGGAAAGTCCGAGACATCCATCCTCGCCGATCCCAATCACAATCACGGCTGGCTGTCTCATCAGGATGCCTCCACGGCCAAAGCAAAGAGCGCATGAAGGATAGCCACTGCGATCGTGCTGCCGCCTTTCCTGCCGCGCGCGGCCAACCATGGCACGGCGCTCTGGGTCAACAACTCTTTTGATTCCGCGGCAGAGACAAACCCAACCGGCACCCCTATGATCAAACCAGGACGAACATCCTCCTGATCGATAAGCCGCAGCACCTCCAGCAAGGCCGTGGGAGCATTGCCGACGGCTAGGATCGAACCTTCAAGTTTACCGAGCAGGTGGAGCTTGCGCATCGATTCAATGGCCCGCGTGCTATTGAGTTCCTTGGCGCGCGCGATCACATCCGGATCCGAAATACTGCAATAGGTCTGACAACCAAAATGTTTCATGCGTTCCTGGTTCAGGCCGGCTTCGATCATCTGAACATCAAGCACCAAAGGACAACCGCGACGTAAGGCTGCGACCCCTGAAGCAACCGCTTGCGGATGAAAAGCCATCAGTTCCTTGAATTCAAAGTCAGCCGTGGCGTGAATCACACGCCTTACAATCTGCCACTCCGCAGCAGGAAAGCTGTGGACTCCGACTTCACTGTCGATAATGGCAAAACTATCGGTTTCAATGCGACGACCCTGTTCGGTCATCTGGCGCATATCGCTCATGACGGCTCCTTTCGCATGTCATCAAAGCCCAGAGTTTTGCCATCGAAATCCACCATCGTGACTTCGACCCAAAGTTTTTCACGGGCGAATTTTTCACAAATGCTGCGGGTTCGGGTGCAGATCATACTCGGCATTTTTTCCAGGTCATGCGCCTGGCAGATTTCGAGGACATGACGGGCGGTGTTGGCGGCGCGGATTTGCTCCTGGATTGCGATCGGGCTGCCGTGTTCGGCAGCAATCGATGCCAGCAGTTCCATGTTCACTTCCGACGCCGAGGCATGGGTCATCATGCGGCCATCGGCCATCTTCGAAAGCTTGCCCATCATACCGACGATGTGCACGCCTTCCATGTGGCAACGCACGGAATTGCGCAGGGCAATGCCCACATAATCGCCGACCTGGATAAAGCAGCATTCCGGCAGATGCGGGAGAAGCCGCATCGCATACTGTTCCGACCGTCCCCCGGTGGTAAACACCAGCTGCCTCTGCCCCTCGGCCTCGGCCAGCTGAATGGCTTGCACGATACTGGCAATGAAGGCTGACGTGGAATAAGGCAAGACAATCCCGGTGGTCCCCAGTATCGAAATGCCACCCAGCAAACCCAGACGGGCATTCAGGGTTTTTTTCGCGCGTTCTTCCCCATCGGGACAGGATATTTCTACATCTGCCCCGCGATAAATGCTGTCGTCCAGTTCAAGTCGCACCATCTCGGCTATATTCTGCCTGGGAACAGGATTGATGGCCGAAGTGCCCACATCCAATCCGAGGCCGGGTTTGGTGACACGAGCGATGCCGACGCCACCATATATTTTGAGATCGCTCTCATGATGCAGCCGAACCCGCGCTATAATCTCGGCCCCATGGGTACAGTCCGGATCATCTCCCCCATCCTTGATGATACTGGTCAGCGCAAAACCTTCATCCCATTGACAGCGATTCAGGGCGAAACGCACCGTCTGGCGGTTGGGGAGTATGCTTTCGATTTCCTGCAAGGGGACCCCTCGCAGAAAAAACTGACTGGCGGCACGAGCGGCTGCGGCCGCACACGCTCCCGTGGTGAATCCACTGCGCAGAGGTTTATCACCGGTCTGCTTTTGCATCGCTCTGGTCCTGACTACGATAAAAAATATCGGTCTGTATTTGACTTTCGGGGTACCCGCACCCTTTCAAAAAGCTCACGCAGCGATCAATACGGGTGCCTTCACCAGCGGCTACAAAACGGGTTTTAGCGTCCATGGCGTGCAGATCCAGAATCGGATCATCGCGCATGTCCCGGTGATGGAGTTCGAGTTCGACATGCGCCGCACATTCCCGCACGATGTCCTCGCTGACGAGGCCTTTGTACTCATCCTTATACCAATAAAATTCCACGGCACAGCCGTGCGGCAGAGTCGCGATATAACTCAGAACACCCGTAATGCCGCTCCCAAACGCAAAAGCCAGCATCTTGTCCTCCTCGGCTTCAGCTGGCCAATGGAAACGTCCCCATGGACCGGAAAATGTGATGACATCGCCGGCCTTCAAAGACGCCAGATAACCGGACGCTATTCCATCAGCTACAGGGGCAGCGGCCAGAAAAAATTGCTGGGCTTCAGGCTTGGGTGCAAACAGGCTATAAGCGCGCTTGATCAATTTACCTTCGGCGTTTTCCAGGCCGGTATTGATGATAATATAACGGCCGCCCTGCAGGACGATTTCCGGATGACCCTCCAGCTGCAAAGCCAGAAGCGCTCCACTCTCTTCATCTGAAAGATCGGCCAGCACGCGCGCGTGTCGGGGTTCCGCCATGGCTTCCCTCTTTATTCAGCTGGGTAAATGACGTGCATGTGATCGTGGACCTGCTCCAGATCTTCAAAGAATTGAGAATAGTAGTTATAAAGATTGGTCAGATCGGATTCAATTTTCTTGTTGAGCACAGCCAGCGTCTGCACATAGCTCCGCTCAGGATCAGCGGCGTTCATACGGCTCAACCGATCTTCCAGGTCTGTGCGAGCCAGCTCGAACGCGTAGTTCAGGCTGCGCATATCGTTGGCCTGGCTCAGCATTTTCAAAGGCCCGGGCTTTTCACCGGCGTCGCCCAATTCAGCCAGTTCATGTTCCACGAGGCCGGGATCCTGAATTCCTAGAATACGCATCATTCCCAGGCGCAGGGCTGCGATTTCATGACAAGCCATTTCGTTCTCCTTATAAAATGGAATCGATACGCTCACTGAGCAATCGATCCTTGAGCAAATGCTCATCGACCAAAGTCGGCACATCGTCCTGTTGAAAGTTGCGATACCAAATCCCGTCGGGGTACACAGCCACCGTTGGCCCTTCCCCACAGCGTCCGAGGCAGCTGGTGCGGGTCACCTTAAAGTCTCGGTGCAAGGATTTTTTTCGCAGATCGCGCTGCAGCTGCTCCGCGATCACGGTGGCACCCTTGCTATTGCAATCATGATTTGTGCAAATCAGGATGTGCTTTTTCATGGCTGCATGGGCATGCTGATGCGGTTTGCCCTGCTGATGCGTGGCCTGATGCCGCAGACTCCAGAGCAAACTTTTTAGTCCACCCACCTGCTCCTGCAAAGTCCCCAGTGGAACCCGGTACTGACAGGTGACGCAAGGCAAAGCATACCGAGGCGACCCTCGCGCTTCGGCAATACGATCCTCAACAGCCTCGCAAAGAGCGGCTGTGACACCCAAAGGCCGGACTCGTGCCCCGGATATCCAGGGATGCTGGTCCAGAAATGTATCGAAGAGTTGCGCGATTTTGGTGGCAAGAATGCCAGGAAACAGCAGATAGGGGACCATAAGGACCCCTTTCGGTTTCAGCCGAGCCAGGCGCTGCAGAACGTCCTCGACCTTGGGCCAGGTGATACCAATAAAGCCCAACTCCAGCTGCCGAATGCCCACGCTTTCGGCCAACACGCGCGCGATCTGGTAAAGCTGCCCATTGGCATCAGGATCGCTGGCCCCTCGCCCCACGACGAGCAGAGTCCACTCTTTCGGATCAAAATCAGGTTCATTTTTAATCTGCTGCTGCAGGGCCTGAATCAAGGCCGCGTGCAATCCCAGCGGCTGTGTTACGGTAAAATTCTGCTGGGGAAAGTCCCGACGTAGAGCCGTAAGAGCGAGCGGGATATCATTCTTTACGTGGGCGGCTGGCAAAAGACTCAGCGGCACGACCACAATATTATCAGCCTCCGTGGCTTGCTCGCGCAAAACATCGCCGACAAAAGGCGGACTCAATTCCAGGAATGCATGCGCAAAGATCCGGTGCGGATGCAGGGATCGATAAAGATCCATCCACTGCAAAAACGCGGCTTCGGCTTCAGCATCGCGACTCCCGTGTCCGACGATCACGGTCGCAAAGCTCATAAGCACGGCTCCCCAGTCCCGAAATCAGGCTGACAGTTCCACTGCTATCTGTATGTAGATAAGGCAAGAACGCGCTTGGCGGACAAGCTCCTGCCAAAACCTCCCAGACCCCGAGGACGTTTTGAATTTTGTGCACTTTGGGCAGGTTTCCTGGCTTGTAGTGAAGCCGGTCGTGTGTCCGGCGCCGCCCCCTCCTTCCCCAGAAAACTGAGTGGTCCTGGTGGCGTCTAACTACTTACAGTGGCGGGACCGCGACGGTCTTTCACCGTCTTCCCTTCTCTTCCTTGCGGAAACCCAAAGCTATGCGACTATACGCATGGCGTTTATTTCACTGGCCTCCATTCTTGTCAATTCCTTTCTCCTGCGGTTTATTCATTCAGCTCGGTTCGACTTACCCGCGTCGATGGATGGTGGGATTTCCCAGCGTCATTGAATAAAGAATTCCCGCAACCGCCTCCTTTGCATAGCATGCTCGCGCAGTGGACGAGTCGGTAGGACCTTCCTCTTTCCCTACCATTACGAAGCGAAAAACCTGGGTGTTTCGCGTCGGGAATGACTGGATATCCCGACCTAAATCACGTTTCTTAAACAGCGTGTCCGGATCATCAAGCAAAGAGGAGCATGTATGTTGTCGCATCATCAGGCTGATTCCATATCCTTCTGGGATTTTCGTTCGGCGCCCATGCGCGCCTTCCACATGAGCTGGATGGCCTTTTTTCTGTGCTTCTTTGCCTGGTTTGGGTCCGCAGCGTTGATGGGCGTCATTCGCGAGGAATTGCAGTTATCGAAATCACAGATCGGACATATCATCACGGGTTCAGTTGCCATTACGATCATCTTTCGCCTCCTGATGGGTGGGCTGCTGGAGCGCGTCGGTCCACGTCGTCTCTATGCTGGGCTTTTGATCCTCGGTTCCATCCCCGTCATCGCCATTGCTTTCACTCATACTTATGAAACCTTCCTGATGGCGCGCGTAGCCATTGGTGCGATCGGGGCTTCCTTTGTCATCAGCCAGTATCATACAACGCAGATGTTCAGTTCGCGCATTGTCGGAACAGCGAACGCCATCACCGCGGGTTGGGGCAATATGGGCGGCGGTGCAACTCATCTGGTCATGCCGCTTCTCTTTGCAGGTATCATGATGCTTGGCTTTTCCCAGTCTCTCTCGTGGCGTCTGTCGATGATCGTGGTGGGAATCTTGTGCTGTATCATGGGGATTCTCTACTATCGTTTTACGCAGGACACACCCGATGGTGACTTGATCGACCTGCGTCGTGAAGGGCGGCTGCCGCCCCCGCAGAAAACTTCACAGAATTTTTCTCTGGCTTTGCGGGATTACCGCGTGTGGATTTTAGCTCTCATGTATGGGCTTTGCTTCGGCCTGGAACTTACCATCGATAATATTGCGGCCCTTTATTTCATCGATTATTTTCAGCTCAATATTCAGACGGCGGGTTTTGCCGCGGCCTCGTTCGGTATGATGAATATTTTCTCGCGAGCGCTGGGTGGCTATCTCGGCGATGTCTGGGGTCGACGCCGCGGACTCAATGGTCGTGTGTCCTGGCTCGCCCTGGTGATCCTTGGCGAAGGTCTCTCACTCATCGGCTTCGCCCAAATGTCCACACTCGGCTCCGCGATCGGCCTCATGCTCGTCTTTAGCCTCTTCTGTCAGATGGCCTGCGGCGCCACCTACGCTGTCGTTCCCTTTATCCAAAACAAAGCACTCGGTCCCGTCGCTGGTCTCGTCGGTGCCGGTGGCAACGTCGGTGCTATCGCCACCGGCCTTTTATTTGGAGGTGGCATCGCCTGGCCCACTGCCCTTTTGTATCTCGGTTTTGCCACGACTGTCCTCTCGGGCCTTGCCCTTTTCGTTCGTCAAAGAGAACCTCGTCGCTCCCCCGAAGCAGCTCTCGCTTATCGAGCCGCTGTGGAATCCTAGCGACTCGCATCCACTGGCATCGGCCAGTGGATCCCCTCCTAAAAATTCGACTGAATTCATAGTGCATGACTCCGGCTCACCCCCTGTGCCCCAAAATTTTCCCAAGTCCCTAATAAAACTTTCCAAGCCGGCATAATGAAGCTTTGTTCAAAAAAGTGCTCAAGCTTTGCCCTTTCCAACCGATATTGATAATGATATTGATTATCACAATTATCTAGCGGGCTGGACCCGGGCGGGATGTTCTTGTGCAGAAATCAATGATATTACTATTATTACAGCCTGTTACGCTCCACGCGGGGGAGCTGCGAGCCACCGAAAAAGGCGAAATTGTCGTGGTCACAGGGACCCGCAGCCAGCATGGTTCATGGGATTCCCCTATCCCGACGGACAGTATTCCCATCGAGGATGCCCGCAAAATGGGGAAGCAAACCCTTGCCGATGTTCTGGCCGAACAGCCTGGAGTCGAAGTGGTTCCAGCGATTCGGGGACAAACCATTCGCCTGCAGGGACTTGATAGTAAATATGTTTTGATCCTGATCGATGGTCAGCGCGTGACAGGAAAAGTCGGCGAAAGTTTTGACCTGGAATCCATTGCATTGGACCAGATTGAACGCGTGGAAATTGTCCGAGGCGCCGTCTCGTCCCTCTATGGTTCAGACGGGATCGGTGGTGTGGTGAACGTAATTTTGCGTCGCCCCCGCAAGAGCAGCCAGGATCTTCGCCTGCGTTGGGGAACGGACAAGGAAACAGCCCTAGGTGGTCAAGTCAGTTTTGTCGGTGACACAAATGATCATACGTTCAACGCCAGCATTTCAAAACTGGAGCCCTGGCGCCGGACCAGCAGTCCTGCCACCCATTTCAGCGGCACACAACTCTCGGAAATTTCATCACAGCATAACTGGGATATCGCTTCCGATTGGGCTTTGAAAGCGCGCCTCGGGTATCAAAGCAATACCATCGAAGGTACGGACGTGTCCGCAGCCGGGGCCATCTGGGATCGCAAGAATCTAACGAGCCGACTCAGCCTCCAACTGAGTCCAGAAAAACGTTTTGATAATGGCTCCATACTCAAATTGGATTCCCAGTTTCAGCAATATGACGATATTTATAGAACCGTCGCCCGCCTACAGAAATCGGAGAATACCAAGGAGGTAACCCGGGAAAAACTCCAGGAACACACGCTGACCTATCAGCATGAGCTGACCAGCCAGCATCTCCTGACCTGGGGCTTGACGCATATCCAGGAATATCTCGCATCCGATCGTCTGAAAAGCGATCACGTCCAGCGCCAGCGCACATCTCTCTTTGGCCAGGATGAATGGTCGCTCGGTTCGAATTGGACTCTGGTTCCCGGTTTCCGTCTGGATGACGACAGCCAGTTCGGTGACCATGCCTCTGGGAAATTCGCCCTCCGCTATGCCTTGACTGAGAACACCATCCTTCGCCCGTCGTACGGAGAAGGCTATCGTGCCCCTGCATTTAAAGAACTCTATCTGCGCTTTGAAAATCTTTCTGTGGGCTATGATGTGATTGGCTACGAGGGGCTGCAGCCTGAAACCTCAAAAAGTTATCAGTTCGCCGTCGATCATCGCTTCAATCCCCATCATTCGGTGAGTGCCAACCTCTTCCAGAACGATATTTCCAATCTGATTCAGGCGACTCAACTGGCAGAACAAGGCGAAGGCGTGATCCATTACACATATGGTAACGTTGCCGAAGCTCGCACCCGAGGCGCGGATATTTCGTGGCGATGGAGCGAGACATCTGTGGATACGATGGTCAGCTATCAATACCTGGATGCGCGTGACCGGTCTACCGATCAAGCCCTTGAGGCTCGTTCCCGGGATACCGTGGCGCTCCAGATCAATCGGCTTTCGCTTACCGATGATTGGCGGCTGCATTTCAGTTCCCGTTGGATGGGTCCCCAGTATTATTATACGAATGGCGACGCCCGGAAAACGCCCCGTGCCCATGTCGCCAGCGCAGGAACCCTCTACGACTGGAACCCAACCTGGTCGAGTGGACTCACAATCGAAAATCTTACCAACAGCTGGGAGGATCGCATCCTCCAGGTGCGACCGCGCAGCTATATCCTGACTCTGAATTGGAATCATCAGCTCGAAAGAAAGGACTGAAACATGAATCGTTGTCAAACCATAAGTTTAATACTTGCTCTTGGCCTTGTCGGTTGCGCGCAAAGCAAAGACAAGTCGGATCCCGTTCAGGAAGAGTCAGCTTTTACGCCTCTCGAAGCGGCCGGACAAACCCAAGCGATTGAAGTCGACGCGACCAGTCGGACCGATTGGGTTGGCTTTGATTTCGACTCGGCAACTTTTATTGCAGCCGCGGACTTGTCTGCCAACAGCAGCTGGGATCTGGCCTTCAAACGCACCAGCATCAAAATGAATGGCGCCAATGTGAAAATGCAGGTCATCACCAAGGACTTTGCCGCGATTGATGTGGCACCGAAAGAAGGCTATGAGATCGACCAGCCTTCCACGGATCCTGCAGCTGTCGAGACAACCGGCCTCGCCTTTCACAAGGATCCTGCCTGGTATGCCTATGACATCAACACTCATGTCGTCAGCAGCCGTGGCCTCGTTTATGGGATCGAAACGAATGAAGGCCGCCACTTCAAATTAAAAATCCTGGACTACTATAACGCCGCCCGACTTCCAGCTTATTTAAACTTCGAATTCCAGGAATTGAAAGAGGTGGAACCATGAACAAACTTCTAATGGTAACTCTGGGTCTGATCTCGACTCTGTCCAGTGCCAAAGATGCCCGGCGCCTTATCACAATCGGTGGCAACGTTTCCGAGACCGCATGCGCCCTCGGCTATTGTGAGAATATCGTGGCCACGGATAGTTCAAGCCTTTATCCCAACTCGCTGACAAAGCTGCCCCAGGTCGGGTATGCCAGGTCTTTGAATGCCGAAGGATTGATTGCGCAGAAAGCGGACCTGGTCCTTGCCACAGCCAGTGCCGGTCCTGACAGTGTGATTGAAAAAGTGAAAGTGACCGGTATTAAGTTTCAGGCGGTCGACGGTGGCATCACCGTGGACGCCGCGAAAGCCCGCATCACGGCACTGGGCGATATTCTCGACAAAAAAGCCGAGGCGAAGAATCTTCTCCAGGACCTGGATAAAGATCTGCAAGCCTTGCAGATGCGTCGGATGGAAATCAAAACACCATTGAAGGTGATGTTCATCTATGCACGCGGAGCCAAAGTCCTGCAGGTCTCGGGTGATCATACGGCAGCAGCCAGCATGATTGAACTCGCTGGCGGTAAAAACGCCTTCACGGGATTCAACGAGTACAAGGGTTTAACACCTGAAGCCGCGGTGGCGGCAGCACCGGATGTCATTCTCATGACCAAGGATGGCATCGCCGGTGTCGGTGGCCTGGAAGCTGTTTGGAAACTGCCTGGCCTGGCTATGACTCCGGCCTTTCAAAAGAAGCGCTTGGTTGTGATGGAAGATCTCTTTTTACTGGGTATGGGGCCTCGCCTGGGCAAGGCCGCGCTCCAGCTCATGGATGAACTGTATCTTGCAAGGAAATAACCTATGAAACCCTCGGTACGCTACACAGTGACTTTACTGGCTGGTTTTGTCCTGGCCCTGGTTCTGGTCGTGGCGTCCATCAAAATGGGTGCTGTATCGATTCCTTGGGAGAATTTCAGTCATCTGGAACCGGCTCAGGCCATGATCATCTGGGATCTGCGTCTGCCGCGCGCAGCGATGGCTTTTTTGGTCGGTGGAATTCTGGCTTTGACCGGCGTTTGCCTGCAAGGTCTTTTGCGCAATCCTTTGGCCTCGCCCAGTCTCCTGGGCATGACGTCAGGCGCCGCACTTTTCGCCGCCATTATCATCATCGCCCAACATAGTTTTCTGTCTTTTTTGCATCCGGCCTGGGCGGAATCCATGATTGCGGCGGGAGCCTTTGTGGGGTGTCTTCTCACTTCACTCTGGCTCTACGGACTGGCTCGACAATCAGGGCAAACCAATACCGCCCTTTTGCTTTTGGCTGGTGTGGCGATTACCAGTCTCGCCGGTGCAGGAACCGGTTTTATTACGTTCATCGCTGACGATGCTCAGCTGCGTAGCATAACATTTTGGAATATGGGAAGTGTGGGGACAGCCACCTGGTCACAGGTTCTTTGCATCGCAGTCTTCTCCTTGCCGGCTATCCTGATTCTACCTTGGATGGGTCGCTCGCTAAATGCCATGCTCCTCGGCGAGCAGGAAGCGCAATTCTTAGGCTTTCCCGTGGAAAAACAAAAACGACTAATACTGGTCTGTGTGTCTCTCGCCGTCGGTGCTTCGGTAGCTTTTACCGGTGTCATTGGCTTTGTGGGACTGGTCGTTCCCCATCTGTTAAGACTCTGGCTGGGAGCTGATCATCAAAGGCTTCTCCCCACCAGCCTCATCTTTGGCGGCTGTCTTCTGCTGGCCTCGGACATTATCGCCAGAACTGTGGCGGCTCCCTTGGAATTGCCGCTTGGTGTCGTGACAGCTTCGATAGGTGCTCCCTATTTTCTGTATTTGCTCCAACGCAGCGCACGGAGAATGAACCCATGATTCGATGGAATAACGTCAGCTATGTGAAGAATTCCCGCTTTCTGCTTCAGGATATTAGCGTGGAAATGCCGGCCGGGCAGTTGACAGTCGTTCTGGGGCCGAACGGAGCGGGTAAGTCCACATTCTTGCGGCTGTGCTCCAAGGAAATGCTGCCCACATCAGGCATGATTGAGTTGCACGGCAAGGATTTACAAAACTGGTCGACACAGGATATGGCTCTGTTTCGCGGCGTCCTGTCGCAATCCCATCCCGTAGCCTTTCCAATGGATGTGGCGGAACTTGTCTTGATGGGACGCTATCCGCATAAGAAGCGTGCTGCGCTGGATCACCACGATCAACACATTGTGCAGGAGGCGCTGGCCGAATGCAGTGTGAAACATCTTAACGATCGCAGCACGCAATTTCTATCAGGCGGCGAGCTGCAAAGAGTGCAGACAGCGCGCATCCTGGCGCAAATTTGGGAGGACCATCCGCAGCACCCGCGTATCCTTCTTCTCGATGAACCAACAGCCAGCCTGGACCCGGGGTATCAACACCTGTGTCTGCTGAAAGCTAAAAAGCTGGCCGAACAGGGTGTCTGCGTGATTGCCATTCTCCATGATCTCAACCTGGCCGCGCGTTATGCAGATCACATTGTTTTTTTAAAGGAAGGCCGTCTGGCCGGAGCCGGGCCCATGCGCGACATGATGCGTGAGTCCATCCTGCGAGATGTTTTTTCCGTGGAAATTCACACCGTCCATGACCCACGACTCGAACATCCGTTGATCTTTACTCTCGGCCCTCAACATCAGCAACTCGCTAACGAACCCAAACTCCGGAGCTTATGATGCAAAGTCTTCAAACCAGTGTTCTGAAGGATCGCCTCGTGTCTTACAAGGAAGAAAATCCCAAGGCCCGCCTCGTGGATATAGCCAAGGCGTTGAATGTGAGTGAGATGGAAGCCATCCATTGCCAGGTCGATGACGACACCATTGTCGCTTTACAAGCGGATTGGCAGAAGCTCTTTGCAGCGCTGCCCACGTTGGGACCCATCATGGCCCTGACCCGCAATGAATTCGTCGTTCACGAGTGCAAAGGCCAGTATGTTCCGGCTTCGTGGCAAGGCCCTATGGGTCTCGTGCACGGTGAGAACATCGATTTGCGCATGTTCTCCAGTCGGTGGACATATCTCTATGCCGTACAGGTGCAAAATCCTCGTGGCATCCTGCACAGCCTGCAGATTTTTGACGGCAGCGGGTCTGCTGTTCATAAAATTTATCTGGAGAAAGGTGGTGATCTGGATGCCTATCGCGCCATTGTTCAGGCGCTCAGGATCAGCCGTCCGGATTTACCAGACCAGCTCGTTCCGCAGCCAGCACCTGAAGCAGCCAGAAAGATTGAAACCGCCGCAATCGAGGGCTTCCGCAAGGATTGGGCCGCCCTGCAGGATACCCATGATTTCTTCAGCATGCTGCGTAAACACCGCGTCCCACGCCTGCAGGCGATGGACATCGCCGGACCGGAATTCGTGCGCGAAGTGAGCCAAGCATCCGTGGCCCACCTCCTGGAACAGGCTCAAGCCCAGGGTGAGCCTTTGATGGCTTTTGTCGGGAATCCAGGCATGATTCAAATCTATAGCGGGAAAGTCATGAACACCAAGCGAATGGGTGATTGGATGAATGTCCTCGACCCAACCTTCAACCTGCATATCGATGAAAAAGGCATACATCGCGTTTTCGTGGTGCATAAACCAACCCGCTTCGGACTGATCAGCAGCCTGGAAGTCTTCACGGCCCAAGGCGAACTGATCCTCAGCTTTTTCGGCTATCGTAAAGACGAGGCTCAGCCATCCGACAGCTGGGGCGAGTTGCTGTCGTCCTTGGGGCAGTCCTAAGCGCAAAATCCGTGGGTCCTTACACACCTAAAGTTTTGACAAGAAGACCCGATAAGTGATATTGAAAATCATTATCATGTGTGAGGACCTCATGAAATTCATATCTCTTATTTTCCTAGTAATTATAGTAAGTTGTGGAAAAAAATCAGGGGATCAAGGGGATCCATTCCAGGAAGCTGGCGATCAAACGCAAAGCGCCACGGCCGATCCTCTCCCGGAATCTGAATCGACCGGCCCCCTTTCTCCCGTAGCTGACCCGCTCCCATCAACGGAAACACCAGCGGTTACGGCCACCAATGAATTTGAACTCGATGCTCGATCGGCGACAGACTTTGTGTATTTTAAATTGGAGAATGGCAGTCTGATCAAGTCCAGCAGTGACCAAAGCTGGCAAGTGGCGGTGAAGCGCACCCAGTTTCAAACCAACTCGGGCAGTAGCGGCATTCAAAATTTTGGTGTGTTCAACAGTAATACGAGCGACTACGCAAGCTTTACTCAATGCAGCGCAGGTCCGCTCACCTTTGATGAACTGCTGCCAGCTTCCGGCGCGCCCGGCTCTCTGCCTTATTCAGGCAATGCTATCTTAAACAGCTGGTACGACTATGATGCCAGCACGCACGTCGTGTCCTCAAAAAAACACGTCTATCTCATTAGCGATGGAACGAGCTGCTTCAAATTTCAGATCATTTCCTATGCGTCAGGCCTCTATAAGGTCGTGGCCGATCCCATGGCCATACCGGAGCCACCTGCTGCCATCGATCCGTCGCAAACCCTTGATGCTTCTTCCGGGGCTGCCTCACTTTATCTGAAATTCGATCAGGGTCGTCTGGTCACCTCCAGCGCGGATGCCACCTGGCAGATGGCCGTCAAGCGCACTCAATTTCAGACCAACTCCGGAACCAGCGGGACTCTTCAGTTCGGCGTCGCGGCTTTGGATTCCACCGATTACGCCCAGGTTACCAGCTGCACGGCCACCACGTTCACCTATGATGAAATGCTGCCAGCTTCCGGCGCACCCGGATCCCTACCTTACTCCGGCAGCTCTGTTTTGAATGCCTGGTATAACTATGATCCTGCCACCCATGTCGTGTCTTCGAAAAAACTGGTCTATCTGATCAGCGACGGCACCACCTGCTATAAAATGCAGATCCTGAGTTACTCTGCTGGCGTATATAAAGTGCAGACTGATTCCGTACCAGTTCCGCCACCGCCAGCACCCGTGATCCATGAGCAAACCATTGATGCCTCATCCACTTTGGATTCTGTTTACCTGACACTGGATCAAGGACAACTCGTCACAACGACCAGCGATCAACCCTGGCTCTTCGCTGTGAAACGCACGCAGTTTCAAACCAACTCTGGCACCAGCGGCACCCTTGGTGTTGGCGTTTATAATTCCGCATCGACTGACTTTGCGGCGATCAGCAGCTGTGCGAACCTAACTTATACGTATGATGAGATGCTACCCGCATCGGGCGCACCGGGTTCACAACCCTACTCAGGCAATGCTGTCTTGAATGTCTGGTATGATTATGATTTTATAACCCACACGGTGGTTTCCAAGCAGCATGTTTATGCCATCGGAGATGGCACCACGTGTGTGAAAATTCAAATACAAAGCTATCAAAGTGGAATCTATTCCGTGAAGGTGAGTCAACTTTAGGCTTCCGCTGGAATACTCCATTATCCCTCAATACCCCAGGGAATGCTCCGTTTACGAGCATTCCCTTTTTTTTAAACGGTCGCCTTTTTCAGCTGCACCACCGACATTTTATAAGACGGCTGGCGCGACTGCGGATCAAACTCACTCTGAATCAACCGGTTCACCCCATCCTTATGCATGGGAATAAAAACCTGTCCCGGCTTCACCTTATTGGTAATCACACAAAGAAATCGAGCCTGGCCATAGGCTGATGTCACCTGAACATAATCTTCAGCTTCCAATCCCTCCCGCTTGGCATCTTCCGGACACATCTCAATCATCGGCTCGTCTCGATAGAGACGTTTCAAAATGGGCGACTGTCGGGTCCGTGTTTCCGTATGCCACTGCGCTGATGTACCACGACCGGTCAGCAAAATATAAGGAAACTCCCGGCTCGGGCGCTCCCTCGGCAACACGGGTGACGCAAACATAAATCGTGCCCGGCCATCCTTATGAAAGAACTGACCATCCGCAAAGAGCCGCCGTTCCGTGGCATTCACACCATCATGCACAGGCCACTGGATACCCAAAGGCCCAAGTTCATCATGCGATGCGATGCGTGAAAAATCACAGGGCTGACCTTGGGAAAGCCGGCTCATGATATTAAACACAGCGGCCGGATCCTTCCAGGCTGCAAATTCATGCCCCAAACCCCAGGCCTCCGCAATCAGACGGAAAATATAAAAATCCGCCAGGGCTTGGCCCGGAGCTTTGGAAACGCGGCGCACCCGTCCGATGCGCCGCTCGGAGTTGATGAAAGTTCCCTCCTTCTCTCCCCAGCCAGCCGCCGGCAAAACCAGGTCAGCAAGCTGCGCCGTTTCACTGGTTGCATACATGTCCTGCACAACCAGAAAATCCAATTGAGGTAAAAGTTTTTTCAGCCGAGTCTGCTGGACCCAGGAATGGGCGCTATTGGTTGCAATAATCCAAAGGCCCTTAATCTCTCCACGTTCAATCGCCTCGATGATCTGATCATAGGCATACCCACTGGAATGAGGGATTCGATCCTCGGCTATATCCAAAACATCGGCCACCTTCTTCCGATGTTCGGGATTGGTAAAATCCCGTCCACCTAAAAGACTCGCGGTATTCGAAAAAATTCGCGACCCCATGGCATTGCACTGTCCGGTTATGGAATTCGCCCCAGTCCCCGGCCTCCCGATATTGCCCGTCATCAGCGCCAGGTTTATCAAAGCCTGCGCGGTCAACACCCCCTGATGACTTTGGTTGACACCCATGGTCCACCAGAAGGAAACACGCTGGCCGTCCGCAATCAGACGAGCCAGCTGTTCAACCTCACCAACGGCCAAACCGCATTGCCGAGCGACATCATCAGGTGTATAGGGCGCCACATGCTCCCGAAACTTTTCAAATTCATTCGTGTGCTCGTCAACAAATTTTTGATCCCACGCTCCCCAGGCGATGAGCAGATGGGCCACTCCATAGAACAGGGTCAAATCCGTCTTCGGCATCGGCGCTATGTGATGCGTTGCCACCTGAGCTGTTTCGGTTCGGCGCGGATCGATCACAATGATCCTGGGCTGATGGGGATTCCGCGTAATGCGCTCCCACAAAATAGGATGCGCAATACAAAGATTCGAACCCACCAGTACGATGGTGTCACTCTCCTCCAGATCCTGATAGGTATAAGGCGGAGCATCAAAACCAAAACTCTGTTTATATGCGACCACCGCACTCGCCATGCACTGTCGGGTGTTGCCATCACCATGCTGAAAACCCATTCCAAACTTCGCCAGCGCCCCGAGAAAGGCCAATTCCTCGGTAGGAATCTGTCCCGTTCCCAAAAACGCGACACTGCCTTTCCCATGTTTTTCCTGGATGGCTTTCATACGGCTGGCAAAGGTGAGGATCGCATATTCCCAACTCACCTCCGACCAACCCCCATCATCATTGCGACGCAAAGGCACCACCGCCCGTTCCGGACTATCCAAAACCCGCAGCGCCTCCCATCCCTTGGGGCAGGCCATGCCTCGATTCACGGGATAGCGCCCATCGGGACTCAGGCTGATCGCCTGGCCGTCCTTCATATGGATCACGAGGCTGCAGCCCGTGGAACAGTAACCGCAGACCATCGTGGTCAGCGCATCCGGCTGCCGATGCTTGGGCAATTGGCCCAGACCCAGCTGGCTGGGATTCTGCCGCAGCTCCTCGGTTAAAACTCCATCGTGGGAACGCAGCAGCTCCCTGATATCAGATAAACTGAACATACGATCTCCGCCAGCGAATCAAAGACCGGGCATACCACGTGACAGGGCACTCCGGAAAAACAGGGAACGTTCGCAAAATTCACCGAGTAAACACGCAGCCGCAGCCAGAATAATAAAGGTGGGAGGTCCGACTTCTGTAAGAGCCAGAACCAAAGCACTGGCACAAATCCAGGCGGCCATCCACCGGGTCCAGGTCCAATAACCAAGGAGCTTCCACTGCAAAAGCAGGGATCGCAGGTGCAAGGAATAGCCAGAACGTAAAGGCAGGTGTTCACGCGCTTCCAGACCGCATTTCACAACCAGAAGAAAGAGGGTCACCGCGATCGCCACATCATGAACCCAGGTCGATCCTTCCACCAGAGCGACGAGCAGAACGCCGAACAATCCCAGGAGCAGCGTGGTACCGCCAAAGCGCAGGAAACAGCGAAAACGGCTCCAGGTTGCGCGACGAGTTTCAATGTAAATCATGCAGCTGCAATAAATACCAAGCAGCCCTGTGATCAGCATGAATGATTTACCGAGCGTCCAACCTGAAGCCTGAAAACCCTGATCCCAAAATTCCACAGCGGCCGTGAGCATAAAAAGATTAAAGGCTAATATTTCGCGACTCATCCACGAGGTTTTCAGGCCCAGCATAAAACGCCAGGCCTTCAAAGGTCGCCCCAAATGCAGGGTGGCGAGACCCAAGGCCAGGGCCACCAGACCCACGGCGACCGGGCTTACCCAAGGGGTCAGTTTTATGTTCATGAGGACCGCCAGCACTTCCCAGAGCAGCATGCCGACGCCCGCCTGGGAAATGATCAGCATCCAGACCAGGGGCTGATGCGAAGCTTCAGCCGCCAGTTGAAAATGATTGGCAGCACGCAGGCCTTCCGGCATCACGCCACGTTTTTTATAAAGGGTGGAAGGGATCGTCAGATGCGGATCCGCGGTCGCAGGTAAAAATGTTTGCTGCGAGAGTTCCGACTGATCCACAATCCCAATGCGAATGGCATCCGTGGGACAGGCCTGCGCACAGGCCGGCGCTTCACCCTGATCCAATCGTGAGCTGCACATATCGCATTTGCGTACGATCTTGAGCCTGGGATTATAAACAGGAACATCATAGGGGCACATCATCTGACAGTATTGACAGCCGATGCATTGATCATCAAGATGTCGAACAATGCCGGTGACCGGGTCTTTTTCATAGGCTTTGACAGGACAGCCCAAGGCGCAGGCTGGCTCCAGACAATGATGGCACGCACTCGTCACCGTCTGACTGAAGGGAAAGAGTCCGGGCTGGGTCTGCTCCAGGGTCCCCACTTTCCGCCAGGTTTCCTGTGGATCCAAACCATTTAAATTATGGCAGGCCGTGACACAGGATTTGCAGCCGGTGCATTCATCCAGGTCCACTTCAAATCGATACTGCTGCCCCGGGCCCGGTTTATCCAAAGGAATGAGGCTCTGATATTTGCCAGTCCCGGACTCCTGCCGCTCCGCAAAGACCGCCACCGCACTCTGCAGCGAGGTGTCCTGCTGCTGCCGCAAAAGTTCCGTGACCGTTCTTTGCAGATCAGCTGGCGCCACGATGTTTCTCCTCAGGCAGTTCTATAAACACCTGCCCTCCTTCCACCTTCACAGGATAGGTGGTCAGACGCCAATCATCCTGTCCGCCCAGATGTCGACCATCCTTCAGGCAGAAACTATTTTTATGGAGGGGGCAGGCCACCTTGGGGGATCCACCCGCGTCACCCACAATGCCACGAGCCAAGACCGTTTGCCCATCATGCGGGCAACGATTATCCATGGCGTACCAATCGTCACGGCTCGTGACATTAAAAAGTGCGATATGCTTCTCACCCCATTTGATGCAGGCTCCGCCATCTCCTGGCACATCATCAACCTTACAAACGGCAATCCACATAAGGATCTCCTTATTTCAAGTAGGAAGGGTTGCGGGCGTCGGCGCGATCTGCCCGCGTTGGCGCACGAATTGAATACTGTCATCAGGTTCATTGGTATTGATGAAGCTGCGGAACTGCTTCAACCGATCCGGGGACTCCAGGGTGGTTTTCCATTCACATTGGAAGGAAGCCACCAGCGAGGCCATCTCCTCCTCCATCTCGGCCCCGATGCCGAAGGCATCTTCCAGCACCACCTTTTTCACGTGAGCCAGTCCCCCCGGCAATTTTTGGATCCATGTGGAAGTCCGCATCAGCCGGTCTGCAGTGCGGATGTAATAGATAAGAAAACGATCGATAAAACGAATCAAGGACGCATCATCCAAATCCGCAGCCAAAAGATCAGCATGACGAGGTTTCATGCCCCCGTTGCCACCGACGTAAAGGTTCCAGCCATTTTCCGTGGCTATCACACCAACGTCCTTGCTCTGGGCCTCGGCACATTCACGCGCGCAGCCCGATACCGCCATCTTTATTTTGTGTGGGGATCGAATTCCCTTGTAGCGTTCCTCGATGAGGATGGCCATGGCCACACTATCCTGGACCCCATAGCGGCACCAGGTGGAACCCACGCAGGATTTTACGGTGCGAACCGACTTGCCGTAGGCATGTCCGCTTTCAAATCCCGCCGCAATGAGTTCCGCCCAAATCATCGGCAGCTGTTCCAGACGCGCGCCGAAGAGATCGATACGCTGACCTCCCGTGATCTTGGTATAGAGTTCGTATTTTTCGGCAATGCGGCCGATGACCAAAAGTTTGGCCGGCGTGATTTCCCCGGCCGGGATGCGCGGCACTACGGAATACGTTCCGTTTTTCTGAATATTGGCCAGGAAACGATCGTTGGTGTCCTGCAGAGTCGCCACATCAGGCTTCAGCACATACTCACTCCAGAGCGAGGCAAAGATAGACGCCGCTGTGGGTTTACAGATTTCGCAGCCAAAGCCAGTGCGACCATAGCGTTTGATCAGTTCATCGAAACTCTTGATCCGCGTGCTTTTAATCAGTTGATAAAGTTCCGGCCTGGAAAAGGCGAAATGTTCGCAGAGAGAGCGATCGACCTCTTCGCCGAGTTTTTCCATTTCCTCATTCAGAATATCTTTGACAAGACTCAGACAGGATCCGCAGCCTGTTCCGGCGCGACAGCCTTTTTGCACAGCCTTGACATCCCTTGCACCTTTGCCAATGCATTCGACAATGCTGCTTTTGGCCACATTCTCACAGCTGCAGATCAAGGTTTCCAGAGTGGAATTGCCGATCAATCCACCCGTTACAAAATGTTTCTCCGGCTGCTCATCAACGGCCGCTCCTCTTTGATAGAGGCTGGTATTATAAGGAGCCGTATCTCCCACCAGGATCGCTCCCAGCAGTTTCCGTCCAGCCTTTTCATAAACGAGCTTGCGATAGAACCCGCGCCCGGCGTCCCAGCTGGTCCAGAACCCTATATTGGACCCGCTGACAAAGGGATCACCGATACTGGCCACTTCAATGCCCAGCACCTTAAGCCGCGTGGACATGTCCGCACCAGTGAACGTTTGGTTCCCGCCGCAGAGCTGTTGAGCGAGCGCCTCAGCCATTTTATAGCCCGGCGCCACCAGTCCGTAGATCATCTCTTCATAAAGGGCGCATTCACCAATGGCTGAAATCGAGGGATCACTGGTTCGCAGGTTGGCATCAATACGAATGCCGCCTCGCGACCCCATGCCAAGTCCACTTTCTCGCGCCAGCTCATCACGAGGCCGAATACCAGCGGAAATCACCACCATATCGGTGGGAAAAATCTCGCCGTTTTGCATAGCCAGGCCCTGCACCTGACCCACGCCGACGATGCTGTTTATTTTTTGCGACGTGAGCACCTGCACGCCCAGGGACTCAATGCTGGATTTCAGCAACCCGGCGCCCTGATCATCGAGCTGCCGCGGCATCAGACGATCTGCCACTTCCATAACCGTTGTTTTCAGGCCTAGATCATAAAGAGCCTTGGCGGCTTCCAAACCCAGGAGTCCACCACCGATGACCAGAGCCTTTTGACAATCATGGCTATAGTTTTGAATCGCGGCCAGATCATCGAGCGTGCGATAAACAAAAACGCCCTTCATCTGCGTGCCCGGCATATTCGGCACAAATGCCGACGATCCGGTGGCAAGGATCAGGTGATCATAGGAAAAGGTTTGACCCTGACTGGTCATCACCTGTTTGCGTTCGCGATCGATGCCAACGGCCCGCTGACCCAGGTGCAGATCGATGCCCGCCTCCTGATACCAGGACGCCGGGGCCAGCTCCAGATCCGCTGGAGTTTTACCGGAAAATATCGAACTGAGGTGCACCCGATCATAGGGCGCCACGAGTTCTTCGCCGAGCACAGTGAGCTGCCATGTTCTGGTTTGATCTTCTTCCAAAAAGCGCTCGCAGAAGCGATGCCCCACCATACCCAGCCCGACCAGAAGCAACTTTTGTTTTGTCATACGATTCACCTCGGCAGCTTTTTTCAGTTCCCTTTATGGGGAAAAAAGCTTGGCGAGGAAACGGACAAGACGATTTTGAGGAGCGACAGGTGGGAACGATTGGGTGATGATTCCCGAGCAAATCACACCGAATGGTGTGTAATCCTGAGGAGAGAGGAAGAAAGCTCCGCTCAGTCCTTGTTCAAAGTCGGTTCATGTCGGGCAATTTCCAGGGCCTTATCCCAAAGAGACTGGAGAGTGGGATGCGCAGCCTGAAAGACGTCGGGAAAATAACCTTGAGAGGCCATAAAGGTCGTACTGCCGATGACAACCGGGGTATACCGGTAAAAGCGTGCGTCATCGGACGTGCGTATGACATCCACGAAGGCTTTGACCGTGCTCGGGCTGGCCAAACAAACTACCGAAGGTTCACTGCTCAGACGCTTCAAGGCATCATGTTCGAAGTGTTTGATGCCCTCGGTGCGATACATTTCAATATCGTGAATTTCAAGATCGTGTGTGCGCAGATAGTCCCCGATGGCAAAAGCGGGTTCGGCGGGCCTTGGGAACCAAATCACGGGCCCTTTTTTGACCTCATGCACCAAAGCGTTCGCAAAGTCCTTGCCATTATGGACTGGAATGAGCCGAACCTTCAGATTCTGGCTCACCAGGAATTTATAAGTTTCCATCCCAAAAGTGACAAATTCGGCTTTTTGCAGCTGGTCCCGGATGGAGGTCGTCTGATGCAGAAAACCCTCGGCCGCCTTGCGGCTTGTCAGGACCACAATGTCACAGGGCTTCGGCGGCAGCTGTGGAGCGATACAAACCTGTTTGGTGACTGGGAACCGCAGCACAGGCAGGTCGAGCTTCACGATTTTCTGATCCTGCGCCCAATCCTCGGCCGGTCTTGTCCAGATGATCCTTTTCATGAGGTCCCCTTACGTGTGTTCCGCTTTTCACCGGGCGCTGGTTGGGCTACAATCGAAGCGACGCTGCAGGAGCCCAACACCCGTGATGACCCTCGAAGCCGTTTCCAAATCATACGACAAGATCCCTGTCTTGAAAAACATCAGCTTTCAAATCAAGCCAGGTGAGAGAGTAAGCCTTTTGGGACCGGGGGGCTGTGGAAAATCGACAATTCTTAAGATCCTCCTGGGTTTGGAGCCTCCCAACGGCGGCAAGGTTCAGCTTATGGACCGGGATATGGTGGCCGCCAGCGAGGAGGAAAAGCAGCAAACCCTGCGTAAAGTGGGAATGGCTTTTCAGCAGGGCGGGCTGTTCGATTTTATGACGGTTGAGGAAAATCTGACCTTTGCCATGGAACATATGACGGATATGGATGCCGAGCAGATGTCGCAGCGCATCGATGCGCTTTTGAAGACAGTCAAGCTCACCCGGACCCGGACCATGTATCCCCATGAGCTCTCCGGCGGCATGAAACGGCGCATCGGGATTGCCCGGGCCCTGGCCACCGATCCCGTGATTTCGATTTTTGACGAACCGACCTCAGGCCTCGATCCTGTGACGTCCACCATCATTCTGAATATGATTCAGGAGCTAGGGGTTCAAACTGAAACGGGCTCGCAGCTGGTCGCCACATCCTCGGTGGAAATTGCGATACGCTTTGCCGAACGGTTGATCATGGTGCATGAAGGCGAAGTCGTAGCCGATGGCTCGTGGAAAGATCTGATTCTCAATGCGGATGATTGGGTCAAGCATTTTCTGAGTGTGCGTCTGATCGGAATTGATATTGAATATGCGCGGGAGTTGGGACTGCCGGATGAATTTATCCGGCAGCACTGGAAGGCCTGACGCTCAGTGTGCGACCAAAGCCTTGCCTTCAAAATAAGCCTGGTATTTCGGCCAAGTGTAATCTGCAATCTTCTTGCCCATGATTAGACCCTGCTCATTATCCGTACGGATATGATAGCCGCCCCACATCCGGGAAGTCGCCGCCATTTCCGCTGTTGCCATAAACGTTGGCAAAGCCAGGCGCACTTCCTTGGACGCCGGAACATCCTTCGCAGGTTTACCGTCGCGGGCCTGCATCTGCGCTGTGGTAAAATTCTCTTCGGTTAACTCACCAGCCTGACGAATCGCAACGGCTCCAAATTTTTCTGAACCCGTGATGAACTCCAGAATTCTTGCAGCCCCTGCGCTGGCGGTGGCATGACCGGACACATAGCCTGGGAATGGAGGCGTGACGAACCCGTCAGGTGAATATGGATGCCACTTTTCACCAGGAATTTTGCCAAAACCCTGACCAGGTCCCTTCCAGGCGACGAGTTGTTTCTTTGCATACTGCTGCCGCACCCAGTGATAGGGCCTGGAGGTATCATAAAAACGTTTGGTATCCCAGCTGGAGACGAAGGTATCATGCACCACATTCGCCACCGCAAAGAACATCTTTACATCCTTATCGAGATCATTCTTATCCCGACGCGAAACATCCTGAGCAAAGCGGAGCCAATGGCCCGACTGTCCCGTGGAACGTGGTCCATCGCGCATAAATTCGACAACGGCTTTTTGTTCCAGACTGAGGTTGGCGTTGATCTCGGCACATTCCGCAATCTCTTTCTCCAAAAGCTTGGAGCCCCATTCAGGTGGTGGCGGAGACCGGAACTGACTGGCGCTTTCCAAGGCAAAGGGTTTCACCCGATACCAATGCGCGGTCAGAAAATTGGGTGAGAAATTTTTGCCTTCCTTGTTCTTAAAGGCAATCGGCATCCACAGCGTGGGGTTCTGCAAAGCATCAGGCTTATTCACGGAGCGATAGTAGGTGTAATCTGAATAGGGTTTGCCGCTGCTGCCAGGTTCATCACCGAGCTGATTGGCGCCATCATGATGCCGATACTGCAGCACAGCCGAGGCGACTACGTTACCTATGCCTTCAGGCTTCGTGCGATCCGAGCTATTATTATCGGGATCGTAGCCCATTTTTTTCATCTGCTCGCGAACCCATTCCTGATCATCCGCATAGATGTTGAGCAGCGTGCGATAAGCAGCATACGCAATGGCGATTTCTTTGTTTTTTTGCGTCCGCTCCTTTTCAGGACGGCGCAATTGATCGCCATAACGCGTGCCCACGGCCTTGGCATCATAGGCGGCCCAGGCGTCATACATCGCAGTTTCCACAATCGCCATCGAACGGGCCAGAATCGTGGGACGCGCGCCCACCTTGTCCACTTCGCGGGCACTGGTTTCCAGGAGGATATCCAACCAACGATAGGCTGCTGTTGGCTCAGGGTTGGCTGATTGGTGAATCAGCTCCGCGGTTTGTGCCCGCAACCCTGGTCCAGTCCAAAGGAAGCTCACGAGCCCGAGGCTCATCAAAACATGTTTCATCATCCCACCCTGATATGATTTCATTTCCATCAGTATAACCAGGTCAGCATGATCACACAATATGACATACTACCCATCTCCCTGATAACCCTGCAGAAAATGCCGCCTTGCCGCTTTTAAACCGCGTATCGGGGTAAAGTCCCCGGTTTGCAAAACTTTTTTTGGCAAAGCGTTTCCATCTGGTATAGAACAGCGTGAATCACCAAAGCGAAGCTCAGGCTTCGCCCTGTGGACGGGAGCAGCACCTTGGAAAAAGCCGGCAAACTCATTGTGCTCGATATCGACAACACCGTGTTCAACTGGGTTGAATACTATGTGTCCTGCATGAATGCTCTGGCGCAGACGGTGGCGAAGATAATCGGGGTCACGCCGGAAACCCTCTTCCACGAAGCGCGGTTGATTTTTGAAAAGGAAGGATCGATTGAATATCCTTTCCTGGTCCAGGAACTTCCCTCAGTCATTCAATTTTATGGCAGCGACATCGAACGCATGCTGCGTGAAGCCGTGGAACCCGGTCGCATTGCTTTTAATGCCGCGGCGCAAAACACCCTGGTTCCCTATGCCGGCGTTATGGAAACGATGCAGACCATCAAGCAACGCTGGCCCTCCATCCCCGTCATAGCGCTGACGGATGCGCCCCGTTATGTGGCCATGTGGAAACTCAATAAACTCCATCTTCTGCCATTTTTCGATGCGGTTTATGGACTGCCCGATCCACGTATCCCGGCTGATTTCACCTCGCAAAAGGTCAAAGTCGATCCGGAAATCCTGATGAAGCATCTGCAGAAAAGCAATTTTGATTTCGCCGGCCGCATTCGTGTATTACCGGATGATTACGAAAAACCAGGAACCAAGGGTTTAAAAACCGTCCTCATGGACTTCGAAATGGAATCGCATCTGGCGGATGTGCTCTGGGTCGGCGACAACCTTCGCAAGGATGTCGGCCTGGGTAAACGCCTGGGCGTCCACACCGGATGGGCCCGCTATGGCACCGTAATCCAGGATGCTTCCAAAAAACTCCTGCTCGAATTCAGTCCGCTCAACAACGTCGCAAAAAACGTGGCTCTGGATCCGGCGAGCATGGATGCGCCGCAGCCTGATTTCGTCCTCGAAACATTTTCTGATATGATCCCGGCCGTGGAACAACTTCTGACTCCGTAAAGAGATTCATTCATGCTCACAGACGTTACTTCGCGTGAGACCGGACGCCTGCTCCGTCTTGCGATTCCCGTTATTTTCACCTCTGTCGGCAACATGCTGATGGGACTTGTCGATACCATGGTCGTCGGCCAGTACTCATCGCTCGCACTCGCTGGGGTGGCTGCGGGCAATAGCATTTTCTGGACCGTCGCGATGATCGGCATTGGTTTTCTAGGCGCAATGGATCCGATTGTGGCGCAATCGCACGGCGCGCGTGAACCGAAACAGGCTTTGCAATGTCTCGCGACCGCATTGCAACAGGCCGTGGTTTATTCTCTGATCGCCACGCCCATCATGCTTTTTATGGCCTCGCATTTGCTTTGGACCGGTGCGGCTCCTGATGTGGCAGCCGCAGCCGAACCTTTTCTGCGGACGATGGCCTATGGACTTTTGCCACTTATGATCTTTCAAGTTTTGCAGCGCTACTGGCAAGGGATGGAAATTGCCCTGCCCTTTACCTTGATCATGGTGCTGAGCAACGTCATCAACTATTTTTTCGCCGTCGCCTTCGTCCAAGGTCGTTGGGGTTTCGAAGCGATGGGAGCGGAGGGAGCCGCATGGGCTACCTTTGTGGTGCGGATCGTGAGTGTGAGCGCTGCTGTGGGTTATACCCTGTGGCTCTGGCGCCGGCGCCCTTACTATCGACCCGACTTTGCCCGTCTGCGGCCGCTGCTGAAAAGCATTCATCGGGATATGCACCGTCGCATCTTTAAACTGGGCCTGCCTTCGTCCGTGCAGATGGGCTTGGAAGTTTGCGCCTTTTCATTGACGACGCTGATGATCGCTCGGCTAGGCGCTGAAATGCTGACCACGCATCAGATTGTTTTGAACATTGCGTCCTTCGCTTTCATGTTTCCTTTAGGTTTGTCAGGCGCGACGGCAACCCGCGTGGGTTATCATATGGGTCGCAAGGACCGTCCTCAGGCCTTGCGCACGAGCTGGATAGCCATCATCCTTGGCACCCTTATGATGGCCAGCTCAGCTTTGATTCTCTTTGCTATACCGAATCAGCTGCTCCGTCTTTTTACCCAGGACACCGCTGTGATCACACTGGGTGTGTCGATCATATTCCTCTGTGCTCTGTTCCAAATCTTTGATGGCATCCAGGTGGTATCAGCCGGGGCGTTGCGCGGCCTGGGCGACACCAAAACCGCGCTTTATACCAATCTGCTTGCGCACTGGGGCATCGGTCTGCCAATCGGATTCGCTCTTTGTTTCTGGTTCGACAAGGGTCTCTGGGGCTTATGGGTGGGACTCGCCCTCGGCCTCTTTTTCACCGCAGTTTTTAATACTTATGCTATTCTCAGAAAACGCCTGACATAACGGAATTCAGGCAGAACTGATAGCAAGGAGAACTGCAGCGTGGGCCTTCATTGGACAATTCGTGTTGCGCTTTTGATGTTTGCAACCTGCAGTCTGGCACAGGTTCCCGGCAAAACTCCTTTCGTTGAATCTCCAGAACGTCTACGAGCATGGGCCAAGGAAGCTCAGTCTCGTGATAAAAAGAATAGCCATATTCTGCAGCACGAACTCAACATCGAGCTGGACGAGGCTGGTCGTTTTCATCGGCGCATTCATCGCATCATTGAAATTCGCGACGATCGCGATGTGCAGCGCTGGAGCAGTCTGAATATCCCCTGGCGCAAAGCCTATGAAACAAGACCTGAAATCGCAGCCCGCGTCATCCGACCTGACGGCGAAGTCCGCATGTTGGATCCGGCAACGGTGGTTGAGGCACCCGCCGGTGAAGTGGACAGTGGGGTTTATTCCGATGCCATTGTCCTGAAAGTCCTGCCGCCTGCATTGGCTCCAGGCAGTATTCTGGAACTTTCTGTGCAGGAACATGAGAGCAAGGCGCGCTTTCAATCCGGACGTTACGATCAATCTCCTCTGCGTTCCATGCTCCCGATGGAACGCCTGCAGGTCACTCTCAGTTGGCATCCTTCACAGAAGCTGCGTTATCGTTGGCCTGATGGCATACGCCTGAAAAAAACCGAAAGTAAAAATGCCGCCGGCTGGCCGCTCGTCACACTTACAGGCGAGCAGATCGAGGCCGAACCTCCGCAGGAAGCTCTGTCGGCTTTTGAAGATAGCGGGAGCAGCTACCTGGAGCTTTCCAGTGCGGAAAGTTGGGGACAGGCCGCCAGCGAATATCAAAAGATCGTCGATGAACAGGCCAGGCAGAGGAGTAAAATTCCTGCGGTGCTGAAGAAGCTGAAAAAAGGCCAAAAATCAGAAGATATCATCGCTGCCGTGACGTACTATGTGCAAAAGGAAATTCGTTATACGAGCCTGGCTTTTGGTGAAGCTTCGATTGTTCCGCGCAGTCCTGATGAAACCATCGAACGTGGTTATGGTGATTGCAAAGATAAAGCCACGCTCGCTCAGGCCCTATTGAAGGAAGCCGGGATTACCTCCCGTCTCGCCCTGCTCCACGCGGCGCCGCATCCCCAGCAAAGCGATGACATGCCAGGACTCGATCGATTCAATCATGTGATCCTGGCAGTCCAGCAAGGCAAGGATTGGACCTGGATCGACCTGACCGCGGAATTTTTTAAACCAGGTCTTTTGCCACCGGCCGTTGCTGGTCAGAAAGCGTTGCTGGTGGGACCCGAGGGCAGCGAGCTGCGCACCATTCCCGTCGGTCGCCTGGAAGATAATGCTCTGACCATTCAAAAAAGTTTCAAGCTCTCGCGTTTGGGACCGTCCCGCATGGTGCGCACGGAAACAGCCAAGGGTATCTTTGATACGTTCTATCGCCGTTCTCTGGCTACGGAAACCGCGGCTGAATTGATGAAGGAAATTGAACTCACCGTGGATCCGGCGGCCGAACTGGAAAGCGCCACCGCTTCAGATTACAAGGATCTGAATCAACCCATCCGTTTGGAAGGACGCTTTCAAAACATGGGCTCAGTGGACGTCTGGCCAGCCGGGGTCCAGGTCTTTGCCTTTCCGCATCAGCTTTTTTCCGGCATGCCAGCAGCTCTGGACCCTTTGAATGAAAGGGACGTGCGCGGAAAAATAGTCGAGCTCAGAAAACAGCTGGAAAGTCGTCAGCAGCCTTTGACGTTATCCTTCCCCTTTCAACGCGATTACATTTTTCAATACAATATGCCGCCGAATCTTGAGGTCAGTAGCAAGCCGGACGCAACCCGTTTCGATTTGGGCCCGGCATCGTTTGCCTTGAAAACCAAAGAATGCGGGACGTCCTGCCTGGAGCTTCATTATACCTTCAGCACCGGACCGGCTCAGGTGTGGAGTGCGCAGGACGCCCAGGATTATGCGAACGGCCTCGCACGAGTTCTGGATGATAAACTCTATACGCTTTCGATCAAACCCCGGGCCTTTGTCCTGCTCGAACAGGGTGAACTTCGTCAGGCGGTGCAGTTTGCCCAGAAAGCAGCTCGAAGTAAGGACAATCAGCCTGCTGACCAGCTGACACTGGCCCAGCTGATGAATCGCATTGGATTGATCGAGGAAGCCCAGCAGATGGCCCGTGATGCGGTGAAAGCACAGCCCCAGGAAAAGCGCATTCTGCTGCATGCTGCCGAACTTTTCATCCGTGGCGAAAATCAAAAGGATTGCAGCCCCGGCTCGAACTGCCCGGAGGCCCGCAAGCTTTATGAGCAGGCTTTGAAATTGGATCCCTCGGATCGCGTGGCCCTCAGAACGCTGCCCCTGCTTTTGGTCTATAACGATAAAGGCATACGCTATGGACGTGGAGCCGATCTGCAAAAAGCGGATGCCGCGTTTGCCAAGGCCATGAAGAGTTCCTTGATCGAGGATCAGGAATTCTTTAACACCTATCTCCAGCATCTGACCTTCACCGGTCAATGGATCGCTTTGGATCAGGTCCTGCGGCGCCCCCCCGAGTCCATGCCACCGGCTGTGGTGAGTGCCTGGCGGGTCATTACCCTGATTGGCAACCAGCATCCCGAAGAGGCCAAAACTGAGCTCGATCAGTTATTGGAACGCAATGATGGTCAGGCCAGCATGCAAGGTCTGATCAAGGAAATGATGCAGGATCGTCGTTACAAGGAAGCGGCCCAGCTTTTCACGCTGCTGAAAGATCGGCTGCCCGACACCAAAGGTGCGGCCGAGGCTCTGGGCGCGATGGAAGCGTGTCCGGAAGAAAGCAAGCCGGATCCGGATCTGAAAATGTCCGTGCGTTATTACATCTGCACCATGCTGTCCCCCGATAGTACATTGGCTGAAGGCAAGGATTTCGTGCCAGGCTTTGCCCGACAGTATGTGGATTATCAGAAATACTTCGAAGAGGTGGAATGGAAGAGGCGTCTTGATTCGTCGCGCGCCGATCCATCATTGCCCCCATACTTCCTCATTGATTCCGCCAGCACCGCCTATGATGTGGTGCAGGGATCCAAATTACACGAAGGGCAGGTTCTGGTTTTGAAAAACACCAAGGTGTTTGCAGCCTCGCCTTTTTCAGCGGAACAGCCGGAATCCGGGTTTGAACCCAAACTCCTGGCCGTGCAGGAAAAAAGCGGCTGGCGTTTCATTGCCCTCGACGCGCCCAGCGTTTTAAGTGTGCTGTGGTTCCGGGCTCATGAAGCAGGTAACAACAAGGCGGCCCAGGATTATGCGCAGCTGCTTGGTGATCTTCTGGACCGATCCATGAATGCCAAAACCGATGAATCCAAAATGAGCGCGGAGGCTCGGCATTATCGCAATGTCGTGCGCAATTTCCGGCAGCTGCTCCAAGGCAGCCCTGCGGAACAGGAGGTTGTCGCCGCCATCTACGCGCCTGATATTTTAAATGACAAGGCTGTGCGCATTTTGGATCGTGAGTTGGCCAAGGGCACTTATAAACCGGAACAGTCGGACATCCTCGATGTTCTGGCTACAGGACGTCTGGTCAGCATGAAGAAATCGCAGGAGGCTTTAAAAAGGCTCACGGCGCGCAGCGAGAAAGGCCCCTTCACATTTGCCATGGTGCAAAACCTTTTGGACCTGGCACGCCGCGGCGAGGTTCGCGCTGCGGACGTTAAACCGCTGCTCAACAAGCTGGAACAATCTGAAGTCGAGGAGCGCCTGAGCCTTTTAGCAGAAATCAAAAATCTGCTCGGTGATGAACAAGGCGCCGAAAAGGTATTTCAACAGTGGCTCAAGAACCCGGCCCCGAACGGACTGACACAAAATAATTTCGCCTGGTTTTATTTCACCAGCGGTCGCACCAATCAGGAGGCGCTCCGGTTGGCCCAATCTGCAACCGAAACCGCCAAGGAATCGGTGGCTAATCTGAATACCCTGGCTTCCATTCAGGCCGAATTAGGCATGACCAGCGAAGCCATTGCCACGCAATTGCAGTATCGAAATCTTTTGGGTGATCGTGATCTCGGCGCTGCCGATGATCTGGTGACCGCTATCAACGCCGAAAAACTTGGTTTGCAGGACGCCGCGCTCAAACGTTTGAAACAAATCAAAATTGAGCCGGAGACTTCCGATCTGAAGCCGCTCCTGCACGCAAAAATTCAGCAGCTTGAGAAAGGCCCAAAAGCTCGCTGAATCACATTCAGGGCCATTCATCGGAATGTCTATGAAAGCTGATTCGAATCCTACTCTGGTCGAACTGAGCGCCTTGCGCTTGGATGATAGCTTCGTCCGCACTCTGCCGGCTGATCCGCTTGAAGATAAAGGGACCAGACCGGTTTATCATGCCTGCTTTTCTTTTGTGAAACCCACTCCTGTGAACAACCCAAAACTGATAGCCTGGTCGGATGCGATGGGACAGACTCTAGGTCTCGCTCGTCCCGCGCGCGATCAGGATCCTACGGTCGAGGTCCTGGCTGGCAATCGCATTCTCCCTGGCATGCGGCCCTATGCGGCTCGCTACGGTGGACACCAGTTCGGGCATTGGGCTGGACAACTGGGTGATGGACGTGCCATCACGCTCGCGGAAACGATCAATGCTCAGAATCAACGCTGGGAACTGCAGCTCAAGGGCGCCGGACCCACACCCTATTCGCGGCGAGCCGACGGTCGCGCCGTGCTGCGTTCATCGATTCGTGAATTCCTCTGCAGCGAGGCCATGCATCACCTCGGCGTTCCTACAACGCGTGCTCTCAGCCTGATCAAGGCTGATGATCAGGTGGTTCGCGATATGTTCTATGATGGTCATCCTGAAATGGAAACCTGCGCGATTGTCACCCGGGTTGCCCCTACGTTTGTCCGCTTCGGCAACTTTCAAATCCTGACGGCTTATGAAGAACAGGCTGAACTGCGGCAGCTGGCTGATTATGTGATTCAGCAGCACTATCCGGAATTCGATCTCAAAGCACCCGATGTCTACGTAAGTTGGTTCAAGGAAATAGCCCGACGGACCGCGCTCATGATCGCGCATTGGCAGCGGGTTGGTTTCGTGCACGGTGTCATGAACACCGACAACATGTCGATCCTCGGTCTCACGATTGATTATGGACCTTACGGTTGGCTGGATGTGTTTGATCCGGACTGGACACCTAACACGACCGATGCTCAAAGACGTCGCTACCGTTTCGGCAACCAACCGGCCGTGGCGCTTTGGAATATCGCTCAACTGGGTCAGGCTCTGATTCCTCTCTTCCCGGATCCCAATGTGGTTGAAGAAACCATGAATGACTATCAAACCTGGTTTTCCGAATACTACAGTCACATGATGGCCGACAAACTGGGGCTCCCGGGGCTCAAGGATCAGGATGACCTTAATCTCGTCCGCGATCTGGAGGATATGCTCCGCCTCACACCCACTGACATGACAATTTTCTTCCGGGCCCTGGCCGATCTTCCCTTGGCTGAGGGGGATGAAGCGAAGCGGCTGCAAGCTGTCCACGAAGCTTACTATGCTCAAACCAGGCGACCTGAACATGACGAGGCGATCGCTGCCTGGTTGAATCGCTATGCTGCGCGATGTCGGGCCGATAATATCGACCTGGAAACTCGACGCCGCTCTATGAATCTGGCCAATCCCAAATACGTTCTGCGAAATTATCTGAGTCAACAGGCGATCGATGCCGCTGACCAGGGCGACTTTAGCCTGATCGAGCGCCTGCTGCAGGTGATGCAGAGGCCTTATGATGAGCATCCGCAACACAAGGATTTGGCCAGCAGAAGGCCCGACTGGGCCGAGAACAAAGCCGGTTGCTCCGCACTTTCCTGCAGTTCGTAAAGTCCTGTCTCGACAAATGTTACGAACTGAATATAAATGGCAAGAGATGACCTGTGATGCCCAACACATGGATAGGGAGGATACATGAATTCGAGCGCACCATCCTATGTAACGAATAGAGTCGCTGATTTTGCGGTCGGTCGCGTGGCTGGCCTGGCCGGAAGAAAATTTGCTGATGTGGCCTTGGACAAAGCTTTGCCTGTTATCAAGACCATGAACACAAAAAAACTGGTCACCCTGGCCGTCATTGGTGGAATTGGATTCCTGGTTTTTCGGGCTCTGAATCGAGACAACCCCGAGGCTGAGACATTCAACCCCAGTTAGTCTTTTCGAGCCCTATCCTGGGCTCACTTCTTCCGACCGCTCCACTCACCACCAATGGGGCTTCCGAGATGATCGCGTCCCCAGAAACCTGAGAAACTGCGTTGATCGCCACTCAAAGGAAATTCAAACCAGCCCTTGTTGCCATTGGCCTCCCAGCGTCCTGAGACATGCCCTGGAAAATAAACCACATCAAAGAACCGTCCCTGCAGGCCGCTCGCCTGATAGCCTCCGACTCCACCGTTCAGCTGCAGGCTGACATCAACTTTTTTCCCATTCACCCAATAACCGGAATTCCAGTGCGTGTTTTTCAGATCATGAGGCGCATGAGCGTTCACAGTCTTCTCAATGTCATCGCAGAAAACCGTGTTTCGGATATCCTGCACATCGAATCGGTTATCATCAAAAGCTGGATTATCAGGCCGCAAGCCTCCGACACTGTGTTCACCCGCGGCGCTGCGAGCCCGGGAATTGCTGAGGAAGAGTTTGCGCGTCGCAAGGCATGAATTCTTGATCGCCGGGCCATACTGCGAATCATCATGATAGTTGGCGTCCGCTTGGTCTAGGGCATCCTGGAGTTTTTCCAGGCTCTTGGAAAATTCCAGAATGAGAACCCGAGCCTTGGCATCGTTTTCCAGGTTGCCATCACCCGTCAGCTCCAGCATTTCACTGCAGCGCGCAAAGAGGTTACCGACCTGGGCCTGCATCGCCTGCAGCGTATCCTGGGACGGCTTGGGCAAGGTATTGGCCTGCAAGGCTGCATGCGAAGTGGACAGCATAAAAATTCCAGCAGCGATCATCGAAGACAAGCGAGCGTTCATTAGGGACAATCCTTCTTAAGGGTGAGTTTTAATTCTTTCGTGAGTTGCGGATGGTGCCGGGTGATATCGTCGAGAATCGAGGACCAGCCAACGGCTTGATTCAAACCGATCTGATTGCTGCCTTCAAAAATTCCTTCTTTCTTCCAGTAATCTGCATCGTTCTTACTTGTACTCTGCACATGCAGGGCTACGGGCAGGCCTGACAGCTGATCCCAAACCAGTCCCCCCGAGCTGCCGGATAGCGAATCGCAATCGTGCAGAATGCGGGTGGGATCTTCCGCAGACGCTTGACCCCGGCACGGTTCGGCGACGGTCAGCGGCGCACCGTTGGGATATCCCAGAAGGCTCAGCTGCTGCCAGTTCTGGCTGTAGTGCCGAATATCGATCCATCCATTTTCGGGTAGATCCTTAAATTCCCAGATCGCAAAATCCAAATCAGCACTTGCATAGACCGGAGCCGATTCCGTGGGATACTGCAGAGCCGCATTGGATTCCGGCACGGCTTCCCCATCAAAAATCAGCCGAATCATCTTGCCAAAGGCTTTAAATCGTAACTGATCGAGAGAATCCTGATCGGCAAAGTAATTTTTATTGAAAACATAACGTTGACTCTTGCAATGACCAGCTGTCAGCACATATTTGGGGCTGATCTGAATGCCGGTGCAAAGCGCATAAAGTTCGGCGAACTCAGGGAACTCAGGGTCAATCACCGGTTCACTGAGTGCGCCGAGGGACTGATACAACGCCGGTCCGGTCCGGCTCTGTTCCATGGACACCAGGCGCAGATCGGAGGTTTCGATCATGGACTGGGTTCGTGACGTTTCTGAGGGCGTCGGCTGACAGCCCAGAATCAAGACGGAAAGACTCAGCGTTGTGATCGGTTTCATAGAGGTGCCTTCAAAATTTCCTGCAAGCGCTGATTCAATTCCTGGAGCCTTTGCTCCGAGCATTGGATGCGTTCACGCTTGCTGTCGTCCAATGTCATGGTCTTAAAACCACGATACTTGCCCAATGCTGCCGTTAAACGGCCTTGTGCCTGAGCCAAAATCAAGGGTAAATCAGCGGTGTTGTCGAGCTGGGAGAAGGCATCCTGGAGGTTGGCCTTGCTCTCACCCACGCGCTTCAGAATCTGTTCTGCCACTTCCGCCGCAGAACCATCCAGATTCTTGACGAGGGCCTGCAATTCAACCATTTCCTGTTTCACATCCTGATGAATACTCAGGGCGCCCTGCAGGACTTTGGTCAGTTCCGCATGCTCGGCAGGTACCGTGCAAGCGTCTGCTGCTAAAATTCGGGGTGTCATCATCAGAGACGACGTCATCAAAACCAGACCGATCAGAGTCTTTTTCATCACGCACTCCTTGGACATGGAAGAGTCACGGGCCACAAGGGCCAGTGACTCCGCCTCAGGATAGACCGCTTAGTGTGGGCATTTCGCCAGATCGCGGGTATCAGTGATGTCGGTTTTTTGCTCTTCAACAAAGTCGGCTTTGGGGAAGGTGGACTTGATATCGCGAGCGCGACGGGCTGCGTTGCCGAGTTGAGCGCGGGCGGCGGCCACGCGGTTACAGGCTTCTGCGAAACCGTTCAGGTAACCATCGGTGTCGCCGTTATCCAGAGCTTCATCGGAGTCGTCAAGGGCGGTCTGACCTTGTTCGAAACGCTTGCTGGAGGTCAGGAGGTAACGCAGCAGGTCAGCGTCAGCTTCATTCAAAGACACGCTGCCGCCCATCTGGGTGATGACCGAGTCCACATTGGCCTTCACGCGTTCGATACCAGCGCGCAGAGTTTGCGATTCGGGGGAAGCCGCTTGAGCCGAACCAGCGAGAGTCGAGAGAGCCAGAACCATACCGAAAAACTTTTTCATAACGTACTCCTAAAATTTTAAAAAATATTTTTGTCAGGGTTGATCGTGGACAATTACTTGCACTTCAGAACTTTACGAGTGTCTTTCACATCGTGATCGATGTCATCAAACAGGGGATCGCTGCCGAGGATGTTGCCTTCATCTGGCAAACCAGCGCCCAGTCTGGCGTTACCGTTGTCTGACTTGACCTTATTCAGGTCAGTGCAGATCAATTTTTGCTTCTTGGTAGCTTCGGTAAATTTCTTGTGAGCCACCAGTTTGTCAAGTGCATCGAGGTCATCCACGATGCCTTCAATGTTTGCCGACATGCGGAGCAGGATATCCCGAGCCAAACGATCGTTTTCCAGGTTGCCGCCTTCCGCTTGAGAAATCAGGCTTTCAATGGAACCTTGGATGGCACTCACAGTCGATACAGCTTCTGCGATATCATCGGTTGTGGGAAGTCCGGCAGGGGCTGTCGACGTTGATGCCCAAGCACTTGAACTAGCAGTCAGCAGAAGAGAGAGGATGAGTTTCGATGTCATGGTTTGTTTCCTTTTTCAAGTTTGTAATCAATCGGTTCGTTTGAGATGACGTCAGAGGTGAAATCATATTGCGTGCAAAAGCATTTTTTTTTGCAGAATGTGATTTTAAATGTGATGAGACGTTGGAGAATAATCGATTGAAGTGAGGCAGAGACGGAGTCAGGAGGGAATCATGACCCTCCTGCTTTTAAAGATTAGCGAACCTGACGCTGCCGATGCATGAGAGCCCTGATTTCCGATTTCTTCGCAAAGAAGCCAACACCTCCTGCAATGAGAATATTAACCAAGGCACTGATGAGAAACCCACGAGGACCATAAATCAGATAGGAAGCAATGATGCTCCCCAGTGCCATTCCAAACACCATATGGCCGAACCAGTGTGCGAACGACAAGGGAAGCCAGTGCGTTTTAAACTGCTCATTGGGGTGCCTTGAGCCGAGCTCCAAAATGTAGAAATACATGAGAACAAAGCCCTGCACGAACCCCATGAAGCCACCGAGACCCGCTGAAATAATCACAGAATCAAACTTAAGAACGTTGAGGGCCTTATAATATAACCATGAAAGCGCGAGGCCCGTTCCCAGATACAAAAACATGCCCATGACAAAGTATCGCCTTGGCTGCTGCGTGATATCGGATCCCAAAAGCCGAATCATGTCGCCATGCTCAAATCCGTCCCAGATCATTGCATACATCACTGAGGCCATCACCAGGGTGGCAATGAGCGCTCCCAAAACCGTGACCAGTACCTCCATAAAACCTCCTCGATTGATGTGCGCTAATGACGACATAACCAGCAACGTCTATGCCAACGCATGGCAGCACAAGGTGTCTCGCCGTAAAATTCAGATTTGAACCAACTCAACCACCCCCCTCGGGCGACGCCGGCAATTCCTGCCCTCCCAGCTTTCACCCGGGTCCCCTAAACTATAAGAAGGCCTCACTACACCTTGGGAGTTGGGCGTGATCGAAATTCAGGATCTTCGCAAGGATTTTGCTCACGATGAAATCATCAAGGAGCTGAATCTCGCCATTCATCCGGGCGAGACACTGGGTATTTGGGGTCGTCCAAAAACGGGCCTCACGACTTTGATGCACATGATTGCCGGAATACTGACGCCAACCACGGGACGCGTTCTGATCGATGATCGCAATGCGGTAAGCGATCGCCCTTATGTGACCAAGGTCCTGTCCTATGTCCCCGAGCGCCTGGCCTTGCCCACGGCCATGCGCGTGCGCGATATTCTGCACTTTGCCGCAAGCCTTCGCGGTATGCCGAACCCTCGTTATGTGGCGCAAACGTTCAATGAAAAATTTCAGTTGGAAGATTGCTGGGATTTACGCTTTGGCCATTTGCCGCCCAGTCTGCAAAGACTGATCTGTGTGGCCCAAGCCTTGATTCATGATCCTAAGATTTTGCTGCTCGATCAACCCTTGCAGCCTCGGGATAGCTGGCAAAAGGAACGTCTTCTGCAGTGGCTGAAGAATCCTGCGCCCTTTGCGATCCGTATCTTAAGCAGTCATGTCCTCGAGGATCTGACGCCCCTTTGCCAGCGCATTTTGGTTCTGCATGAGGGCTCGATCATACGTAGCTATGAACCCGATCAATTGAAAACGCCAAGGCAGCTGCAAGCCGCGCTGCAATTTTCTGCCGAAAGCGGGAGTCCATGAAAACTCTCTTCACCCTCATCCTTCGGGAATGCCAGAGCATCTTTCGCATCCGCTTCGTCCCTCTCTGGGCTGCGATGTGGCTGTTCTGCTTTGCCCTATGGACCTTCTTCGGCGCTCGTTTTTTTGAAACAGGAGAAGCCAGCTTACGGGAAGCCCTTCAGATTTTGCCCTGGCTTTTGACCGCAATGATGCCTCTTCTGGCGAGTCAGCTCTGGCATCCGGAAGCGCGCCCTGGTTATGAACAATGGCTGCAGTCGTCCGGCCTCGGCGGTCTGAAGCGTGTGACCGCTCAGTGTGTGGCAGGCAGTCTCGTCAGTCTGGTTCTGATTGTCGGCACCGTACCGATGGCACTTACTATTATGCTCATGGGTCCTTTGGATCTTGGCATGTGGCTTTCATCCCTCCTGGGGCTCTGGTGCTTCAGCGTCTGGCAACTTGCTTTAAGCGGCCTTTTCATGCGTCTCTTCAAACGCATCGGGACCGCACTGCTGGCCAGCATGATCGTACTTTCCATTCTGCAGGCGCTGGGTCTGCCTGATCTGGTGGATCAGATCACGCGCATGTTCCCCCTGGTCCCTGGTCATGTTTTGAATGCCATCAGCCCGCTTTCCCATCTGGATACGATGAAACGGGGCGTGGTGGATAATCGCAATCTGAGCTTTTTCATTGGCGGCGCGCTCTGGCTTTTGGCAGCCCAGATCCTTTTGCAAAGAAAACAGCGGACGCTGTCGCTTCGCGGGCAGTACGTCCCACCCCGGGCGTTCTGGGTTTTGATGGATATCTGGTTGATAGCCGGGCTTCTTTTTGTGGCACTGGCTCAAAAACAATTTTTGCGTTTTGATCTGAGTACGGAAAAACTCTATTCCCTGTCGGACGGCAGCCGATCGCTCCTCAAGGCATTGAATGCCCCCGTCTCCATTAAACTCTATTTTTCGCGCTCGCATCCCATGATGGAACCGCTGCAGCGTATCCATGGGCATCGCATCCAGGAATTGCTGGAAGGTTACGTCGCCTTTGCACCCGATAAAATCTCGGTGGAAGTGCTCGATCCGCGCCCTGATACATCCCTCGAAGCGGAAGCACGCTGGGAGGGCCTCAAAGGGTTGCGTACCAATAAGGGCGACATTTACCTGGGCGCTGTATTCACGCAAGGTCAGAAAACTTTGCGCGTTCCGTTCTTCGATCCGCGCAAGGAAACCCAAATCGAATATGAGCTCTCGGAAGTCTTTGTTAAATTGAATCAAAGCGTCAAACCCGTCCTCGGAGTCATCACCTCACTCCCCATGGTCAGTGAACGTGACGACGACGGACCGCGTCTACGTCCGGACTGGGCTGTTGTGGAGGCCCTGCGTGGCTTCTATCAGGTCACGCGTTTGGCTGTCGATGTACAGGAAATCCCTGAAAATATTTCATCCCTTATTGTCATTCATCCCAAGTCCATTTCGGAACTGACCGAATATGCGATCGATCAATTCGTCATGCGCGGTGGACACCTCGTCGTGGCCGTGGATCCTTTCTGTGAAACCGAGCTTTCCTACAATAATCCCGGTGGCGCCAATCCTTTGAAAATGAGCAGCACCTTGCCCAAGCTTTTCCCAGCCTGGGGGGTCGAGTTTGATCCGACGCGCATGGTGGGTGACGCGGCCCGCTCTGGACGTCAGATGACCCTGCAAAAAGTGGCCAACAATCCTTTCCATGTGAATCTGATTGGCAAGGATCTCAATCGTCAGCATCAAATCACCAGGACCATTCAACAGGTTCTGTTCCCAGAACCAGGCTGGCTGGAAATCAAGGATCAACCCGATCGTCAATGGGAAGCGCTGGTGCAAAGTTCGGATAAAAGCGGTTTGCTTTCCACCGAGACAGCAGCCTACATGTCGCCGCAGCAGCTGACGCAACAGTTGAAACCCGACGGCACCATCCGTACGGTCGCCGGCATCCTCTCAGGCCAATGGACGACGGCGTTCCCGGACAAACCCAGCGGCAGTCCCATTGCGCAGCACCGCGAAAAAACCGAGCAGCCGAACAGTATCGTGCTGTTTGCCGATACCGATTTCCTGGCCGATCCGCATGCTGTGGAAAAACTGCAGGTGATGAGTCAAATGCTGATCCGCCCGCGCAACGATAACCTCAGTCTTCTGACTCACGCGGTGGAATTTCTGGGTGGTAATCGGGACCTGATCAGCATTCGCAGTGGCGGCAGCGTGCATCGGCCGCTGACCAAACTGGAAAGTTTCGAGGAACAAACACGCCAACCATGGTTGGATAGCGAAGATAAGCTTTCCGCACGGATTGCCGAGATCGAACGACAGATCGGGGATCTCCAGGTGCAGGAAGAAAACACGGCCAGCATTTTATCCAAGGAACAGGAGCGTCAACTCCGTCGCCTGCGTGAAACCGAAGCGGGGCTCTGGACCGAACGACGTTTGGTTCGGGAAAAGGCCCGCTTTCAGCCCGATAACATCCGCCGCCTGATCGTGACGCTGCACCTTGGGCTTCTACCTCTCTTGATTGTCGCTTTGGGATTTCAACGCAAGCTCAGCGAAGTTCGTGAGAGTCGCCGCGCCTTGCGTCGTTTGCGGGAACCGACCTGACGTCTGGACTCAATTCATATAGGACTGAATATTCGGGGCGATGTCTATCGGATGCACACCCAGCTCGGCGACGGCTCGCGACCAGATTTCCTGCCAGGGCGTATTGAACAGCAGGTTAAAATCCAAAGGCTTCTGATACCAGTGGCCTGATTTCAATTCCAGATCCAGTTGCTTGGGACCCCACCCGCAATAGCCGATGACGAAGCGATAAGGCAGAAGGGGCTCGCCTTTTTTCTGACCTTGCGCCGCCACATTTTCAATGTGCTGCACGAGGCCGTCCACAGCTTCTTCGGATGATGAAACCCGCAAATCGCCGGATGAGGCGGTGGCCGCTATATCCCCACCTTGATTGTGAATGACCAGCCCTTGATTGCTGCCGATCGGCCCACCCATCCAAACAGGAACGTGATTGGGGATCTGATAGCGGTTTTGAAAGACCATATCGCGCAGCGACATGGGCATGGGTCGGTTGACCACAAAACCCAGAGCCCCATCTGGATTGTGCTGAATCAGAAGCACCACTGATTTTACAAAATGAGGATCCATAAGCCCGGGTAACGCGATCAAGAGCGAGGGCAGGTTCAACTGCTCAGCCATCAGGGGGCGCTCCTAAAAAATGGGAACTTAAAGGACAAGGCTAAACCGTTTGGGCTTAAAAATAAAGGCGGAAGGTGAGCATGCGGCCGCGTTCGCGGCTGTCGAGGCGTAACCCCTGATTTTCCTGACTCCAGATATGGTCGTACACCCCATAGATGAAGCGTACGTTATAGATTTCCAAAAACGCACCGTACTCCACGTTCGAAGCCTTGGCTTTCTCGTCTTCGCTGACCTGAGGCTTAAACGCCAGGTATTGGCCTTCCGCCCCCAGAATACGCAGGAAATAAAGGGCCATCTCGCCACCATAATAGGTCCCGCTGATGCTTGCGAATGGCGAGTCGACGAACCCTGAGCTGCGATTGAATTTGCCTATTTTACCGACCAGGAATGAATCCTGCTCGTTGGCACCAAAGAGGCGAAGGTTGACACCGCCCAACTGGATTTTGTCGGTCGCCGTGGTGATCGAGGGCATGGTCGTGGGTGTGAGCGTCTGCTGCTCGGCCATGAAGCGATTGACAAAGCTGGCTTCGATGCCCAAATCGATATCCAACGTGCGCAATCCGGTTGTGGACGAAACCAGGTTGGTGAACCAGAATTGGAGGCGTCCATGTTCTTTTGAATGATCGCTTTCACTGGAAGCCCAGGTGCTATCGTTAAAATCCGTGGCGTCACCGTATTGCAAAACAATTGATCCGTGACTTTGACCGTACTGCAGATTGAGCTCGGGCGCGAATTTATCTTTGCGCGGGTCGGAGAACATCGCGAGCCAAACGTCCATCATTTTCATGCGCTCTTTGATGCGCAGCCATTCCGTCAAGGTCCAGCGGGTGGATTTGCGTTCCTCCTGCACATCTTCAATATAAGTCACAACGCGTTTACCCTGAGCCTGGAGTGAAGCAGCCCAACACGGCATCAGCAAAATTGCCAAGAGGTATGTTTTAAGAAAATACACGTCCACTCCTCCAAGGCGTACTTATCCGCCCCTGCAGTGTGATCGGCACTGTTTGGCAAACCTTCAAAAATTTCTGTTTTTATGGTGTTATTACAGGAAATTAAAATAACGAAAACCGTCCGGAACGCTGGCCTGTAGGCTCACTAGGGCCAGGACCCACAGAAAGCGCGTGGTCCTTGGTAAATTCATCTTGCCTCTTGCGTTCAGGCTGGGCATAAAAGTCTCTCCTTGTCCCTCATAATTGTAAGAGTCCGCGCTACGCCTTATCTTTGTTGCAGCACAGGAGGTCGGTTTTGGTAGTTACTTTGATTTACGGGTCTGCGGCCCTAGCCATGTTAACCGCCGCATTTTACGCCCGGCGCGTTGTGTCAGTTCCTATCGAAGGCGACAATCCGCAGCAGGTTGCCAAATTCAATGAAATCTCGGGCGCCATCGCTGAAGGTGCCATGGCCTTCCTATCGCGCGAGTACCGCTACGTTGCGGGCTTTGTCGCCTTCTTCGCGGTGCTGATGTATCTGCTCCTGGATAATGACGCCACGATCGATCACCATGAAGGCATGTTCAGCGCCTTGGCCTTTCTGCTGGGCGCCGTGACCTCCAGCCTTTCGGCTTTCCTTGGCATGAAGATCGCGACCATGGGTAACGTCCGCACGACCATCCGCGCGCGCAAAGGTTTGTCCGAAGCCTTCAAGGTCGCCTTTGAATCGGGCTCTGTCATGGGCTTTGGCCTTGTCGGTCTCGCGATCGTCGGTCTGATGTCGATCGTTCTTGTGTTCGGTCAGTACATCAAAGAGCAGGAACTCCTGATGGAGATGGTGGCCGGCTTTGGTCTCGGCGGATCCGCCGTCGCTCTCTTCGGCCGCGTCGGTGGCGGGATCTATACAAAAGCTGCTGATGTCGGCGCTGACCTTGTTGGTAAAGTTGAGCAGGGCATTCCAGAAGATGACCCACGTAACCCAGCCGTAATTGCTGACAACGTCGGTGATAACGTCGGTGACATTGCCGGCATGGGTGCTGACCTTTTTGGTTCCTGCGCCGAGGCCACCTGTGCCGCCCTGCTGATTGGTGCCACGTCGGCTGCCATCGTCGGCTCAGACAGTTCCCTCTACTATCCGATTATCATTTCTGCCGTGGGTGTACCGGTCTGTTTCTTCACAGCTCTCTTTGCTCGCCTGAAAGCTGATGCCACATCCGCTGAACCGGTTTTGAAAAAGCAGCTTTGGATCTCCACCGTTCTGATGTCGATCGTGATGATTTTCGTCACGAAAGCGGCCATGGTGGAAACCTTTGAGATTCACGGTCAAATCATCACCAATAACGGCGTGTTGATCTCGCTTCTATCAGGTCTTTGGGCAGGGCTTTTGATCGGTGTCGTCACGGAATATTACACGTCGCATGCTTACAAACCTGTACGGGAAGTGGCCGATGCCTCACAATCCGGTCCCGGCACAAACATCATCTACGGTCTGGCTTTGGGCTACAAGTCATCGGTGATTCCGGTCATTGCGATTGCTGTCACCGTTTATGTCTCGTGGACTTTGGCCGGCATGTACGGGATTGCCATTGCGGCTTTGGGGATGATTTCGACCATTGCCACGGGCTTGACCATCGATGCTTACGGCCCTGTTTCCGATAACGCCGGCGGTATTGCGGAAATGTCTGAACTTGGTCCTGAGGTCCGTCGTCGGACTGACCTTTTGGATGCAGCCGGTAATACCACAGCGGCCATCGGGAAAGGCTTTGCGATTGGTTCGGCAGTTCTGACCGCACTGGCGCTCTTCTCAGCGTTCCTGGTTCGTTCCAACATGCATAGCCTGGACCTGCTGTCGCCACTGGTTTTTTCTGGTCTCTTGATCGGTGGGGTTCTACCCTTCCTCTTTACGGCTCAAACCATGAAGGGCGTGGGTATTGCGGCCTATGCGATGATCGACGAAGTGCGTCGGCAGTTCCGTGAAAAGCCAGGTATCCTGACTGGCCATGATCGTCCGGATTATAAAACCTGCGTGTCCATTTCCACCGAAGCCGCGATCAAGCAGATGATTGCACCAGGTATCCTCGTTCTGGCCACGCCTCTGGTTGTCGGTTACATTTTCGGCACGCAGGCCCTGGCGGGTGTGCTGGCTGGTTCGCTCGTGTCCGGTTTGGTGATGGCGCTCTCCGCTTCCAACTCAGGCGGCGCCTGGGATAATGCGAAGAAATATATCGAGACGGGTAAACTCGGCGGTAAAGGGTCGGACGCGCACAAAGCGGCCGTCGTAGGCGATACCGTCGGTGACCCCTTCAAGGATACGTCGGGTCCATCGATCAACATTCTGATGAAACTGATGGCGATCCTCAGCCTCGTGTTTGCACCATTCTTTGTGCAACATGGTGGGGTCATCCTCAAGTTTCTTGATATGAAATGAGATCCTGACGACCTCACGATGCAGGCCCCCTTCCCCTTGGGGATGGGGGCTTTCTCAGAAGAGCCTCATGCATTGGCAAAACATCCCACCCACAACCCTTCTGCAGGACTACGGCACCTGGATTACGCCACGTCTGGTCCTCAATAATCGAGTCATTGGCCTGCTTGGACTGGCTGAGATTCCCTATCAACCGATGGCTGACGCCAGCGCCTGGGTCCTTCGCCATCCGGATGGTCGGATTTTGCAAATTATGGTGCACGCGCCCAGGGAAATTGCGTTGGTCAATCATCCCGATCTGCCGCTCGATGCGTCTCAGGTGGTGGCCATTCATCGACACTTTCCGGGTTCCTGGGTCCTGACCTGTCATGACGGGCAGTGTGAGAGTTGGGAAAAGGCCGCGCAGACTTTGAGCATCAAGGATGTTCCTCTGCTCTGCACCTGGCTCTACCAGGTGGCCCCGCATCAGTTGCGGCAGAAACCTTTGCCACCGGACTTGCGTTTTGAACGCCTGCCACACTTTAGCCGACCCATCTGTCGTTTCATTCAGGGTTTCATGCACGACGCCCTGCATCAAAAGATCGATGAAGATGAAGCCAGAAGCCGATTCACACGTCAGGAATTTTTTGGTCTCTTTCAGGGGGACACACTCCTTTCCATTGCGGCTGTGACCCGCCGTCTCGCTCATGCTCGCTGTCTCTCCTACGTCTATACGCCGAGCCGGCTGCGCGGACATGATTATGCAGGGCTTACCGTGGAATATCTCTGTCGTCACCTCTTTCAGGATCCCACCATGCAGTTGGTCTTTCTGTATGCGGACCAGACCAATCCTCATTCCAATCGCCTCTATCAAAAGCTTGGCTTTGAAATGATCTGCATTTCCAAAACCTTTTGAAGTCTGCTCCCTGATTTTACCCAACGCTTGTTGTATTTTTTCCCAAGCCGGCACGAGGCAAAAGGCCACAAATGCCCTTGATATCGGCATTGCTCAAGGTTATATCAGGCTCGCGTCTTGTAAATTTACTACAAGCAGAGGAGTCCACCATGCGCCGTAATATCGCAACCACAACACGAAACCTTCTTTGGCCTGCTCTCATTCTTGTCCCCGGATCTTTGCAGGCGTCTCCCCTGTGGATCTGCGACGGTGGCCAATCGGAAATCCATTGGCTGCCGGAAACGGAAACCGTGCAGGTGCGACTCCGCGATTCGGAATCACTCTCCCGGATACGCGCGTCCCTTGACCAGGAAGCCTGCGCAGAGAATTACTACTCACCGACCCATGATCTGATTTGCCTGAAAAAAGAGCTCGCTGGGAATGCGCACTGGCAGGACGAGAGTCTGATCATCGATGACCTGAAACGCTGGAATTTTGGAACACAGCTTCAATTTCTGGCTGGACAGTATCGCCCCTCCCTCGAACCCACTGCCGATGGTTGGGTGGTTCATCTGCGCAACGCAGCCATGGCCAATAGCAAGACCCTGATTCAGTGGGATAACGGCCCCATCACCCTCAGGAGCTGCAAGGTGGAAACGCCTTATCCTAAAGCCAGAGTCCGCATCCAGGTCCTGGGTGATCAGTACGTGCAGGGAACAAGGGTGAGCTCGCCCCTGCCGAATGTCACAGTCTATGCCGGAGATTGGCACGCCGGCCATAAGCTCGGTGAAACTGATAACGAAGGCATGGTGAGCCTTGATCTCGAAGTCGGGTCCACCGCTGTGAGTGTCATGAAGCTCACGTCGAGTCATTCAGCACTTTGGAGTGAACCCCAATTCCTTGACGTGACCCCGAGGCTAGATACCGTCACCCGTCTGCACCTGGCGCCCATCACGGTGCGCCTCAGCACCCCGATCCAGGTTCCCTATGGGAAGGCTGTTTATATCACCGGTGAAGGCGACTACCTGGGTCACTGGCAGGTCGCCACACGACTGACGGCTTGGGCCGACGGTCGCTGGGAGCTCCTCAAAAATCTGCCGGTGGGCGCGTCCTATAAATTGCTGGTGGCCGACTGGACCGATCAATCCACGCTGGGCCTCAACGGGCAGGAGGCCGCCTGGGAAATGGGCCCGAATCATCAGATTCCACCCCTCAGCAATTATTATGAAGTCGTGATTGAAGCCAATCCCCGGTTTCCATAAGTCCGAACCACTAGGACATGCTCCGATTTTATGATACCATCCCCGAGCTGGTATGATTGATTAGGAGCGTGTATGTCCCGTCGCCTCATTTCACTATGTGCATGGCTCGCTTTGTTTTTTGCCCCACTTTCCCTGGCGCAGGAAACCAAACAGGACCTGAAAGCCAAAATCAAAACATCGCAGGGTGATATTGAAATCAAACTTTTTGCCGACAAGGTTCCGCAAACGGTTTCGAATTTTTACAATCTCGCCAAACAGGGCTTCTATAAGGACATCATCTTTCATCGGGTGATCCCGGGATTCATGGTCCAGACCGGCGACCCCAAGGGTGATGGCACGGGCGGCCCCGGCTATACCTTTGCCGATGAATTCCACAAGGATCTGAAGCACGATAAACCTGGTATTTTGTCCATGGCCAACGCTGGTCCGGATACCAACGGCAGTCAGTTCTTTATCACCGTGGCCCCGACGCCTCATCTGGATAACAAGCACTCTGTTTTTGGTGAAGTGACTGCGGGCATGGATGTGGTGAATGCCATCGTTAACGCCAAGGCCAATGGCTCGAAGCCGGAAAAGGACATCAAGATCCTGAGCGTCGATATCATCGGCGATTTCAAACCGGTGGAAGTCAAAAAGATTAAGCAGATGACCAGCGACGATCTGAAAAAATTGACCAGTGACTACGCGACCAAACTGCTCAAAAAAGTAGCTGAAGTTCAGGACTATGGAACATTCCAGACCCTCAACCTGGTGGATTCCCGATCCCGTTCCGGTCAGGCTCAGGTTTACTACAAGGCTGATTTCAGCAAGAAAAAGAACCTGCAAATCGTCCTGATTGGCGAGGTCAAAAACAATAAATTTATCATGCAGCAGTTCCAGTTCGCCGAGGTCGCCCCTCAATAGTAACCCATTGTAATTAAAAATGTTTTCTCACATTTTTAAAGTTTTCCCAGGCGGACTCCGATCCTCCCCCTATGCAAGAGGAGTCCGCTATGCGAGTTGGAACCGTTATCAGCCTACCCAATGATTACAGCCGCTTTGCTCGCGTTCAGGACGCGGACGGCACCAGTTACACCGCAGATCCCAGCGTACTGCCCAAAGGTGCAAAAGAAGGCAGTGAAGTGGCCTATAAGGTCGAGATCTGGTCCAACGACAGCGGCCTCGTTTACGATGCACAGGACAAATAAAAAATAAAATCGATCGTGACCTAGAGGTATGAGCCTGATCCTTAACTTCGACTCCATTTGCGTCGAAAGTCTCAAGGAACACAAGGTCTGACAACCTGAACAAGGGGATCGATCCGTGGCTGCGAATCGGGAAAAAACGACCAAAGTTGCAATTACGGCCCGCACCAAGGATGAAGGTGACATGCTGAGTCACGTCGCCCGAGCCTGTGGCTTTGATCAGATCCAGACGTTCAGCAGCCCGCGTGTCACTGCGGAAGTGGCCAAACGCAATCAATTTCAACTCTTCATTACGCATCATGATTTTCCCGATATGACCGGTCTGACCATGATTCAAACCCTGCGTTCCACTGGGAATTATGGAATCGAACCGCACCTCTTCCTGGTGGATCACTTGACCCCGGAAATCATGCTCGTCCTGAATGAAAACAATATCACGCATGTTCTGGCCAAACCCTATTCCGCCGATCGCACCCATCAAAAGCTGATGCATCTGTGGAAAGAGGAAACTCACATGACGCCAGCGGAAGCCGAATTCCGCGAGGCTCATGCCGCCATGAACTCCGGCCTTATGGAAATGGCTCAGGAATTGGCTGTGAAGAATCTTCGGGCCCATGGTCCTTCAGAAAAACTGCTGCTCCTGCTCGGTGATGTGGAAACCAAACTCAATCATGCGTCGGAAGCCCGACGCTATTACGATGCCGCCCAGAAGGTAAACCCCAAATCCTCATCCGCCGCACAAAAACTGGCCCAGACGTATATGCTGGAAAAGGATTTTGCCAAAGCGTCGGAACTGATGAACGAGCTGACCAAGCTCAATCCTTTGAACATTGAGCTCCTGGCCAATGCCGGTCTCTCCAACTTTGAAGTTGGGAATCTGGATGAAGCCAAGGATGCGATGAATCGCCTTCAGGGTCTCGACAAAGAGCGCAAGGATGCCAGCGAAGTTCTGGCCAAAGTCGCGATTCAGGAAGGTGATTATGATACGGCCATGAAGCAGCTTTCCGGCACGCATGATCACAAGGAATTGGTGCAGCTGCTTAACAATGAAGGCGTGCGCCTATCCCACAACCAGGATATTGATGCGGCGATTGCGATGTACGTGAAGTGCATTGGATTGATCGGCGCCCACCCCTACGTGTACGCCCTGCATTATAACCTGGCCCTGGCGTATCATAAGCAGAATGACAACGCCAACGCCATCCTATCGCTTCGCAAAGCCCTGGAATTGAAACCGGGCTTTGAAAAAGCCGCCAGTGTCCTGAGCAAACTGGAACCCAAATCCGCCTGATCATCCCAGGATCAGGCTCCGCAAGAGGCGCCAGATCTGACGGAAACCTACGAACGCATGCAGCATCCAGAAAAATAACGCCAGCATGGAAAATGCCAGAACCAAAGCCAACTGAGGCCACCAACGCTGGCGCGGGCGCAGCTGATTCATGATATGGCTCAAGGCCGTGGTCTGATGCTCGGGAATCTGCAGAAATCCATAACGCGGCAGGGTGGCTAAGTCCTGGTAATCCAGGCCCCGATCCTCGTGAATGAGGCCTTCCAGAATTTCCAGTTCCGCATGAACATCAACTTCTTCGCGATACACGATAAAGGCACAAGCCGGCAGGGAAAACCCATAGCGATAACGCAGCAATAAAAGCTGCGCGGCATGGTGCCCTAATTCCAGGAGCTTGATTTCCCATCGATAGGCCTTGGCCACCGACTTGGGATCCTTGTGATGATAACGGAACCAGGCCTCAAAAAAATCACGCGGAATGGGCCGCATGGCCTCTTCATTGAATTCATAGGCCAATTGAAAAAGGCGGGCGCGAATTTCCGGTTCTTCGATCTGGGACTGCAGCTCGTCCTTCATCTGCCGACACACTTCCTTGGCCATGACCCCCGAGCGACTGCGGTCACCGGTCAGGCGGAAGATAAAATCCACCAGATCCTCATGCTGCTCATCCACAAAACGGGCGCTCGGATCGATGATCAAGGGCGAATCACTCATGCGGCTCGACTCGGCTGTTCTTGCACTTTCACTTTCACTTCAGTCCCCACCCGCCAAAGGAGAAAGAGGATCACCATATAAGGCGGCAAGACCCAAACAATAGCCCGGTTCACATCCTGATGGATCAGCCCTAGCAGGCGCAACACAGGCATCGAGAGTGTCACGATCATATGCACAAGCACGTAGCGCCGCAAAAACAAGGTCCCCTTCACCGGCAGGCGCCAGCCGCGTCCTTGCACCAGAAGAGCGAACGCCCAAACGATCAAAATCACATCGATCGGCCAGAATAAAAGCATATTGGCATTATGATGCAAATCCAGGTGATCCGAGACCAGCCATGTTACCGGCATCAAAAAGCCGACCAAAGCGCCAAAACCCAAAAGCGGCAGACTGATCAAGGCAAAGACCCGATAAATAATCGGCAGGAAGCGAATCAACTTATTGCGCAGGAAAAACAGGATCCCGATCATTGAAAGAGGTACACCGAAGAAGAGCAGGACCAGGATGAAACTTAAACCCGGATACGATTCCGGCCTTGGAAAATCCACCAGCACTTTACTGTCAGTCAGGAGGGGCATGCCACCGTTTTGCGTCTGCTGATAGACTTCGCGCATGTAAAGGGGATGAAACATGCGTTCCCACAGTGTCATCAGCCGATCGAGATTGCTGTTCATCGCAATATCCAAAAACAAATCCATGCCGGGTGTATAGCTGTATCCCTCGTACACCATATCGCGGAATGTTTGTGGCGCGTGATTGAAATGGGTTGCAGGTTTTATGATGCCGCCCAAAGCCGTATCCATATGATCACGGATGCGGGTTGAACAGTTGTCGAAAAAATACTGATAAGCAAACGAGCTGTTTTCGGGTTGGCTATTGAAAATCAACTGCTCAAACAGCTTGTGCTTCTGTTCCCGGGTCAACTGAATCCTGTCTTCCCAGACCTTGCGTCCTTCCGCCTCGTAGCCTGCGAGAGCCGCCCGATAAGGATATATACCGAGGTGATAATTCAAAATCCCCCGATAAAATTGCAAACCAAAGTTGATCGGGTCCTTGAATGAAAACATGCCCCAATTGAAGACCAGGTCCCGGCCGGAGACCTTGTCATGGATCCGCAGCGCCGTATGCCCGAAATTGGTATAAATCATGTTCCCGATATCAACGGTATGCAGATAAACATCAACCTGATCCAGATCGGACGGCATCTGATTGAAGGCATAACCTGCCGCTTGTCCCCGTACAGCACTCAGAAGTCCCAACCACAGCAGCAGTATCCGTCCCAGTCTATTCATTCCTGCTCTCCAGCGGCCGCTCGTTGTCTCTGCCGCTCCTCATTTTGCTTCTTCAGTTCCAGTCGGGCCATGCGCCGCGCCTTGGCTTCCTCGTAACGGCGCTTCTGATCCTCTGTTTCCGGCAGAATGGGTGGCATCAGAGTGGGGCGGCCGTTGCTGTCCAGCGCCACCATTGTCACATAAGCCGTGGCGGTATGAAAGGACTCTCCTGTCCGCGGGTTTTCGGCGGTGACTTTCACTCCGACTTCGCAGCTGGTTTTCCATACATAATTAATCGAGGATTTCAGGCTCACGATCCAACCGAGTTTAATGGGAGCCAGAAAACTCAAAGCATCGACGGAAGCGGTGACCACCTGCCGATGGCAATGACGTTCGGCACAAATTGCGGCTGCGATATCCACCCACGACATCACCACCCCACCAAAAACGGTGCCGATGGCGTTGGCATGCTGGGGCAGGATCATTTCGGTCATGATCGCTTCGCTTTCACGCGGCGCGCGACCGGTTTCCGTTTTCAATTTGTTTCCCATGAATCTTTGTCCTTCATCTCCCGCGGCGGTGTCCCCAGCAGGGGATTGCCGACCAGAACCACCTGGTTCTTGCCATGCCGCTTACTCTCGTACATACATTCATCAGCCAGGGCCAGCAATCGATCTTTTTCCTGGGCGTGCTCGGGAAAGGCAGCCACTCCAATCGATGCCGTCACATGCGCCGTGGCGCCGTTGCCTACGGAAAAGCCGGTATACTGGATGCGTTCACGGATACGCTGGGCGGTTTTCAGGCCGTTGCGGGCATCCGATTCAATCAGCAGAATGACAAATTCGTCGCCACCGTAGCGGAAGACCAGGTCTACGTCGCGCAGTGTGCTTTTGAGGATTTGAGCGACTTCACGCAACACCTGACTTCCCGCCAGATGTCCATGCTTGTCATTGATGGGTTTAAAATCATCGAGATCGATAAAGAGCAGGCAGAAGGCCGAATCATAACGCTGGGCCCGTTTGATCTCACGTTCGATGGCCTGTTCCAAATAACGATGATTGTAGAGGCCGGTAAGGTCATCCATGTGCAGGAGCGTCTGCGTTTCCGAAAACCGGGTCAGCCAACGGCAAGTGGTCTGCAGCTGTTTGATCATGAAATCCAAAGCCAGATCGGAGCTGTAGTTCCGTTGCTGATTCTCTTCACCCTCCGCACTCGGTTCGGTCCAAATCAGAACATACCATTCATTCACGGGATCACCCAGCAGCGCAAAGCAAAGGCTCAATCCCCCTGTATCGAGATGATTGATGCCCGATCCATAATCGGCTTCCTGTACGGCCATGTGCTTGAATTGTTCCACGATCGCGTCGAGCTGCTTTTGGGGCCAAATATGAGCGTTCTTCAAGCGGAGTGGGACCAGCTCGGCCCACAAATCGTCTCCATTTCCATGCAGTTTCAGCAAACTCAAATCGGGAATACCGAAATTATTCTGCAGCAGCTTCATGGTTCGCTTCACCATGCTTTCCAGGTGCGTTTCACGCCAGAGGGCCTCGCAACCAGCCACCATCTGGGTGAATACTTCTTCCGAACTGCCGGGACTGACCGTAAAGCGTCGGATCGATTTGGGTTTGATCGCCACTCGTGATCTCCGTCTAGAAGGTAATCAAATACTCGGCTAAAAACTGGCCAAATAGCAGATAGCTGACGGCCGCAATCGAAAGAAAGGGCCCGAAGGGCAAACGAATTTTGAGATCGAGCTTTCTTTTGAAGATTATAACACCAAGTCCCACCAGGGAACCGAGGATTGATCCCCAAAAAACCGTGGTCAGGATCGATTGGTAGCCTAGCCAACCGCCGATCGCAGCCAGAAGCTTGACGTCGCCCATGCCAAGGCCATAATCACGACGAACCAAATAGTAGAGCCAGGCCACTGTATAAAGGCTGCCGCCTCCAATCAAAACCCCGAAGAGCGCACTCTTCCAGTCCAGATCAGGATGCAGATACACCACCAGGGGCGTGACCACAATCATGGGAATGCTGAGCACATCGGGAATGATCTGATGTTCAAAGTCAATCACAGAACAGATGAGAAGAAGTGAAGTGAAGGCCAGGGCATGAAAACATCGCATCATCTCGGGCGAATCGATCACGAGTCCCGATTCCCAACTCATCACAAAAGGAAAGATCCAATAGACGGTCGGAAAGAGCAGGGCCGTGATGATTTCGACCAGCACATACTGGACGGAAATCCTGGCTCCGCAGCAGCGCGCACGGCCTCGTAAAAAAATCCAGGAGAGGATCGGGATATTATGCCAGAAGGGAATAGGTTGGCCGCAGCTGGGACAGATGGATCGGGCCTCAGCGAAAAAGATGCGGCGCGGGATGCGATAAATACACACGTTGTAAAAGCTACCCATCATGGCGCCGAGTATAAAAAACAGCCAGGTCAGAGGACTTTGCAGGTGCAGCACCCATTCGAGGAACGATAGCAGCATAGGTCTTCCTTGGGAGTGGAGACGACGGTGCCTGTCATTGTGGTGGCAGCGTCCATTATATTCTCTTCGAAACCAATTATAAAATTATTAACCTGTCAGTCTCAGGCCCTGACCCGCAGACAGCCCCCGGAACATACCATTCATCCGATGCTTCGCGCCTCGCGGATGATGCAAGCCAGGAGCGCGAACACCTGCAGGGGGACGCGGCACAGAATGCGGCCATCCCAGCCAAAAGTACCGACATCAGGGATCAGCGGCCACCCTTTTCAAAGGGTCGGTTGGGTCCGGGTCCATCGCTTCTTGAACGGCTCTTGGGGGTTTGGGCTTATTGTACGTATCCAGGACATTCCCGTCAGCTCATGATTTCAGGTCAGAGGCCATGCTGGGGATCTTTCGCGTGGCTGCCCTCTTTTTCCAAGTGACGTTGATCAAAAGCGGGCGACATCCTCTGCAGCGGCCTTGTCCAACAAACTCTTGTTGCGACAACTCCAGTTGAAGACGGCCCGGTAGACTTCGCCAAGATCCAATCCTTCGGGCGTTAAGGAATACTCGACGCGCAGCGGCACCTCAGGATAGGCGACCCGCTGGACAAGACCGCTTTCTTCGAGCTCGCGCAGCTGACTTGTGAGGGAATGCTGCGAAATCCCGGACAGCTTGCGGCGCAATTCACCAAAGCGAAGCACACGATGCGTGGCAAGAAACCACAGGATTAAAACCTTCCACTTGCCTCCGATGATGGCAAGAGCCCTGCGAATCGTTTCACCATGTTCATCGTCCATACAGCCTGGTTGTTCCAAACTCTCCATCACGACCCCTCCTTGCATCGGCTCGGCCCATGTGTCTGGTCACTTCGAGGTGACCAGGTCATGAATTCCTGCCTACTTTCCAATTCCAGCTCTATGCCATAACTTTGATTGGAATATAAGACCAGGCAAGGAGAATGCATCATGTTCCATGGCAGCTGCCTCTGCGAAACTGTAAAATTTGAAGTGCGCGGTGATTTTCTATCTATAAATGCAGGACCAAAATACCCATTTTTTCAGATGTGGGATGACTGGGCCTCGTCAATCTCCCAGGCCCAAGATTATTTCCTTGCCTCAATCACCGTTTATGGTACAAGCCATACATGGAGGCGCAAGGATGCTGCTGACTTACAAGTTCAGACTTAAAGATGGAACCAGGCGAGAGGAGCTGAAGACGCTGGCTGGGAATGTCAATTTTGTTTGGAACTTCAGCAACGAAATCATCCGCAGACGCTGGAAGGATTCGCGTTTTTACACGAGCAAAAATGATCTGCATGTCCTGACCAAAGGATCGTCGAAACTTCTTGAGATCAACTCCCAGACTATCCAGGCGGTCGCTTACGAGTGCCTTTTGAGAGTCCAGAAAGCCAAAAAATCCATTCGATTCCGGACAGGAAAAAAGAACCTGGGCTGGATTCCATTCAACGGCCAGACAGTCAAATTCCATAGCGGCTATATCGATTGCAATGGCTATAGGTTCAGATTGTGGCAGCATCGGCAGCTGCCTGAAGGCTATCAGATTAAAACAGGATCTTTCTCTGAAGATTCACGCGGTCGATGGTATGTGAATTTAACCTGTGAAATTTCTGACGAAAACTGGTTTCAGGAACCAGCCTCTTTCGGTTCTGAAATTGGCATAGATCCCGGCATGAAGACCGTCATGACAACATCGGATGGCCATGCCTATGAGCGGAATAATATCACAAAGCAATATGCTGAAAAGCTGGCAAAAGCCCAAAGGCACCGAAAAAAGCGTCAGACCAAAAAAATCAATGCGAAGATCAAAAACTCGCGTCAGGACTGGAATCACAAAAGGTCCTTTGAACTGGCAAGGCAATATCAAACCATCTTTTTCGGCAATGCCTCATCAGGGAAGCTGGCCAAAACCAGAATGGCCAAAGGCGTCCATGACGCCGCCTGGCATCAGATAAAAACCTTCCTCTCATACAAGTCCCTGAGGCGGGGAGGACGGCTGCTCGAAATCAATGAGCGAAATTCCACGGTCACTTGCTCGGTCTGTTTGCAAAAGACAGGTCCGTGTGGACTGAGTGGCCTTGGTATAAGAGAGTGGTCCTGCCCATGCGGAGCGGTCCATGACCGCGATGTCAATGCGGCAACGAACATTCTCCGTCTCGGACGTGAGACGCTGAGCCTTGGGCGAATTGCCTGATGCAAGGGATGCTCGGGAATTCATTCCCGAGATGACGTCACTATTGCCTTGAACGTTCTGGATGGTGATCCGCCATTGCAGCCCAATTTTCATACCTATACACGCAGCAAGGCCCCCTGGGTTCAACTCACGGATGATTTTTTAAAGTTCGACGAGCTGCCCACATAAATCAATCTTCATAAACAATATGGCATATCAAGGGAAACTGTTTACAAAGCGCCCGCCTCGTTATTAAAGTAATTTTCAGGCCTATACTTATGCAAAACCAGGACAAACGCTCGCCCGACGAAAGGAGAAATTCATGCGCACATGGGACGATTTTAAGACGACAATCCGCACGGAACCCATCCTTTTCAGGCTGGCCCGTGAGGGAGATCTGGATGCGATTCAAACGCTGCAGCTCCCCTTGGAACTTCTCAATGCCAAGGATGCCAAGGGGCATTCCGCGCTGATGCTGGCAGCTTACAATGGTCACAGCGAACTGACTCGCTACCTGCTGGATGAAGGTGCTGATCCCAATTCGCAAGATCAGGCGGGCAACTCCATTCTCATGGGAGCCGCCTTTAAAGGAGATTTGCCCATCGTAAAAATGCTGGTTGAAGCCGGAGCCGATGGGGCCGCAAAAAATCCCAACCAGCAGGATGCTCTGGCCTTTGCCGAAATGTTCGGGCGCAACGATGTTGCGAACTACCTAAGGAGCAGCCGTCGGGATCAAGACGCTCCTGCCACTGACGATAGCTTGAGGAGACCATGATGACGAAAAAACGATTCCTGACCACCGCCAACGGCGTTCCCGTATCCGACAACCAGAACTCTTTAACCGCGGGCGAACGCGGTCCGATTGTGTTCGAGGATTTTCATCTTTTTGAAAAGCTGGCCCACTTTGCCCGCGAGCGCATTCCGGAACGCGTGGTCCATGCCAAGGGCTCAGGGGCGTTTGGCGAACTCGTGGTCACCAAGGATCTTTCGCAATATACCCGCGCTGATCTCTTTTCTAAAATCGGGAAGAAAACGCCCCTTTTCATACGCTTTTCCACGGTAGGCGGTGAGGCAGGATCAGCCGATACAGAGCGCGATCCCCGAGGTTTTTCGGTTAAATTTTATACGGAACAGGGCAATTGGGATCTGGTCGGGAACAACACCCCCGTCTTCTTTCTGCGGGATCCCTCGAAATTCCCGGATTTCATTCACACCCAAAAACGCCATCCCCGAACCCACACGAAAAATGCCACCATGCAATGGGATTTCCTCTCGCTGCATCCAGAGAGTTTGCATCAGGTCACCATTCTTTTTTCCGATCGCGGCATCCCGGATGGCTATCGCTTCATGGACGGGTTCGGCAGTCATACCTTCAGCATGATCAATGCCAAGGATGAACGCTTCTTTGTGAAATATCATTTCAAAACCCAACAGGGGATCAAGAACCTTCACCCCAAGCGGGCTTTGGAACTTGCAGGAACGGATCCGGAACATTCGCAGCGTGACCTTTTCGAGTCCATTGAACGGGGTGATCACCCACGCTGGACACTCTGCATTCAGGTCATGCCCGAAGCCGAAGCAGCCCAGTATAAGATCAATCCTTTCGATGTGACCAAAGTCTGGCCGCATCGCGACTATCCTTTGATGGAAGTCGGCGAAGTGGTCCTGAACAAAAATCCGGCCAATTATTTTTTGGATGTGGAACAGGCAGCCTTCGCGCCGTCGGTGATTGTTCCGGGTCTTGGCTTTTCCCCGGATCGCATGCTGCAGGGACGCTTATTCTCGTATGCGGATGCTCAGCGCTACCGCCTGGGAGTCAACTATCATCAAATTCCGGTCAATCGCCCCCGCTCTGATGTCTACACCTATCATCGGGACGGCGCCGGTCGGGTCGAACACGTGGGAGGTTCGGACTACAATTACCATCCCAATAGTTTTGATGAAGTGCAGACCTATGAAGAAACGCCGGTTCCCTATGCTCACGTCGGTGGTGTCTCGCGTTACAACCATCGGACGGACGAGGATTATCATTCTCAAGCCGCCGCGCTGTTCAAGCTCATGAAGCCCGAGCAAAAACAGCTTCTGATCGATAATATCGTGGGTGCGATGCGATCGGTGCCGTCTTTTATCCAGGATCGGCAGATCACCCATTTCATGAAAGTGGATCAGGCTTATGGCGAAGGCGTCAAGCGAGGTCTGACCCAAACCGAACCGGGTGACCCGCTGCGAGTTCCCGTGACCAAATAATTCGTGATAGGGGGGTTCGCCCCCCTCAGCCAGGATTGTTACACTTCCATCAAGCCCAACTCGACCTTTCCTGTCCATGAGGACGAAATCAACCCCTAAAAAAATCCAGGTGCCCTGGGAAACAAATTCCAGGACAATCGATGCATAGATCCTGTGTTCCATGCTATGAGTCAATATGATGGAGTCTGCCCTTCATATTCGCTCTCTAAAACCCTGGAAAATTATTATAAGGGATAGGACCGGCCACGTGCCGTCAGCTTTCCTCTGAGGAGTTTACTGTCGATGATCCAAGAGTTGACCCTGGAAAAACTGCAATGGCCCCAACTTCTTGAGAACCTTTCTCAGGAAGCCCAGACGCTGGAAGGCCGCGAAGCCTGCCTCGAGCTGAAGCCAACGTTTGCAGCTGAAGATATTGAAAAGCGCTGGCAGGATGTCGTGCCCGTGCGAGACCTTCTCCGCTCGGGTTATCGCCCGCCCATCGGCGATTTGCCTGAAATGCGGCCTATCTTCCGTGGTGCCTTGCTCGGCCAGATCCTGGACGGTGAGATGCTGTGGAACGTCTATGTTCTCTTGCAGACCGTCCGCAACGTGCACCAGTTCGCGGCCGACCGCATGGATCGCTGCCGTACGCTCGCGCGTTTTCATCGAACCATTCAGCCCCTACCCAAACTGGCGCGAATGATTGAAAAAACCATTTCGGCTGATGGCGAACTCCTCGATGATGCTTCGCCGGAATTGCAACGCATCCGCGCCCAGAAACTTTCGATGCGAAAGAAGATTGAGCAGAACATTCGCCAACTGCTCACCGATCAGCAGCTCGAACCGTATATTCAGGATAAATTTTTTACCGTACGCTCGGATCGTTACGTGGTGCCCGTTCGTTTGGATGGCCGGGGTCGTGTGAAGGGTTATATCCATGATAGCTCGGACAGCGGTCAGACTTTGTACATCGAGCTGTCCGAAATCAGGCCATTGAATGACGCCCTTTTGGAATTGGAATCCGCAGAAAAAATCGAAATTCTGCGCATTTTCAAGGAACTCAGCACGCATGTGGCCGCCGAGCTTGATATTCTGACGATGGACTATGAAGGTCTCATCGAACTGGACGTCATCACGGCCGAAGCCGGTCTCGCGGTTCGCCTGGATGCCGGTCAGGTGATTCTGCGCAAGGAACCTGGTCTGCGTCTGTCGGTTGCCCGTCACCCCTTGCTCGCCCTGCAACAGGGTTCGCAGGCGATTGCCAACTCGGTTTCGCTCGAAGGCGGTCAACTGTCCCTTATCGTTTCCGGCCCCAACGCTGGCGGTAAAACGGTAGTTCTGAAAACCGTAGGCCTGCTCCACCTGATGGCCAAATCCCGCCTGCTTTTGCCCTGCGACGAGCATTCGGAGATTTTCCTGTTTCGCAGTATTTTTGTGGAAATCGGTGATGCTCAAAATTTGAGTGCCAACCTTTCGACCTTCTCGGGTCACCTGATGGGCCTCAAACCCATTCTGCAAAATTCCCGTCCGGACGATTTGGTGCTGCTCGATGAGCTGGCTGTGGGCACGGAACCCCAGACCGGATGCGCCATCGGCCAGGCCGTGCTGGAAGAGCTGGTCAACCGCAAAACGGTCTGCATCGTGACCACGCACTTTGATAATCTGAAAAGTCTCGCCGTCAATGACCAGCGTTTCCGCAATGGATCCATGGAATTTTCGACGAAGAATCTGCAGCCGACCTACAAACTCATTCTCGATCTGCCGGGTCAGTCCTATGGTATCGAGGTGGCGGAACATATCGGTTTGCCGAAGCACGTGATCGAGCGGGCCAAGGATCTGCGGGGACGCTCCAGCAGTGCCATGGATCAGATTTTGGAATCGTGGCAGACGCTGCGTGAAGAAGCTGAACGGGAAAAGCAAAAATACGGGCAGCTGAAAATCGATATGGAAAGTCAAAAACACCGTTGGGAACAGGAACGGGCAGCTTTGGCCAATGCCAAGTCTGATATCTCAGCTAAAATCAAAGCTCGTTATGAAGATCAGATTGATGAACTCAAGCGCAGCTACAATGAAATCTTGGACGACATCAAACAAACCGTTCAGGAACAGAAAAAACTTTCAGCGGGTCCGGACGCGGTTCGCGAAGCGTTGAAAGACAAGCAGAAAAAAGCCGAAGGTCTCGGCCGCGATCTCAGTGTGGGTCTCGACCGGCTGGCCAGTGAATTCCGCTCCGCCGCGGAGCTGCCGGGTACACCAGCCGACATCAATCAGCTGATCACTGGCAGTCGGGTTTACATCGTCTCGATGGGCAAGGAAGCGGTGGTGAGCAAAGTCCAGCCGACGCTCGAAGTGACCGCGGGCCTGCTTAAACTTCGTCCATCGATTCAGGATCTGCGCATGATCGTGGAATCGGCCGAAGCCAAAAAAACCAGCAAAGGCCGGGGCCCGGCCGTGACTCCAGATAAGTCCCAGATAGGATTGGTGATTCCTACGCCAACCAACAGTCTTGACTTGCGTGGCATGGATACCGATACAGCCCTGGACCGCACCTGGAGCTTCATTGACAAGGCCGTTTTGCGGGGCGAAAATTGGGTGATCCTGATTCATGGCCATGGCACTGATACGTTAAAACGCGGATTGCGCAAAGCCCTGACCAAGGATGCTCCGTATGCGCTCGATTTCCGCCCAGGGGAACCTGAAGAAGGCGGTGATGGCGTCACTGTCGTTCAGTTGCGCCACTAAGATCCGTAAAGTCGCAGTGGTCGGATTTCCGGTAATTATGGTAGGAAATTGTCGGGGACCTCGCAAGAACTCGCAATTCGGAGCGTATCAGCTATGGCGAAGAGTAGTAGCAATAAGAAGACTTTGCAGTGGGAGCTCGACCTGAGTCCGGCCGAAATCCTGGCCGATTATCGCATCGCGGTGTTGAGCCGCGAAGCCAGTCTGCTGGGCAGGAAGGAAGTGCTGTCCGGCAAAGCGAAGTTTGGCATCTTTGGTGATGGCAAGGAACTCGCACAGCTCGCCATGGCTCGTGTCTTTGAAAAAGGTGATTGGCGTTCGGGCTACTACCGCGATCAAACTTTCATGTTCGCGCTCGGCGCCCTGACCATCAAGGAATTTTTCGCTCAACTCTACGCTGATACTGATTTGGAGCATGAACCGCACTCCGGTGGCCGGCAAATGAATAGTCACTTTGCCAGCCGCTTTGTGAATGCCGATGGCAGCTGGAAGAGTCAGCTGGCGCAGTATAACACCAGCGCCGATGCCTCACCCACCGCCGCGCAGATGTCGCGCCTTCTGGGTCTGGGTTATGCGTCCAAACTTTACCGCCAGTTTCCCGAGCTGGATAAGGAACAGAATTTCACCCGCAATGGTAACGAGATAGCGTTTGGCACCATTGGGAACGCCAGCACGTCGGAAGGCATTTTTTGGGAAACCTTCAATGCCGCCGGCGTTCTGGAAGTTCCTTTGGTGATCTCGGTATGGGATGATGGCTACGGTATATCCGTGCCCAACAAATTTCAAACCACCAAGGAATCCATCTCCAAGATCCTGGCCGGTTTTGCTCGTGAAGAGGGCACCAACGGCTACAATATCGCTGTCGTTCGCGGCTGGGATTATCCCGAGCTTTTGAAAGCCTATCGTGAAATCGCCAAGGCGGCTCGCGAGCAGCATATCCCTGGCCTCGTGCATGTGATTGAGATGTCACAGCCGCAAGGTCACTCGACCAGCGGCAGTCATGAGCGTTATAAATCCAAGGACCGTCTTGCCTATGAGCAAACCATTGATTGTCTCACCTGCATGCGCGAGTGGATGATTCAGCATGGGATCAGCAAGGACAAGGATCTGGAACAAATGGAAGACGAGGTCCGCCGCGAGGTGCTCGACCTTCGCAATGAGGCCTGGGAGGAATACCAAGCGCCCATGCGCGCGGAACGCGAACAGCTGTTGAATCTCTTTGAAGCCATTATCAATGAGGGCGCCTCACCGGGCTTCACCAAGATCAAGGAATCGTTCCAGCGTTACCCAGCGATCACGCGCAAATCCGTGCTTTCCAGTGCCCGTCGCGCCGCCTACATTCTACGCGAACGCGAGACTGAAGCTGTGCAGGCGCTGCGGTCGTTTATTCTGCAGTTCACGCAGGAAAACCGCCAGCGCTACAACAGTAGAGTGGCGGTGGAAGGATCCCGTTCGGCTCTGCAGATCCCTGGCATCCACCCCACCTACGAAGGCTCGGTGGAAAAAGTCGATGGTCGCATCATCATCCAGCGCTGCTTCGACCATCACCTCGCGCGCGACCCACGCATGTTCATCATCGGCGAAGATGTTGGCAAACTGGGTGGCGTGAACCTGGAATTCGAAGGCTTGAGCGACAAGCATGGGGATTTCCGGGTCACCGATACCGGGATTCGTGAAGCCACGATCTTCGGTCAAGGCATGGGGGCAGCCCTCCGTGGCCTGCGTCCCATCGTGGATATTCAATATCTCGATTACCTGCTTTATTGCTTTCAGCTGATGTCGGATGATCTTGCTTCCCTGCACTATCGGACCGCCGGTGGTCAGATCGCGCCGGTCATTATCCGAACCAAGGGCCATCGCCTGGAAGGGATCTGGCACACCGGGTCTCCCATGGGCATGATCATTCATGGCATCCGCGGGATTCACGTCTGTGTTCCGCGCAATATGGTTCAGGCAGCAGGTATGTATAATACCCTTCTGCAAACCGACGACGCAGCTTTGGTGGTTGAGGTTCTCAACGGCTATCGCGTGAAGGAAGATGTTCCAACCAACCTGGAAGACTTCCAGGTTCCCCTCGGCGTCCCCGAAGTTCTGAAAAAAGGCCGTGACATCACTGTCGTGACCTATGGCGCGTGCATCAGTATCATTCGCGAGGCCCTGCCCCTGCTTGACCAGATGGGGATCGATATCGAACTCATCGACGTTCAAACTCTGCTGCCATTCGACCGTTTTGGTTTGATCAAGGAATCCCTGGAATCCACCAATGCCCTTCTCGTGGTCGATGAGGACGTTCCAGGCGGAGCCAGCGCCTTCATGCTGCAGCAAATCATTGAAGTTCAAAAAGGTTACGAATACCTCGACGCACAACCCCGCACGCTCACCGCCCGGGAGCACCGCAGCCCCTATGGTTCCGATGGCGACTATTTCACCAAGCCAAGCGTGGAAGACGTTATCGAAGTCCTCTATGAAATGATGCGCGAACGCGATCCGCAGCGTTTCCCTGATCTCGGTCTGCCGCTCCGCGGATAACACGCAAAGCCCCGCTGCCTGGCAGTGGGGTCTTGCCCTTCCAACTGGCACCCATCCCTTCACAAAGTCTTCAGCTAACTTGAGACTTGCCCCTTCAGCTGGCACCCATCCCTTCACAAAGACTTCAGCTAACTTGAAACTTTCCCCTTTCAATGCCAGCTAACCCTACTAGGCCTTGGCGCGCGATTTCTTTTTGGTTGTCTTCTTGCGCGGAGCCGCTTTTTTCCTGGTGCTGGATTTCGCTGTTTTCTTCGTAGCGGTTTTTTTCTTAGCGGTTTTCTTTTTTGCTGCTTTTGCTTTACCTGCAGCTTTCTTTTTAGGAACCTTGGCCCCTTGCCGAGCTTCAGACAGACCGATGGCAATCGCCTGCTTTCTGCTTTTTACCTTCTTCCCCGAGCGACCGCTCTTCAATGTCCCCTTCTTCTTCTTCATGGCCTTTTTCACGGAATCCTGAGCCTTCTTATCTGAAAACGGTAAGCTCCCGCCTTATCCGAAAGGAATTTGCCGAACACATTCAAAAATATTATTGGAAACCGATCTTTTGGAGCAGGACATATTGCCTTCTGACCGTTGGCAGCGCTCCACTTTCGGTGCTCAAGCAATACATTGAAAATCAGGCCGAAGTGGAATAGGCCGCTCACCTCGCTTGGCTCGGATCACGGCAGTCGGCTTTCACCACCAGCCAAACCCGTCTGGTTCCTCGCCGGCTCGGGACGGGCTACGGCTGGAGTACTTGCCGACAATCCGATAGGAAACTATTCAAGAGTTGCTCGCCCGAAGAATGCCTCAAAAGCACGCGTTTGTCAGACTCTGTTTTAGGGATGTTCCGAAGCTCCAGGAATGTCGCGCTATCCAGACGGTCCCGATGCGGCCTGGAGAATAACCCCCGGAAAAGAAACCCAACGAGCATGCTTTTCGCCCATGATCAAAACCGTTCCAGACGGGGAAAATAATGCCTGGCGCACATTTTTCTTAACTCTCTCGCCCTAACTGCCGAAAATATACACGTCCCTTCCATTTCATCAGGACTGTACCTATGGCAAAAATCCCCACTCCTTCTCCGGAATCCAGGCAGGCTGAACAGGGTTTTTCCCTAATCTCCGTACTGCTAATTATGGGTATTGTGCTGCTGGCCATTTTGGTGATCACACAGTCAAGGGTTAATCACCAAAGCACGCAGAAAGCGATCAAAATCAAGCAGTCCTATACCGATGTCAACCAGGCCCTGATCAGCGACCTGGTGAGTCTGATCCACAGCAACATCGCAGGAGCAGCTCCTTGTATTAATGTCGGTACGATCACAGCGAATATGATCGGCCTGAACGTGAAGGAAAGTTCCGCGCCCGCTTATGTTTATACCAATGCTGTTCCGCTCAGCCCAGGTTCGCCGACGCTGCATAGCGAGGCTCAAAAACGTTGCGCCACACCCAGACTGCCAACCAACGGCAACAATGATACGGATAACAAGGCCTACTTCTGCGTACGCCTCGGCAAGGATACTGCGGCCCCCAAGGATTCGATCATGAATGCTGACCTGGCGTTTGCTGAGGTGGCCCTCGAACTCATCGACCTGCAGACCCAAAAGGCGATTTCCTGCGCATCCTATGTCAGCAAAAAGACCGATCCCAAGGATGGTTCAGCGGGCATGGCGGTGACCATGGGCCTTTACTGGCAAGCCAAGGTGGGGACCCGCATGACCTATTCGCAAAAAGCTCTGAGCTACATTGCCAACCAGAATTGATCGGTGAGGAGATGGGCATGGCCCGTAAACGTCCAGCAAAATCCGGCTCGGGGAAGCAGAAGATCTCAACTGAGTATCTGTTGCTCGGCGTTCTGGTGATCGGCATCGCCTTTGTCATCCTGCGCGGGAAAAACACGACCATCAGCATGCAGGCCGAAACTCCGCCCGCGGTCGAGGGCCAGGGCAATCCGGTTCAGGTCCTGCCCTCGCATCAGCCTCCCGTCGATGTGCGCAAGTATCAGGACGAACTCAATCAGCAGCGCGCTCAGTTTGCCCAGGCTCGATCCCTAGGGTTAAAATCCATGCCCTTGAAAAGCCAGGGTGATACCGTAACCATTCCCTTGGTCTTTGCCCCCAATAAGGTCTGGTGCCAGGGCGGTGACCTCGACACCATGCGATACGCAGCGAAAAGCGACACCAACAAGGAATTTCTCATCACGTTGGAAGCCATCGGCCGCGGTGGAAAGAACCCCTTCGTCCGGACCAGCCTCAAGGAACTCCAAAAAGGTGTGAGCTATAGCTTTACGATTCCAAAACCCAAGGACACAACCGCCTACGGTGTTTATATTTGTACCGATGGTCGCAAGGAAAACAGCTGTCAGCGCAAAGGCATCGAAACCCATAGCCAGGCCAGCACGGAGTTGGCTGAGGATCCCAATAAAGCTCGCAGCGAGGACAGGGTTTTCTTTTTTCAAAACCTGGTGATCGACAGTAAAAAAGTTGAAGCCTATCGCACGGATGATTTTAGCAGCGACTTTCAAAGATCCATCAGCAGTCATCTGATCAAAAAAGGTCTGAGCGCTTCCGAAGTGCAAACCGCCTGGAAGAACAATACGACCTTAAAATCATCTCCTGTTGATAGGCGCAAGGATAAAATAGTTTTGAGCCTGCCCTATAACGATCCGCGCTGCATTCAAGCCAAGAAATAATCAACGCCGTACGGAGAACACCTTCTTTTTGCGGGTCACTTCCAACTGTTCGCCTTTGTCATCGATGGCAAAAAGCAGGTACTCGACCGAGGCTCCGGCACTCGTGCGTCTCGGATTCAGATACTGGGCACAGCTGAGGTTATGGCCCGTTTTCAAATCAATCAGCTGAATGGAAACCTCAGTAAAAATCAAGGGTGTATGCAGAAAACTCGTCTTGGGTGCCTTCAAATCACGCTCCACCTGCAGGCAAAAGTGAAAACGCCCGCCGGTCCCCAGCAAAGACAAAGGACAGCGACTCAGAGCCGCGCCTGCGAAACTACTGGCAGCCATCGATCCATGAAAAAGGTTATCCCAGGCCGCCGCCGATAGACCCTCTGTAGGGGCCGACCGCGCCTGCCCTACGCTGCTGGTCAAACTTCTTAGATAAAGGTGCGAACGGAAATATTCGGCTGGATCCGCGCATGGCACGGACGTTTGTACGATCTTGGTGCGGACAAAACTTGTCAAGGCATCCTGCAGGGTCTCCTGCAGAGGCACCATTTCTTCCAGGGTTTTGGCAGGGCGACGCTGCCGTGACGTAAAACTTAGGACGAGAATGAACACCGACGCCAGCGCAACGCCCAACAGCACGCTGACGCGGGTAAAACCGTTTTCGTTAAAAGAATTTCGTTTCAATGTCATAAAAACAAATATCGGCTTATCCAGGTTTCTGGCGCCGACTGTTTGATTAGTTCATTGATTTGGCAGTGCTGGGGAAACTTTTACCGGCCGTCAGAGTCTTAAGCCACGTTCTCTTGGCGAACAACTTTGGGCTCTTCCTGCTCTTTTTCCTTGATACCGAGCTGATCCTTGATGATCTTCGCGGCCATGGGGCGGTGCAAAAGGAAGCCCTGGATCAGCTCTATGCCCATTTCTTTGAGCACAGCGGCCTCTTCCCAGGTTTCCACACCTTCAGCCAGGATGGTCGTATTCAGAATCTTGGCGGCGGTGACCAGACCTCGAACGTAGGCCTGCTTCACGGGATCCTTATCGATCTCCTGAATCATGCCGCGATCGAATTTGATCACATCCGGACGAATCTTGATAATGCGTTCCAGGGACGAATAACCTTTACCGAAGTCATCCGCCGCGATCCCCATATTATGACGTTCCAGATGGTCGCGGGATTTCAGCATCAGATCCAGGTTATTAATGGCTTCCGATTCGGAAACCTCAAACATACAGTGTGGAATGGCATCAAAATGCAGCTTCAGGCGATCGATGTAATACAGATTCCGTGGCAGGATGTTGACCATCAGCGTCCCAGGCAGCTGGGTTGCTGACTTGGCGGCCTGTTTCATACAGGCCTGATCCAATTCCAAAGCCACATTCGTATATTTGGCCAGGGAGAAGAGGACGTCCGGCCGCAGATATTTGGAATCGATGCCGCTATCAAAACTGTTGTGGCTCGCCACAGCTTCCTGATTCACGCGGATTAAGGATTCAAAACCAAAGATATGTTGCTTTAAAGGCGCAATGCTCTTCTGCTCAGCAGCTTTTTTCACGGTTTCATGGTCGATGTTCTGCAGATAGAAGACAGCCTGGTAATGCGCAGTGAGCAGGTCGTCGGATTGAATCAGCGTCTGCATCAGTTCCCGCTGCCGTTCCCGGCCGCGTTTCAACTGGGCCTGCGCCATCTGCTTGCTGGCTTCAAGGCCATTATCCAATATCTCATGCACGTCAATACAAGGATTATTCAGCACACCAAAGAAACCCACACCCAGCAAAGGAATGGTCTGCACGCAGTCCGGAATGCGGCGCGCATTACGCGGCGCGAACAGTTCCTGCCACATGGCGTTATTAATGCCGTTGGTCAAACGATCGGCGACTTTTTCCAAAGCCCCGGGATACGGCAAACCACCGGTCTCACGGGATCGGTTCATAAAGATGAGATACGAATTGCTGGTGGCCGAGCGGCGGCAGAGCACATCGCTTTCGCGAATGCAGCCGTGCACACCCCAAAGGTTGAACAGCACATCATGCAAAACGCGCTTCATCTTATTATAGACATCGATACCGTAATCGACAGAGATCTTGTTGAAACCGGAAGCATCCAAAGTCAGAATTCCCAGCCCGCCGAAGTTCTTCAGCATGGTGATGGGTATCTGTGGATTATAGAATGGGATAACCGTGCTCCGCGCTTTCAGCCCTTCCGTGGGGCTCCCCGCGAAAAAGGCAGCGGTGGACAGGATTTCATCATACTGATCTTTGGTAAGAATTGTGACGTGATCGGTGAAGTTATCCGTCTCACGGACCTGGCTTTCCTCTTCAAAGCGCCTATCTCGGATCACCAGAACAGAGACGCGGCGACCCAGGGCATTGAATATATCGAGGTTGGCTTCGCGGGGGATCCCGGGAGCCTCATCATCAGCTATGACTGCGGTGACTTCGGGGTTGTAGCATTCGCGCAGGAAATTGGGATCACTCAGCTGAATAGCTTTTGCTTTAACTCCGCGCTGGGCAAGATCTGCGTTGAGCTTCTTTGCGAGTTCTGTATGTTTCGTCGCAATCAGAATCATCTAACGACTTCCATAGCAATTCATGGGGGGACGCCGAGCTAAGCCAATCATAACCTCTATCGGACCTTGTTTTGAAAAGTTGAGGCATAAAGCACCTTTCCAGATTTTAGCCCAAAGGTCGGTCATTTTAGGTATAAAAACCAGGGGGAAAGCTGGACTTCGGTTTTCGCTCCTTGCATATTAGCGGACTGGTAAGAATTGGGCTGGAGCCGAGGGGGATTTTTCATGAAGGCGGAAGTTTCGACATTTGTTAGAAAACTGCGGCAGGATGCACGAAGCCTGGGTCGGATCCTGGCCTTGCCAGAGAGTGAAGATCCACGGGTGTTGGAAGCCGCCTGGCATTTGCTGAGTTTTGGTGCGGCTCGCAGCATTCAACTCTTTGGTGAGCGCGATCATATCCTTGAGATCGCCAAACAGAGTGGCATAGCTCTGCAAAGTTACCAGCAGGCCCTGCGTTGGTCAGCACCTTCTGATCAAGACATGATCCAAAAAACTCGTGATCATTTTCAAGCCCGCGCCGCAGCTCGTGGCAAGGCACTTGCGGCCAGCGAACTCGCGGCCATCGGACCAGCTCCCCTCGATCAATCCGCTTATCTTCTGGCTACGGGTCAGGTCGATGCGGTCGTCGCAGGCTGCGTGGCCACCACGGCTGATGTGATTCGTTCCGCGCTACGGGGTGTGGGACTGGCTGAAGGCAACAAAACGGTAAGCGGATCGTTTGTCATGGTCCGTGACAGGCCCGATGAACCGAAGCAGCATTTTATGTTTGCCGATTGTGGTGTCGTGATTGATCCAACTGTGGCGCAGCTTGTGGATATTGCCAGTGCCACGGTCACCACCCATCAGGCTTTATTCCCTGGTGAAGCTCCGGTCGTAGCTTTTCTTTCGTTTTCCACCAAAGGCTCAGCGCAGCATCCTCAGGCGGAAAAGATGGCCCACGCCGCGGCTGCCTTTCACGCGCGATACCCGCATATTTTAAGTGATGGTGAGCTGCAGTTTGATGCCGCCTTTGTTCCCGCTGTCGGTCAACGCAAGGCCCCAGGGAGCCCCGCGGCCGGTCGCGCCAACTGCTTTATTTTCCCTGATCTGAATGCCGGCAACATTGCCTATAAGATCACTCAGCGTCTGGCTGGATTCGACGCCTACGGGCCCATCCTGCAAGGAACAGCCAAACCCTTCAGTGATTTATCCCGCGGGGCCAGCGCCCTGGATATCGCAGTATCCGGCCTGATCGCGATGCTGCGGGCCCATCCTTCATAGGGGAACCCGCCACCTGTAAGCCGCCATGAGGTGGCCTAACAGCGCGCGGTTCAGCAGCGAGCCGACCCATGACTCGCGGTTCCGAAGCTGCAGCGAGCCAACCCATGGCTCGCGGTTCGGACAGTCGCAATGGGTTGACGCAAGGCCTGAATTTCGCAACCCATTCCCCCAATCCTTCAGAAGGTCCCGCCGACTTCCGATAAAAAGTATTGGTTTACGAGTCACCTCAGCAAGGAAATGTCCATGTTGGTCCCAAGAATTGCCATTCTGGTTTGTTGTGCTGGTCTCGCATCCTGCGAGCAGACCGCTTTACGCGGGCAGGCGCAAAAAACCAACACGGTGGCAAACGACACCAAGGACGCGGATCCTGATGATGAGAAGGTCGATCCACCTAACAATATCAGTGGCGCCTACCTGCACTGCGTAACCGAACAGGAGCCCACCGACAGTACACCGGAAGCTCTCATCGGTTGCCGTTTTGATGACGCCGCCGGCAATCGCCTGCCCGCTCTGTCACTGGCAGCTGACTTCAACTATACCTATAGAGCGTTGAATAATCCCGACATCCAGGTTTATGCGAAAGACCTGGCCGGTGACGCACGTTACGACGCGGCCTATCTTTTCTTCGGACCCAATCGCACAGCCCTGCTTACGGCTGTTCAGAATACTCAGATCCTCGTGCAGCTGAAAGTTGCCAATGCTACGGGAACCGACGTGCTCCTGGGTGATCAAATTCGCGACATCGCCCGCGATAAAAATACCATTCCGGAAGCACCGAACAACGACTACAATCAGATTCGTAATGACATTCTTATCGATGCACAGCAGGGTCAGGTGACCCCGCCGTTGCCTTGAGATCGTGGATCTTCAGGGCGTCGTTCCTCTGCGTAAGGGCTCCGTTCCTTCATGATGACAATTGAACAGTATCTGCTGCTTTGTTTCGTAACACTCCTGATCGTTGGCCTGGGACTCTATTTCTGGTTACGGCAGCCGCCGCATCCCGGTCGTCTGCCGCCACGCCCTCTCGTTCCACCCGTTAAACTGCCGACCGAGGTTCTGCAATGGACCGATGATCTCCCATTCCACGACAGTGGTTTGCTCGATCAACAAAGTCCGAACTGGCGGCAAAGGATGAAGCGGGTGGGCCAAACCATTCAGAAGTCCGACGTCAAACAGATTTATTTTCTGCACGGCACCTTCACAGGCTCGGATCCCTTCAATGTGCTCCCACCGTTGAAAGGCCTGATGCCGCAGTTTGCCCAGCAATGGGAACAGATCATTGAAAACAAGATGAAACGCGCCGTGGATAAACTGGCCCGTGACATCGGCAATTTCCTGCCCGACTATGTGAAACTCTTTGAAGAAGCCACCGATCATCAGATTCCCTGCCATACCCTGCATTGGTCATCGGCCAATCATCATTGGGGACGGTTGCAAGGCGCTCTGCGGCTCATCGAAGATCTGCATCAGCGTTTTCCGAAAGGCCCGGAAGGTCGCATCCTTTTGATCGGGCATAGTCATGCGCGTCAGGTTTTCGCATTGTTCACCCAGCTTTTGAGCGACAGTGATCTGGGTCAGGCCCTGTGGAAGGTCATCGATGACGAGCAACTCGGTACAACCGACCTGCCCTTGATCGCCCGCGAGTTTTCGCACGGCTGCTATGATTTCGTCACGCTCGGCAGCCCCCTGCGCTATCCCTTTGCTGTCACCGATCGCATGCGGTTTTTGCATCTCATCAATCATCGGGGCAAAGGTGAGCTGGCGGAAAATATGCTGAATCTCTGGACGACAGCCGGCGGTGATTACGTTCAGCAGTGGGGCTGTCCAGGTTCCGATACGCTCGCCACGTCTCATAAGGAGCGGGTGATCAATCGCAAACTCGACGCTCTACTCGGCAAGGGCATCGACACACGGGTTTGGGTGCATTCTGTCGCTACCAGATTGCGAGTGGGTGATGTTGGACGGACTCTTCTCATAGATTACGGTGATCAGGGTGGCTTTAAAATTAACTGTCTACCCACCGTATTTGGTCATGGCATCTATACACGTTACAGGGTCATGCTGTTTAACATGGAATTGATTGCGCGCTATTTATACGAGTGAAGACTGGGGTTCAAAATCGAGCGAGAGAGAGGTCGGAGGGCAGCGTGAGGTTCTGCCCTTCAGAAGATTTAGGGGGACCTTATACAGGCCTTTAAGGATGGCTACCGCTGACAGAGGCTTTCACCTCAAGACACCCAGCCGCCGATAGCAGCTGAACAAATCAACGGGGGGAGAACGATAGTCCCATAATGTTAGTTTCGCGGCTGACATCATGGCGTCGGTCCAGGTGGCTTAAGACTCACCACTTGACCGCTCAGGTTCGGCCCGATATAAGGAGTACGATATGCTACTACCTTACAGTTACCCCATTTTTCGCTGTTCTTTTGGGGTAACTACTTTCCTCACCTACCACAAAAATCCAAACTCAACCCCATCCCCACATTTCTGCAAGGGCTGTTTATTTGGAGTTCTTTCGTAGCGTTGACTACCTGTTAGCGTTCTCCCAAACCCACCGATTTTCGTCAATGAACTATGAATTGCTGCCGAACATTTTCGAGCGGGGTGAGCACATTACTGGAATGCAATCGCTCAGCTTAAGCACATTTCATTTGCAATGGCCGGATGAATATGTTGTTCTTCTTAAAACATGATCGACAGTATTTGCCTCTTTCGCACGTTCTCTCGGCAGAGGATCCTGTCTTTTTTCGGCTAGGAAGCGCTAGGGCATGGTAAATGAACAAGCACTGCTGGCAGATCTAGTGGATGCAATCAACGCTTGGCTTCAAGGCAACAAGAGCCGAAGCCTTTCGAGCCTGGCTCGCCGCACAAACGTTGCTTATTCAACGATTCGGCGTATAGCTCAGAACGAAAGCGTTCCGCATCCCTATACGGCGCTCGCCATAGCCGAGATCGTCATGACTGTGCCCCAGCGTGTCGAGTTCCTCAAACAACATTTCCCAACCATCGGCAATCTGATGGAGGAGTGCTACAGCGGAGCCATACGCCGCGACCCTAACGAAGAATCCTTGCGCCGCTTCCTGCGTTTGGAACCGCACAATCGCATTTTTAATATCGCGGCCACCCGCGCCGGTACGAATCGCAAAGCGATTACGCAGCTGGCGGGACAAATGGGTATCGATGCTGCCGAAGAGATGCTGGACGCTGGTCTCCTGATCGAGACACCGGACGGCCGATTGAAGTATACCCACGACAGCTGGGCGCTCGGCAATATCGATGATGCCCTCGATCAGGTTCGTCATTCCACCGAACATTTCCAAAAAACTCTGGTCGGCACCGACGGTGCCAGTCTAATGCATGCAACCGGTGCGATCTCAAAAGAAATGGTCCCGCGCTTGAAAGAACTCGTTTTAAAGTTTATTAAAGACCTAAACGCCCTCAAAGACCTGCCAGAAGCGGAAGGGGGCATCCATTTCTTTTGTGATACGATGTACTCACTTTATGATAGACAAGAGTGGGATACAAAACAGGAGCTACTTGAATGAACAGGCTTATACTCGCGATTTTCCTACTGTTTTCATCACTCAGCGCCACTCAAAGCTGGGCTTCAGGATCGAACACAGTATTCCTGCCCGTGAAATCGCGTCAGTATTATATGATGACAGCCTCGAATGAAAACGTTGGCAATGCTCAGCTTCAGTCCTATATCGAACGGGTGGAAGAGCGGGTTTATATCGCTCAACTGACCGAGAGCGTGTTCAGCACAACGGCGTACTACGCTATGAATGGCTATGACGTACGCCTTGATTTCGAAGCCCTGGAGTCGATTACCTTCCGTTATTATGCAAGCGTGGATGCCATCATTGGCTTCACGTCCTATGACAATCCCGTCATACTGAATTGCGGGAAATAAGGCGCGATGCGTCTTTTGTTTGTCTGCTTGGGCAATATCTGTCGCTCTCCAGCCGCGGAAACCGTGCTGCGAGAGCTTCTGGAACGCGAGGGGCTGAGCCATGCCCTGACTGTGGACTCGGCCGGCACCCTCGATTATCACGTGGGATCGGAACCGGATCCCCGGATGCGCAAAGCCTTACGCGCCCGCGGCTACCAGCTCTGGAGCCGCTGCCGTCTTATTCAGTCTCAGGATTTTTTGGATTTTGATGTGATTCTGGCGATGGATCAGCAGAATGTACGTGAACTGCGCCGTATCTGTCCCAAGCCCGAGCTGATGAGCAAACTCAAGCTCGCGGCGAGCTACTGCACGCGTCATAGCGTGTCCGAAGTGCCCGACCCTTATTACGGTACGTCCGAGGATTTTGAACATGTGATCGATCTGGCTGAAGACTTCAGCCAGAATCTGATTCAACACCTCAAAACGCAGCGACCCATCAATTGAATGTGCCGCGTTGCGCTTCACACATGCCGGCTGCTGTGCCCTGGGAACCAAACGACCCATAATAGAACTGTGTGCTGGGCGCTGGTTTTTGACTGGTCGCGTCCAGCGAGCAGCTGCCTATTGTGCTGGCAGGACAGGCTGCCACAGCCCAGCTGTAACCTTCCGAACCCCGCAATTCGCATTCGCTTTGAATCGACGTCAGCGTGGAACCGGTGAGTTCCTGATACTGCGTGCAGAGCGTAAGCTCCCCAGCTTTCTTATAGGTGCAGGAAAAAGTCGAAGCGCTCGGTGTGCTCGAACTTTTATCATTATTGCAACCTGCGCTGAGCGCCAGCAGCAAAAGGCTTCCCTTAGTTATGCGGAATAACATATTCATGTGCGACCCTCAGAATGGATGATTGTCCGGCCCTTGGGACGATTTTAACATGGGGTGGCTTGGGCCCGAGTCGGCAGTTCCTGCTCGCCTTTTCCCGAACCCTGGGAGATTTTCACTAGGCCTCAGGCTAAACTAAGAGAGACAACCTCATATAAAATCTTCCCGGAGGAGGACCCATGCTCAAGTGGAGCCTAATAACCATCAGTTGGTTGCTTTCCCAACTCTGCCTGGCGGCCGGCACTTCCAAAAATTTGCCTGTCCTGAACTTTGAAATATCCGTGAATCCCGACACCGAAATGGGTCGCGTCGTCACCGGTTCCCTGACCAAGGTCGTCCAGGATTTAGGGTATGGCTTGCAGATAACGAGTTATCCACCCAAACGTGGTCTGATGGAACTCAAGGCAGGACGAGTCGACGGTTCGGTGGGCCGAGCCGGGAACTTCAATACCGTCCTCGGTTCCAAAGACTTCGTCCGGATCGAATTTCCTATGGTCGTGTTTCGTATTTCGCGATGGTGCCGGGTGGATAGGGACAAGTCCAAACCAAAGGTTCACGTCGGGCTGGGTCTCGGCTATTTGCTCATGAAGCTGCTGATGGACCATATGGATTCGGGCCGTGTTGAGATCCAAACACTGACCGATCAAAAAGCCGGCATCCAAATGCTGAAGGCCGGTCGTCTGGATTGCGTGCTGTCCAATGATCTTATTATGGAAACCCAAGGCTTATCATCGAACGATTTGAAGGATTTCGAGCGCTTTGACCTTATGACGATCGAGGCCTTTCCCTGGATTGCCAAACGTCACGAGCATCTTAAGGCAGGGATCGAAGCCGGGCTCAAGGCCTATCCATTTCCGGAAGCTTTCCGCAAGAAATTTCAGGATCTAAGTCCAGCGTGCGAAGGGTCTTTGAGCGTCCTTTGCCCCGATGGGGCCATATTCACGAAGCGGCTTGATTTCAGATAAAAACGATCAGCGGCGTCGGCCTACCGAAAATTGAAAAGATCGACTCTGGCCCGCATCATCCTGGACCTTCAACTCCAGGATATGATCGTCTTTATCGTCAAAGGTCATCAGCACCGAATTCCCATCCGTCTGCTTGCCTTCAAATGTCCAGGTATATCGGAAACTGTTGAGATTGATACCCGGGTTGGCGACGAAGTTATCGCGGGTGATGACGGTGTATTGAATCACGCCCCCTTTAGCGACCGTCCCCAGGTCCACGATCTGCGGCAGCGTTTTTTCGGCAAAGGCCGCGCTCCTTGAACCGGCGCTGTTGAGCAAAACCTGCAGGGAATTTTCCGTTTCCTTAGGCGCATCCACAATCGGACCCGTCGCATTAAACGAGTCGGCTTCAACCGCGACGCTGGTCTTCATTAAGGCCTGGGTATTATCAATATGTCTGGCGCCCAAAGAATGGGCGATCTCATGCGCGATCACATGGGTAAGCTTGGTTTTAATCGCTTCCACATTGCCCTGATCACGCAGATCCTTGGAATAGATAAAGAGGATATCATCGCCGGATCGATTGCCCAGATCCAAAGGCGCGATGCCCACCACCCGGGGGCGACCGGTAAAATTCGAACCGCCGATATGCACACGATTGAAAACATTGGCGATAGGCTTGGTAGTCGTGAGTTTAATATCAACGTCAGGAAAGAGGGCGACGAGGTTTTGCACCAAGGCGAGTTTCAGGACCTCGCGATCTTCTTTCGAACCAATATCGGCCGAAGTAAAGGGCGGTACGGTTACCTGATTAAGGCCGGCATTTTTTACGATAAAGGATTCAGCCGCGGTCACCGTGGCCCCTTCAAAATCCAACCAAAAAATACTATTAAAACGTCCAGTGCCAATAAAGCTTTTTTCGTTCATTTCGAACGGCGGAAGGTCGGCATCCACAAGTCCCTGTTGGTCCAACTCAGGCCAGGACACCCGCACAGGTCCCTGATCCTTCGGAACTTCGTCCTTGGGTGTGCCGCAAGCTGTCATCAAAAAAACCAAAGTTAGAAGCTGTGCATACTTGTTTGATATTGCGCCATGCATAGGGAATATCCTTGGCTGAAAGAGTATGCGGTCCTTATAAACCAATTCCCAAGTAAGTCAATAGGACTCTGCAGAAGCCCGCAAAATAGCCCCAGCCAACGTCTTGAAACCTGCACATCAGGTCCATGTTTTGGTACATCACCCCTCCAAAAAACCCTGGAATACCCTTGAAATGCAGTGGGGAAGCCTGCTGCGTGGCGGCATTGAATTTGCTTTGCGGGCCTTTGGTAGTAGCCCAACCCCAGCCGGAGTATGGACCATGAAAGCATCGGTTGTTCCCCAGGGCAAACGCATGATTAATTCTTGATCACTCTGGCCCTGTGAGGTGTGTCCTGACTGAATTCTTATCTATTCGTGTTATTCCACTGTAAATTCAGAGGTTTAGTCGTATCCTGATTTCCTTTTCACTCCTCAGTTT